>NZ_JAKILG010000003.1 GCF_023283765.1 Shewanella profunda | reverse complement strand
TTACCTTCACGTAGTGCTTGAATGGCAGCATTGATATCAAAAGTAGGTGTGGTCATAAATCATCTCTTTTTGGTATAGCTTAAAGAAATGACACAGAAATTTGAACACTACGAGGTTATGTGGTCGCGTGCTTCACACCCTAATTGGGCGTTATCCATAGAAATTTTAATCCGGAACTGACGAGTTCGAGTTAAGGCTTTAACTCAAAAATGTCCAAAAGTGTGTTGCGTATATCTTTTAAATCTACAGGTTACGTGAATGCACGAAAGGTGAGCCATGGTGATTAGCGAGACGACCGTCCGCCCCATGGACGGGGCGGTCGAGCATCCAAGGATGGACTTGAACAACATCCTTGTTTAACTGCCAGTTCGCCATCCATGGCTCTCGTTCATAAGCTCAGAAACCTAGGTTTCTATTCACCGTGTCGGTGAGTAAGTACCATGGCAAGCCTGTATGTGTGGATACCAGCCAACGCCTAGCAACTAAAATTACAGTTCACTCAGCTATACTAGCCCTGCAGAATTTTCCAATGCGTTTTTGCTAAATCAAATTGACTCATCATTGCTATTATCCCTGTCAAATCAGTCTATAAAGCAGTCGGCATTTATTAAACCGCATTTAAAAGCCCTAAAAGCAAAACGCTCCACAGAGACTGTGGAGCGTTTTATTCAGCGAATGGCATTACAACAGCAGATTAATGCGTGTGTTAGCCTTTCATGTCCTTTTCCATATCTTCGTAGGAAGTATGGCGAACGTCTTTACCTTTAACGTAGTAAATGATGTATTCACAGATATTCTTACAACGGTCACCGACACGTTCTACGGCTCGAGCGGCCCAAAGTACATCTAAAATATCGGGGATTGAGCGTGGATCTTCCATCATATACGTCATTAACTGACGAATAATACCTTCGTATTCGCGGTCAAGCTTGGCATCTTCCTTGTGCAATTCTAGGGCTGAATCGGCATCCATACGTGCCAGAGCATCCAGTGTGGCATGCAACATGCGAGTCGCATGGCGGCCCATATTCTCAATGCTAACTAACAAAGGCTGCTGATTATTCAAACGCTTATCGAGTGCTGCTTTCGCTATTCGCACACAGGCATCACCAATACGTTCTAGATCGGCAATGGATTTAGAAATAGCGATAATCAGCCGTAAATCGCTGGCCGCAGGTTGACGTTTAGCAATGATACGGGTGCATTCTTCATCAATCGATACTTCCATACCGTTGACTTTATGGTCACCATCAATCACCCGCTGGGCTAACTCGGCATCGAGGGCACTTAAGGCATCGATCGCTTGCTCTAGCTGACGTTCAACCAAGCCACCCATAGCGAGTACGCGATTACGGATATCATCTAGTTCAGCGGTAAACTGTCCTGAGATATGCTTACTTAAATTCATGTTTTCCATTTGGCCAACCTTTTACTTAACTGTTTATCAACCTAGGCTAAAAGCCTTAAGCTGCGGCTTTATCCGATAAATCCCAGAGGCGATTAACCGTAACGTCCGGTGATGTAATCTTCCGTTTTACGTTTTTTAGGCGTAGTGAAAATGGTATTGGTATCCGCATATTCCACTAATTCGCCCATATACATAAAGGCCGTTTGGTCCGATACCCGCGCCGCCTGTTGCATATTGTGGGTAACGATCACGACGGTATATTTGGTTTTCAGCTCAGTGATCAACTCTTCAATGGTTAAGGTTGAAATAGGATCGAGTGCCGATGTAGGTTCGTCGAGTAATAATACTTCCGGTTCAATGGCAATTGCACGGGCAATCACCAAACGTTGCTGCTGACCGCCCGATAGACCAAAGGCGTTATCGTGCAATCTGTCTTTCACTTCATCCCAAATCGCGGCACCGCGTAGTGAGCGCTCGGCGGCTTCATCTAAGTCTCGGCGATTATTAATCCCTTGCAAGCGTAAGCCGTAAACCACGTTCTCGTAGATAGACTTTGGAAACGGGTTTGGGCGTTGAAACACCATGCCCACATTTCGGCGCAGAGCTGCCACATCGATTTTTTTGTCGTAAATATTTTGACCGTGCAGCAAAATCTCACCGTCGATATAGCAGTTATCAACTAAATCGTTCATGCGGTTAATACAACGCAATAAGGTCGATTTACCACAACCGCTGGGGCCGATAAATGCTGTCACTTGCTTCTTGGGGATCTTCATCGACACATTAAATAGCGCTTGCTTGTCGGCATAGCGCAAATCTAAGTTACAGATCTCCAGTGCGGTATCGTTCTGGCTTAAGTTCGCTAAATCAAAGTTGCTCGTTTTCATTGCTGTCGAATCTATAGAAATCATATTCAGTCCTAATACTTTCAGGATAATCGCTGATTAGTGCTCAAGCGAACGATATTTTTCACGTAAATGATTACGTACACTAATGGCCGTCAAGTTGAGTGCCACAATCACAGTCACCAGCAAGAAGGAGGTTGCGTATACCAGAGGACGCGCCGCTTCAACGTTAGGACTCTGGAAGCCCACATCATAAATATGGAACCCTAAGTGCATGAATTTACGTTCTAAATGCACAAATGGGAAGTTTAAGTCCAATGGTAATGTTGGTGCTAATTTCACCACACCCACTAACATTAACGGTGCCACTTCACCGGCTGCACGTGCAACCGCTAAAATCAGACCAGTCATAATAGCAGGGCTCGCCATCGGGATAACAATCCGCCACAGGGTTTCGGCCTTAGTGGCACCCAGTGCCAAACTGCCTTGACGCACGGCGCTTGGAATACGGCTCAAACCTTCTTCGGTCGATACAATCACCACGGGCAAGGTCAAAATCGCGAGCGTTAACGCCGACCAAATTACCCCAGGCGAACCAAAGGTAGGCGCTGGCAATGCTTCAGCATAAAACAGTTGGTCGATTGAGCCACCCATCATATAAACGAAGAAACCTAAACCAAACACACCATAAACAATTGAGGGCACACCCGCTAAGTTAATCACAGCGATACGGATCATCTTAGTGATCGGGCCTTTCCTAGCGTACTCATGCAGGTAAATTGCTGCTACCACGCCAAATGGCGTCACGATAACCGCCATTAACATAACCATAAATACAGTACCGAAAATCGCAGGAAACACGCCGCCTTCGGTGTTAGCTTCGCGGGGATCATCAATCATAAATCGACCTATACCCACAAACCAATGACTAACTTTACCCAGTAAACTTAAGTGATTTACATAGGTAACATCCAGAACCGAATCAAGCTTTAGCTCCACTTCAATACCGCGCATATCACGCACGATAACCGAATCGCGGGCTGCTTCATCACGCAGGGTGAAGAGTTCTTTTTCCAGCACTAAGTAATCTTTTTGCAGCGCCTCTTTGCTCGCCACTAATTCTAATTTACGGCTATCGGTGAGTTCACCATCTAACTCGTAGCGACGCTCTTTTAAACGGAGTCTCTCAATTGAATAGTTAATAGCACCAATATCTTGTTTTTGCAGTTTGAGCGCCTTGTCCGACAGCGCTACCGCACGCTCAATATGTTCCTCTAACGAAGATTCAATGGCATCATTAACTAAATCAAGACGCTTGCCATCTTCAATCACTGCAACCGGATAACCATAAAAGTTACCGTTTTTAGCTCGCTCAATCATGGCCACATCGCTGGGCACAGAACGGCTAATGATGTCCGTTGCGAGTATCCAACGGAAATCTAAGCCAACAAACTCGCGGTTACCTGTTTTCACTAAATAACGGCTCACAAACTCGCCCGGATGCTCTTTAAACACATGCCCCGCGGCGATAAGGCGCTCCGTTGGTACTTCTTCCCTATCGTAAATCTCACCGATTAAGGTTGAACGGACACCCGAACTATCCTCAAGCTCCCATTGATAAAGATCCGCAGGCCAGAAGTAACTTAAACCGCGCCATGCAATCAGCAGTAATAAGCCTAATACCGCAATCAAACTGATGCTCACCGCTCCGCCCGTCATCCAAATCCACGGCGAGCCTGATTTTACCCACTTACCCATTGCACAAACCTCTCAAGGTCACTGGCGAAATAGTATTTAGTATCATTATCTTATCTCCGTTACAGCGAGCTATAGCGGTCACGTAGACGCTGTCTCACCACTTCCGCAATGGTGTTAAACAAGAAGGTAAACACGAACAGAACAAATGCCGCGAGGAAGAGCACACGATAATGGGAGCTACCAATGGCCGACTCTGGCATTTCTACCGCAATGTTCGCCGCCAAGGTACGCATACCTTCAAATACGCTCCATTCCATAATCGCAGTGTTACCCGTAGCCATAAGTACAATCATGGTTTCACCCACAGCGCGTCCCAGTCCCATCATTACCGCGGAGAAAATCCCTGGACTTGCGGTTAATAGCACCACTCGCGTTAAGGTTTGCCAAGGTGTTGCACCTAGCGCCAAGCTGCCGTTTGATAGGTGGCGAGGTACAGAGAAAATGGCATCTTCTGCAATAGAGAAAATAGTTGGAATAACCGCAAAACCCATGGCAATACCAACCACCAAGGCATTACGTTGATCAAAGGTGATACCCAGTTCGTTAGTAATAAATTGACGGGTGTTGCCATCGAACAGGGCGACTTCGATTATCGGGCTTATCGCGAAAGAGAACCAACCGACAAAACAAATCACAGGGATCAGCATGAGCTCTTGATATACCTCAGGCAGACGCTGTTTCCATTGGGCTGGCAACCGACTCCAAGCGTAGGCAGAGGTCAGAATACATGTTGGTAATAACACCAACAGAATTAAAATGCCGGGCAGGTGTTCCTCTATCAATGGCGCTAACCATAGTCCTGCCAAGAAACCTAAAATCACCGTTGGCAAGGCTTCCATAATTTCAATTGTTGGTTTAACTAAAGCACGCACTTTAGGTGACATAAAGTAAGCAGTATAAATTGCCCCTGCAATCGATAATGGCACTGCGAACAGCATGGCGTAAAACGCGGCTTTCATGGTGCCAAAGGCTAATGGCATTAAGCTGAGTTTGGCTTCAAAGTCGTCGGAGCCTGAGGTTGATTGCCATACAAATTTAGGCTCTGGGTAACCTTCGTACCAAACCTTGTTCCACATAGCGGTCCATGACACTTCAGGGTGGGAGTTCTCCACACTAAAGATATGCAACTTCTTATCCGCTTCAACCACTATGGCATTTGAGCGAGGGCTAAAACCCATTTTACCGGGGTTTTTAAGGTCAAATTTTTCGTCAAAGAGTTCACGGTGACTTGTGGTATAGAGTAATGACAACTCCCCCTCTGGGCTCACTACCGCAAAACTCTTACGGTAAAATTCAGAGGTGATAGATGCGATAGGAGGTAAGTCATTAAACTCACGAATTTCCTGATATAAACGACCTTTCGAACCATTGACTTGAAAGTATTGTGCTACCACACCAGAGTCATAGCTGACCAGAATTGAACTCGCTCCGGCTAACAGTGCAATCTGGTTAACCTTTGACTTGTCCTTTTCAGCATCAATCACTTGAATTAATTCAATGGCTTCAGCATCACGGATATCATACACAAAGACTTTGTTGCCCATCTGCAACATCAACTGACGTTGGTCCGGAGTCATCAACTGCTGAACCACTGTTTTCGGCGCATCTTGAATAATCGACGTCGTAGTCGTCCATTCAATCTGCTCAGTCATCAGATTCTCTTCACCTTCGAGACGGCTTAAACGCCAAACCCCAAGATGATCTTCATAGGCAAAACTCATCTTATCTGAGGTGTAAATGAAAGTAAGTTTACTAATCGGAGAACCGGACTCATCAACAGTGACAGGCGTTTCACCTGCGGGATAACGCAATTTAGGGGTAATCAAGCGCTTGTTATCTGGGTAAGTTAAACCAAACTCAATGCCCAGAATCAGGGCTTGACCATTGCTTAATCCCAGCGCGAAGCGTTGTTCACTCGATGCAGCTACCGCAGCACTTGTGACAGTCACACCCTCAGGCAGCGACTGTGAAAAAGAAGAGAGCAAACTGCCGTCGGCCACAGTGTAAAAATCCACTTGACCATCAACGGAGACACGGTACATGACCTCATTTTGTTCATCGACGCCAACCATAAGCGTTGCCGTATCGGCATGCTGATAACTCACACTTTTTAGATGAGTCACATCCGCACTATCAAAAATGGGTTTTATCACATACAGCAAATAAAAGAAGATCAACAATAGGGCGACAAACACCATAGTGCCGCCAATAGTGACCCCAATTTGAGCCGCTTTATCCTTAAATGCCCTGCGACTTGAACGTCCACCTTTCAACATATTGTGAGACGCAGAACCAGGTTGAGTGACCTGACTTTCCATTAAGAACCTCTATTTATTAATAGCTAGCGTTTTTCGCTAGGATTTGCCGAGTGCTATGCTTACACTGTTTGAACGTAAACTGAGCAATAACAACATCCTTTATTCTAAGTTCGTTGGATTATATGACGCGAATATGACAGTTGTGTTACACCCCATTTTAAAACAGGTGCCTTTTATAAAAAATAGGAGTCAATCACTATGCTACGTTACTTAATCACACTACAAGCACCTGATAGAAAAGGATTAGTAGAGCAAATTGCCCATGCTGTAAGCCGGCATGGTGGTAACTGGCTTGACTCGGAACTACGCCATATTGACGGTATCTTTGCCGCCATTTTGTTACTCGAGATCCCCTCAATGCGCATGGACGAATTAGTAGAAGCCCTAGAATGCATCGATGGACTCACCCTCACCTATGCTAAAACGTCGGTTTCGCTAAAACCCATCAAACGCTTAAGCTACAGTCTTGTCGCCTACGACAGACCGGGATTGGTACTCGATATATCAAACAAAATCAATGCGCTTGGGATCAATATCGAACAATTTAGCAGCCAGTATGAAACCGCAGGCCACACAGGCATTGCCTTATTTCGCGCCACCATCAGTCTAGGCTTGACCGAACTCGCCCAAGAAGATCAACTAGTGCAATCCCTCTATGCCTTAGGGGACGATCTAGTACTTGACCGATTGAGCCGCTAACGCTGCTGTTTATCCAAAATACAAAATGCCGCCAAGCAAAGCTAGCGGCAATATTTGGTGTTGGATACAGTGGCACTCATTCAATTGGCTCCCCCAATCAGCCCCTCAATCGACTCTCTTAATCAAAAATTCCTATCTAAACTGGTTTGGATAATCTTGTATACTGCCAGTCACGCAATGACGTTAAAGATTAAAGTGTGCACTAGATGCTTGATGGGCGCTAAGATGCACACAAAAAATAGGAATACCCATGTTAGGAACGCTAAAAAAGATGCGTGCGCAGTTAGATGACGCGCAGCAAGTGCAATACCAGCTAGTCGTAGGTGATGAGTTACTACCGCTCAATCCATTGATAGGTAAGCAATTAACTTTGACTCACACGGGCAATATTTATTGTTGCAACTGCGGTAAAAAGACCAAAAAGAGTTATTCGCAAGGCCATTGCTTTGTGTGTATGCAAAAACTTGCTAGTTGCGATATGTGCATCATGAAGCCCGAAATCTGCCATTACGACCAAGGCACTTGCCGCGAACCCGAGTGGGCGCAAAGCCACTGTTTTGTGCCCCATTATGTTTACCTGTCGAATACCTCGGGCGTCAAAGTGGGCATTACCCGCCACACGCAACTGCCGACTCGCTGGATTGACCAAGGTGCCACCCAAGGTTTGCCAATTTTTAAGGTCTCGACAAGGCAGCTTTCAGGTTTAGTTGAAGTCGAACTCGCTAAACTCGTCAACGATAAAACCCATTGGCAAGCCATGTTAAAAGGCCATGCCGACGATATCGATTTAAATGCTAAGGCGGCGGAATTGATCCCGCAAATTGAGGCTAAGTTGCATGAAATTGGCATGCAAAAAGGCGATTACCGCATCGAGCGTCTGCATGAAACCATTCAGCCAATTCATTATCCAATAAACACTTTCCCTAAGAAAATTGCCTCCCATAACTTTGATAAAGAAGTCATAGTGAGTGGGATTTTACAGGGGATAAAAGGACAGTATCTGATGTTCGATACAGGCGTGATTAACATTCGTAAGTTTAGCGCCTACGAAGTCAGCGTCGACTTAGGCTAAAAGCTAATCGCAATTGAATTAAAAAAACAGAACAGGTGACGTAAAAGGAAATTCTTCCACTCAAGGCTAAAAGCTAATCGCGATTGAATTAAAAAAACAGTAAATGAAAGGGGCAAGTGTTATCGCCTTGCCCTTTTCAACTACCCTTTTCAACTGCCCTTTCAACTACCCTATGTACTTAACTTATTGCACCGCTTGAGTGGCTGGTAAAGTTAACAGCATCTCCTCAATTAACCCGTCGAAACGCTGTGTCAGTTCATCCATATCTTTTATATTGGCAAACCCCTGGGCGAGTACGCGCCACACCATTTCAGCGGGCTGCTCCGCAACACCTGTTGGTTTAAAAAATACGAGAAGGATTGAGCCTTTATCGTATTTTTTAGTATTCACACCATGGGAAGATAACCCTGCCACTAATCCTACGGAAGCGAGTATTTGTTCATCGGTCATTTCTGTCCCCATGGCGACGCCAAACCCCACTTGAAAATCTGCCAGTTGTGGATCTTCAACCCAGCGATACCCCTTAGTTTGCAGGGTTTGCTTTAAGACAGTGTGCATATGCAAGAGTGCATCTTGTTGATTTAATCTTTTATCTACTATGATTTTTTGTAATTGAGGATGCCAAGTGTAGGTCATTGCCGAAGGCGGTAATTGACTGAGATCGCCAGACATCACCACTGTGGTTCTCATCGGCTGAGCTGCATTATCATTCACAGTGATACAAGCGGTAAGACTCAAGACACAGATAAAAACCAGTGCTAATTGACAGCCTAGTTTGTTTAGTAAAGGATTTTTCATATTCTATTCCCTCATTTTTAATACTTAAGGATAGTTGCTATTTCCAAGACCAAAAATTGATATGTATCACACTGTTAAAGCAGCATAATCCGATATATCTGTGGCGTTAACCATTTTTGCTGTTTTTATGATACGACTTAATCCGCAAAAACATTTTGTTATTATTTTTACTTTAGAAATCGTATAGGCGCAGCCATATTTAACCGCTAAAATGCCTCGCCTGCCCCGCAGTCAAACATCAAACCACAATAAGCGCTGCAAAATGGCTAAAAACAGACGCACGGAAAACGGTCAATTGCAGCGGCATAATAACGAAAATTAAAGGTATAAAGTTAAGCTATGGAGTTAATACTCGCTATCGCGCTGTTTGCCTTCTCATCGGGGATCACCCCAGGGCCAAACAACATTATGTTAATGACCTCAGGGGTAAACTTCGGCGTTAAGCGCAGTATTCCGCATCTTATGGGCATAAGCCTAGGTTTCCCGACCATGATCCTCGCCATTGGCTTAGGGTTAAGCGCGGTATTTCAAGCCTATCCTATTATCCACCAAGTGATTAAAATCATCGGCATAGGTTACCTTTTATATCTGTCTTGGTTGATTGCCAACAGCAGTAGCAAGATGGAAGGTAAAACCGTTGCTAAACCCTTTAGTTTTATTCAAGCAGCGGCCTTTCAATGGGTGAATCCTAAGGGCTGGATTATGGCCGTGGGCGCGATTGCAACTTTTACCTCAGTGCAGCAGGATTTAACCCCACAGGTGATCACTATTGCGACGGTGTTTTTATGTGTCGCTTTTCCCTGTGCCATTGTCTGGCTAGGGTTTGGGGTTGCCCTGAAGCGGATTTTGAAAAATGAGCGCCAACAGAAGATCTTTAATATCACCATGGCAGTCTTGCTTGTGGCGTCTATCATCCCTATGATCGCCCCCTAATTTTTAAGCACGAGCCAACCACCGCTATGAACGAAATCGACATGATCACTCAACAAACCGACAACTGGGTCAAAAAAGTGATCATGAAATACAATATTTGCCCCTTCGCCAGACGAGAAGTCGAGCGCGGCAGTATTCGCTATCATGTGGTGGAGCAAACTAAAGTCAAACTCGTGCTCAAGGCACTAATTGAAGAATGCCAATACCTCGATGCGCATCCCGAAGCCGAAACTACGCTGTTTATTCTCCCCCGAGGTTTTGAGGGTTTCTACGCTTATCTCGACTTCGTCGATATGGCAACCGATGCGCTTATCGAAAATGAGTACGAAGGCACCTACCAACTGGCAACCTTCCACCCTGACTATTGTTTCGATGGCGAACCACAGGACGCCCCAGCCAACTTCACCAACCGCGCGCCCTACCCAACCTTGCACATCATCCGCGAAGCCAGCATGGAGTTGGCCTTAGCGAGCTACACAGATCCCGAAACCATCCCAGAGCGCAACATCGCTTTTTGCGAGCGCAAAGGCAGCGATTTTTTCGTCAAATTGCTAGCAGAATGCATGGGGAAATCAGCTTAATAGTACTTTGGGCAACACATTTACTGCGTAAAAATCAGTTGTACGCTTCAATGACAAAGGAATGTAACCGCGATGGACTTAATAATCCCACCAGCATTAAAACCGTTTTTAAGCACGGCGATTCCTGACTCACGCCAACTCGATATCGGTTTTGCCCTATTCGAATTTCCAAGATTTGAAGACCGAATCGATTTTCAAATGGGTTATCGCTGGCACGGTATCACCCGAGCGCGGGAACCTGCTTGGGATGACAATTGGTTAGTGCTTGCGAGTTCACATGGCGACCCCTTAATTTTCCACTTAAGAGAGAAGCATATTCTGTTCGCCCACCATGGAGCAGGTCGTTGGGAGCCCTGTCTTCTTTTTACCGATTTAGCACAAATGTCACGCTGTTTTAATGAGATTGCGGCCCTTATCACTGAAGCGGATGAAGCCCTTTTCGATGATAACTTCAATATCCAGCCAACCTATGTTGAGCTGATTAAAACGATGATTGTTAACCATGTAGGGCTTGAGCAAGGCAACCAGATAATCGAGCAATTGGAAATCAGGGCCTACTAACACAAGTAGGCTATAACAAGTAAAACATTACAAATCAAAATGTTAAGCACAACTTACCCGCAGGCATACCGACAATATCTTTATCATGGTCGATAATGCTCGCGAATAAGATCCGTCAAACCTATAACTTAAAACGCCTTAGTAATCCTTTTAGTGTGATACCAAGGCTAGCAAGATCTTCGGCTGAACGAGCCGTTTCTGCAGCGCCGTCAGCGGTTTGTTCGGCGATATCCCTAACTTTAACAATACTCTTGTTAATATCTTCTGCCACGGCACTTTGCTCTTCCGATGCGGCAGCAATTTGATGTGTCATATCCTGAATACGATTAACGGCATCGGCAATATCCACTAACATTTCCTCCGCCTCTCGGGATAATGACACTGCACCATCGCTCAAAGTACGGCTTTTTGTCATCATTTGTACTGATTCCAAAGTCCCCTTTTGCAAATTAACAATCATATTTTCAATCTCTTTGGTAGAGGATTGCGTACGACTCGCAAGACTTCGAACCTCATCGGCCACCACCGCAAATCCTCTTCCAGCTTCACCTGCTCTTGCAGCTTCAATTGCTGCATTCAAAGCTAGCAGATTGGTCTGCTCTGCAACCGATTTAATCACATCAAGGACGGTACCAATACTGTCACTTTCTGATTGTAATCGTTCCATCGCGTTGGCCGTTGTGGCGATTTCCTTTGCTAAAAGTTCGATCTGGCCTACCGCTTCGATAACTTTTTTATTACCTGTAGCAGTGGTGTGATCAGCTTCTTTGGCCGCTAGAGCAACATTTTCAGCACTGGCAGAAACCTCCTGCACTGTCGCGGCCATCTCATTAATCGCGGTAGCAACTTGGTCAGTTTCACTGCGCTGATTTTGCATACCCGCACTATTTTGTTCTGTTACCGCTGAAAGCACCTCAGCAGATGAAGCCAACTTCACAACGCTATCGCCAATTTGGGTTAATACCTCTTTAAGGGTACTGTTCATTTCCCCCATTGTACGCAACAACTCCCCCATCTCATCCTTACGTTCTGAGTGGATAGTGCTGCTCAGATCACCCGCAGCAATTTTTCTTGCAGTGATAAGGGTTTGTTTAAGTGGTCCAACAATTTGACCACTAATTAACCAAGCAAGTAAAGGGCCTACAACCAATGCAACAATTAACGTGACTATTACCACAGATTTAGCTTGGGCATCAGCTTCATCTCGCTTATGTTTTTGAATATCAACCAATTCACGAATATTAACAATTAATGTTTGCGCAGCTTCTCCCATTGACAGTGCTAAGTTCTCCAGATCACGATTAACATCGACCAATGCATCTATATCATGGTCGTAACGATTAAGTATCTGAATAGCTTGTGCAGTATCTTCGCCTTTTAGTGTGGTAATAGTCTGTAATAGTTTGGTGATAGCATCTTTAGCGGTTTTTAAATTGATATCACTAGAGTCATAGACATAGCCTCTTATGTAATAGCGTAGCATGGTCATTTGCTGACTAACGCTTAAAGCATCTTTCAATAATTCAGTATTTTGTGTGGCTTGTGCAGTATTTGTCATTCTATCGACTAACTCCGCATAGGTGGCCACCAATTTGGCACCGACTTGAGCACCTGTTACTTTCAATTCCTGCTTATGCTTAAACACGTCACTAAACTGATTAATTGATTGATGATATCTATCCATAGCAACCATGGATTGCTGGAGATACTCCCTATCTTTAATATCGCTAGATTCTGACAGTTGTCCCTGCAAGCCACTTTTCGTGTCTTCAATGAGGATCTGGAGTTGATCTAATTTCTTTAAATCACCGCTAGCAATAAATTCTAATCGAGCAGTTTTAGCAGCAAGCAATGCTTTATCTACATTGGCAATAAACTCTAATCTACTGCTGCTAATATCGATTGAGGTAAGTCCCTTATATCCAGCTGCTGCCACAATGAAGATCAGCAATAATAAAATCCCAAAGCCAAGCCTTAACTTATTGGTTACGCTAATATTTCCAAGCAAGCGGCGAAAACCTTCCATTTAAATACCCCATATCAAATTCAAAAATTAATAAGCAAATCCAACCGTAATTGTAATAACTTCCTCATGGCCGTTTATTGACCTAGTTAACCAAATCATAAAATACATTATATGTATAACATTTAAATTAGTAATAGATTGTTCAAATAAATGAAAATAGTGGGGACACACATCTTCAAATACAAAAAGAGTAATCCCTCTAATACATCCATTGTTAAATTTGGGAGAAAATCTGAAAAAGTTTTAACGAGCAAAGTTTTAACGAGCCACCCATTGTTAAATTCCCTGAATTGCCAAACTTCTGATACCCAGAAGCTGAATTCCCGCTCAAAAGCATTACGGAAATGACAACTAAAAATGAAAGTGTAAGAACGCTCAAATCGTTCAAGTGTTTAACACCTAAAACTAGAGCCAATCTAAAACTCTTCAATAATTATTTAAACAATTGAAAAATAATAATAAATTTCAAATTTATGAGAAAACCAAATGTAGAGGCTGACATGAGCTTTGATGATATTTCATCGTAGAACCGCCACGGATGGACGGTCATTAAGGAGAGGATAATGCCTGTTACGCAAGTAACTATATTCGATTTACAATAGACACAGAGCCAAATTAAAACAATAAGTTAGAGTGCTATGATAAGGCTGATGATACTAAAATATCCGACACATCTTGATCATGGTCGATACTAAAGGCGATAAAATCAGCCGTCTTTGGGATGCGCTTATAAGTCTCAGTTTGCTTAAACAAGATCAAACACGCTGAAAATAGCGCCACAATTTCCTGCACCAGCTTTTCCCATGCAGTGTAATCGTCATCGGGGAGCGCATTCTGGATTTCGTTAAGCACGTCCTCCGCAACGGCATAAATGGTACTAAAGCACTGATATTCCCAGTCGCCCGTATTGAATTTTAGATCGCGGATTTCTTCATCGGTTTGATAGGAGTCTGCCCACGAGCCAGATTGATATTCCAATAATCTGCGTTGAAAGTCATTTTCGGTATTAAAACAGAGATTCACTTCGGCGTATTCAGCATTACAGTCAAACGCAAAGGCATAAAAGATTTTATCTGGATGCTCTTCCAAAAATTTCTCCACCTCTGATACCGCAAAGGCAACCACATCTTGTTTTACGCTTGCTATTAACGCTTTGTTTAATTGCATATCTCTTTTTCACCAAAGAATATTAGGCTGATCAGAAGCGGTTAAATTAAGCTCAATAAGTTAACTACAGAATTTGCAGATCCCATTTTTCATTGCCATAACGACGTTTTTTATAGCTGTCGATTAACCAATCACCTGATTTTTTTAACGCAACAAACAGGTATTCATCATCGAAGGAAGTGTTGGTTTTAATGTAGATTTCGGCTCGACTCTTGATCTTAAGTTCGACATGCACTTCAAGCGGTTCGCCGCAACCGTTAAACTTGGAAGGATAACCAAATGATTTTCTAACTTTTCCGCCGTACACCCTACGCTTTTCGGTGCAGAACTCATCAAACAATGGGGATATTCTTTCGCTCAGAATAGCAAACCAATCTGTCCTTTTGGCGTAGTGATACTCCTGCTCTGGAAACTCGCGTTTTAGCGTATCTTCCTCTGCATCATGTTGAGTGCGAATATTATTTTCTATGACATTCCAGCGATCGCAGAAAGACAAAATACGCTGTGTTAAATATTCTTTTAATTCAAGATCATCCATTTAAACCATCCTATCCCTTTACAACTACATCATTCCCAAAAAGTGAGGATACCCAAATCTTTCAAGTGTTAACCCCCAGCATCAATGCCAATCTAAACTTTGTAAAATCCCTTTAAACTCATTAAAATATAATAAAAAAACCAAGAACACTTATGACTAAAATCGAATGTAGAGGCTGACATGACCTTTGATGACATGGATGTCATCAACGCGCCGTCACGGCTGGCTTCACGGCGTGTCACGCAAGTAACGGCATTCGATTTACAACAGAAAACGAGCCTGATTAAAACAACTGCTTAAAGAACCCTTAATCCCCACACATCGAAGGCTTCTTTGCTCAGTTGCTCCCTAAAATCGGGGTGAGCGATGGCAATCAGATCCTGCGCCCGCTCGCGCAGTGAACGGCCACGTAAATTGGCCGCGCCGTATTCGGTTACAATGTAATGCACATGGGCTCTTGTCGTGACAACACCTGCACCGGGTGATAACACGCTGGCGATTCGAGAAAGCGTTCCCCCCGCAGCAGTGCTTGGCAGCGCAATCACAGAGCGGCCGCCTTCGGATAACCCCGCACCACGGATAAAATCCATCTGCCCACCCACACCAGAATAGATTTTAGTGCCGATAGAGTCGGCACATACTTGGCCCGAAAGATCCACCTGCAGCGCCGAGTTAATCGCCATCACATTGGGGTTTTTACGGATAATCGCAGTGTCATTCACTTGCTGGATATCCATAAAAATGACCTCAGGATTATCGTCAACATAGTCATATAATTTCTGGCTACCGAGGGCAAAACCTGTGACCAATTTACCCGGATAAAAATGCTTCTTGCTGTTGTTGATCACGCCCTTTTCAACCAACTGCAAAATACCGTCAGAAAACAGCTCAGTATGAACGCCTAAATTTTTATGCTCGGTTAAGCAAGACAATACGGCATCGGGGATCGCACCTATCCCCATCTGCAAGCAAGCGCCATCTTGCACCAATTTCGCCACGTTTTTACCAATTGCTAAACTCACCGCATCGCCAGTCGCAAAGGAATGAATAGGTAAAGCCGCACTTTGCTCATACACAGCGGCAAAACGGTCAATATGAATAAAACCATCGCCGTGGGTGCGCGGCATTTGTGGATTAATATGGGCGATAATCTTGCCCGCCGCTTGGCAAGCCGCGACAGTGGCTTCAACCGAAATACCTAAGGAGCACATGCCATGCTTATCAGGCGGCGATACTTGGATAAGAGCGGTATCAATTTTTTGTTCACCGGTGCGAAATAATTTAGGCACTTCAGAGAGGAAAATCGGCACATAATCCGCATCGCCACTTTGTAATAATGCCCGCGTCGGCACGCCGCCGAAAAAGCAGCGATGGCGTAAATGTCCCTTTAAACTCGGATGGCTTAAGGACTCAGCACCTTCGGTATGTAATTGTAATAATGTGAGATTATCTTTAGTCAGTGCATGCTGCGCCAACGCATCTAATAAAATTCTTGGCGTTGCACCCATGGAATGGGTCCACAGGTATTCGCCGCTTTGAATTAATGAAACCGCATCGAGCGCGCTATGACAAATAATGGGAGGCATAATGAATTTCCTTCGCTAAGCATAATGGCGGTTCCCAATCCTAGCTCACCCACCCGATATCAAACCTAGACGCGCATAAATCCAGTTAAAACGCGAAAAGCCTGTTTATCGAGAAGACTAACTGCGGCGGTGTTAAATAAATGAGGAACACATATTGCGTCGCAGTGTAAGGTAAATCTTAATTAAGTAACATCTCTTTCAAGGGCTTAACAGGACTGTTTATCGATAATTTGCGCTATATCAAAACTCTAACAATTGCACGATCTAGTCCAAACGTTTCGAGAATCGCAAACTCGCAATAAGCAACCCAATACAGGTAAAACCTATCATCCACAGGGCATCGAATTGCAGATCCATCACTTGCGCATCCCGCAGCACTATCGCCCGAGACATACGCATAAAGTGCGTTGCGGGTAAGGCTTCGGCAATCCACTGCGCCGCAACGGGCATGGCCTCGTAGGGAAACATAAAGCCAGATAGCAAAATAGAAGGTAACAACACAAATACCGTCATCTGCATCGACTGCAGTTGGGTTTTCGCCATCGTTGAGATCACTAAACCTAAGGTCAAACTGGCACAAATAAACAACATGGCGGCAAGGGCAATTGAATCGAGCCCACCGCGAATAGGTACGTCAAATAGCAGATGCCCAGCACTCAAAATAATCGTCACTTGCACAAAACCCACCAACACATAGGGCACGATTTTACCGAGCATCAACTCCAGTGGCCTAACCGGTGTAGTGATCAAAAACTCCATATTGCCCTGCTCACGCTCGCGCACTATGGCGGCGGAGGTGAACATCACCATGGTCATAGTCAAAATCACCCCGAGTAAACCGGGCACTATGTTGACCACAGAGCGCTGTTCAGGGTTGAAATATTGCACCACTTCAAAACTCGGCGTAGCGGTTTTTAGCGCCATACCTGCGATTTCATCCAGCGGCATTTGCCTTAAGCTGCGAATGGTTGAGGCGACTACGGTATCCGAGCCATCCACCAGCCATTGACCGACGGGTTGGGTTAAATAGTATTGCTGGCCAGCAAAGCTAGGATGGCGCACTAAACGCGCATCGAAATCGGCGGGTAAATACAGTACAGCTTTAACGTCACCGCGAGTGATCGCCGCCTCGGCCTCGGCCGCGCTTAGATAACGCTGCTTAAAATCCACCACTTGCGTTGCTTCAACCGCCTGTATCAGTGTGCGGCTGTAGGCCGAATCACTTAAATTCACCAGCCCCGCAGGCAAGTGGCGCGCATCGGTATTGATGGCATAACCAAACAGCATCAGTTGCACCAAGGGGATCATCACTATCATGCCAAAGGTCATGCGATCCCGAGACAATTGCCGCAGCTCTTTAACCACAATTGCAAAAATTCTACGCCACATGGCTAGCCTCCTTGGCGTGAGCGGCCAAGCGTTCACCCGTGCAAGTCACAAACACATCCTCTAAGCTGGCACGCACTTCTTCCATCGCTCTATTTGCGATTCTTGGTTTAAGCCAAGCTAACGGATCGGCTATATCGCTTCGCACTAATACCCGTAAACGACTACCAATTTGCGCCGCCGACAACACGGCAGACTCACTAATAAGCGATTGTTTTAATGTGCGTAAATCATCACCCGAAACTTCGATTACCCGTGCGCCCATGGCCGCCATCAGTTGCTGCGGTGAACCATCGGCGCGCTTTATCCCCCGCTCCAAAATCGCTAAACCGTGGCAACGCTCGGCCTCATCCATATAGTGAGTCGACACCAGTATCGTGGTGCCTTGGGCGCAGAGATCGAACAACCGCTCCCAAAACTCGCGGCGATTTTCAGGATCAACAGCCGAGGTGGGTTCATCGAGGAACAGTAATTCTGGGTGATGTAAAGTCGCGGCCGCTAGGGCTAATCTCTGCCTCTGACCGCCACTCATGGAGCCCGCCATTTGTTTCTCGCGGCCGACTAAATCGTAAAGCGTCAATAACTCCGCTAAGCGCTGCTGGGACTGACGACGGGTAAGTCCATAAATTTGCGCGACAAACTCAAGGTTTTCCCGCACTGAAAGATTATCGTATAGGGAGAATTTCTGCGTCATATAGCCAATGCGGCGACGTAATTTTTCCTCGGCGCCGGGTAAGATTTCCCCCAAGACACGAATATTCCCGGACGTTGGGCTCAGTAGCCCAGTCAACATGCGGATCGAGGTGGATTTTCCACAGCCATTGGGGCCGAGAAATCCGTAAATCGTCCCCTTGGGAATGGCTAAATCAAGGTTTTCTACCGCATTAATACCACCAAAGGCGCGGGTCATGCCTTGGGTCTGGATAGCAAAATCGGTTTGGCTCATGGCGTTTCCACTTTTTGCTGCACTTCTTGCAATACATCGAGTTCGACTTCTAATGCCATGCCAGTGGGCAGATCCTGACCCGCGGCGGAAATTGTGATATCCGTTAGATACATCAACCTTGCACGATCGCGTTCATTGAGCGCATAAAACGGCGTATAAGCGGGTTGACTGCGAATATTGCGCACTGTACCCGCAATCGGTGCCTCACGACCATCCACCAGGATATTCACGCTATCGCCCGCCTTCACTCTGTCTAACCAAGTCGAAGGCAAATATACCCGCACATAGGGATTATCCCTCGCCAGTAAACCAATCAACTGAGTGCCTGCGGCGATACGGTCGCCCTCGCGCCAAGGCAAAGTATCGACAATGGCATCACGCGCCGCCACTAAACTCAAGTCTGCTAAAGCTTTTTGCTCAACTGCGACACTGGCACTGGCCGCTGCAACCGCTGCTTTGGCCTGCGCGAGTTGCTCACTACGAGTGCCATTTTCTAACAAACGTAGACTCTGCTGCGCCTCAGCCTGTTTCGCTAGACTGGTATCCCGCGCCGCTCGGGCCGTATCTAAATCCGCTTGGCTAAGCACTTTTGTGGCAAATAAACGATTTGTTCGCTCAAAGGCTCGCTGAGCCTCTTGCACACTGGCATTCGCCCCATCGAGTACGGCTTTAGCCCTATCAATATCCTCTAAACGCGCACCAGTGACAGCCTCGGAAAGCTTAGCTTTTGCCTGATCAAGCTCAGCTTGGCGCAGGGCTAGGCGCGCATTAGCTGAGGTTACATCGAGCTGAATTAACACTTCACCAGCTTTAACCCTTTGACCTTCAACCACACTTATTTGAGTAATCAACTCACCGACGGGAGCGGTGAGCGTTAGCCTGTCCCGCTCAACTGTGCCCAGCACCCTTGGGGATTCTTCAGTACAAGCCACCAATAGCAAGAGTAAACAACTCATTCCCACACGCATAATAAAGCTAAGATTGGCACTCATCACACATTCCTCGGTTCACACAGTAAACCCTGAGTAAAAACCTGCATATTGTGCAGTGCTAACCGTTGTAAACCCTCGGCATCGGCACTAAAACCAAGCTGTCGCATCAACACCGGTGGCGCAATGAGCGGAAAAACCATAAGACTCACAAAACTTAGGCGCGCTAAATCAGGATCTATGCCCTCCCTCAATAGCCCCGCATCCACTAATGTGGTTTCGAGCCATTGCCGAGAAAGGGATAAAATTTGATCGAACACGGACAACATAATGTGGTAGGGCTCAGTGCCATCGCCCTCCTGCAACACCCGCATAATTAACCGTGGCAGCCCGGGATTAGGCGCCATAACGCGATAGTATGTCTGCATCAGTTCCCCCATATTATTAGGGGCTTGGGCTGCAGATAATTCACGTAAACGCGCTAATACTGGCGCAAGGGTTTCCCGCACCATCTGTTCGAACAATCCGGCTTTTGAGCCAAAATAATAACGAATAAGCGCAGCATCGACCTCAGCTTCACGAGCAATCTCACGGGTAGAAACCGTTGGATAACTGCGGTGACTAAAGAGACTTAAGGCCGCGATAATTAAGCGTTGGCGAGCGTCTGAGTTCCCCTTCGGCCGACCGGGAATGAACGGCGGTGATGCGGGTTGGACAGTAAAGGGGACTAGCCCCTTAGGGCGACCGGGGGTGAGCGACATGGCAAGCTCCAGCAAAATT
Organism: Shewanella profunda; assembly: GCF_023283765.1. GTDB lineage: Bacteria > Pseudomonadota > Gammaproteobacteria > Enterobacterales > Shewanellaceae > Shewanella > Shewanella profunda. The sequence continues at coordinate 196,806 of NZ_JAKILG010000003.1, read as the reverse complement.
CATCTACTGATGAATATACTGAAAAGCCGCGTGAAAAGGCAGCAGTTAAATTCCTCATTTTCATTGATATTGAGGAATTTAATGCTGAAGTATCAAGGCAAAAACCTGCGATTCTTTAATATAGAAGCCTAAGCCCCTTTTACAATGGCACTTAAGCGAGCAATGAATTGTTGCACCGCTTCAACCGTATCAAAGTTAAAGGCAAGACCGTAGTGGGTTTCGGTCAGGCTCCTATGCAAACGCTTAGGAAAACGCGTCATCTCCCCATTATGAAAGTAATCGTATTTGGCATGAACCCCAGCAATAGTAGCGAGTTCACCCGAAAACACCTCAAATGCGGGGCGAATAATCAGATTCGGCGATTTGCCGTCGAGGTGTAAATAGAAAGCCTCTTTCGTCTCAGGCAGCATATATTCGGTAATATTTTTAATGGTGAAATTAGTGCGGCATTGCAATCCATTTAAAGTGCTCACCATCTCATTGTGTTCTATAGCCAAGCGAATTCTCCATTGTCGTACCCATAAACATGGCCTTGTTTTGACTGCGCGAACTAACACTCGTCTTAGCCACTTTGGTTATTCCTAAGAGCCTAATCGGTTTAGTCCTTAAATGCACTAGCGGGATATCAAGATCCCAGTGTAAAAAGGAGGATGCAAAGGATTTGTCACAAAAACCTGCAGTTACAGAACGATAAACCTATTAATTTAGAATACCCATGTCATAGAAAATTCTTTTCCATATGCGAGTAGTTATTTAAAACAGGGCAAGACTTAATACGGTTTATTAGCTATTGCTTATCATGGCGTTATCACTCTTTCTACTGGCATTAAAACAAGAATACCTATAACAACTCCCATCCTGTTCAATTATATGGTGATTATTTACTTGCCAGCGCTAAATGTTGCTACTAGGTTAATAACCTTAAACGAGATACGCAGTCACTCTCACCAAGTCAACAAGACCAACAACACGAGATATGCCCATGAAGATCGGAAAAGCCCTCATGCTCTTGGGTCTGTTAGCCGTCAGCCCAGCAACTCTAGCCGCCACTGGCGTCGCCTTTATCCACGGCACGGGTCACCAGACCAATGCCCTAGCCGATTACTGGACGCCAGAATTTGTTAATTCGGTGCGCCAAGGTATCCCAGTGCCAAACAATTACACTGTGATCAACTGCGACTTTGACCAATATATGTGGGAAGAAAGCGCCGCAGGCTGTCTAGCGACTCAACTCAACAGCTTTATCCAAACCAAAAATATCGACGATTTAATACTTATCACCCACTCCAATGGCGGCAACGTAGTGCGCTGGATTTTATCTAATCCAACGTGGGATAGCCGTTATCCAGCGGTGATCAATGCCACCTCAAAGGTTATCGCCCTTGCACCTTCCAGCGGCGGAACACCACTAGCCGATGCCGTTAACCAAGGTAATGTGTTCGAAACCAGCTTAGGTTGGTTACTCGGTTACGGCAGCAATGCAGTAAAACAGCAACAAGTGAGCTGGATGGCGAACTACAACAACACTTGGCTCTATGGCACTGCGGGTCGCCCTTCCCTTAGCAAACCCTTTGAAGTGGTGGTGGGCTCAGACGTAGACTCAGCGATTTGGGACAGCGACAGTTACTGCGGGGGTTATCAAAACCAAGTCGCGCTGGAAACCACCCAAAACTGGCTCGATAGCTGCTCCGACGGTTTCTTAAATTGCAGTTCGCAAAAAGCGGCAGGCACAGTGTGGTTTACCGATAAACAAAAAACCCGTGGTCAAGAACCGTTAAGCCATCAGCAGAGCCGCCGTGCGTGCTTCAACTTAGACACGCTGATCCGCAACCATATCTAAGGAGCACTAAGATGCACACACTCAGCAAAATTGCCAGTATCTTGGTGCTAAGCGGACTACTCGCCGCCTGCCAGGATGATGCCACAACGCCCGAACCCGAAAGCAATGCCAGCCCGATGTATGCTAAAGGATTAACGTTAGCCGCACCGAGCGACACCGATATCATTGATACCAATATCGCTAGCCCAACCCTTCCAGCTATCAACACTAACACTGAGTACGTCAGTTTTATCACGCCGCTTTATGGTGAGTATCAAGCGAGCCAACCTTTGCTTGAACAAGCAAGCCAAAGTGATGAATATTGGATCAATGTGACGGGTGCCGAACTCAATGCAGGCGTAACACTCACGATGAGCCAAGCTGCCAGCTTAGTGCGAATTGCGCCTCGGGGCGATATTAGCTCAGGTGCGCTGATGCATGCCGAAGCCATAGCCCCAGAACGTGTACAAATTCAGCGCATTGCACCTGAGGTAAAAGCGGCTCAAGGAAAAGCAGCCGCTACCACTATCGATAGTAACGAGTCGTTAGTTAAATCAATGGTCAATGCCGAGGCTCTTGCTAGCGCAGGGTTAAGTGATGACTCCAGCGCACTGCAAATGTCGGCTAAGGCTACACCGGGTGAGTATCGCTTACAGGTAAGCCAACCTTTAACGCCTAGCGCCAGTTACTTAGTCAATGTGAAGGAAAAAGGCTCGCCCTATCAATTGAGTATCAAAGCACCCACCGCCATTGCCGCTGATGCGCAGACAGTCGCGCTCAAACTCACGTTAACTCAAAGTGATAATAGCTTTGTCCCCCAAGCAAAACTAAAACAGGCCGATGGCAACATACAAAACCTTGCGATGGTAAAACAAGATGATTCGTGGCAAGCCGTAATGCCAGCGGGTATCAGCCTCGCCAGCAGTAATGCGGGTTTCAGTGAAATCGAACTGACAGTTCAAACCGAAATCGATGGCCGTCCAGTATTACGCACCGTCAAAACCGCCTTTAAACCCTATGTCAACTCGGCAAGCATCAAACCCGAAGTGCTCACAATATGGGATAAAGGGCTACCAAACCAAATCAACTTTGAGTTGACCGTGGCCGAGGCAGGACGTTTTGGCTTAAGTGGCACGTTAACGGGCACCAATGCCGAAGGTAAGAAAGTAGCGATCCTTCGTACCCAAGCCGCCAGTTGGCTCACGCCCGACGCGGCAAAGTTAAAGCTGACGCTTGATCCTAAGCTTATCCAAGCCTCGGGTTTGCTGCCGCCTTTTGAACTCAATGAGCTAGAACTGCAAGATCAAGGTCAAATGGCAAGGTTAAGCTATCAAGCCAAGGCGCTAACCTTAACGCGCTAACATATTAGCTTAATATTTTGATAAATAAGGATTATCATTCTTAAGTTCAACCTAATGCAAGGTGCCCAATCGCGGGCACTTTTCTATTGTTAATATTTTGCAATCCATACCTAAAGCCCATCATTTTATTTAACATGCGGAGCAAGGCACAAACTGTTGACATAAAAATGACAAGCTCCAGACTATTTCCCACACCTTACCTTGATAAAGTTTACATTGATTATCAAGGGTTATTCCTTTTAAATACCAATTAACATCGGCATAATGTCAAGGTCTTGACGTCAGACCTTTGAATGACAAAACACGGTTCTTTGTAACAATAGCTGTAACAATATCTATAACAATAAGAGTGACTCACAGAGCAAGCTTTTGCAGTGCCATGGTCAATACTCAATAAATGGAACCCCCTATGAGTGACAGCACATTTTTCTTTGGTGAATGGCAAGTTAATCCCAGCGCCAACAGTCTGCTCCTCGGCAAACAAGTCAAACAACTTGAGCCTAAGGCCATGGATGTGCTGCTATTTCTGTGTCAACGGGCAAACGAAGTCGTGAGCAGTGATGAGATTGTCAGTCATTGCTGGCAAGGGATAGATACGGGTGATAATCCACTACACAAGATTATCAACCAGCTACGCCGCGCATTAGGCGATAGTGCCACCGAGTCCACTTATATTGAAACCATTCGCAAACGTGGTTATCGCACCTTAGCCGAAGTGCGTTTTCCCGTGGGACACGAAGCCACCGCCAGCCCACAAACTTGGCAAGGCGGCTCACCTTTTCCCGGGCTACAAGCCTATAGCGCCAACTATGCCGAGGTGTTTTTTGGCCGTAGCGAACAAATCACCACCTTACTTAACCGCATTAGCCAGCAAATCCATTTTGGCCGTGCCTTCTGTCTGATTTTAGGCCCCAGTGGCAGCGGTAAATCTTCCTTAATTAATGCGGGGGTATTGCCAAATTTAATGAAGGCAAATGGCTTTAATGGGGTCGGCGTCCCCTCCTTTAGCAGCCTAGATTTTGCCGATGTCGCCAAAGGGCAACTGCTCACCGATCTTGCCAGTGCCATGCTCGATTGGGAAGTCAACGACACCCCAGTCTTCGAGGGGATGAGCGCCGATACGTTGGCAATCAAGCTTACTGAAGATATCCAAGATATTATCGCGCAGTGCAAACAAGCACTTAAAAATCAGCCCTATGCAACACCGCGTTTCGCCTTATTTATCGACAGATTAGAAGTGTTGCTCTCATCACCGTTATTTAGTGTTAGCGAGCGCACGACTTTTATTGAACTGTTAGAGCATCTTGCCACCTCAAATGCAGTGTTAATTCTCAGTGCCTGTCGCAACGATTTTTATCCTTTATTAGTCAATTACCCAAGCCTAATGGCAGGTAAAGCCCGGGGCGCCCATTTTGACCTAGCGCCGCCGACGCGCACTGAACTCTTGCAAATGATCCGCCTGCCTGCGGTGGCCGCCAACTTAAGCTGGGAAGTTGACAGCGAAACCGCCATGCCGCTCGATGAAATGCTCTGCAGCGATGCCGCCAGTAACCCAGATGCGCTACCGATGTTGCAATACACCTTGCAGGCGCTGTATCTGCAGCGCAGCGCCGACGATAAGTTGTTAGTCTCGGTTTATCATGCACTTGGCGGTATTGAAGGGGCGATTGGCAAAAATGCCGAGCAGGCGATTTCACACTTAAGTGATGCCGAAAAAGCCAGCCTGCCGCGGATTTTATCCCTATTAGTCACCCTGCGCGAAGATGAAAAGTCCATTACTAGCCGCACCGCCCGCTGGTCGCAGCTGCAAAGCACAGCAGAAACCGCCCTAGTACAAGCCATGGTCGATAGCCGCTTATTCGTGTCGCATCTGCAAAATGGTGAGCCCTGTTTTAGCATCGCCCACGAAGCACTTTTGCGCCGTTGGCCGCGGGCAACCGCTTGGATTAGCGAGCATAACGACAGCTTAAGCATTAAGAGTCGCCTACAACATTTATCTAAACGCTGGCTCAGTGAAGCCAAGCACAGCGCTTATCTGCTCGCCGATGGCAAACCGTTAAAAGAAGCCCAAAGCCTCAGTCAGAATCCGTTATTTGATTTAGAAGAGAGTGAAACCACCTTTATTACCGCTTCAACTAAACGTGCCAATCGATTGCGCTGGACAAGGCGCATCACAGTTGCCCTATTATGCGTACTCACACTTATCTCGGGGGTGATGAGCGTACGTAGTATAGAAGCCGAAAAACTGGCACAGCAAAAGCGTCTCGCCGCCGAGGATTTACTTGGCTTTATGGTCGGTGACTTCGCCGATAAAATGCGCGGCATCGGCCGGATGGATTTACTCGATGGCATCAGTAACAAGGCGCTGGCCTATTTCAGCGATTTTTCCCATCAAGATGATGATGCACATTTAAGTTTTGATGCCCGTTTTCAACATGGTCAAACCCTAGAGGCCATGGGCGAAGTGGCCTATTCGCGTAATAAAATCGATGAGGCCCGCAGCGCCCTGCTCGCCGCGCAGGAGAAAATGCTGCCGCTATTGAATTTGCAACCAAACAACCTAGCCCTACTGAAAACCCTAGGCGCCAATGCATTTTGGCTCGGACAACTTAAATATGATGTTAGCGATTGGGCGGCATCACGTCCTTTTTACGAACAATATTTAAAATACAGCCAAACCATGTACGCCCTAGCACCAGAGGATAAAGATGCATTAATGGAGCTGTCATACGCCCATAACACTCTGGGCTCAGTATCGATGAAACAGCAGGAGTTTGATCAAGCGCGGCAGGATTTTGAAGAATCATTAAGGCTTAAATTGCTCGCTTTGGCAAAAGTACCAGAGGATAGTCAATTGATTGCGGATGTGGCCGATACCCGATCTTGGTTAGCAAGTGCGGCAAGCTCGCAAGGTGATGGACTTTCTGCAATAAGAATACATATCCAGCTTCAGCAGGAACTAGAAAAAGGAAGCTATATTAGAGAGCCTTACATACTCGATAGATTAGCTGGTAGTTATCAAATTCTTGCTGAGTTATATAGTTATCAAAACCTTAAAGAAGACGCTCTAAACCAAGCTAGACTTGGGCTTTCAGCTATATCGAATGCACTTGAGCAAGATCCAAAAAATGATATTTGGAAAACACAAAAATATTATTTTTATTTCATCATACTTTCTCTTTCAAAAAACAATTTAAATGACAATAATATTCACACATTAAATAAAGTGATGAGTTCTGACACAGAGCTAATGTCATCATCAAAAATAGATGAAATTAATGCAGCGTACCAACTAACATCAGCTCAAAATTTACAATTACAAGGAAAATTTAAGGAAAGCATTACATATGCAAAATTGGCAACAAGTGCATATGAAAAACTATCAAATAAATTCAAAAAAAATTTACACTACATTTCAAACCTATCAAAAAGTCAATTAATAGAGGCTCGCGCACTGAGATTTACCGAAGATAAAAATGCAGCTATCATATTATGCAAAAAATCAAAGTCACTACTACACCCTATTATAAAGAAAAATAAGTCACCAAAATATATAGTTCCTTACGCACAATCCCTTGATTGCCTAGGAGAGTTATCAAAAAATGATGAAATTAAAAAATTATTAGAAAAATCAAACTTTACAGATATAAAACTTTAACCAACAACAAGGAAATTAAAAATGTCAATACCACAAGGCCTAGCTCAATTTATTAAAGTTAATGTGACCCTAGAAAATGGTGAACCCGTATTTATTTATACGGATGCCAGCGGTACAGAATGCCAAGGTGATGTCACAGTCACTCAGGCAGGCACTGTGACTTACCTACTTAATGACCAGACAGATAAAGGGCTTAAATTTACTGGTCTTGGTTTTATCACCCCTTTCGATGGAGTTATTGATGCTGTTACTATTAGCAGTGATGGCAAGCTTATTCAACTGGTCGATTTAGATAGAACACCGGGAACCACTAAGTTCCAGTTTGTACTCACAAATACAATTAATACTCTGATGCTCTTAAGTCCAGACCCACAAATTATCAATCGAGGCCAAGAGTAAATTAGCAATTATTCCTAACAGACTTACTATATGAGTTTTTCGGTGTAGCCATATCTTCTGAACCGAATAACTCAATTAAATCTAAATCAAAATGCTCAGCCTTTAATCGGGTTGGGCATTTTCTTTAACAAAAAGCGGGAACAGCCATATCTTTTTGTGCTTTGTCCCCTCTTCTACTAGCCTTTAGATTATCTTAATTGCGTCTGTTTGGAGCGGATAATAACCTCGGCCAGAAGACAGTTAATTGATGCTAATGCGACACCCTTCTATCATGTGATAAATCGCTGTGTCAGAAGGGCTTTTCTATGTGGTGAGGATAAACTCACTGGCCGCAGTTATGAACATAGACGCGGTTGGATTGTAGATAAAATCAAAGCCTTGTCCGCTATTTTTTGTATCGATATTTGCGCCTATGCCCTCTTTGCGAAATAGACAGGGAATAACCACTATCACCTAGTACTAAAATTTATATTCAGAAGGCGAAATCGTTAACGCAAAAAGAGATGATCAGCCGCTGGAGCCAAATCACTAAAGGCCATGCCATTGCCACTAAGTATATGAATGGTGACGCCTTAATTGAAGGTGAACGCATGTTGCTCGATGGGTGAATTACCGAATGGCATGAGCGATTGAGTAGTATTAGTTGCCTTTGATTTAAAGAAGAGGTGCGTTGTTTAAATGAAGAAATCGCCCGTAAAGCCAATCGTGAAGATGAGTGTAAAGATGCGTTTTGGGAGGGGCGTTTTAAGTCGCAAGCGTTACTAGATGAACAAGCATTACTGGCTTGTATGATGTATGTGGATTTAAACCCTATTCGAGCAGGGATTACCAACTCCTTGCAATCCTCTGATTTTACATCAATTCAAGCACGAATTAGCTCACTAAATCTGTCCAATAGTGCGTTGAGTATCCCAAATCAACAAACTAAGCCCTCCGATAATCTGCATAAAATAACGCACAAATCCCTCGCCAAATTTGAGGGTGCTGCACACCTTGGTGAGCAATCTGGTATTCCGTTTCACTTTGCCGATTATCTTGACTTATTGATTGGACAGGCCGAGCGATTCGCCAAGATAAGAAAGACTTTATCGATAGTCAGCGGCCAAAACTGCTGAATGAATTAGGCATTGCGTCCGATGCGTGGCTTACCTCTGCCAAAGATTTTCGCCGTCAATATAGCGGAGTAAGTGGTCGTTGGGATGCGATGTGCACCTTTAAGGTTAAACAAGGTGGCAAATGGTGTCGTGGTAAATCCTACAGCCAAGCCTTACATCCCCCCTTTAATTAGCTTTGTAAACGACTGGAATTTTCAACTCAATCCATACTAATTCTTATCACTACACTCATCCTCAAGCTGACTTTGTTGCTTAAAACGGCAATGTTCAGCTTCGACCATTAGCATTGAAATAGTATCGCTCACTCTAATACTGACCAAATGCCTCAAAAACCACTAGGAAGGTAATATTTAAATCATTTATAAACAATATGTTAAATCAGAAGGTAAGCAGAAGGTATCTTTTCTTTGTGAATAATAAAGTCATCATCAGAAAAGCGCTTAGCGCAGATGACATTAGGTTCACGGAGAATGACAACAATGACAAGCTCACCTAAACTGACTCGCTCACAACACTCATTATCCCTAGTGGGTGAACATCATTCCACGTTCAGTAATGAGCTGCATAGTGAAACCCAATCCGCTTTACCACTTACCCTGTTTGAGCAATCTTCAGTTGAAACCATTCAACTGTTTATTCAGCATCTGACTGAGGCCGTTATTGTGGTCAACGCCCAAGGTTATATCCGTTTTAGCAACAGCAGAGGCGCTGACTTATTAGCGTGCCCACAGTCCACGTTGAAGGGGCAGGATTGGCGCAACTTTTTAACTGAGCACCATCAAGCTCGCTATAACAATCTACTAAGTAATGACACCCAAGTGGGTAAAGACAATGGTCAGCCAGTGCAGCACCCAGCCGAGGAAATCACCCTAATAACCGCCTCAGGCAAAGCAAAAGAGGTCGAGTTGTCAATCTCCTATATCCCGAGCCATGAGCCATTGTTCGTGATGGTGATACATGATTTAACTCAGCACAAAGAAGAAAATCAGAAACTGCGTAAGTTGGCTGCCACTGACTCACTAACGGGACTTGCGAACCGCCGTTACTTTGATGAAATACTCCAATATCAATGGGATGAATGTACCGACAAGCTGCGCCCCATCAGCGTTGTAATTATCGATGTGGATTATTTTAAAGTGTTCAACGACCAATTCGGCCATATCCAAGGGGACGAATGTCTACGCAAAATTGCCAAGGTAATCGCTGACATAGTGCCTATCGACATAGGACTAGCAGCCCGTTACGGCGGCGAAGAATTTGCGCTTATTCTGCCAAACCACAATGCCAAAATGGCGCTCACTATTGCCCAAAAAATACAGCAAGGGATTAATGCCCTGCGTTTTACCGAGCAAGGGCTACGCGACTATGTCTCTGTGAGCGCAAGCCAAGGCATTGCGAGTGAACTCAATGGACAATTTCGCACCTCAATGGCAATGCTCTGCGCCGCCGATACCGCGCTGTACCGTGCAAAGGCCGATGGTCGCGACCGAATTAATACATCACTTTAAAGTGCTAAGCCCAGTATTTAGGGCTTAGCCACTAAAGGGTGAACCTGTTTATCTTGTTCACCCTATTAGGGAAATCATCAGCGGAAATAATAGGGACTGCAACAGATGAAACATAAGCCAACATCGACGAAAAATACGAGTATTACAGAAATAGCACTGCCAATAAGTACCTGCCCACTCGATATTTTTACCTTTCAATGCTGGTTAAAGACCACTCATGGCGGCCATATTTATCAGTATGTCAGTGAGCCAACCCAAACTGGATTTTCTGTCCAGATTAATTCACTGGGCCATATTGAATGCGCGATTACCACAACATTGCTTCGCATAGAGGCTATTTCAACTCTCGGAGGGCTTAATGATGATCATTGGCATTTATTATCCGTATGCTACCAATACAATGAAATAAAATGTTATGTCGATAGTGAAATCACTCACACCCAACAGCATCATATTCCACTCATTACGGATAATGAATATGATCCAGATATGATGTTTGCCAACAATCATATTGAGACTGCCTTCGATGGCAGTATTATTGACATTATATTGTTAAACCGCTGGTTATCAGATGCTGAAATCTTCGATTATTACCAACACCCTGAGCAGCAAAAAGCGATTACTGAAAGTAATCTGCATATTTATCAAAAAAAGCATACTGACCATGGCGAGACGGTTAATTTTATTAAACCCAAAAAACAAGAAGTCATGCTTATCATCTTTAATGACACTGAATATGAATTCAAAAAAAACACGCCCAGTAGCAATATATTTTTAAAGCAACTCCCTAATATTATTCCAGCCAATGAACGCTGTGCCTATATTATTGAATCAAGCCATGAATCCTGGCCACACTTTATTTATCAGGTAGATTATATCGCCAGTGAGCGCAGTGATATAAAGATCAGTGTTGATATTTTTAAGTCACTCACCCCTTATCGTTCCACCGTTCATATGACAGTTGCAGATGAACTTGAATGTGAATGCCTCATTAATCAATCCACCGAGACCAGATTAAGTGCTGAAATTCGTATTAGCGAAAGTATAGTGATTACCCAAGCTAAACATTTTATGCACTTTCTTAATGAAGTTCGCTCATACATTCGTGCTGAAAATATGATTACCAATGGACACTATTACAGCGAACAGCACTTTTTAGTTAGCACTGGTAAGCAAATGATTAACTACCAACAGGCTTGCCAACTGTTCAATCGGCGATTACAAAAAAGGCCCCTTGCGATTATTAAATGCACCAGCACCCATGATGTTAAAGTCGTCTATAAGGCCGCTATCGATTACAACTTACCCATTAGTGTGCGCTCCGGCGGACATGATCATGAAGGGGAAAGTGGACAAACTAACACCATAGTGATCGATCTCAGTAAAATGGACAGCATTGAAATCGACCCTATTAGTGGCATTGTCGCTATTGGGCCAGGCACGACCATTAATAGCCTGACAACGGATCTCGCTAAAAAGGGCTTGATGATCCCCCATAGCACCAGTGCAAGCGTTGGATTGTCGGGTTTTATTATGGGCGGCGGCTGGGGACCTTGGACGCGTAAGTATGGCATGTGCTGTGAATCATTATTACAGGCTGAAATTGTATTAGGTATAGGTGAAACCCAAGTAATCTCGGCAGCCAATAAACCCGAACTACTGTGGGCACTTAAGGGCGGCGGTGGCTTGAGTTATGGCATAGTCACGCGCTTTTTTGTGCAAACGTTTCCCCTTCCCCCAAACCTGCTTAAGTTTGAGCTCGAATGGAACTGCTATCAGCCCGACACACAAACCTTAATCGAGACAACGCCAACATTACGTTTGCTAGAACGTTGGGAAGAAACGATCAATGCCGACAATACATCCTGTTTGCTCGGCACCAATTTGAAGATCCATACTAAATCCTTAGCCAGCCCTGAGGATGAATTCGAGCTCGAACGAGGGCCTGAGCTAAAACTAGAATCAAACCAAGCCGACACCAGCGTGGCAAGTTTTGACCCTAATTCGGTAAAACATAACTGTATTATGTACGGCCATTGGGAGGGAAATCATGCCAGTTTAGAGTACTTTATTAAATATCAGTTCTCCGAATTAGGTTTAAAGCCCGATAGAGTTCGCGTTGATACCCTAGGCGGACTCACCAAAGCCTATGGTGAACAATTAATGGAAAGCTGGAACAGGGAGTCGTTTCAATGTTTACAGCAGCAAAGCCAAGCGGCGTTGCAGGGATGGGGTCAAAACCTGCAGATGAAAGGGGTGAAGTGGCAGGATTTAAGCCAACCCGCGCCCCACAGAGTAACCTCACGTTTAGCGGCTCAGACGGGGCTTAAAACGGGACATATTAACTTGCTTGAAAGCCTAACCTCGACGCAAACCCTCGAGGGAAACCGTCAATTAGGTCTTTTTACCTATGTCACTCTTGGCGCCATTACAGGAGATTTTTACAGAAAAATCAGTGACTCGCAGAAAAATCAGAGTGCTTTCCCCTACAAAGAAAAAGCCTACATCATCCAATATCAGGCATGGTGGAATGCAGATCTAGAGGAAAAAGCCCAACTCCATGACAACTCGGTTTACACAAGGATCAACAGATCCTTAGATTGGATTGATGCCTGCCGCGATGCAGACATTCCCAATACCTCGGGCGCTTTTATTAGCTATAAGGACAAGACAATACCCACATCCGTGTACTTTGAGCAAAACTATGCCGAATTGCAGCGAATTAAAGGCGCTTATTGCCAAGATCCCTTAAACCATTTCCGATCACGAAAATCGATTATTTAATCTATTCGATTAAGTGCTATCGGTTTGATGATAAGCGTAGGCATCACCCAAGGTTGGATAAGCCAAACGAAATTAAACAACACACAAATCTAGAGTGATAGATTGAATTTGCCAAGGTTAAGATATTGCGAGACTATCATTAGCAGTCGTTAACTTTTGGAGCTTGTGGTGAAAAAACTACTTTTAATGATCAGCGTGTTAATACTGTCTGGCTGTTTAGGTATGCCTAAAAATGTTCAACCCGTAAGTGACTTTGAACTCAATCGTTACTTAGGCAAGTGGTATGAAATTGCGAGGCTCGATCACTCCTTTGAAAGAGGTTTAAACCAAGTCACCGCCGAATATAGTCTGAAAGATGATGGCGGTGTGATGGTGATTAACCGTGGTTTTTCCCCCTCAAAAAATGAATGGAAAGAGGCTGAAGGTAAAGCCTACTTTGTAAATGGTGATTCAGAAGGTTATTTGAAAGTCTCCTTCTTTGGGCCATTTTATGGATCCTATGTGGTCTTCGAATTAGACCATGAAAACTATCAATACGCGTTTATATCGGGGCCTGATACCGGTTATTTGTGGCTACTGGCCAAAACCCCAACGGTATCCCCCGAGGTAATTCAGCAATTTATCAAGATGGCTAAAGCCAAAGGTTTTGATACTGATAGCTTAATTTATGTCGAGCAAAAGAGCGCCGAGGTGAAGCAATAGCCGCTTAGTCGATGCAAATACCATAAATAAAAACGCCGCTCAATATGAGCGGCATTTTTATTCAAACAGGGTTTAAACACTTAAGGCAAAAATTAGCCTTCAATGCCTTTGCTCGCGAGGAACTCATCATAGGTGCCTTTGAAATCATTCACGCCTTTAGAGGTAATTTCAATAATACGGTTAGCCAATGATGATACGAATGCACGATCGTGACTCACAAACAACAAGGTGCCTTCGTACTTTTCTAAGGCGTTGTTTAATGACTCAATAGATTCCATATCCATATGGTTGGTCGGTTCGTCGAGCATCAGAATATTGGCTTTTTGCATGATGAGTTTGCCAAATAACATCCGGCCCTTCTCACCACCCGATAGCACTTTGACTGACTTTTTAATGTCGTCAGAACCAAACAGCATACGGCCTAAAATACCACGCACCGATTGGTCATCGTCCTCAGGTTTACGCCACTGACTCATCCACTCGAACAGGGTCATTTCGTTAGCGAAATCAGACTCATGATCCTGTGCATAGTAGCCAATATTTGCGTTTTCAGACCATTGGATATGGCCTTCATCCTGCGGAATATCATGGATAAGCGTACGTAACAGCGTAGTTTTACCAACACCGTTCTCACCTAAAATAGCGATACGTTCACCCACTTCGACAATCAAATTTAAATCTTTAAATAATGGCGTGTCATAACCTTTAGTTAAGTTTTCAACCACTAAGGCATTACGGAACAGTTTCTTTTCCTGCTCGAAGCGAATAAATGGGTTAACACGGCTAGAGGCTTTAACTTCATCTAGCTTAATTTTGTCGATTTGACGGGCACGGGATGTAGCTTGTTTCGCCTTAGAAGCGTTGGCAGAGAAACGTGCAACGAAGGTTTGAAGCTCAGAAATTTGGGCTTTTTTCTTCGCATTATCCGCAATTAAACGCTCGCGGGCTTGGGTGGCCGCCTGCATATATTCGTCATAGTTACCTGGGTAAACGCGCAGCTCGCCGTAATCTAAGTCTGCCATATGGGTACAGACTGAGTTTAAAAAGTAACGGTCATGGGAAATGATGATCATAGTGCTATCGCGTTGGTTCAATACGTCCTGTAGCCAACGAATAGTGTCGATATCCAAGTTGTTGGTCGGTTCGTCGAGCAGCAGTACATCGGGATCGGAGAACAGCGCCTGCGCTAACAACACCCGTAGTTTTAAGCCCGGTGCAATTTCAGACATCAAACCAAAATGGGTTTCAATGCCGATACCCACACCTAACAGTAATTCACCCGCGCGAGATTCAGCGGTGTAACCGTCCATCTCGGCAAAATCCATCTCTAGGTTTGCCACGGCAATGCCGTCTTCTTCGCTCATTTCTGGCAAAGAATAAATACGATCACGCTCTTGCTTTACCTTCCACAGCTCACGGTGACCCATGATCACTGTATCGATTAGCGTGTATTGCTCGTATCCGAATTGGTTCTGGCTCAACTTACCCAGACGTTCATTCACATCTAACGAGACGTTACCACTGCTCGGCTCTAGATCACCGCAAAGGATCTTCATGAAGGTTGATTTACCACAGCCGTTTGCACCGATAAGACCGTAACGGTTACCGCCGCCAAATTTAACTGAGATGTTTTCAAACAGTGGCTTAGCGCCAAACTGCATGGTGATATTCGCTGTTGTGATCAAAATGAACTTCCAAATCGAGTAATGTTGGTTAGATTCTTGGCAATGCAACTAAGCATAAACCAATTTTGTCGAACCTGAGGGGGTAAAAATAAACGTGGCACTATAGCAGTTTGGGCTAAATTATCAACTAAAAAGGACCTACCCAAACTTTTAGCTTGATTAAAATACTGACCAAATCCAACGATTAATCTCAGGGCTATTTTCCAATAGGTAAGGTTTTATCATCGCCAAGTCGGATGACAAACTGATGATCTCAATCAGCAATGGAACCATTGTTCAGCCTCGCCTTGGCGTAGCCCATTACCTGAGCCAAATCGACACCAAGGCAAGCTAGGAGTTATAACTTTTGTCGCCTTAATCGATTAGCGTTTGTCACCACGGTCAGGGATGATAACGCCATGGCAGCACCTGCAATCACTGGGCTTAACAACATCCCCGTTAAGGGATAAAGCACCCCCGCCGCCACGGGAATACCTAAGCTGTTATACACAAAAGCGCCAAAGAGATTCTGCTTAATATTGGTGATGGTCGCGCGCGATAATGCTAATAAGTTCGCGATCACTATCAGTTGATGGGAAAGTAGCGTCATATCCGCACTCTCGATCGCCACCTCAGTGCCGGATCCCATGGCTATCCCAACATCGGCGCTCATCAGGGCTGGCGCATCGTTAATGCCATCCCCCACCATAGCGACTACATGCCCTTGTTGTTGCAATGCTTTAATATGTTGTTGTTTTTGCTCTGGTAATACACCTGCAATCACTTCGGTTATCCCCACCTGACTGGCCACTGCCTGCGCAGTTTGTGGGTTGTCGCCCGTGAGTAACACAACGCGAATATCCTGCTGTAGCATGGCGCTAATGGCTGCCTTTGCATCAGGCTTAATTGGATCGGCAAGGGCAATAGTGGCCACTAACTTGCCCGCTTTTGCCACATAAATAGGGGTTTTACCTTGGTTCGAAAAATGGGAAGTCGCATTAGGATCTAAAGCGGCACCATCGCTTGCCACCACGTTGAACGCGGTCATCAGGGCAAAATTACCCACCGCAAAGCAAATCCCATCCACCTTACCCTCAATCCCTTTGCCTTGATGGTTAGTAAAAACGTCGGTTTCGGGCAATGTAGGCACGAGTGGTTTAACATGGTTCACAATCGCGCTCGCCAAGGGATGCTCAGAATGTTGCTCTAGGCTAGCAATAGCGCCGAGCAGTTGCTCACGTTCATGGGGTTCTAACTCAGGTGACCAATTCACATCCGTCACTTCGGGTTTACCCAGCGTCACTGTGCCCGTTTTATCGAGCACCACACAATCAACCTTACTCGCGGTTTGTAGTGCTTCACCGTTTTTAACTAATACCCCCATTTGCGCCGCTCGCCCCACCGCCACCATAATCGACATCGGTGTTGCCAGCCCCAGAGCACAGGGGCAAGCGATAATAAGTACGCTGGTTAGCACGACTAGCGCATGACTTAAGGCGGGAGCTGGCCCAACAAAGTACCAGATAACCGCAGCCACCAGCGCAATCGCGACTACGCTGGGGACAAATACCGCCGAGATTTTATCCGCAAGTCGGCCGATAGGCATTTTAGACGTTTGCGCCTCTTGCACCAGTGCAATAATTTTCGCCAGTCGCGTATCTTGTTGCCCCGCAGTAACGCGATAAACCAAACTGCCATTACCGTTAACCGTCCCCGCGCTTAGGTTATCACCCATATTTTTCACGACTGGAATGGGTTCACCCGTGAGCATGGCTTCATCTAATAGGGATTGTCCGGTTTCAACAATGCCATCGAGGGCGACTCTATCACCGGGACGTAAGCGCAACTTATCCCCTAGTTTGAGCAGGCTTATCTCAACCAGCTCATCGCCCTTATCGCCGATACGAATTGCGGTTGTGGATTGAAGCCCGAGCAAACGCTGCACCGCCTCGCTGGTTTTGCCACGTGCTTTAAGCTCTAGAGCATGGCCTAGGTTAATCAAACCTAAGATCATCACACTCGCTTCAAAGTACACATGGCGAGTATCCAGAGGAAATGCGTTTGGCAGTATGACCACCAGCATGGAATAGGCCCATGCCGTACTAGTGCCGAGCACGATGAGCGTATCCATGTTGGTGGTTTTGGCTTTGAGTGCCCGCCACATCCCCTGATAAAAATGTCCGCCCGTAGTCACCAGCAAAAGTAGAGTGATAAGCCCCATAATGCCCCAACCTAATTGCATACTCGGGCTATTGATCATCATTTCACCGCCCAGTAATCCCCATAACATCATAGGAATACCAATCGCGAGCGCGACAATGGCTTGGCGCATTCTAAGCCGATACTCGGCCGCGTCCTCAATCCGTTTTTCTTCGGCTGCGGCCTTGGCATCCACAATCACTTCAGCCGGAAAACCCGCACTCGCCATCACCTCAAGCGCGACATCGGCACTCATAGTGCCATTGACTGTCACTTGTTTATCGGCGAGATTTACCCGAGCTTCTACCCCTTGTTGGACGGCAAAGGCCTTTTCAATTTTGGCAACACAGCCAGCACAATTCATATTGGCGACATAGAGTCTGGTCATAGACATGGGAGATCCCTTACTTGATGTTTCACACTATAGGTCTAAGATAAAGTCTCCCATCGCGGGAGAGTCAAGGAAGAATTGACTGATCGAGGTTTTACGTATCACGGCTTACCGAGGTTAAAATGAAAATAGGCGAAGTGGCTAAACAAACAGGCTTAAGTGTTAAGAGTATTCGTTACTATCACGATATTGGTCTAGTTCACGCTGAGCGTAATGAGGCGGGTTATCGAGTGTATCGCACCCGAGATATTGAATCCCTTAAGTTTGTGCACCAGTGCCGCGATCTGGGATTTAGTTTAGAAGACTGTAAACTGCTGCTCGGTTTAAGGGGTAACGAAAGCCGCAATGCCGAAGATGTTAAACAACTCACTAGCAGCCATCTTGCCTATGTTGAGCAGCAAATAGTAAAGTTACAAAATCTGCGAACGCAACTACAGCAAATGGTCACTCAATGCCAAGGAGGCAAGCAGCCCCACTGTGCCATTATCGATAGCCTTAACCTTGAGCTTAAATCAACCTCATAAAACCGAACTAATGTAAGGCTGCCGCATTATCCAGCACAAGTTCTGGTAATTTACCTGCGGGGGTAAATTGAAACACTTTCCCATAAAATGCGAGTTCCATTTCTAATCCCGCTGCCTTATGTTCAGGCTTTCGCCCACCATGAGGTTCATCGTCATAGGCGATATAGGCTGTTGGTACGCCCTTGGCTTTAAGCGCTTCATAGATTTTTTGTGATTGCTGAGCGGGGACAATCTGATCCCTAAGACCTTGAAAGATGAGTAATGGCTCATTGAGTCCATCCAAATGGTTTAGGGGGGATAATTCGCGGTAACGGTTTTGATTGCCAGCATAGGGGCCAATCAATTGATCTAAATAACCGGCCTCAAACTTATGGGTTCCCTTAGCGAGCTGCTCGAAATCACTGATCCCCTCGTAACTCACTCCCGCATGAAATACGTCATAAAAGGCTAATGATGACATCACAGTCAAGCCACCCGCACTGATCCCACGAATCGCAAGTTTCTGTCCATCAACCCACCCCTTCGCCACTAGATATTTGGCGGCATTGACCGCATCTTCCACATCACTCTGCCCCCATTTCCCATAGAGGCTTTGACGATAGGCGCGGCCAAAACCGCTGCTCCCGCGGAAATTTAAATCGAGCACAGCAAAACCGCGACTAGTCCAAAACTGAATATCACTGCGATAGGCAAGACTGGCGCGCGCGGTAGGGCCACCGTGCAACATCACAATTAAAGGCGGACGAGTATCATGGGGGGCAATATACTCAGGATTCACCGGTGCGTAAAAATAACCATATGCTTGCTGATCTTTACCCGTAGTAAAAGCAATATCCCTTGCCCGTGAAACATAATTAGGGCCAAGTTTCGGTAGCGCGGGAGCATACACAAGCTCTGTACCACGGCCAACGACTCGGTAAACCCCCTGTTCTGGTGTCGCCTTAGCACCCACAAAATAAACCCCATCTTCGCCCTTAATGACTTGGGTTATTTCCGCAAAATCAACGGCTAAAGGTTCAGTTAAACCAGAGTCTAAATAGATCCTGATCAAAGCAGCCTGATTTCCTTCAACATAGCTGGCGATCAGCGTATTGGTCGATTCAAAGGCATAATTATGATTGCCTAAATACCAATCGGGTACAGCAAACTCGGCATTCTTGGCAAACACAGGTACGAGAAAACCCGTTGATTCAACACGATAAATATTCCACCAATTGCTCATATCCGCGACGACATAGAGCTGTCCATCAGGGCTGAACAAAGGTTGAGTCACTGAGGACTGCTCGGGCGTTGCTATCTTACGGATATTTTTCAATTGCCCTTTACGATCTAAATCCCCTAGCCATAACACACTGTTATCCCAAGGCATATAGGGATGTTCCCAGGTTATCCACGCAAGCTGAGTGTTATCAGGGGAGATGGTAGGTGAGGCAATAAAATCATGCCCCGAGACAAAGGTATCCCCTTCACCCGCAAAATTAAGATTGATCGTCACTAAACTCGCCTTAGGTTCACCTTCTTGACGGTGATCTTCACGCACACAGATAATGCGCGATCCTTTTGGATAGGCGATACAGTCAGCATGACGAGTACCATTTGGGGTTAAGGGAAGTGGGGGTTGGTTTGGCGCAAAGCGATAAAAAAGTTGATCCTGTAATTTGGTGGCAAATAGACTCTGACCAATCCCCAAAAATGCAGCACCACCATATTCATGAACGGTGGATTTAACATTGAACTCAGGGGGAACTACCTCAGTGATATTCGCAAACTCATCAAGGCGTTTAATCCCCACTTTACCCTGCGCTTTTCCACTTGATTCGGCAAAGTAAATGGCATCACCCACACTCTGTAACTCGGCGACATTATCAGCCTGTTCAAACACATCTATCGCAGACAAAGGTGAGTGCCAGCTACCATAAGGTGCCACGATGCGATCGCCATGCTCTTTTGCTGATGTGTCCGTTGTATCCGTACGCTCACAACCACCAAGCAGCAATACAGCGCTTAACAGATATGGAAAATAGCGTCCTAAACCCATTGTTTTCCCCATGTTTGCTAACATCACAAACTAAAACAAAATCCTAATTTACCCTATGGGCTATTTCTTAAATTTGTTGATAAACCAATTTAACACTTTTATTTGTTGTACCTGAGTCAAACCGAAGTAGATGCAAATCCAAGGCGAGACGAGGAAAAACCATGGGATCACAGCCACAGTACGACCACTCAATAGCAGAAAGAAAAATCCACTGTAAATAACGAGAACGCCAAGGGTGCCCACGACGAGCATCATACGTTTCGTTATTTTCTCAAGCCAAAGGGCTTTTTCCTGCCAAGACATTCGGATAACCAACCCCATCATGCCGTTAAACATGGTTGTAAAATTATGTAAAAAAACTGGAGGGCGATTGTTGAAGGTTAACAACTAAATGTCAACTCCAACAAGCTAAATAGACAGGCAGAGGGTATATATACCCAAGCCACCTGAAATTCCCGCTGAATCGTGCATTTTCAGGTTGTTTGGGTATAACGCTTAAGCATATAAAAAAACCGAGCTAGGCTCGGTTTTTATGCATATCCATAAGATTATTGTCATTAAAGACGAATGCCACCATCGATTTCAAATACTCGACCGTTAACATAATCGTTTTCAATAATAAAACGTACGGTGGAAGCTATCTCATCGGCATGACCTAAGCGGCCAACAGGCACTAACTTCTCTAAACGTTCCAGCGCTTCAGGCTTCATTGCCGCAGTCATCTCGGTTGCGATCACGCCCGGTGCGACCGCTGCGCTACGGATATTGTAACGCGCTAATTCCTTTGCCCAGCCGACAGACATAGCCGCAACGCCCGCTTTAGAAGCCGCGTAGTTTGACTGACCCATATTGCCCGCTTTAGCTAGGCTAGAGATATTCACAATCACACCCGCTTGGCCTGACTCAATCATGGCCGCTGCGGCTTCACGGCCGCAGAGGAAACTGCCCGTCAGGTTCACATTAATCACCGACTGGAATTGTTCGTAAGACATACGGTCAGTCACTTTGCCATCTTTGGCTTTGACTAACATGCCATCGCGCAGAATGCCGGCGTTGTTCACTAACACGTTCACTTGACCAAAATCTTCGAGGATATAGGCAAAACCTGCGACGACGTCTTCTTCGTCGGTAATGTCTAAGGCATAACCTTGGACTTCAGTGTCCGATCCTAGCTCAGCACAGGCTCGCTCGAGTTTTTCTTGGTCCACATCGATAAGCGCCAACTTAGCACCCGCCTGCGCAAAATTTTGCGCCATTGCTAGGCCTAAGCCACCCGCGCCGCCAGTAATGACGACAACCTTATCTGTTAAATCCATCTGGTTATCCCTTGTTATCTATGTCTATTTTTTAAGTTGTGCAAATTGTTCAAATATACTGGAAAAATCTCGGCGACCATTGCCCTGCCTTGCATGATTAACATACAAGCTGCGGGCTAAGGCGCCCATTGGCGTACTGGAGTTGCTCAATAATGCGGCTTCTTGGGACAGGCCGAGATCTTTAACCATCAAATCTACCATAAAGCCGCCCTGATAGCCCTTAGAAGAAGGCACAGTTTCCATCACGCCTGGGCAGGGATTGTACTTCTCTAGCGTCCAGTTGCCACCACTGCTGACCTTCATAATGTCGGATAACACTTTAGGATCAAGACCATGGTCAATCCCCATTTGCAGGGCTTCAGAAGTACCGACCATTAACACTGACAACAGCATGTTATTGCAGATTTTAGCGACTTGCCCCGCCCCTGGACCGCCTGCGTGGAAGATATTCACGCCCATAGCCTTAAGTACGGGCTGCGCACGTTCGAAAGCGTTATCCGAGCCACCGCAAATAAAGGTTAAGGTGCCCGCCGCCGCGCCAGCTGTGCCGCCAGAAACCGGTGCATCCATAAATTCAATGCCACTTTTTGCCGCCTCGGCCGCCACGAGTTGTGCGCTTTGCGCATCGATAGTCGAACAATCGATGAGCAAGGTATCACCCGCAACCACTTCGAGCAGGCCTTTGTCTGTTCCATTGCCTAAATATAAACTTTTCACATGCTTGCCCGCAGGCAGCATAGTAATGACCACATTGGCACCCGCCGCCGCGCCGCAGGCCGTGCTTGAAGCAAAAGCGCCTTGGTCGGCAAGGTTCTGCATGGCTTCGGGAACTAAATCAAATACGCGAACCGTCATGCCCGCTTTTAATAAATTGGCCGCCATTGGGCCGCCCATATTACCTAAACCGATAAATGCGACTGTATTCATGCCGTCACTCCTGTGTGCTGTTTTTTAGTGTTGTGATAATGCTAGTCCGCTAATTATGCTGTCGTTATCACAGAGTAAAGCGAGCTTGGCTAAGCTTATAAACTCAGCGCTTAGCCAACTCAGTGCTTAATCAACACGGCCATCAGACGCTTAGCTCAATTGGCTAAAGGGATGTGCCTCGCCCCAAGGGGAAGTCAATATTTGCTCAAGTACCGCTGTGGGCACAGAGTTAACATCCTTAAAACGCCACTGGGGTTGCTTGTCTTTATCAATCAAGAGTGCGCGAACGCCTTCGCAGAAATCACCGTGGGCGCACACGTTAACACTCGCGGTTAATTCCCATTTAAAACATTGGGCTAAGCTGAGCTTAGTCCCTAACTGCCCTTGGATGTAGACTAAATGCCAACTGATAGGACTGCCCGCAAGGAAGGTATCCCGCGCCTTGATTAACCAAGCATCGTCCGACACCAGAGTTGACATACGTGTAGCGATATCCTGCAGACTCCCTGCCATCAGCCGATCAATAATATCTTGGCTTTCGGCTAATACACTTTCGCCCTTAGGAATATCCACTTGGTTAGACAGCTCGTTGATCATGCTGTCTAGACGTTGGTGATTAAGCGCTGGCGTATCGCTCCAATCTAAGGTTGCCATGGCATCGAACATCAGTTCTTTGTCATCGCGGTTCAGATAATGATCGGCCAATCCCACATAACAGGCATCGGCTGCATTGAGTTGATAGGCGGTCAACCCTAAAAACAACCCCATCTTGCCCTGCATACGATTAAGGAAATAACTGCCGCCCACATCGGGATACAGGCCGATAGTCACCTCAGGCATAGCAATGCGCGAGGTTTCGGTAACGACTCTGTGGCTCGCACCCGCCATCAAACCGAGCCCACCGCCCATGACAATGCCATCACCCCACACCAACACAGGTTTGCCAAAGGTATGCAGTAGATAATCGAGGCGATATTCCTCTTCGAAGAAAACCTTCGCCTCCTCAGTCACTTGTCCCTTAGCGGCAATGGAAGCATGGTATAAAGCGCGCACATCACCACCGGCACAAAATGCCTTCTCACCGCTGCCATCTAATACGATGCAAGCGATAAGGGGATCTTTCTTCCACAGATTCAGCTGCGCCGTCATTGCGCGGACCATGCCTAAATCTAGGGCGTTGAGGGCTTTTTCCACATTAAGTGTTACCACCCCAACCAATTTGCCAGAAGCGGTGGCTAAGGTCTGAAACACCACGTTTTGCGTGGTTGTGGCCTGATCTACTACATTATTCATTAGCGATTTCTCCACTCGGCTTTACGTTTCCCTAAAAACGCATTCACACCTTCGGCTTGATCTTCGGTATCAAATAATCCGACAAAGAGTTCACGCTCAATCGGCAGCGCTTGGCTACGCGCCATAGTGCGCCCCGCTTGAATGAGTGTCTTGCATGCTGTGACGCTGCTTGGACTTTGGTTCGCCACTTTGACGGCTAACGCGATTGCCGCATTAAGAGCCTCGCCAGTGTCGACCACTTCTTCCACTAAACGTAGATTCAATGCTTGAGTCGCATCAATGCGCTCACCGCATAAAATCATCCGCTTAGCCCAACCTTCACCGATTAATGCGGTAAGATTCTGAGTGCCGCCCGCGCAGGGTAATAAACCGACAGTCGCTTCGGGCAATGCCATCACAGCTTGAATTTCGGCGATACGAATATCACAGGCGAGCGCGACTTCTAAGCCGCCGCCCATGGCATAACCGTTAATCGCGGCAATCGACACACCGCGAAATTGACTTAAGGTTTCAAAGGCTTCACCAAAATGCTTTGCCATCGTTGCCGCGTTGCCTTTATCTCCGTCGGCAAACAGTTTTAAATCGGCGCCAGCGGAGAAAAACTTTTGCCCTTGACCCGTTAACACTAAGGCGTAAATATCTTTATTGGCATTCAGCTCAAGCACTTTGGCTTTAAGCGCCTGCAAACTCTCGGCGGTCCAAGTGTTGGCTGGCGGATTATTCATCGTCAGAATCGCCGTGTGGCCTTCGATACGTTCAACTAAATATTCCATCTTTATAGACTCCTTTTCAGTTATCGCCGACCTGTAAGTCACGCATATTGCGAGTAGACTTACAGGATTTGTCCTGCATTTTCATCGAGTAAACGACGGGCGATAATTAAGCGCATAATTTCGTTAGTGCCTTCTAAAATCTGGTGTACACGCACATCACGGAAATGACGTTCCAGCGGGTACTCCCTTATATAACCATATCCACCATGAATTTGCAGCGCCGCATCGCAGACTTGAAAACCCACATCGGTGGCAAAGCGTTTCGCCATAGCGCAATAGGCCGTGGCTTCAGGATCGCCACTATCGAGTTTAAAGGCCGCAAGGCGCACCATTTGGCGAGCTGCGACTAATTCTGTCGCCATATCGGCGAGCTTAAATTGCAGCGCTTGGAAAGCCGCTAAAGGTTTACCAAATTGCTGGCGCTCATTCATATATTGAGTTGCGCGCTCTAAAGCCGACTGCGCCGTCCCCACTGAGCAGGTGGCGATATTGATTCGACCGCCGTCTAAGCCTTTCATCGCGAACGCAAAACCTTGGCCTTCTTCACCGAGCAAGTTCGCCACTGGCACACGCACGTTTTCAAAGGTGATTTGGCGAGTCGGCTGGGCATTCCAGCCCATTTTATCTTCAGCTTTACCATAAATAACGCCAGCGGCATCCGCCGGAATTGCAATGGCCGAAATCCCCTTCGGCCCCGCCTGCCCAGTACGGCACATCACGACTAAAAGCTCAGTTGCGCCAGCGCCCGAGATAAACATTTTCGAGCCTGAAATAACATATTCATCGCCGTCGCGCACCGCTTTGGTTTGCAAAGATGCAGCGTCCGAACCCGCGCCCGGCTCAGTCAAGCAATAGGACGCTAACATCTGCCCTGTGGTTAACGGCTCAGACCAAGTCTGACGCAGGGTTTCA
Organism: Shewanella profunda; assembly: GCF_023283765.1. Lineage (GTDB taxonomy): Bacteria > Pseudomonadota > Gammaproteobacteria > Enterobacterales > Shewanellaceae > Shewanella > Shewanella profunda. Next base: position 171,423 of record NZ_JAKILG010000003.1, on the reverse strand, counting down.
GTGCCCCAAGTCGTCACCATCCAAGTGGCCATATTGTGAATGGTCAGCATGGCCGTGGTCGCGGTGCAGCCCTTGGCGAGTTCTTCAAAAATAATCGAGGCATCGAGGCGCGATAAGCCCATGCCACCTTCGGATTCTTGCGAATACAGAGAGCAAAAACCCAGCTCACCGGCTTTTTGGATCACGTCTTTGGGGAAATGATGTTCTTCATCCCACTTGGCGGCAAACGGGGTTAATTCTTCCGCGGCGAACTGGCGCGCAAGATCGGCAAACTGGCGTTGGTCATCGTTGAAATTAAAATCCATTGGGCTCTCCTATGACTCTGTGGTCACTTTTTTATTGAATAAATTGGGCGCCGTAAAGACGCCGTGGTTTATCGATTAATCACCGAGCTTAGCGTAGGTTAATGCTCATATTTGGCGTTGAAGCTACGGCGATATCGGACTCGAACCAGCGGGAAGTGATGGTCTTGGTCTCGGTATAGAAACGCACCGCTTGCTTACCGTAGGCATGTTGATCGCCGTAGAAACTGCCCTTCCAACCGGTAAATGAGAAGAAAGGCAATGGCACAGGAATAGGCACGTTAATTCCCACTTGGCCGACTTCGATTTCATGTTGATATTTACGGGCAGCTGCACCGCTAGCGGTAAAGATAGACGTGCCGTTACCATAAGGGCTGGCATTGACTAATTCGATGGCGGCTTCTAAGGAGTCTGATTCCATGCAACACAGCACTGGGCCAAAGATTTCTTCCTTGTAGATGCTCATCTCAGTGGTGACTTTATCGAACATGGTTGGGCCAATCCAATTACCGGATTCATAACCTTCTACGGTAAAATCGCTGCCATCGAGTAAACACTCGGCGCCTTCGGCTTTACCTTGGGCGATAAGTTTAAGCACCCGCGCCTTAGCTGCTGGGCTGATCACCGGACCATAACCCGCTGCTTTATCGTCCCATAAACCTGGGCGGACTTTGGCTAAGGCTTCTTTTAATTCTGGGATCCACTCCTTAGCGGCGCCAACAAACACGGCAACCGAAATCGCCATACAACGCTGACCCGCCGCGCCCACAGAAGCGCCAACTAAGTTGTTGATCACTTGCTGTTTGTTTGCATCTGGCATGATAACGCAGTGGTTTTTCGCGCCCGCAAAGGCTTGCACGCGTTTTAAGTTATCGGTACCCGTTTTATAAATATATTGACCCACAGCCACAGAACCGACGAAAGAAATGGCTTTAATCGCAGGGTCTGCCAGCAGGATATCTACGGCGGTTTTATCGCCATGCACTAATTGCAATACGCCCTTAGGTGCGCCCGCCTCAACAAACAGCTCTACCAGGCGCTGCGGCGTCATAGGATCTTGCTCTGAAGGCTTTAAAATGAAAGTGTTACCGCAGGCAATCGCCAGTGGGAACATCCATAACGGGATCATCGCAGGGAAGTTAAATGGCGTAATACCGGCACACACACCGAGCGGTTGAGTGTAGCTGTAAGTGTCAATTGAACGCGCGACGTTCTCAACAGTTTCACCCATCAATAATGACGCCACGTTACAAGCATGTTCAGCGACTTCGATACCGCGCCATACATCGCCCTTGGCATCTTCAAAGGTTTTACCGGTTTCCTTTGCAAGAATGGTCGCCAGTTCATCGTGATGTTCTTTTAGCAGATGTTGATAACGCAACATGACGCGCGCGCGTTCAGACACTGGCACTTCTTTCCAGGTTTTAAAGGCCGCTTTGGCGCTGACAATCGCGGCGTGAACTTCGTCGCTGGTGGCAGCATTAATCACGGCAATCGGCGAGTTATTCGCGGGATTGGTAACAATAATCTGTGATGTGCCAGTACCTTGGATAAACTCGCCGTCAATATAATGCTTTACTTGTGTGGTCATGTTGCAATCCTTTCCTTGTAGAGTGATGGGCTGGCGGTGCGATATTATGATTATCCTCAAGGGAAGTGATTGCCCTTGCCAGCCCCGTCTTGTTGATTTAACTAAAACGTTAGCGATTAGACCTCGATGGCCATCGCCGTCGCTTCACCGCCGCCGATACACAGCGAGGCAACACCGCGTTTAAGGCCGCGGGCTTTTAAAGCATGAATTAAGGTCACCAGCAAACGTGAACCCGAGCAGCCAATCGGATGACCTAAGGCACAGGCGCCACCATTGACGTTAACCTTAGCCACATCTAAACCGAGCTCAGACACGGCAAGCATAGTCACCATGGCGAAGGCTTCGTTGATTTCGAATAAATCGACTTCATCCGTTGACCAACCTATATTAGCGAGTAATTTCGCCATAGCGCCAACCGGTGCAGTGGTAAAGAGTGAAGGCTCTTGGGCGTGGGTCGTGTGGCCTTTAATGGTGGCTAATACTGTTAAGCCTAAACGCTCAGCCTCGCCGCGCGAGGTCAGCATCAATGCCGCTGCGCCATCGGAAATAGAGCTAGAGTTGGCCGCTGTGATAGTGCCATCTTTGGTAAAAGCTGGGCGCAGCGTAGGAATTTTTTCAGGGCGGGCATTACCGGGTTGCTCGTCGGTATCGATAGTCACATCACCGCGACGATCACTCACAATGACAGGCGTAATTTCGGCCTTAAAGGCCCCCGAGTTAATCGCGGCATTGGCTTTTTCGAGCGAACTTAGCGCAAAGGCGTCCATCTGCTCGCGGGTGATACCAAATTCATCGGCGGTTTTCTGGGCGAAAGTTCCCATAGCCCCGCCAGTATAAGCATCTTCAAGACCGTCTAAAAACATATGGTCGAGCACTTTGCCGTGGCCCATACGCATGCCGCCGCGGGCTTTATCCAATAGATACGGCGCTTGGCTCATGCTTTCCATGCCACCCGCAATCACCACTTTTGCACTGCCCGCTTTAATCAAATCATGGGCTAACATTACCGTCTTCATGCCTGAGCCACAGACTTTATTGACTGTGGTCGCACCAACGGATAAGGGCAATCCAGCGCCTAAAGTGGCCTGACGTGCAGGCGCTTGACCTAAACCTGCGGGTAATACGCAGCCCATCAAGACTTCATCGACTTGTTCACCCGCCAATTGGGTATCGGCTAACAAACCTTTAATCGCTGTCGCGGCTAAAGTCGGTGATGCAACGGATGACAAACTGCCTTGAAACCCGCCCATTGGGGTGCGTTTAGCGGCAACGATAACGATATCTTGATTTAACGGTTCAGTACTCATGCAGGCTCCAACCTAAATTGACCACGAGACCTAGTACTAGCCTCGGGACGTTTAATAAAATCGACAATAAAACCACTCTGACGTTTACGCGAACGTAAAGCAAGTATTCCTTGGTCTAATGTGTCGATTTTATCGGGTGAAAATTGTCAGTAAGGATTTACAGCTACATTTCGTATTAGCTGCATCTAGCGCAGCGAGTGGAGCTAATCCGGCAAGTCGATTAGCAAGGAGAAATGCTATATATGCTAAATAGCGGTTCAGAATAGTAGGCACCTAAACCAACCTCAAACGCAGACACGCATAAATCCATCCGTAGCACGAAGGAGCAGCTTATTGAGTTCGGCTACCATGGTTGCTGCAGGGTAATTAGGAACACTCATTTAGTCAGCTGTTCGCACTGGTATCGTCCACTTTTGTTAGATCAATAAGCAGCTAAAAATAAGGTTTGGAGGTCATCCGCGAAAATACCAAGTTTTTTTGCGCCAAAACCAACCTAAGTGAACAGAAGGCTTATACTTAACCAGCAAGATTTGGTTGCGGCCTATAAAACCACTATGCTCAATTTTGCAGCTCAAAACTTTTACTGTTCTGTTCAAATAAATCCAGAACACCCCCACTGGAACTCAATTAACAAAGTATTGAAGTTTGAGACTACCGAACATGAATTCAAATAATTAATTCAATTTTATAGTGCCCTATTATTTAACTGTATATACCAAATCAAATAGCCTTTAAATAAAAGTAGGAAGGAAGACATGCTAAATAAGATGACGCTTAAGACCCAGTTTATCGGGGTCATTGCTATACCCTGTATTGCTCTTATCTTAATCTGCTTAACAGCCATTCAAGGCTTATTTGGTATGCAAACCCAGACTAAAAAACTCGCCGAAAATACCATTACACCACTAAGGTCGATGGCTGAAGTCGCTTCTCGAATTCCTCGAATGCGAGTGGGCATTGATATTATTATCTTGCAAGAAATACCGACAATGAAGGATAAAAAGGGGGTATTAACCCGGGTAAATGAAACCCGCACTGAGGACATTCCGGAAATGGATGCGGCATTAAAATCTGCGCGTGATGCTCAAGTAAATCCGAATACTCGTGACGAAGTACAAAAATTGATCGATCTCTTTGAGAAAGTCAAAAACGATGAGCTAGCTCCTATGCTTTCGGCCATGGAAAATGGTGATGTGGAAAAATCGCAGGAAATCTATCGCAACCAATTTGCGGCTAGTTACAGCATAATGAGAAAAAGTACCGATTCAATTCTTGACACATTGCTTCAACAAGGTAACGCCAGCTTCGTAGAAAGCCAGCAAAACTATCAAGTTACACGTATAGAAATGTTCGCTGTATTGGCAATAGGTTTGAGCATTTCCCTTCTTCTAGGCTTCATTATGTTACGTCGCCTACGACTTCGCGTGGCTCTTTTACAACAACATATTTCTTCAGCCAGTGATCAACTTGATTTACATAATATGCTTGGCCTAAAAGGGCAAGACGAACTCAGCGATATTGCACTGCACTTTAACCAGTTTGTGGTGAAGATACGCAGCGTTATTGAAGCTGTGGCAGACAACTCTCGCCAACTCGCCCATACGGCAAATGATGTGGCGGGCAAAGCTCAGGCAACCCTCAAAAACTGTATTAACGAGCGAGATCGCACCACACAAATCGCGACTGCAATCCATGAGATGGGCACCACAGTGGAAAACATTGCTGATAACGCAACCCAAGCTGCTAATGCCGCTAAAGAAGCCGATAATCAAGCGCATAATGGAGCCAGTGTCGTTGCCAAAGCTCGCCAGAGTGTCAGCACCTTGTCAATCGAAATTCAACATATCAGCACTGATATTGCCTCACTGGCAACGCAAACAAATTCGATCGGCAGTATTTTAGATACTATTCGAAGTATTTCCGAACAAACCAACTTGTTAGCACTCAACGCTGCCATTGAAGCAGCCCGTGCTGGCGAGACAGGACGAGGTTTTGCCGTCGTGGCGGATGAAGTGCGAAACCTTGCCAGCCGTTCAGCATCATCAACGAATGAAATTCAAATCATGATCGATAAGCTGCAAGAGCAATCATCCAAAACAGTTACAGCGATCAAACGTGGTCATGAACAAAGCGACATGGTGGTAAAACAAGCGGATGATGCTAATGATTCGTTAGCACTGATAACTTCACATATTAGCCAAATCAGCGATATGAACATTCAAGTCGCCACCGCAACAGAGGAACAATCTATGGTTGTGACCGAAATAAGCCGTAATGTCGAAGATATCAATCAATTAACCACAGAAACCTCGGAGATTGCCGACGAGTTGACAGCATCCAGCGCGAACTTACAAAAGCTATCGGTTCACCTAGATAAATTGGTGACGCAATTTAAATTATAGGATTTACAAATAACCACTATTCCACTGAGCGCTTGGTGCATTCAATCAATAAGACCACTGCAGCAGCACCAAGCGCGATATCCTGACAGAACTTAATCCCGTGATTTAACGCGATTCCCAGGGTGTCATGGCCGTCATATCACTCAAATCATAAGGTGTTAACTGGTAAACGTAATAATTGAGCCAATTGCTCACCAGTAAACTACCGTGGCTGTGCCAGCGGGCAATGGCTTCGGCTTCAGGGTCATTATTTCGATAATAGTTTTGTGGCACATCCGGATTTAAGCCTTGTGCTAAATCTCTATGATATTCATCATTTAAGGTCGATTTTTGATATTCAGGATGCCCCATCACAAACAAGTTGCGGTTATTGCGACTTAAGACCAAATAGGCACCGGCTTCAGCGGATTCGGCTAACACTTGCAGTTGTGGATGCTGTCTAATTTCTTGTACATCCATCTCGGCAAAGCGGGAATGGGGTGCAAAAAACTCATCATCAAAACCGCGTAACAACGGAAAATGCTGGCAAGTGCGGCGATGCACAAATACGCCAGAACGCTTCTGTTGTAATATTTTTCGATTTAAACCATAGAGATGATATAAACCCGCATGGGCCGCCCAACATAAAAACAGCACTGAGGTGACATGCTCTTGGGACCAGTCGATAATTTCACGGATATGATCCCAATAGACCACCTCTTCAAAATCAATTTGCCCCAGCGGGGCACCAGTAATGATAAGGCCATCGTAATTTTTGTGGCGCACATCCTCAAAGTCTCGGTAGAAGGTATTCATGTGATCTATTGAAGTGTGTTTAGATTCTTTATCGTGAATGCGCAGCAAATCCACATCGACCTGCAAGGGCGTGTTGCCGAGTAAACGTAATAGCTGGGTTTCTGTCTCGATTTTGTTCGGCATCAGGTTTAAAATCAGCACCTTCATCGGTCTGATATCCTGATTCGCCGCCCGAGTTTCGGACATAACGAAAATATTTTCTGATTCTAAAACCCCTGCCGCGGGTAAATGATCTGGAATTTTTACCGGCATACCGCGCCTCTTCTGTTCGTAAATACCAACGGATTCGGCGCGTCTGCTATCTATATTTGCAGCAAATCACTCGCCGATTTTCTCAAGCATTATAGTCATTGGCTCAGTTGAATTGAGATCGACATGATAGGCTTGAGTATTAATAAACAGTAACTTATCTTCGAGCATTATCCGTGCACCTATCGCATAGGTATGTCCTTGCTCAAACTGATCTCGTCCAATAACAAAACGAAAAGGTGTCGGAGTACCTGCACCTTGTTTAACCCGTTCAGCAATCACTATGGCTGGAACATCCATTTTGGATACATCGAGTAATTGGACGATTAATTTTGCTTCTGGGGGCAGTGCAATACGCTCACGGTAAATAGCCTCACCCTTGATTTCGACAATCGCATTGGGTGCTGCACAACCCGCCAATAAACCCGTTACCGCGATTAATGTTATTGCAGTTAATCTCTGCGCCATCAATCTCAGTGCACTTAACTTTAGCCATTGACTCATTACGTTTCTCCTAATCATACATAAAGACTTCTAGATGTCCACATGTCCATGCTATAAATCTTGTCTTGATGAACATATCTTCCTATCATAAGCCACCATTTCGTTGTCGATAACTCTATGACCCAAGCAACTGCAATCATTGTTGGCGCGAGCTCACTTTTGAGCCGTGAACTTGCAAAGCAATTGGCAGAACAACAGGTTGAATTAGCCTTATTTGCTCAAGATCCTGAATCACTGCGTGAGTTTGCCTCATCCCTGCCCACAAAAGTACAAGTATTTGCGCTGCAGATAGAACAGCCACAAGCCATTATTAGTCAACTTGAAAGTGTTTGGCAAAGCCTAGGAGGCGCGCACTTAGTCTTAGTGAATACAGGCCTCAACAGCTACGATCCCGAGCTGCCTTGGCTACCTGAACAAGATATTATCGACGTGAATGTGCGCGGTTTTGCCGCGATCTGCAATACAGCCTTTAGACTATTTCGTGAGCAAGGTTATGGACAACTTGCGGCAATTAACTCTATTGCGGGCCTGCGCGGCGGACCGAGTGTGGCCTATCATGCCTCAAAAGCATTTGGGCAAAACTACCTTGAAGGTTTAAGTATGCACGCCCAGCGCCTAAAGTTACCTATTACCATAACCGATATCCAACTCGGTTTACTCGACAAGGCGGCAATGCAGCAAAGTGCCATGTGGCTTGCGCCTTTGCCACAGGTCGCTGCGCAAATCATCAAGGCGATGCAACAAGGGAAACGACGCGTCTATGTAACGAAACGTTGGCGTCTTGTGGCTTGGTTAACCAAGCTATTGCCCGAGTTTATCTATAACACTCGCCACTGGAAGGCCAAAAAGCCGAAGAATTAACTTCGGCTTTTTTACAATGTAAAACGTTAATCACGATAAAACGAAAAAGGAGCCTTTGGCTCCTTTTTACTTATTGCTAATTTATTAGAAAGTGTAACCTACGCTGACCATATAAACCCATGGATCAATATCAGTGTCGAATTCGTATCGTTCAGTTCCTGCGGTGAATTTAACGTCTGTGCTAATTTTTGCATACCATATAGATGCGTTAACTAGCCAGTTTTTGCTGACTTGATAGTCCAAACCTACCTGCGCAGCTAATCCCCATGAATTACTCATACTTAAATCACTTAAACCTAATGATTCACCATGGGAATTAAAGTCACTGTCATAGAAGTTAGTGTAATTAATACCGACACCAATATATGGGCGAACAACCGATTCAGAATTACCAAAGTAGTATTGAGCCACTAAGGTTGGTGGTAATTGTTTGGTTTCGGCAATTTCACCAGTGGCTGGTAGTGAAACTTTATGGCTAAAGGGAGTTGCTGCTAATAGTTCAATACCAAAGTTATCAGTCAGCATATAACCAAAGTTTAAGCCTAATTGAGTGTCGTTATCGACTGAGAACTCACCCAAATTTAAAACATTGTCACTTGACTCGTTTGGTGCAACAACTACGACACCCGCACGAATAATAATATCACCCGCTTGGTGAGCAGATACTGAAGCAGAAAAACCAGCAGCTAAAAGGGTGGCAGCAATAACGGCAGAAACAGTATTTTTATTCATCATCATTCTCCATATGTACAACATAGGTTTTTGTTTTGTATTACATCCTTAACAATTAAGGCTTACACTGCCAGAGAAACGCGCCCATTTTATTGATCCAAATCAACTCAAGTAACCAATACCTACTTATAGGTACAACCCTTGGGATCTGCATCACGAAATATAAACATTTATCGACAATGCCTCTTTATTTTTTGTGAGCTACGACACTTATTAGCAATCACTTATTCACCCATTAAGGGTTAATTGATAAAACAAACGTCAACATTCCTGTTACATTAATTTTTAGGCCAAATGAACAACATTGCTTACCGGAAAGCTAAAAAGTTAAAGTTTGATGGGGTATGAAAGCGAGAAAATAGAGGATGTTTAACGAATCAATTTAAGTAAAGGATAGTGGATAAGCCAAGCTTTATCAGCGACTCTTTGATTGAATATCGGTAGTGCCCTACGGGGATTAGCTGTCAGTTTAAGTTCAAATAAAGAATGCAACCCAAAAGGCGCAATCAATACTAAAGCGCTATTTAGTGTTTTATCATTCCATGCATTAACAGCATGTTTTTGATAGCACACCCCGACTGCAGTTTCTAACTCTGGCCAATAGGTCATAGCATCAGAGCAGGAGACATAGAAAGGATCTTGATTTTTAAGCTGCATACGAGCCTGATTTTTTACCGACCAAGGTAAATCGGCAGCCTGTTTATATAAATAAGCTTCAATCTCCCTGTCACGCTCAGGGCGGGTATCTAAGGGACAAAAATAGATCAAGTCAATATCATTGAGTGTACTTGACTCACGTCCATGCAAACGATCCCACACGAGATTGCGTACAAAACCCGCCGCGAGACACCATTGTGGTATTGAATACACCTCTGCGCAGCGTTGAACCAGTTGAAGCGCCCTAACCCGCTCACTATCTTGGATTATCCATTCAAGTAAGCGAGTCTGTAATTCAAGTTCAAACTGCACGGTTTTATCGTCTTGTTTAGGGACTCTGTCCATCCTTATAGTGCATCCGCTTGACACTCGGGTGCTGCATCTGCAAAAGCGGCAAGTTGATTACACTCGGCCCACACGCGCATGATATTGGGGTAAGGCGTTAAATCCACATTAAAACGCTGAGCGTTATACACCTGCGGTACTAAACACAAGTCGGCTAATGTGACGGCATTACCAAAACAGTAACGACCACTGTGCCTAGCTAACAGGGTTTCTAAGGCCTCAAAGCCACTCGCTACCCAATGGTGATACCAAGTATTTTTAGCGGCTTCATCTACTCCTAAGGTTTGCGTTAAATACTGCAATACCCGCAAGTTGTTTAATGGATGGATTTCGCAGGCAATGGTCAGCGCCATAGCGCGCACATGGGCACGCTCGAGTGCCGAGGCTGGCAATAGCGCTGTTTTGGGATATAACTCATCAAGATACTCAATAATCGCTAAGGATTGAGACAGTGCATCGCTATCCTCTTCATCACCCACCACTAAAGTGGGGACTAATTCCAGGGGATTGAGGGCGCTATAGGCCGCGGCATGTTGCTCACCACCATCACGCACTAAGTGTACCGACAATTGTTCAACGCTAATGCCCTTAAGGTTTAGGGCGATACGAACACGATAGGCGGCACTGGAACGCCAATAACCATAAAGTTTCATCTGACTATATCCTTATAAAAGTCCTTATAAAAACGGAGCCATTAAGCTCCGTTGATATCAACTATAGGTCCCGTGAAGGGAAATTATTATGCTTTATATTCAATCACTTTTTGATCGATTGAACCAAAAATCGAAGCACCGTTATCATCGAGCATTTCAATGCGCACAGTGTCACCAAAACGCATAAACGGGGTTGTCGCTTTGCCATCGGCGATCACTTCCAGCATGCGTTTTTCGGCCAAACAGCTTGAACCTGCACTGCGATCATAGTTTGAAATAGTGCCTGAACCAATAATAGCACCAGCACCTAATGGACGAGTTTTTGCAACATGGGCGATTAATTGGCTGAAATTAAAAGTCATATCGACACCCGCATTGGGGCGACCAAATAACTCACCATTTAAGTAAGTGATCAAGGGTAAATGCACTTTGGCGTCCTCCCAACGCGTGCCCAGCTCATCTGGTGTCACCGCCACAGGAGAAAAACTGCTCGATGGCTTAGATTGGAAGAAACCAAACCCTTTCGCCAGCTCACCAGGGATTAAGTTACGCAGTGACACATCGTTCACTAACATCAACAATTTAATATGCTTAGCCGCATTGTCGCTGCTCACGCCCATAGGCACATCATCGGTAATGATCGCGATTTCAGATTCAAAATCGATACCCCAGTCTTCATTCGCTAGGGGAATATCAGCTTTAGGGGCAATAAAACTGTCTGAGCCACCTTGGTAAAACAGCGGATCTGTCCAAAAGGTTTCTGGCATTTCTGCACCACGGGCTTTACGCACTAACTCAACGTGATTCACATAGGCGCTGCCATCGGCCCATTGGTAGGCACGCGGTAATGGCGACAAGCACTTAGCTTCATCGAATGTTTGGACGTTATCTAACATGCCTTCATTGAGCGCGTCGTATAACTCTTGCAATTGTGGCTTTAGCAATGCCCAACCATCCAGAAGTTGCTGCATAGTGTGGGCAATCGCGGGGACGGCAACCGTTTTAGTTAAATCGCGACTCACTAACATCAACTGACCATCGCGGCGACCATTGTTATAACTTGCAAGTTTCATATTTGCTCCTGTGCTTTTACGGCTAGGCGGATCATCTTTTGTGCTAGTCAATGCACAGCGTTATCCAACTTAAATTAGGTTTATAAATAGTGTTGAGCGCTAACGGTATATGCATCCTCAAATTGGCCCTTACATCTTTACTGGGCGTAGAAATACCCGATGCGAGCCAAGATTCCTATAGCGTGAGCAAAATCACATTTAGGTCAATTATTTCACAGCTTGTAAACTAATCATTACATTTATAACCGAGTGACCGCTTATCAATATCTCGGTAAGCGATATGCCTGAAAAGTCGGCAACTAAGTGGAACGATACTGTTACATCTATCGCATAAAGCGAACGAGACTCGACCTAACGACGCTTAGCTATCTTGTACTCTCGCAGTTTATTGGCAATGGCGGTATGGGATACGCCCAGCTTTTTCGCTAACTGACGAGTGCTTGGATAAGCTGGGTATAAACGCCGTAATAGGCTCGCCTCAAATTGCTTCATCGCATCATCGAGATTGCCTTCAAATTCGTTATCAAAGTAACCAAAACCTTCGGCGTAGGATGGTAGTTTTAGCTGCTCGACAGTCAGTTCAGCCGAACCATCCCACATTGAAACCGCTCTAAACACAGCATTTTTCAATTGACGTACGTTACCCGGCCATGCGTACGTGAGTAAATGTTCACGGCATTGCGCTGAAATACGGCGAACAGGGCTAGATAACTGTTGGCTGTAATGCTCAAGGAACATTTCAGTTAGCGGAATAATATCGATCTTACGCTCGCGTAACGATGGAATGTGGTAGCTAAGCACATGGATGCGATAGTACAAATCCTCTCTAAATTCTCCCGTTTGGCAAAGTTCAGCAAGGTTTTTCTGGGTCGAGCAAATGATCCGCACATCGGCACGCACTTCTTCATCGCCGCCAATACGTCTAAACGTGCCATCTTGCAATAGCCGTAACAGCTTGACTTGGGCGGCCTTAGACATTTCCGCCACTTCATCGAGAAAAACGGTACCGCCCTTGGCTTCTTCAAAAAAACCGCGCTTAATCACTTTGCCCTGACTAACATAACCGAATAGCTCTTCTTCGGCTGCGCTATCGGGTAAAGCGGCGCAGTTAATGGCAATAAACGGTTTTTCACGGCGCATACTGGCATCGTGGCTGGCTCTAGCCATCAGTTCTTTGCCTGTACCGGTTTCGCCCGTGATCAATAAAGGCGCGTCGAGCTGGGCCATGCGGCGTGCTTGTTTGAGCACTTCTTTCATTTTGTCACTGCTGGCTAACACATTTTCGAAGCCAGTCGTTTGATTTTGCAGTGCATTAAATTGTTTACCCACGCGTGCGGGGGATTTCAGCGATACCACAGCACCAACGAGAATGGTTTTATCATCGTCATCGGGCAGATAAATTGGCAGCATTTCCGCAAGATACTCATTCGGACCAATTTGCACCCGCGCCGCTTGGGCCAATACTTGGCTTTCACTCAGCCAACGGCTGAAGTTAAAACCTTGTACCCAATGGTTTAACGACTCATCGAGCACTTCATGCTCACCCATACCGATATTCAATAACGCTGACTCATTTACAATACGAATACGTGCTTTCACGTCGATGGAAAAAACGGAGTCAGGTAAGGTCTTAAGGAGGGTTTTTAAAGCGTAATGCTCTTGTTCCGACGGCATAAACGAAACAGTGCGCACATCGTGGACACTTTCCACTTTACGGATTTGTGGCATCAACGCACTCAAGGTTTCAAAACTGATTTCAGCAAACTGTAGGTATAAGAAGCCTTGGTTACTGGCATCTATGGCAATTAAATTAATACCATAACGTTCTAACACGACTAAAATATCTTTCGCTAAACCCACGCGATCTTGACAACTGACTTCCAAGCGCATAATGACTGATATTCCCTTTTTGATTTGAATTTTGGGATAAACCGTGCAGAGCTATTATCCATACACGTTAGTAAAAGCGATAGTTGCTTGGCAAGCAGTTTAGCTTTACGCAAACGTAAACGATAGGATTTATAGCTGGGCGTGTATACGTTAGAAGGTAAAATAGAAAGTGGCAAGTCAAGTTTACAGCACATTTGTAAAAAGAAGATAAAATCAGCGTCGAAATTAAATTAAGCCGCTGATTTGTTTGAATAAGAGTTTAATCTAATAACTGGTCTGTCTTGGCAGCCATGATAAAGTCATTCTTATGTAAGCCCTTGATAGAGTGTGACCACCAAGTCACAGTGACTTTACCCCACTCGGTTAAAATACCAGGATGGTGAAATTCTTCTTCGGCGAGATCGGCAAGTTTATTGGTAAACGCCATTGCCAGTTTAAAGTTTTTAAACTTGTACACTCGCTCAAGTTGCATAATGCCGTCGCGGACTTGCACGCTCCAGTCTGGGATCATACGCACAAGTTCGGCTAATTCCTCATCGGTCACTTTCGGTGCATCGGCTTGGCAAGCTTCACATTTCATATCAGATAACGCTGTCATACTTACTCCTCTTGGCAACATCAATAGGGACTCTCAGTTGCACTTTACTCATTACTTATCAACTTACTGAATCAAATTACTAAATCAAATCATCCGCCAAATCGAGACTAACTCGCCTTGGCTTTTGGAGGATATTTAGGGGGAAATAAACCTAATTGACGTGCCTTAGTGACATAACCCATGATGTCCATCTTGGCAATTTCATCCAACATATCAATGCTTTCTATCACATAGTAAATCGGTTGCATAATATCGATTCGGTAAGGTGTACGCAGCACATCTAGCAGATCGAAGGGCTTACGTTCGGGCACTTCACTCTCCATCGCATATAGGGTTTCACCGGGTGAACTCAGTATTCCGCCACCGTAGATACAGAGTTCGCCGTTTTGAGGTTTAAGCAAACCAAACTCAACAGTAAACCAGTACAAACGCGCTAAAAACACCCTCTCCTCTTTGCTAGCATTTAAACCTAACAGACCATACATATGGGAAAAGTGGGCGAATGATGGATTGGTCAACAAGGGGCAATGACCAAAAATTTCATGAAAAATATCAGGCTCTTGCAGGTAATCGAATTCTTCCTTACTGCGAATAAAGGTCGCCACTGGAAACTCTTTATTGGCTAAGAGTTCAAAAAAACGTCCGAATGAAATCAATGCGGGTACTGCCGCGGTTTTCCAACCTGTTGTCGCCTGCAATACAGAGTCAATTTCAGCGAGTTGCGGAATACGATCCTTTGGCATCGCTAACGCATCGAGTCCGTTAAGATACTCCTGACAGGCACGGCCGGGGAGATTAACCGCTTGGCGAGCGTAAAGCTGACTCCAAATATCATGCTCTTCTTGTGGGTAATCTATATACCCTGTGTCATCGGCTCTATGGGCGATGTAGGTGGTTCCTTTAGTCATATCATTCACTTCATGGCTGACGCTGATAGTGTCAATAGTGATCTAACCCTTGTTTTTTGTTAACTGCTTCACAATTATTGTTCGGCCAATACTGTGACGTAAACGTAAAGCAAATATTACAAAAACATTATAAATCCCCATTAAGCAGGAATTTATCGACGACAAAATTTAACACTGAGATACATGCTCTACGACGATCGACTGATAAAATCGCGAAATACCAACAAAATTCAGTGTTTGTAAATAGCTTTTCTTTGTAGGTCATTTACAATATTGGCCATTAACCGCATCTCCTTGACCTAAAAGGTTCGCAATGAAACAACATCAAATTCGTAAGGCCGTTATTCCTGTCGCAGGCTTAGGCACTCGTATGCTTCCAGCGACCAAAGCAATTCCAAAGGAAATGCTACCCGTTGTTGATAAACCGTTGATCCAATATGTGGTCAGCGAAGCCATCGCCGCGGGTATCAAAGAAATTGTACTGGTTACCCATGCCAGTAAAAATTCTATCGAAAACCATTTCGATACCAGTTTTGAATTAGAAGCCCAGCTAGAACGCCGTGTAAAACGTCAACTGCTAGAGGCTGTTCAGTCTATTTGTCCCAAAGACGTTACAGTGATCAGTGTACGTCAATCCCAAGCAAAGGGATTAGGCCATGCCATTTTGTGTGCTAAGTCCGTTGTGGGTGACGCTCCCTTTGCCGTATTGCTGCCGGACGTGATCATCGACGACGCAAGTTGCAACCTGCGCAAAGACAACTTAGCCGCTATGGTTGCACTGTTTGATGAGACCCAAGTCGGTCAGATTATGGTTGAAGGTGTGCCAGAACACTTAGTCAATCAATATGGTATCGCCGATGTTAATGGCCATGATCTGCAACCTGGCGAATCACAGCCACTCGTCGAACTGGTTGAAAAACCTGCTGTAGATGAAGCGCCATCTAACTTAGCCGTTGTAGGTCGTTATGTGTTACCTGCCAGCATTTGGCCTTTACTTGCTAAAACCCCTGCAGGTGCGGGCGATGAAATCCAATTAACCGATGCGATTGCCATGTTGATGAAGCAAGAAACCGTGAACGCTTACTATATGGAAGGTAAGAGCCACGATTGCGGTAACAAACAAGGCTATATGCGCGCCAATGTTGAATACGCCCTACGTCATAGTGAAATCGGTTATGATTTTGCCCAATACTTAAAAACTGTTGTAAAAGGAATTAAATAATGACGATTTTAGTGACCGGTGGTGCGGGTTATATTGGCACCCACACTGTGGTGGAATTACTCAATGCAGGTAGTGAGGTGATCGTCTTAGACAACTTGTCTAATTCGAGCATCGAAGCATTAAACCGTGTTGAGCAAATCACAGGTAAATCGGTCACTTTCTATCAGGGCGATATTCTTAATAAAGCATTGTTACAAAAAGTCTTTAGCGATCATGCTATCGATTCTGTTATCCATTTTGCGGGGTTAAAAGCTGTGGGTGAATCCGTGGCTAAACCCCTCAAATATTATGAGAATAATGTCACTGGTACCTTAGTTCTGTGCCAAGTGATGGCGGAGTTTAAGGTTAAAAATCTTGTTTTTAGTTCATCGGCGACTGTCTATGGTGATCCTGCAAGTCTACCAATTACCGAAGATTTTCCAACCGGAGCGACCAATCCTTATGGCCAATCTAAGCTAATGGTTGAGTATATACTGGCGGATCTTCACCATAGCGATCCGAGTTGGAATATTGCCCGTCTTCGCTACTTTAATCCCGTAGGCGCCCATTCCAGCGGTTTAATAGGTGAGGACCCCAATGATATTCCTAACAATTTGATGCCTTTTATTGCTCAAGTTGCAGTAGGTAAACGCACAGCCTTAAGTGTGTTTGGTAATGATTATCCCACCCATGATGGTACAGGGGTGCGCGACTATATCCATGTGGTAGATTTAGCCTGCGGCCATTTAAAAGCCCTTGAGAAACTCGCTACAAAACCGGGACTTGTGACCTATAACTTAGGTACAGGTCAGGGTTATAGTGTATTAGATATGGTCAAAGCGTTTGAAAAAGCCTGCGGTAAAACCATCGCCTATCAAATTGCGCCGCGTCGCCCAGGTGATATTGCCGCTTGTTACGCCGATCCCACCCACGCGAAGGAAAGCCTAGGCTGGCATGCAACTTATACCTTAGAAGATATGGCTAATAGCAGTTGGCATTGGCAGTCAACGAATCCTAATGGCTATAAAGGCTAATAATATTAATGACTTGTGGTGAATTCATAGGCCATTTTTCATTATCACCTTAGCTATCATTTCGCTGTAAATGCTCGACATACAGAAGAACAACATGACTCAAAGTATTAATAACAGTCGTCGCAACCTTTTTAGTCGCCGAAAAAGTCTTGCCATAAGACCGCCTTGGGTGCGTGAGGATATCGAGTTTACCAATGTATGTACCCGCTGCTCAGCCTGTATTAATGCCTGTGAAACTCAGATTATTGTTAAAGGGGATGGCGGATTTCCTGAAATATCTTTTAATAACAGTGAATGCACTTTCTGCACACTTTGCGCTAAACATTGCCCTGAAGATATCTTTGATTTAACCCAAACTGCATGGCATATCAAGGCCCAGATCCAAGAGAATTGTTTAACTTATCAAGGGATATGGTGCCAAAGCTGTAAGGATGCCTGTGAACCCCGAGCGATTAATTTCACCCTCAGTGTGGGTAAGGCCCCCAGCCCTACAATCAATCTTGAGCAATGTACAGGCTGTGGAGCCTGTGTTGCCCCCTGTCCTAGTCAAGCCATTGCGATCAAATCAGAGTGAATACAGACAAAATGCCTGAAAACTGTCCTGTGTTTATGCGTTGATTTACGCTAATATCTCGCGCTTATTAAATTGGATAACCTATTATGTTTGGAAAAAAGTCCTTTTTTACACCTAAGTCTAAGCCCGTACTAAGTTTTATCGCTAAAGGCACTAAACTCACTGGCAATATCGAATTTTCCGGTGATGTGCTCATTGGTGGTGAAATTTGCGGCCAAATACTTTCAAATGCCAATATCACGATAGAACAAGGCGGCAATGTCCAAGGGGAAATTAAATGCCAAGAATTTATTGTGAATGGATACTTTAAAGGACGTTTGATCTGTGAACGCTTAGTCATTCAGCGCCATGGTGTAGTTGATGGAGAAGTCGCCAGTACCTCTATGCAAATTATGAAGGGTGGGCAATTTATCGGATTAAGGATTAAAGAAGATACATCGACAATCCACACGCATACACTTCCTTCTGCGCAACAAACACTCATTTGCCATCAAAATTAACCCACAGACATCAGTAACTTGCCTATTCCTCTCTGACTGACACAAGACAACCCCTCACCTGTATTGCCCTACCTGTTTTAGCATTAATTTACAATGGTTACATATTTGTTATATTGCAAATGAAGATCACAGTTAATCCGTACAGCTAATGCTAACGTTAACGCCTAAAAAAGCGCTATTAATAGAGGATTTCACAGAAGTTAATTGCGAATTGATAGGAGTAAAAGACTTAATTTATCAAAGGTCAGGTGCGCAAAGCTGAAGAATAAAACAAGCGCACATTAAGAGTCATACAGGGCAATATAAATGAGCAACCCGTTACTTAAACAGATATGCGAACTCGACGTGTTCACCTTACTCGTCTTTAAGACAATTTTTGATACGGGACACGCCAACAGTGCGGCGAAAGCACTGGATGTTTCAGCTCCCAAGATTAGCCGTTGCCTCAATGCATTACGTCTGACCTTTAACGATGAGCTATTCTATCGACGCCAACAAGGACTAAAACCGACTCCTTTAGCCGAAAGTCTCTACGCCGCAATTTGTCAATTTACAGACTCAGTTTACAACCTTGAGCAATCAGCGCTTCAAATACAAAATACCCATAACACCGCAGATTTACCGCTACATGTTGCTGCCAGTAATGAATTACTGAGCTTTCTAGCACCACAACTCAGTTCAGCCGATGTGATCGCCCGATTAGGTAGAATACGATTACATAAATGGCAGGAAAACAGTGCAGAATTAATTCACGCGGGAGAATTAGATTTTGGCATTAGTTTAGAACATGCCGATAATAAAGAATTGACCTATACCAGATTGGGTTGTATCTCGGGACTCTATGTGGTTGCTTCAAAACATCACCCTATCTGGCAAACTGAATTAAGCATTACCCTAGAACAAATCTGTCGTCATCCATTTTTATGCTTAGATCTTAAAGGCTTTAATAGCAAAGTCGACCCACTAGAATTCTTCTGCCAACGTCAAGGTATACTATTACCTTCGATTGATAGAGTGATTGATAGGGAAGAATGGTACGCCCATTTATTAACGATACAGAGCGTAGCATTTTGCTCAAGTATCGATATGCATACAGTGAAGCATATGCCCGGGCTAAAGCTAGTGCCATTATCGCTAACTGAACTACACCGCCTACACGATTCTATGTTGCCACCACAATATTATTTGGTCGAAAAACCAAGGACCCGCAGACGCTACAGCCAAACACAGTGTGATATTGTTGTAAGCTCGCTACTCACTACACTGATCCCAACCCTATAAAGACAGCTTAAACCGCTTATCTAAGTCGCAAGGTTGGCATAATGTTAACCTTGTTAGCTCACTCTGTCCCCTGCCCTATGTACCTCAATTTCTTAAGCTACTTTTTATAAAAACTTACAACCCACAACCATGCTAAAAATAAAAAAGTTGAACATCATCCACGTGAACACTTAAACGAAAATTAATCCAGTTAACTTATTAAAATTTAACGCAAACAATTGTTATATGCATCACAAATTTCCATGCAAATTTCACTTTAACAAATACCAAGATTCACCTTTTGAAATTACCATTTTAAGGTGTTAAATCATCCTTCACATATCAGATACAAACTCGCAAATACCACTTTATAAGTACATGGTTCACCTTATATTAGAGGCACTGCACACGCAGTCTTATAGAAAGAAAAGGGACGCGATGATGAAAAACTACAATAAATCTCTACTAGTACTGGCACTCACCAGTGCTCTATGTTTAACCGCCTGCGGGGACGGTGATGATGGTAAAGATGGAGACCCTGGCACACCAGGTACTCCTGGAACACCAGGCACCCCCGGAACACCAGGCACACCCGGAGCACCTGCGGGGAGTTTTGTTAAAACTGCAGACTCAATTACCGATCTAAAATTTACTGTAAGTCCACAAGACATCAAGGTAACGAGCAGTGAAGGATTCAGTGTTAAATTTTCATTAACAGGTAAAAATGCGGGTAAAGATGTTCCCTTTATGGGACTCGACAAAATTGCCATTTACTCGTTAACCGCCAATGAAAACACTTCAGGCACTGGAGCGCCAGTTGAATGGCAAAATAATGCTACAGCAAATCAAGCTGGTACCTCATTAACTTGTACTTTAACGGGTCTTAACGGCACCAAAAACGCTTGTACTTTAACTGAAGATGTAAGCAATCCAGGTAGTTATACTGCAAGTTGGACCTATGCTGACGCAGCACCTATCATCAATCCAAACGATAATCCTAATGCATTGCACAGAGTTATCCTGCGAGCTTACAACATAGTAAATAGCGCAGGTGTCGCTTTATCTGACAAAGTATTGTCTGTACCCGTTGACTTTATTCCTGCCACCGATGAATTAGCCGTATCAACCAAAGATACGGTAAGCAGTGCAGCCTGTATCAATTGTCACGGTGAAGTGAATGGCTATATCGCTAAAATTGAAGCCCACCACAACTACCAAAATGTTGAAAACTGCGTAGCTTGCCATAACCCAGATCTCGTACCGAGTGAGGCACAATTGGCCGAAGGCTGGGTGTTTGATTTTGGTCCAATGATCCACAGGCTTCATGCTGGCCATCACATCAGTGATAGCCTGAGCGGCGAAGCAAAAGAATACTTTGGTGAAATTGGCTTCCCATCGGATCTAAAAGAATGTAAATCCTGCCATGATGGTGCCCCAAGCTATAACACAAACATTTATGCGCAGGCCTGTGTGGGTTGCCATATCAATGTGAACTTTACGACTGGCGAAAACCACTCAGAATTTGGTTTAGCTCAAACCGATGATACTCAATGTACAGCTTGTCACGGTACAGGCAGTTTAGCACCCGAAACAGTGCACAGTGTGGGTAAACGTGCAGAGTATGCGGAGCTGTTTAAAGTTGACTTTACTAGTGCAACCACAGCGCCATCAGCAACTCTAGGAATGCAAACATTAACATTGACAGCCAATGTAACTATGAATGGTGCTCCTATTCCTAACGGAACCGATTTAAGAGCCTATAACGCAACAACGAATCCAACAGGTATGTTCGTTGCTAACGGCTTATTACTCGGCAATGTTGCTACCGATGGTACCGTTTACGCTTGGTCCGATGTTAAACCGACCGCAATCAGTCTGAAACTGGAACATGGTACATTATCTGGTGGTGTCTTAACCTTCGTTAAGGATATTCCCGATGCACAAGCTGTCGGTACTATCTATGTAGGTTCTGAAGCTAACGTGTGTATTAAAGCGGGTAAAGTGGATAGCTGTAATGCGACTGGACTTGAATTTGGTCCAACAAGTCCAATAGGTAACACTTCGCCAGTTAAGTTTTACAGCTTAGATAGCAGTGCTATCGCTAAAGCTCGTATGACAGATCCCGCACGTATTACCGTAGAAGAAGCCAAATGTAATGCTTGTCATGGTACCTTGGATTATATCAAAGGCACTCGACACGGAACTTACACCTTTGATCAATGTATGCACTGCCATAACGATACAACAGGTTCAACATATCATCCAACAGTTGTCTATAAAGGTGAGGATGGTAGCAAAGTCATAGTTCCAAATGTGACTTTCAAAAACAAAGACTTATTCACTGTTTCACACCGTTTCCACAGTGGTAACTTTGATGCTATCGCAGGGATCTTCCGTGATGCTGAAGGTGAACTAGTCGGTTATCCATCACCAGAAACTGCATGTACAGCATGTCATAAAGACGATACTAAACTGTTTGCAAATGACGGTGGCTTAGCCTCTGCGAAACGTTCAGTCAAAGTAGGTGATTACTATATTTCACCTGTGGCTGAATCATGCCGTAGTTGTCATGCCCACTCAAATGCTGCGGCTGTAGCGCACTTTAGAAGTAATGGTGCGATTGTCGAAGCGGATGCGGTGACAGATGCTAACCTACCGATTGAATCTTGTGCGACCTGCCATGCTGAAGGTAAGACCTATGGCATAGATAAGGTACACGCAGAGGGTGCACACTAGTACCTGAGGGTAGCCCTGCACTACCCTAAGTAGTACCTCTGCAACTTATTGGGGACCGTTAAGGTCCCCTTTTTTATTTACCTTTTTATCGCGTAATAATCAGAGAAAAAAAGCGTACTAAATCGGCAAATAGGCTTCAATCTAATGACTCGGTTTATGAATGAGAGCCATGGACTGCGAACTGGCAGTTAAATATGGATGTTGTTCAAATGCAGGGCCGCCCCGCCTGATGTGAAAGGGTTCACAAATGCCGCGATGGCATTAATGCCAAAAAGCGTCCATGGGGTGGACGGTCATCTCGCAAAATCACTATGGTTCACCTTTTTGGCATTAGCGTAACCGATAGATTTAAAAGGCATACGTAACGCTTTTGGGGACAAAAAGTGCGTTGGAAAAAGTGCAAAATATAGTACGACTGAGTGACTTATAACTTAAGCTGTTGGGAACTTAATGTATGCAGGCACCGACTTATAGGCGTGCCATAGCATTTGCTCGTCGACTCGCAGCAAGTCCATCCGTGGATGCTCGACCGCCCCGTCCATGGGGCGGACGGTCGTCTCGCAAATCACCCTGGCTCACCTGTTTAGCATCGGTGTAGCCTGTTTGTTTTAAAGCAGATATGTGACTCGTTTTGGGACAAAAGCGTGATAGAACCTTTGCTCTAACTCGTCAGTTTCGGATTAAAATTTATATGGGTAACACCCGACTAAACTGCGAACAACAAGTTACGAATCCTGCAATCCTAGGTCGTGTTGTTTAAGGCGCATTGACATGCTCCACTTCCTCCAGTTTTTTCAATGCAAAAAGACCACGTTCGGCTACTGCTTCAGACCTATCCGATGCAAACTTGTTAGCGAATTCCCTTGCAACAACTCCAAGATTTTCTAACTCCCGAATTAGAAATTCTGCAGAAACTCGCCGAACGATAGCCGATCTGTCATCAGCAGACATTTTTAACAAGTCAATCAATGGAGTTTGAACATTTACTTTTCGCTCTGAAATGATTGGCTTTATTCTTCCCTTGCAATATCGGATGTCAGTCCATTCCCACTTACGACCTTCTATCCATACTATTCGGCCTTCGAATAAGCTTCGTAAAGCCTTGGCTCGAACGGAGGGCTGGATGGAGAGGGTAGCAATTTCTTTAATCTTTCCATCCAGAATCGGTGTACGTCCAAGCTGAGAAAAGAGAGATGGCATAGGCCCCGATGTCGATAACATTAACTTAGACCTAAGTAAATCTGCTATCTGGTCTTCGCATATGATCTGCAAAAGAACCTTTTTGTCTAGTTCCTCAATCCTCCCCCAAGAATTCCAATTGGAAAGTGCGATACAAAGAGCTTCAACAACAACTTTAGGGTTTGTCGCTTTTGCAATATCTAATAGCTTTTCCCTTGCTGCTTCTCGAACTTGAGGTACCCAATCATTGAGCCTTCTAACGATAAGTGAAAAGAAGAAAATGTTCGGCGCTGCACCAGACAGTGTACGCAACGTCTTTTCACGCTTGTAGCCATCCCAACTTATTAGATCTAGCCAAGTTAACAATTCGGTAGGTTTAGACCAAATTTTCCACTTAGGTGGAGTTGACTCCCTTACCGCTAAGGAAAATTCTGACCGAATTAAGCTCTCCCAATGGTCAAAACTGGTGAGAGATAACTGAGACGTCACATCAATAAGTGCTGTCATGTCAACGCTGACTTTACCTCCCGAATTTATCGAGTTAGCAAAATCCCTCACTGCTGATATAACTTTATCTTCCATGATCTGCGATTGTCGCACCTATTTCCTGCCTCTTAACATTAATCTCCACCGATGTTGTAGGCACTTTGTATCATTACTAAAGTTTGGTCAACAGGGACGAGTTACTCGGCCTAAACATGAAAGATTTAAAATCGTTTTGGGGCAATTGCTTTTTAGCTAAACGAACAGCGATAGGGTTAGTGAGGATTGGCATTGTTGCACCAGTGACCGTTGGCGGCATGGATGCCGCCGTCGAGCCTATAGGGATACTTCTTTTGAAAGAAATAGACGGCGTGTCACTGGGGAAGCAATGACAATTAATACGTAATGCGCATAACTTAACTGTCTTGCCTTGGTACAAAAGCTGTTTAGGGCGGATTTGTGAATTAAGGACTTAGTTAGGATTGGCATTGTTGCACCAGTGACCTTCTAGTTTTAGTAGAGCCCTCAGACCTAACTATGACATCCCCTGTGCAATACGTTGTCTCAATAGTTTGATAAAGTCCTGTGGCTCTCGGTCTAAACTGTCGTGGGGAATATAAAGGTGATAGCCTAAATGGGTATCGAGCATGACGCAGCGGTGACCAAACATAGCCAAAACACCACGATACCTATCACCTTCAATCACTAAAGGACTAAATTCGGTACCCATATAAGTCTCTAGGGTGGCAAGATCTTCCTGTTGAGAGGCCGCAGTGACCAGCAATGGGCGTTGCTCAGTCAATAATCCCGTCGCTAGCCGTAGGGAAATGTTATCGAGAATTGGATTTAAGTGCTTTAATTTAATCCCTAAATAAGATAATTCAATCGTATTGATACCTTGAGTAACCCGAGGAATATCAACCCGCTGAATGTTGTCCCATGCGATGAACACTTTTCCTCGACGATGAAAATAGATCAGGCCTTGTTCATCTAAGCTGATGGTCGTTTCAGGTTCATACACCTTAGCTAATCCTAAGATGAGCGCAATGGCACCTAAACTAAAAAAGACTAGGCCTATCGCAAAAAATTCTGGAAAAATGATAAACAATCCAAAACCTAGGATGAGAGAACTCGCCCCAACCCAAGTGAGTGTCAACCCATTTCGCTTAGATAAAGGTCGCACCGATATCACATCAGACTCTAACGCCATGCTTTATTCCTGTTTTATCCAAAGCCATAAACGGCCAATATACTCGTGGATAGCCCGCTGGGAAGACACTAAATTGTCAGCAGTCAGTCGCCACCAAAAATCGTCCCGTGCCCTAAAATCCGTAGGGGCAGCACTGGCCGCTAAACCTTTTCCAGTGAAAATAGCCATAGCCCTTGGCATATGGGATGCTGATGTGACCAAACGGAAAGATGACTCCCCAAGTTCCCACTTGAGATATTGTGCTTCTTCTACGGTATCTCTCGCTAGCGGGAATTGGATAACTTTACTTTTATCGACACCTAGCTCCACTGCAGCCTTTGCCATCATTTCTGCGTGGGAAATTTGGGTAAGCTCTCCCCCCCAACCACTGACAATCAGGATACAATCCTGACCCAGCGCAAGCTGACGAATACCCTCAGATAATCTGGCTAGCGCAACCGCGGATAAGGACTGCACTGCCGTTGCTGCTTGAATATCCGAATGGGAAGAACCTAACACCATCACAAAACATTGGCCGCTAATAGGAGTGGAATTAATCGGATAGCTTGATTCTAACGGTTGAACAAGTGTGCTCACGCTAAGCTGGCTGCTTAAAAAAAGTAAGAGGAGAAAAGCACTCGCTACTAAGTATTTCGCCATGGCGCGGCGGCGCCAAACGAATAAAGACACAAGTAATAACAAAAGGATAAAGGGAATAGGCATTATTCCCTGAGAAACCACTTTCTTAACCCAAAACATGAATATCCATGCCAAATAACTAGAAGGAGCGCAATCATAGCATCAAAATAGTGCTAAACGCATCGCCCAGCATTTAGCTGGTCGATATGGTATAAGTTGTCACTTTAGCTCAATGGATAATACTTATTTTTCCCACAACCAAGCGGCGCCGCGCACCCCAGACGAGCAACCATAAAGGTTCTGTAACACTGGCGTACGGCATTCTCGCCCTACCACATAACGGGTTAATAGCGCTGGTAATCGAGGATAAATCGCTTCAACATTCGACATCCCCCCCCCTAGCACTATAGCGTCAGGGTCAAGCATATTAATGACATGGGCAAGTGAGCGTGCGAGTCTATCCATATAACGGTCAAACGCCGCTGTCGCAATCCCATCACCTTTATCGACCAATACCATAATATCGGCGCCCGATTTAGCCAACTCGCGTGAATGACCTGCCGCAGCTAAGGCCGCATTGTAATCGCGGACAAAACCTGTTCCAGAGATAAAGGTTTCAATACAATCGGGATTACCACAAAAACAACGGGTCGTATTAAATTCATCCTTGGTCATCCAAGGCAAAGGATTATGGCCCCATTCACCACCAATCCCATTTCCACCAGCATGAACCTTACCCTTTATTGCCACTCCCGCACCACAGCCAGTACCAATAATCACGCCAAAAACCACAGACTTACCCGCTGCAGCACCATCTGTGGCTTCCGATACCGCAAAGCAATTCGCATCGTTAGCCACCCGGACTTCACGCCCCAGTAACTCACCTAAGTTCACATCGAGAGGATGACCATTAATCCACGTCGAATTGGCATTTTTAACTAAACCTGAATAGGGAGAAACTGTACCGGGGATCCCTACCCCAACAGTCCCTTTTTCACCAAGAATTGCCTCAGCTTCATTAACTAAGTCAGTAATGGCCCTAAGGGTGCCTTGATAGTCACGTGGCGTCGTGACTCGTTTACGAAAAAGCTCATTTCCTTCTTCGCTAATAGCCACTAATTCTATTTTTGTTCCACCTAAATCGACGCCCATGCGTATCATAAATAGTTACTCCAGTGTGTATTCTGCCGTGTTATCGAGTCATAAATAAATGCTACTCGATTCACTGTTATGGTTATTTCACCCAGCCTGGTGCTGTAGCAATAAAGTAGGGATTTAATATTTCTGGTTTTTGATTATAAGTTAATGGCTCGTCTGAGCCATAACGAACAACTTTACCACCAGCACTTTCAAGTACTGCCTGAGCCGCAGCCGTATCCCATTCACTCGTAGGGCCCAATCGAGGGTACAGATCGGCCTCACCTTCTGCCAACATACAAAACTTGAGTGAACTTCCCACACTTAACATCTTATGCTCACCCAACTGCAGTAAATACTTGGTGAGATCTGGGCTTAAGTGCGAGCGGCTACCAACAATAATAGGAACATCACGCTGACGAGTAACACCTAAGAGGGGGCTCTCTAAGCCCGTTTTTTGTCGCCATGCCCCTAAGTGCTTAGCCCCATAATAATAGGTATTAAACACGGGTGCGTATACAACACCAGCAATTGCAATCCCTTGATGAATAAGCGCAATGTTAACGGTAAACTCGCCATTTCGCTTAATAAACTCTTTGGTGCCATCTAAAGGGTCAATAAGCCAATAGCTTTGCCATTGACGTCGCTCATCCCATGGAATATCTGCGGCTTCCTCTGACATCACGGGGATCCCGACAAATCGCTTAGCAAGCGCTTGCACGATAATATGGTGCGCTGCGACATCTGCCATAGTGATAGGGCTATTATCGCCCTTGTGACTTACGACAAAATCATCCTGTCCATAAATAGCCATAATCGCGTCACCCGCGGCCTTGGCGATATTTACAACCTCAAGCAAATCTTGCTTTGTTAGTGTCAGTGCAACTGTCGTCTTATCTATCACTGCAATGTCCTTCATTCATTAAATATCTTGGCATTATGCCACTGGCATCAATTGAAAATTAAGAACAAATTCATCATACATCGAGCTAAATCGACTAAGACTGGTATAGACAAAGCTATTATGTGGCTAAATCTCAAATCAAAATACTTAGACTTCCAGAGTCTAAGCTAAGCCATTGTCGCTGAAAAGAGTCCATGAAGGAGCTGCATTCGTATTCACAGGCTCGGATGTTGCTCGGTTTGATCGAGTCCTGAATGACACTGACGTAACATAGTATTGAGCTGACACCGCCAATCCTGCCATTCTATCGGTATGGTGTGGCAGCCGGATATCGGCATAAGAAAAGTACGTAATTTATCCGAGTTTAACACGCTATAGCTTGGCCGCCGCGCAAGCTGACATTCCGCTTGTATTGAATAGGTTAAGGCATTAACCGCAGCTATAGGGATCATTTTAGTTAAATATTTTAATTCAAATGCTTGGCGCTGAATTTCACAGGCGAACTCATACCAACTGCACTCACCTTGTCCCGTGTAATGGAACAACCCCGCGCCCTGTTTTGCGATCAATTGCCAAATGACCCGCGCTAATGCGTCGCTCCAGGTAGGAGAGCCAAATTGATCATCAATCACCTTCAGATCCGACTGAGTTTGCATCAATTTGAGCATAGTATTCACGAAATTATGTCCATCTTGACCATAAAGCCAAGCGGTGCGAATAACCATTGCGCGCTTGCCCAACGCATCCAATACTGCATCCTCCCCTGCCAGTTTACTCTGGCCGTAAATCGATAATGGCGCGGACTTATCGGTTTCTTGGTAAGGAGTCTGCATATGTGGCTTTAGGGAAATAATCGGATGATGGTTTACCGCGCCACCAAATACGTAGTCACTCGAGATATGCACTAATCGGGTATCTGTTAATAGGCAGTGTTTAGCGAGCAACTCAGGCCCTATAGCATTAACCCTATGCGCTTGTGCTGGATTTTGCTCTGCGTTATCAACTGCATTATAGGCAGCACAGTTAATCACCCACTGAGGGCGATAATGTATCAGTGCAGTTTCAATGCTATAGGCGTCGGTAATATCCAATTGCGGGTGGCTTAGGGGCACGAGTTTAACCATGCCGGTGTCCAAACCATCTAGCGCCACTTTGGCCGTTCTTTGTAACGCCTTTGCTAATTGGCTATTTGCCCCCGTAATAAGTACTGTGCCCTTTATTTTTAACACAATCACTCGCTCGCCAATTGCTGTTTATTTGCCATGGCATTTACATCAAACCGCATCATTAAACAGCGCCATTAAATCGGTGACAGTGTGATGACCACGCTGTGCTAAAAAACCTAATAATGCTGATGGACTGCGGTTAAGCAAATGAGATTGTGGATACCCAGCCGCATCAATAATAGCAAGTGCCCGCTCGAATCCCCCTAAGCTAAAAGCCACATGGGAGTCTGAGCCCATAACGAGAATGGTGCCAAATTCCTTTGCCGCCTTAGCAATCGCGGTGCAATTAGCTTCACTGCCCTTACGGGACACTTCAAAGGAGGAGTTATTGATTTCAAGGGCGACACCGTATTCGGCTGCAGCACGAGCAACGGCTTCAATATCAATTGGATATGCCGGATTTCCGGGGTGGGTAATAATGTCCACCTTGCCACTCTTAATCGTATTGATCATGGCCTCGGTGTGGGTCGCTTTATCCGATGGTGGATAGACAGGCTCGTGAAAACCCGCAAGCACTATATCTAGCTGCTTTAAATAATCCCCAAAAAAATCAATCTCGCCATCGATATTTTTAATATTTGCTTCGATACCGCGAAGGATCCCAACGCCATCAACCATACGCGGCAACACTCTTAAATTCACAAAGTGCCAAAAATGCGGTGCATCGGCCATAGCTGGACCATGATCTGTCGTCGCAAACAGGCGGATCCCCTTCTGCTTAGCCACGGCTAAATAGTCATGAATCGTGCTATAGGCATGGCTAGACGCCACTGTATGAGTATGAGTGTCGACTTGGTACTGCATAGTTCACCTCAGTCAAATAATTCAATCAATTAAGAAGAAAATAGCGCTAACAGTTCATCGGCACTGCCCTGCCATGTTCCCTTGCCTTTACCTTCGAGAATACTGTCCGCCAAATTTTGCTTATGCTGCTGCATTTCTTGGATTTTTTCCTCAACAGTTCCTTCTGCAATTAACTTATACACAAATACCGGCTTATCTTGACCAATACGATGAGCCCTATCAGTGGCTTGTTTTTCCACTGCAGGGTTCCACCAAGGATCGTAATGAATAACGGTATCGGCAGCCGTGAGATTTAGCCCTGTCCCCCCAGCCTTTAAACTGATTAAGAAAACGGGCGTATTACCCTCTTGAAATCTATCAATCTGTGCTTGACGCCAACGTGTTTGCCCTGTGAGCTTACTGTAATCGATATTTAACGATTGCAGTTCTGCTTCAATCAAGGTCAACATGCTAGTGAACTGGCTGAATATCAATATCTTACGGCCTTCTTGTACCATCTCTGGCAAGTTTTGTTTAAGCCAGTCCAACTTAGCATTATTCTTCACTTTCTGCGCTTGCTCTAACTTCACCAGCCTCGGATCGCAGCAAGCCTGACGCAGCTTTAACAGCGCATCTAAAAACTCAATATGGCTACTGCCAACACCTTGGTTTGCAAATAGATCTCGCAGCTTTTTCTCCATCACTAAACGAATGCTTTCATAGAGATTACGCTGATCTTTTTCTAACTCTAAGGTTTGAGCTATTTCTATTTTAGGCGGTAACTCGCTGACAACTTCATCTTTTGTTCTGCGCAGTACAAAGGGAGCAATACGTTTACTCAATGTCTTGGCTTTATCCGTATCGCCATAACGTTCAATACTGTGTCTAAAGGATTTGTTAAAAAAGGCGTGAGTCCCAAGCAGGCCAGGCAAACAAAAATCCATCAGTGATTTAAGCTCCCCTAAGTGATTTTCCAGTGGTGTACCTGTTAAACATAACCGAAAAGGAGAGCGTAACTCTTTGATAATTTGTGTCACTTTTGCTTGGGCATTCTTAATCTGCTGCGCTTCGTCAAGGACGATATGTTCAAATACATATTGCTGATAATATTCGCTATCCCGCACGATTAACGGATAAGTAGTCACAACGACATCAAATTCACTTAGGCGTTCGAGCAAGGGTTTACGGGCCGCACCATGGATCACCACCAGCTTTAACGAAGGGGCAAATTTAGCGGCCTCTTTGGCCCAGTTACCCACTAAACTGGTGGGGCAAATAATCAAGCTGGGTGAGTGGGCTAGGTTGGTATCCGGTTCAGTATTGACAGAAATTAACTCCCGCTGTTTTAACAAAAAGGCTAAGGTTTGGATGGTTTTACCTAACCCCATATCGTCAGCCAATATACCACCGAGCTGATATTCCTTTAAAAAACAAAGCCAGTTTAAACCTTGATGTTGATAATGTCGTAATTCAGCTTGTAATTGCTGAGGTAAGTCCACCTCAACAACACCCTGAAATTGATCCAGTTTTGCCGCCAGATTTCTCACCCGTTCACCATTTAATAAACGTATTTCACTATCGGCAAAATCATTAAGCAAATGGGCGCGATACTTTGGCAAAGCAACACTGTGGCCTTTGTGGCTATCAAATAGCTCTAAAATAATGCTCACTAATGGTTTAATCACACTGGCTTTGACTTTTAGCCAATCACCATTTGGGCTTGGCAGCAAGAGTTCAGCATTATCCGCTGGCTCTCCATGCTGTTTAAGCCAAGTGGCAATGAGGGGCAACATAGGGATAATTTGGCCGTCGATATCCGCATTGAGTGATAGGGAAAACCACCCTTCCTGAGAATCATCGAGTTCAATTGCTAAGGGTGTGTCGATAACGTTTAAGCTAAAATTATCGGCATAACATACTTGGTAACCCAAGTCTTCTAAGGCTGGTATACATCGATCAATAAACCGTAACCACTTTTTAATGGCTTCAGGTAATGGACCTAAACTCCAAATACTGGTTAGGCTATCGCGGTTAGGGAGAAAAGAGGGTTCAAGCTCAACGAACTCTAAGGCCATCAAACTATTAATCGCATCCTTTTCCAACACTAACTGCCGCATGACTTGGTATGTTTTTCCTCCCTGAGTGACTAAAGATAGCGGTTCATCAATATACCGACCACCCAGTACCACATCTTCATAAACGAACTCCAACAATACGAATGGCTGCGCCATAGCAAACTCTGGTAATGTCTGTGAAGTTAACGTCAACCTGATCTGCAAGGGCACCTGAAGCTCTACAAAATCAATAGTAAGAGGCGTAGGCACTGTTTTGACTGAAAAATGTTTTATAAGTTTATGGCTAACGACTTCTATCTGCGCACTAGGTACGGGGGGCATATGATTTAACAACATTAACTTATCAATGCTAATGTCTGTTTTTACAGAACCCACTTTGAAGTAATCCAACTCAATATAAGCAGGCGGCTCAGTGGGGATCAACTCCCAGTTGTCCTTGTTGGACAGCACCAGCTGCATTTGTTTATGCTCGCTATCAATATCATTCCAGACAAAAGTGGGGCTTATCGCCTCCCCTTGGGTCAGGGGAATACGGCTTTCTTCCCAGAAACAACGTTCGGTCGCTAGCATTCTCTCTAACGCAACCGCCCCTAACTGTGCCTTTAAATATAGACGTGAAGCGCCGTGGCGACGGGTTGACATAATTAAGTTAAGAATAAGTGCATCATCGGAACTGATCCAAGCCGGCATATAATACTGCACATCGGACAGAGCAATTTTTGAGCCTTTGTTAAAGCCCCCTTTCTTAGCTAATTTGCCACGGCGAAGTTCAATAAATACGCCATTATCATCCTTAGAAAGCACATAGAGCACGCGATCTTCATAGAGCATATCAACGTCATAAAGGCTAGGTTCATCGGCTTCATCAAGTAAATGTAACCATTGAGTGATACGTTGATCTTCTACCGTTTTATCACTGAGTAAACTATAAAGTACGGCGGCAATATGTTTGCAATGCCCCGTTGCGGGGCAGGAGCAAAAACCATTCATAATCAGTCGATGGTTAACGCTAACAAGGCGAATGTCTTGCCGATAGGGAGTTCGTTCTGTACCACTAACGAGGCCTTCAATATGGCGAAAATCAGCGTTTGCTTTTACGTTCAACACCCGCCCTTTCATCACATAATCACGGGCACGCATTAAGGTCGGTGGCGTGAATAATGACTCAATTGCGGCTTGAGTCAGTTGGATAGGATCTTGGGGGGACAAACGATTCATCAGCAAAACCTTGAAACTAAAAATACCAGCAAGACAATAGTGCTCTATTGCCCGCTAGCATTTATCAATGAGTTATTGGGATTGTATTGAAAGCGATTAGCGAAAGCCAGAATCACACTCGCTTTTGGCGAAGCACAACATACCTGCAAGTGGTACAAAAAACCACTTTGCAGGTATACCCTGAAATAACCCCACATGTAAAAACCTTAAATAACAAAAAGTTACACTCTAATTTTTACTTTGTGTATCCGCAATGTATCGATTCACCAGCTTATCCAGAATATCTAAAGGCACAGCACCATTTTTAAGCACTACATCATGAAAATCTCGTAAATCGAATTTATCACCTAGAGCCAACTTGGCCTTTTCCCTTAACTCAAGTATTTTCATCATCCCGACTTTGTAAGCAGTCGCTTGACCCGGCATTACAATATAACGCTCAATTTCAGCGGTAACATCACGATCGGACATACCCGTATTTTTCTTCATATAGTCAATTGCTTGCCCACGTGTCCAGCGGCTGTGGTGAATACCTGTATCCACCACTAAACGCACGGCCCTAAATAGCTCAGCCTGCAAACGACCAACATTATCGAAGGGATCCTTCTGGAAGCCCAGCTCCCAAGCCAAACGCTCGGTATATAAAGCCCAGCCTTCGATATAGGCCGTAAAAGGTGCCATTTTACGGATAAGTGGTACACCTTCTAACTCCATTGCCACCGCAATTTGGAAGTGATGCCCTGGGATACCTTCGTGATAAGCCAGTGTACGCATACCATATTTTGGTGTTGCCTTAATATCATAGAGATTGGCGTAGAAACGCCCCGGGCGGCTACCATCAATCGCAGGTTGCTGATAGTAAGCTCCCGGTGCAGTTTTCTCTTTAAATTCAGGAATACGTACAACTTCCATTCCCGCCTCAGGACGAATACGGAACGCACCATCTAATCCCGCGTTGATCTCATCAAGAATACCTTGATAATCCACTAAAATTTGCGCACGTCCTGCATCGCTATCTTCATAATAAAATTTTGGATCAGCGGCAAGCGCCTCGATAGCGACCGAGAATCCTTGATCCACATCGTAACCTTCATCGGCCAGTATGGTCATAATTTCACTCTGAATACGGCTCACCTCTGCTAACCCTTTGGCATGAATTTCGTCGGCGCTGTAATTGGTCGTGGTAAAAAACTTCAGTAGTTGTTTGTAAGCTACATCGCCATCTGGCAATGCCCAATAACCATCGTTGGTACCCGCTTTGGTTTGTAATTCAGTAAAGTAATCAATAAATAACTGATAGGCAGGATATACAAATTCTTTAATATTTGTTTCGGCCGCAGCGAGTAAACGCTCTTGCTCACCCGCAGCAATATCCGTTTCGGCCAATTTGGTTTTAAAGGAGCTATAAAGAATATTGTCTGGTATGGGTGCACGGACAAAGGCATTCATTTCAGTCAACACCCGCTCAATCACAAACTTAGGTGGAACAATACCTTTGTTTTCACGGATTTTTAAGCCTTCGAGTGTTTGGCTAAATTTGGTTTTTACCTGTTGTAAACGAGATAAATAATTTTCACCATCTCCCACCGAATTGACTTGATGCTGCGCCTGCATAAAACTAGGGTAGCCATTCTGCACACCAAATAACTGATTCAATGGATAGTTATGGTAACGATATGGCTCTGAAGCTAACGCAAAATCAGCAAGATACAGGGCAATATCCTTAGAAATACGCTGATTATCATCTAAATCAGCATCTTGATAACTGAGCAGCGTATCCCTCAGGCCACGCACATCGGTAAAGACGTTGTCCATTGCCGCGGGGCTATCATCATCTAATAGCGCATTATGGCCCGTCACCCCAAAGGACTCTAAAAAACCTAGTGATGTTAAAGTTTCAGGGCTTTCAAAGGCCATTTTTACAACACTACGATCTAAAAAAGCGCGAAAGAAAAAGGGCTTCTTGGCATACCATTCATGCGCAGCCAATCCCACTAACAGTAATACTAAAATTAAGCTACCGAGTCCGATTCGTTTCAATACTGTTTTCAATCTTAACGCTCCATTTATCATTAAATTAAAGTGTGGAAAACCGAGAGTCTTATAGGCTGGACCAGAATAACACCGACATAATTAAGCAACAATTTAATAACGTAACGAATCATTGCAAACGAATAGTTGCTACAAGCCGAAGCCAATATACCTAGTACATTTTTAATTTATGCCTTAAAAAATCGGATCAGTATCCAAATGTATAAATTATTTTATTCAAATCAAAACCCATTGACATTTAACGTATTTATATGAATAAATTAAGTTTAATTCAATTTCGCTTCCAACAACCTTTAAAAGTACGCACAGGAATATGGCATAAACTGAAAATAAAACTATACAAAAGGGCTGAGTGTGCTAATCTGCACTCCGGCCTGTGATTCAGACCTATTTATAAGCAATATTATGTATTTGAAAACCTTCGCTGCACCCTGTAACTTGTTTACTGTCATGAAGCTTTCCACTCATAACTTATCATCAATGTAAATAATTCTATTTCCGGCTAAGTTCCCGCATAATTGCGAATTATTTTGTTTGAAAATTTTGGAGACATTCATGTCTAAAACTACTGGTGTAGTTAAATGGTTTAACGAAGAAAAAGGTTTTGGTTTTATTTCTCCTGACAATGGTGGCGCTGACGCATTCGTTCATTTCCGCGCAATCGTTTCAGAAGGCTTTAAAACCCTTGGTGAAGGTCAAAAGGTTTCTTTTGATATCGAACAAGGCCAAAAAGGTCCTCAAGCTGCGAACGTTGTTGTTCTGTAATTAATTCCTATCTCGTAAGGGATAGATTAATCAGATAACAAATTGCAGACAAAAATGCCGACATTAAGTCGGCATTTTTATTGGTATTTTTTATAAGTATGCCAACACGTTAATTTATCCATGTAACAATTTAGCCTCCGC
This sequence comes from Shewanella profunda, assembly GCF_023283765.1. Lineage (GTDB taxonomy): Bacteria > Pseudomonadota > Gammaproteobacteria > Enterobacterales > Shewanellaceae > Shewanella > Shewanella profunda. The sequence continues at coordinate 135,460 of NZ_JAKILG010000003.1, read as the reverse complement.
TTTCTCAAGTCTTCTTGGTTTACCAACAATCAACAGAATATCACCCGGACGGAATACCCAATCAACTTGAGGATGTTCGACCTCTGCACCACCACGGCGAATTGCCCTTAGCTCAACCCTAAGCAAAGACCAGTCAATATCAGCTACGGTTCTCCCCACCGCACTTGCACCATGGGGTAATGCCACTGCATGCAGCGATTCTAAGGTGAAGTCGGTCTCTGTCCCGGTAAAAAAGCCGTGCAAGAATTGATAATGATTGCGCCGTTCAGACTCCAACCGTTTCAATATCCGCGCCAAAGGAACTCCGCATTGGTGTAGCACTTGAGAGACTAACATTAAGCTTCCTTCTAAAGATTCGGGGATCACTTGATTGGCACCCGCTTTTTGCAATTGAAGTAGCTCACTATCATCCCTGGTTCTCACCAATATTTTAGCGTCCGGAGCAAGCTGCTTACACAGGGGCAATACTTCTTCTAAACTGCGGGACTCACAAAAGGTAATTACAATCATTTTGGCGTGCTTTATCCCCAACTGCTTTAAAATTGTCCGTTTACACACATCACCAAAATATACGGGCTCACCTGCACGGCGAGCCTCCGATACGCGGGTCGGATCGAGATCCAACACAATATAAGGCACGGCTTCCGTCTTTAAAAATCGTGCTATGGTCTGCCCTACACGCCCATAGCCAAAAATAACCACTAAATCATGATCATCAACCACGATGGGGACCACATCATCAATATATTTGGACTGGTGGATACCTAATAACCATTTGGCGATATCCACACTATGACGGACTAACCAAGGTGCAATGCTCATAGAAAGCACAGCGACCATCACAAGTATGGTACTAATTTCATTACCTAAAAGTTGATAATTTACCGCAAGCGCTAAAACTACAAAGCTAAATTCGCCTACTTGAGCCAAGCTTAGGGCGGTACTGAGTGCGATACGAAAGGGCTCACCGATTATTCTCAGCAGTCCATGGATAATCAGAACCTTACCGAAAACAACTGCCAATAAAATGGATAAAATCTGCCACCAGAAGCGCAGCACTAGCTCAAAATCGAGCATCATACCGATAGAGATAAAAAACAGCCCCATTAACAGATCCCTAAATGGACGAATATCGGCTTCGAGTTGACGTCGATATTGGCTCTCACCTAATAGCATGCCTGCCATAAAAGCCCCCAGAGCCATAGATAACCCCAGCCATTGGGTGAAAGCGCCTGTCATTAAGGCAACAACGAGGGTTGATAGTACAAAAAGTTCGTTCGAACGCGAACGCGCCACTTCATCAAAGAGTCTAGGCAACGCCCACTTGCCAAAGGCCATCAACAAAAAGAACGCCAATATTCCTTTGAACAACGCAAAAGCGATACCTACCAACATCAAAGGTTCATCATTATTGGCAAGCAATGGCAAAAGAATAAGTAGCGGAACAACGGCTAAATCTTGAAATAACAACACACTAACGGACAGTTCACCATGTCGACGCCTAAGCCATCCTTGCTCATTAAGTAATTTAAGCACGATTGCTGTCGAAGATAGCGCAATGGCAGCACCAACAACTAAGGCTTCAATCCAATTTAATCCACAGCCTAACGCGACAACCATAGCTAACAAGGTAGTAATCGTCATCTGTGCACTGCCAAGCCCAAACACGGTTCGGCGCATAGCCCACAGTCGAGGAACTGAAAACTCAAGTCCCAGAGTAAACATTAAAAGAACGACACCAAGCTCAGCAACGGACTGCATTTGATGTTGAGTAAACCAGTGAAATCCACTGGGGCCACTTACTACGCCTGTCAGTAAATAGGCTAAAATTGCGGGTAGACCAATACGCCTAAGCACGGCAATGGCAACAATGGCGATCAGCAGCATCAATAACACTTGGATCAAGAAATCGTGTTCCATGGGATCAATAACTCCTGTCAAATTGCTGGCACATCAAAAGTATGAACACGAGATTTAAGCTTAACTGAATGACATACAAAGACAAATTTTATTCAAAATAATTACGGCATAATATTTGCTTAGAATAATAAAAATGACGTACCGCAATTCAGTTTGCTGGAGTAATAATGATGGACTTTGGTTTAGCAACAACGTTATACCCTGACGAATACCGCTACCAATCAGATGTATACAGTCCAAATACACAACCATTGGACTTAGTTCAAGTGCTGCAACAGCTACATGCCAGTTTAGACCCAAGGACAGTCTTTGCCTGCTATGGCAAAGTGCTTGAACAAAACTTGCCTATCCAAGGGATACGTCTACTCAGCAATGAGCATAAATTAACTTGGGGTAAGCGTTACGGAATCAGTTTAAAGCATCAATTGATTTGTAATGGTGTTTCACTCACCATTCAATATCAATTAGTAACCCCACTAACGCCTTCACAGTCGCTAGTATTACAAGAGCTAGAGCCGTTATTGCAACAACCGCTATCGAATGCGATGCAATACCAAGAAATGTCTATGCAGGCGATGTTTGACTCGCTGACAGGCTTAGGCAATCGTCATTACTATACCCAAAGTGTTAAAAATGCTATTGCTAGGGCCCATCGTAAGCAAGGTGTTGTCTCCCTGATTGTGTTGGATTTAGACAACTTCAAGCAGCTCAACGATAAGTTTGGCCATAAATGTGGTGACTATATTCTTAAGGAATTTGGTGACATTATTCGCAGTACGATCCGTAATACGGATCAAGCATTTCGCATTGGTGGTGATGAGTTTGTGGTTATTGTTCAAGGGACTGTTCATGCGGCAAGTTTATTATGCGAACGTATAGTCACAGGGACAAATCAGCATAGTAGTTTTTATCAGTTTGGGGTGAGTTGTAGTTTAGGTGCAGCAGAATCTAACGACACCTTAGAGGCTGAACAACTGTATGAATTAGCAGATAAAGCCTTATACCAAGCTAAGGCCTCAGGTCGTAATTGTTACAAGCTAGGCTAAAAACAACTGTCCTAATCAAATAGGTAGGAAGCAGATGCAGGGATGCTAAATAACCATTATTTACCTTATTGACGCTGCAGCAAACCAACGGCTTCATCCTCTACACAAAATGCCTTTTCAATCCAAAGATCGAGTGCCATCACCATCTGCTCACCATAGAATACAAATCCCACCTGCCCTCGCAACCATGGAGGCACGGCATATTCCTGCCAGAGCTTTTTAAGCTCACGTCCTTTACTGCGACAGTGGGGATGACAACGAAACTGCCCTGACAATTGATAGCGCACACTCACCACTGTATCGGCTTGCGGAAGCTCGAGCCTTGGCCCTTGCTGACTTAATCCTAATTGAATATTTTTACCCTGGGGAGCTGGGATAACTAAGGTGTCAATATCCCCATTTATAAGCATTTTTAAACTCTTATCGGGGATGGAAATACCAGTCTTAGCATATTTAGTCGATGATTTTATATGATCACTATAAGGGTCAAGATAGAGTTGATTGGCAAAACGGCGCAGCTCACAATCGCCCACACGAATATGCACTTTTGCATCATCTTTGGCATTAAGTAACTGGTTAATAATTTGATTAAGCTGCACAAAGGAAGGTAATGCAAATCCCTGTGACTCGATAAATCCACGCAGCAATAGTGCCTGCCAGCTTGGTGTAAGTGCGGCAAATCCATCGAGATTAAATACAGTCTGTTGGGTAAATTTTGCTTGAGTGAGCCACTTAGGTAAGCGCTCACTCACCTCTGTATCGATAATAGTTTGTTGCTCAGCACAAAGGAAAGCACTGCGACTCGCCGTAGTAGCAATACTTGACCAGCGGGCCTTTAAACGGGGAATAATTTCTAGACGTAAAAAGTTGCGATCGTACTTATCATCTTGATTACTTTCATCTTCGATATGCACTAATCCTTTAACTCTCGCGTAAACTTCAATTTGCTCACGACTCACATCCAATAAAGGTCGTACTTGAATGCCCTGCGTTAAAGGCTGCATCTGTCCCATTGCCGCTAATCCTTTTGGGCCTTGACCACGTTTCAGCGCGAGTAGAATGGTCTCGAGTTGATCGTCCTCATGGTGCGCGGTAAGCAGCAGATCATCTGAACCTACATGCTGCTCAATTGCCTGATAACGCATTCTGCGAGCTTCAGCTTCGATACTGAGCCTTGGACCCTGCTTCACTTGAACATGCTCAACCGTCGTGGGCAAACCATAGTGTTGCCCTCGCTCAGTGCAATGCTGCGCCCAAGCATCGGCATTTTGGCTCAGACCATGGTGCACATAAATCAGTTGGTACTGAAGCTCCCGATGGTGTTTGGCATACTCACTAAGGCAATAGGCAAGTACCTCTGAATCAACACCGCCACTGTAAGCCAGCACTAACTTTCTGCCCGCTTTCACCTTAAGCGAGTCTAAAAAAGCACTGACATGGGTACAGAGATCTGGCGTTGACATCACATATCCTTAGATAAAAATACTTTGACTCTTAAAAGCTTAGGTATTAGCCCTCCACTTGACCAAACTAAAAAACAATCCGAACTTTGTTTGGCCCGAGTAAACTTTCAAGGGCAAAGACCAATTCATCGGCGGGATTGACGCGCCAATTCTCAGCGAGCCTAAATTGCCCTTTAGCGTGAGTTTGGCTGTAATTAATCAGGACTGGCACAGCACCATTTCGCCACGGACTCAGCGCTTGTTCAATACTGTCTAAAACCGCAGGGGTTAACTGCGTCGCATCAAGATCCACTTCAAGCGCCTTAGCAAAATGACTACGCGCCTCACCAATATCAATAATATTGCGTGCCGTCATACGATTACCGCCAGCAAAATCATCGAAACTCACCTCACCTTCACAGATAAGGATCCTATCTTTTTCGAGTAAATGATTAAACTTCTCAAAGGCTTCGGTAAACAGCATAACTTCGAGACGCGCACTCTTATCATCGAGCGTCAATAAGCCCATTTTTGAGCCGCGTTTCGTGAGCATGACCCTAGTCGCAACAACTAAACCTGCAGCTTTAACGGTTTTACCACGATCGGTAGGATGCACATCCTTTAAGCGCCCTGATGTATAGTACTTAAGCTCTTTAAGGTACTGATTAATAGGATGGCCCGTTAAGTATAAGCCTAAGGTTTCACGTTCCCCTTCAAGCCAAATTTTATCCGGCCATGGTGTACATTCCACAAACTGTTGCTTGCTATCTTCCGGCTCGCTATTGAGTAGACCAAACATATCGTGCTGACCAATAGCCTGCGCTTTCGCATGTTGATCGGCGGCGCGTATCGCTTCGGGTAACGTTGCCATCATAGAAGCGCGATGTGGGCCCAAAGAATCTAAGGCGCCAGCACAAATCAGTTTTTCAATAACGCGTTTATTGAGTTTTTTCAAATCGATACGGGCACAAAAATCAAATAGATCCACAAAAGGACCATCCTTACGCGCCTCTAAAATCGACTCAACAGGCCCCTCGCCCACACCTTTAATCGCACCAATGCCATAGACAATGCGTAGATCATCATCTACGGTAAATTTAAATAGCCCTTTGTTCACATCCGGCGGGATCAGGGTTAGCCCCATGCGATCGCACTCATCAACCAGTGTTACTATTTTGTCGGTGTTATCCATATCAGCGGACATTACCGCCGCCATAAACTGCGAAGGATAATGGGTTTTTAGCCACAAAGTTTGATAGGAAACCAAGGCATAGGCGGCGGAGTGGGATTTGTTAAAACCGTAACCGGCGAACTTTTCCACTAAGTCGAAGATTTTCATCGACAGTTCACCGTCGACGCCGTTTTTAATCGCCCCCTCTTTAAAGATGCTACGCTGCTTGGCCATCTCTTCGGGCTTTTTCTTACCCATAGCACGGCGAAGCATATCGGCGCCGCCTAGGGTATAACCTGAAAGAACCTGTGCAATCTGCATTACCTGCTCTTGATACAGGATAATGCCATAGGTGGGCGAGAGTAATTCCCTTAAGGATTCATGCTGATATTGGGAATCTGGGTAAGAAACTTCCTCACGGCCATGCTTACGCTCGATAAAGTTGTCCACCATGCCTGATTGCAAGGGACCAGGACGGAACAGAGCCACGAGCGCGATCATATCTTCGAAACAATCGGGCTGCAGTCGCTTAATCAAATCCTTCATACCGCGGGATTCAAGCTGGAAAACGGCTGTTGTTTCATAGCGTTGTAGCAGGCGAAATGAGGGCTGATCATTTAATGGAATAGCCTCGATACGCACTGGAGGTCGGCCATTTTTAACCTCAACCTTGTTGATCATCTCCAGCGCCCAATCAACGATGGTAAGTGTGCGTAGTCCCAAGAAGTCGAACTTCACCAACCCTGCGGTTTCAACGTCGTTCTTATCGAATTGAGTGACGGGGTTCTTGCCCTCGGCATCGCAGTATAGTGGTGAAAAATCGGTGATTTTTGTGGGTGCAATCACCACGCCCCCCGCATGTTTACCTGCGTTACGGGTCACGCCTTCAAGCTTACGACACATGTCGATAAGATCTTTAACATCCTCATCGGCATCATAGGATTCTTGCAGTGCAGGCTCAACCTCAAAGGCTTTTGCCAGTGTCATCCCAGGTTCAGGGGGAATAAGCTTTGAAATACGGTCAACAAAACCATAGGGGTGACCAAGTACGCGGCCTACATCGCGGATAACCGCTTTTGCCGCCATAGTACCAAAGGTAATGATCTGCGATACCGCCTCACGGCCGTATAACTCAGCCACGTGATCGATCACCTCGTCTCGTCTATCCATACAGAAGTCGACGTCAAAATCGGGCATCGAAACCCGTTCAGGGTTCAAAAAGCGTTCGAACAGCAGATCGAATTGGAGCGGATCTAAGTCGGTAATTTTAAGAGCATAGGCAACAAGTGAACCTGCGCCTGAACCTCGACCGGGGCCAACAGGGATACCATTATCTTTACCCCATTGAATAAACTCCATCACGATCAAGAAGTAACCGGGAAATCCCATTTGGTTAATCACTTGCAATTCGATATCGAGGCGTTCATCGTACTCGCCGCGACGTTCGGCACGCACATTAGGATCGGGAAATAAAAACTCGAGACGCTCTTCGAGTCCTTTCTTTGAGCAATCCACCAAAAAGTCTTCGATGGACATATCGCCCGTCGGGAAGTTAGGTAAAAAATATTCGTATAAACGGATTGTCACATTGCAGCGTTTGGCGATTTCAACCGTATTAGAGAGTGCTGCGGGAATGTCAGCAAATAGCTCGCACATTTCCTCTTCACTACGTAAATATTGCTGCTCGCTATACTTTTTGGGGCGACGTGGATCGGCAAGGGTAAAACCATCGTGGATAGCCACCCGAATCTCATGGGCGTCAAAATCCTCAGGTTTTAAAAATACCACCTGATTGGTAGCCACCACAGGGATCCCCTTCTCCTGCGCTAAGGCCACGGCCATATGTAAATAACGCTCTTCATCGGGACGACCAGTACGAATAAGCTCAAGGAAATAACGATCAGTAAAGTGGGTTTGATAAAACTCACACAGGGATTCTACTTGGGTATTGTTCCCCTTGAGTAGCGCCTTACCCACATCTCCTTCCTTTGCGCCAGAGAGCAGTAAAATGCCTTCGTTATAGGTCAGTAACCACTCTTGATCTATCACGACCCGGCCCGCCACTTGCCCCCGCAAATAGGCTTGGCTAATAATTTGGGTTAGATTTTGATAACCCACATTGTTCATCGCGATGATGGTTAACGCACATAATTCACCATCAAACCCAGGCACTTGCATCCAAAAATCGGCGCCGATAATAGGTTTGATCCCCGCACTATGGCAACCACTGTAAAACTTCACTAATCCACAGAAGTTGTTTTGATCCGTCAAGGCTACCGCAGCCATACCTAACGCCTCAACTTGGGCAAGAATAGGCTTAACTTTGGCTACGCCGTCAGACATAGAAAAGTCACTGTGGACACGAAGATGCACAAAACGAGGATCGGACATAATTAGGATTATCTTTGAATAGCAGGTTAACAATAACTAAAAAGCAGACTAGCAAAGTCACGCACCTAGGGCTAGTGACTTTGCTGGATAACTGGGGCTATGGCGTAAAAATACGCATTAACCCTCCAGTAATGCCTTGACGGGTTTAAAACTTTTACGATATTGGTCGAACACACCATGCTCTGCAATCGCCTCAAAATGCGCCTTGGTGGGATACCCCTTGTGGTTAGCAAAACCGTATTGAGGGTAGACGGCATCGAGTGCGTCCATCTCACGGTCCCGCGTCACTTTGGCAATAATCGAAGCCGCACTAATACTAGCAATTAAACCATCGCCTTTAATAATGCTATGACTGACTATTGACTGGCCATTATGGGTAAAAGCAGGGCTGCGATTACCATCGACTAGCACTAGCTCTGGAGCAATCCTGAGACCGACTACCGCACGCTGCATTGCAAGCATAGTCGCGTGTAAAATATTAAGTTCATCTATTTCGACCGGACTTGCACGGCCAACGTGAAAACATAGCGCTTTTTCACAAATCTCATCAAATAGGGCTTCACGGCGCTTTTCACTGAGTTTTTTGGAATCATTTAGTCCACTGATGGGCTGATTTGGATCGAGGATCACTGCTGCGGTAACGACATCACCAACAAGGGGCCCACGGCCCACTTCATCAACTCCCGCAATGAGTCCTGTGGAAAAAGCCATAATATCGGTCTGCGTTAGCACTTTAAAAACAGCCATGATTAGGTCTCCTTGATATTCACAAGCGCCATCACAGCCTCTGCGGCCTTTTGGCTAGCATCACAACGGAGCATATTGTGGAGTCGTTCAAACTCGGCATTAAGTGGCGTAAAATCACGGTTCAGTTCGACCGTCACGGCGGCAGCAATTTTCTCTGGCGTACAATCATCTTGTATAAGCTCGGGCACCAGATCTTTTCCCGCGAGTAAATTAGGTAAAGAGAAACGATTAACTTGCATCATGCTCTTAGCGATGCGGTAGGTCAGCGGACTCACTCGGTAAGCTACGACCATAGGACGTTTAACCAACATGGCCTCTAAGGTTGCTGTACCGGACGCTAATAAAATACCATCGGCGGCGGCCATCACTTCCCGTGATTGACCTTCAACCATGTGGATCTCTAAATCCGGTGCATGATCTTTTAACGCTTGCTCAAATTGATCACGGCGCTGCTGATTGACCAACGGCGTGACAAAGCGAATATCGGGAAAGTTTTCTTTAATCAGTAAAGCCGCTTTCACAAAAGGTTCGGCTAATTGCTTTAACTCGCCACCACGGGAACCCGGAAGAATAGCCAGATATTCGGCATGGGGATCTAATTCCAGCAACGCTCTGGCATGGGCTTTATCGCTCAGTAACGGAATATCATCGGCTAAGGTGTGGCCCACAAAGGTACAAGGCACTTGATGTTTATCGTAGAAGGCTTTCTCGAACGGCAATAAGGACAACACCATATGGGTTGCCTTAGCGATTTTAAAAATACGTTTAGGCCGCCATGCCCACACAGATGGGCTGACATAATGAACAGTTTTAATGCCGCGTGCTTTGAGTTTTAGCTCCAAGCCAATATTAAAATCTGGAGCATCAATGCCAATAAAACAATCAGGCTTTAGGGCTGTGATGTCTTTAATCAAAGAAGCGCGTACTTTTAATAGTCGAGGCAAGCGGGATAATACTTCGACGATCCCCATTACCGCTAATTCTTCCATTGCGAATAGAGATTCGAAACCGAGTGCCTCCATACGAGGGCCACCGATACCGACAAAGCGCGCATCGGGATGTGATTTTTGCAGCGCAGCCATTAAACCTGCACCTAAAATATCGCCGGAGAGTTCTCCGGCGACCATTGCAAACACTAATTGAGATTTTTTGCTCATAAACCAATCATGTCTAACAAGTTTATGGCACCGCAACGAAAAACGTCTGCCATGGCACTTTCAAGAGCAGAATTTAACGAGCAGTGCCTATGAATGGCATAGCGTGAGAGTCATAACAACTCTTAACGAATAATGCCGCGACTCGAAGATTTAACAAATTCAACGAGTAACTTCACCTGTGCATCATTTTGTGCCTCTTCAGCTAAAGCCTCAACCGCTTCATCAACTGTTAAGCTGCTGCGATATAAGGTTTTATAGGCACGGCGCACCGCTAACTGGCTTTCTTTAGAAAACCCACGACGCTTCATACCTTCGCTATTTAAACCACGAGGAATCGCGGGTTGTCCCGCAGCCATCACAAACGGTGGCACATCTTGCAATAATAAAGAGCAACCGGCAGTAAACGCATGGGCACCAATATGGACAAATTGATGAACGCCCGTCATGCCGCCTAAAATTGCCCAGTCCCCCACATGCACATGACCCGCAATAGAAGCATTATTTGCTAAAATCACATTATTCCCCACGACACAATCATGGGCGATATGCACGTAGTTCATAAACAGGTTATTCGAACCAATACGGGTTTCGCTGTTATCTTGCACTGTACCGCGGTGAATCGTCACGTGTTCACGGATAACGTTGTTATCACCGATGATTAGACGTGTCGGCTCACCAGCGTATTTTTTATCTTGGCACTCTTCACCCACTGAGGCAAATTGGAAAATGCGGTTGCCTTTACCAATGATAGTAGGGCCTTTCACCACAACATGGGAACTTAACCAACAATCGTCACCGATTTCAACACCGGCGCCAATATAGCTCCAAGGGCCTATAGTGACGTTCTTACCAATTTTAGCTTCGGGGTGTACAAACGCTAATGTATCTATCACTGGCTAATCTCTCTGCGGGCACACATGATTTCAGCGGAACAAGCCACTTCACCATCCACTCTGGCCTCACCGTAGAAGACGCCAATCCCGCGGCGCTCTTTGATCATTTTGACTTCAAAATGTATTTGATCTCCTGGCACAACTACACGTCTAAAACGTGCATTATCGATACCAGCAAAATAATAAAGCACCCCAGGAGGAGGTACATCATTACTCATTGTTTTAAATGCAAGCAGGCCCGTCGCTTGGGCCATCGCTTCTAGAATAAGCACGCCAGGCATTACTGGCTGTATAGGGAAATGTCCCTGAAAAAAAGGCTCATTAATAGACACGTTTTTAATCGCATGTAGACTTTCACCTGGGGTGTAGTCCAACACGCGATCAATTAATAGGAATGGATATCTATGGGGCAGATACTTGAGTATCTCTGTAATATCCATAGTGTTCATTTGATTAGACACGAACCTAGTTCCTCAAATTGCCTCGGCAATTAATCTGGGGTTTTTAAATTCTTTTCCAGCGTTTTAACACGCAGGAACAACTCATCCAATTGACGGAAGCGAACGCTGTTTTTACGCCAAACCCTATTTTCCATCGCAACAGTCGCTGAGGAATACAGACCCGGTTCACGCATGTTACCAATAATATTGGTCGAGCCCGAAATATGTACACCGTCGGTAATCGATAAATGACCCGCTATGGCGCAATTACCACCGATAATACAATACTTACCGATAGTGACACTGCCAGCAATAGTCGTACTCCCCGCAATCGCAGTATTCTCACCTATGACATCGTTATGGGCAACTTGCACTTGGTTATCGATGATCACACCGCTGTGGATCTCCGTGTGACCTAAAGCACCGCGATCTACCGTTGTACTGGCACCAATCTCAACCCGATCGCCGATACGCACTCCACCGGTTTGTGGGATCTTAACCCATTGACCACGCTCATTGGCGTAACCAAAACCATCTGAACCTAGTACTGCACCCGAATGGATAATACAATTTTGACCTAAGTGCACATCATGGTAGATAGTCACATTCGCCCAAAGACGAGTGTTAGAACCAATAATCACATCTTGGCCAATCACAGTTCCTGCGCCAACCTGCACATTTTCACCGAGGATAACATTAGCGCCGATCACCGCATTGGCACCAATAGAAACGCCTTCTCCCAAATGAGCTGACAGGTCAATTTGCGCTGAAGGATGAATACCTACTGCCGCATTAGGCGTAGTATCTAAAAACTGGGCTACACGGGCAAAAGCCACGTAAGGATCTTTTACAATTAACGCAGTACCTTGATACTCCTGCGCATCTTTAGCGGACAATAACACCGCACTCGCTCGAGTCGCCTCAAGCTGAGAGCGGTATTTACTGTTGGCTAAAAAAGAGAGTTGGCCTGATTTAGCATTTTCTAGGGTCGCGACACTATTAACCTCTAACGTATCGTCACCCTGAATTACACCGTCTAACAGCAAACCTAGCTCTTTTAAAGTCACACTCTTCATTGATTACTTGCCTTTACTCAAGGCTTCAACCACTTTGCCACTGATGTCAGCGTTGGGCTTAACATAAATGACAGCACCGCGTTGTAGCACCAAATCGTATTGCTCTTTTTCGGCGATAGTATTAATGGCTTTTTGCACTTTAACTAACAGTTTATTTTGCTCTTCACCTTGGCGACGACGTAAATCTTCATCCAATGCTTTGCCTTTTAACTGATACTCAGATTTTAGCGATTCCATTTTACGAACCAGCTCAGTTTTTTGCGCATCGTTCATTAACGCGCCATCACGTTGCTGCTTCTCCATTAGAGAACGCATTTCTTCTTGCATTTTCTGTACATCAGCCATGCGATCACCAAACTCTGCTTTAAGAGATTGAGAGATCTGCTCGCGTTGCGGTAACTGTTCAAACACTGCACCCATATCCACAACAGCAATTTTCTCAGCATGTGCCATTAAAGGCGCACCTAATAAAACTAATGTCATTAGGGCGCGATTTACCATCTTATTCAAAGTAGACTCCTTGTAGCCTTGTTATCTTCAGCAAAACCTGCCGAGTGTATGCCTTTTAAAAAGTTTTGCCAATATTGAAAGAGAAGATCTCCGTTTGATCGCCTTCATATTCTTTAAGTGGCCACGCTAAGCTAAATACCATAGGTCCCATCGGTGATAACCATTGTAGGCTTAAGCCCCAAGAGGCACGGATACGCGATGGATCGCTATAGTCCTGCAACTTAGCAAATTCCTCAGCTGGAAGTGTTTGATAATAATCAAAATCAAACTCCGTATCCCATACGTTACCCGCATCGAGGAAGAAACTCGTACGCACAGAATTAGAGTAAGCTTCATCTAAGAATGGCGTTGGAACAATAAACTCCATGCTTGCCGTCGCGATTGCATTACCACCGATAGATCGACCTGAAGTCACTTGGATACTGTTAGGATCGCCCGGTAAACTACAACCATCACCCGATGGATCTGGCGCACAAGGTTCACTACCACGGTACAAATAGAATGAACGTGGACCAACCGTGTTTGACTTAAAGCCACGTAATGAAGTGCTACCGCCTGAGTAATAGTTTTCCCAGAAAGGTAGGATTTGATCATTATCATTATACTCACCATAACCATTACCATAACCTAAGCGGCCGCGGGCCAAGAGCACAAATTTATGGCTGCTGGTGATGGGGAAGTAATAATTAGTGTCAAAATCGGTTTTAAAGTATTGCAGGTCTGATCCTGGAACCGTCATTTTACCGTTTAAACGTTGTGACGAACCATCTGTTGGGAAGGTGCCACGGTTTAAGGTACTGCGCGACCAGCCTAAGCTCAGTTCGAAGTTATCGAAACTTAAGTCAGCATTGGGATCATCATTGCGGTAAATATTGTAGAAACGCAGGGCTTGTTCATAGGCTGAAATTTCAGAAATCGTGTTATGACGATAGCCGATGCCACCATTGATACGGTTGTATTCGTTGATCGGGAAGCCTGAGTTTAACGCAATACCGTAAGAGCTGTTCTTATAGCGTTCTAAGTTGGCTTCGTTTGCATCAAACTCACTCCAATAAATACTTCCACCTAAGCTCACACCGTCTTTCGTCCAATAGGGGTCTGTATAGGATAAGTTAACATTTTTAGAGTATGTATTCGTACTCATACTAATGCCAGCTTGATTTCCCGAACCTAAGAAGTTGTTTTGCTGCACACCAAACTGCAGACTCAGACCCGATTCGGTACCATAACCCACGCCAGCGTTGAATGAGCCTGATGGCTGCTCCTTCACTTTAACCGCAACATCGACTAAATCGTCAGTACCAGGAACCTGAATCGTCTCAGTATCGACGGTTTCGAAATAGCCCAAACGATTAAGACGCGCTTTTGATTGCTCGACCTGTGCCGAATTTAACCAAGCCCCTTCCATTTGTCGCAATTCGCGGCGCATGACTTCATCTTTGGTGACAGTATTACCCGTAAAGTTAATTGAGCGAACGTAAACACGTTTACCCGGTTTAACATTGATGTTTAACGTCACTTCTTTCGTCTTATCATCAATTTCTGGGTAAGTTTTCACTTCAGGATAAGCGTAACCGAAGCGACCTAAGTATTTGCTGTACATTTCTTCGGTGAAAGTCACATCACCGCCGTTGTACATATCACCCGATTTGATGGGTAAAATGGATCTCATCAATTCTTCACGGCCCATTAGATCACCGGTCAAATTGATGTCTTTTACCTTATATTTCTCACCTTCATTAACGTTGATGGTGATATATAAACCTTTACGATCAGGCGTCATAGCCACTTGAGTCGAAGTGACTTCAAAGCGAATATAACCTTTATTGTGATAATAGGTTTTGATGGTTTCAAGATCGGCCTGCAGCTTTTGCTTTTGATAGCGACGCTCGCCGAATAAATCCCACCAAGCCACATAATCTTTAAGTTCCAACATGCCAATCAACTCAGCATCAGTGAACTCTGTATTACCCACCACGTTAATTTGGCGAATTTCGGCCGCTAAACCCTCGGTAAACTTAAATTTCAGTTCAACTCGGTTTCGGGGTAAGTTGATCACTTGCGCTTCTACTTTAGCGCCGTATTTACCCACGCCGTAGTAAAAATCCTGCAAACCTTTTTCAATGCCTGTCAGCATAGTGCGATCGAGAGACTCACCGACTTTAACGCCAGAACCGTCCAGACTTTCCTGTAACTGTTCGTCTTTAATGTCTTTGTTGCCTTCAAATGTCACAGCACTGATGGTTGGGCGTTCAGTGACTTTCACCACTAATACGCCGCCGTCACGACTTACAGAGACATTTTCAAAGTTAGTCGATGCATACAGGCTTTTAATGGCTTGTTGAATTCTTAACTGATCAACAGTGTCACCTACTTTTACTGGTAAGCTTAACAAGGCAGCACCAAGTGCGACTCGCTGCAAACCTTCAACTTGGATGTCGGTCACTTCAAAGGGTTGGAAAGTATCCGCCAACACAGTCCCTGAAAACGACGCACCGACGAATAACATCGAGGCAAAAAGTTTATTCAATCTCATAGAGCACTTCTAATTATTAGTCTGTCCTTGCTCAGAGTCGGGCAAAATCATTGAAGAGCGCAATGCTCATCAACATCAGCAGTATTGCTGCCCCAAATCTGAATCCTATTTCCTGCACCTTTTCAGGTACAGGTTTACCAGTTATTACTTCAATAAAGTAATACAGCAGGTGTCCCCCATCGAGCACAGGTAAAGGCAGCAAGTTAATGATGCCTAAATTGACGCTGATGAGCGCGAGGAACCCGAGAAAATAGACCAAGCCATAGTTTGCACTACTGCCCGCACCCTGTGCGATCGAAATGGGTCCACTCAGGTTTTTCACCGACACATCGCCGGTAAATAATTTGCCAATCATCTTAAAGCTGACTGCAACAAGTTGCCATGTTTTATCTGCAGCAATAGCAAAAGAATCGATTGGACCATATTCAAGTTGTAAACGCATATTCTCAGGCCACTGTGCCTGTGCAGGGCTGACGCCTAATACCCCAATTTCTTTACCTTCAGCATTCTTTGTACTTGCAGGGGTAACAGTAACTGCAAACTGTTCACCATCGCGACGCACCATTATGCTCACAGGCACATTGGCAGAATGTTGAATAATGTCAACAAAAGCCTGCCAATCGGTATAAGGCTCACCATTGATAGCAACTAGCGTATCACCAACCTTTAACTCACTATTTGCCGCAGCACTTCCTTCACTGATTAACGCAACCTTAGGTTCAATTTCTGGACGATAAATCCCTAGCCCTAAGGTGGTAATCGGTGATTCTTTTTCAGGATCAAAGCGCCATTGGCGTGTATCTAACGTATAGGTTCGAGCATTTGACTCAAAACCCTGCAAACCATTTAATGGCGCAAGGGAAACACTCAAACTGGGATCGCCAATATGCCCAACAAGCGCAAGATTGACCTCTTCCCAATTGCGCACACTCTGACCTGAGATGGCGGTCACTTGCATAGGTTCTGTGACTTGAATTTGTGCAGCGGCACTACCGGGTACAGTGGAGGTGATCACGGGTTTAAGTGATGGCACACCAATCAAGTACATGAAATACAACGCTATAATAGCAAAAATAAAGTTGGCTATAGGACCCGCGGCAACAATGGCGATACGTTGCCATACTGTTTTCCGGTTAAAAGCCTGATCTTTTAGCTCCTCTGGCACATCTTCGACACGCTCATCGAGCATTTTGACGTAACCACCTAGTGGGATCATGGCGACCACATATTCAGTGCCATCTTTACCCATACGACGCCAAATTGCCTTGCCAAAACCAATAGAGAAACGCTCGACTTTAACGCCGCAGCGACGAGCGACATAGAAATGACCGTATTCGTGGGCGGTAATTAACAACCCCAACGCCACGATAAAAGAACCTAAGTTCCATAAAAAATCTAACATCCCACTCCTTACGTTATCCGTTTATCAACAGAACGCTAATATTTAAGCGATCTTAGCTAAAGTTTCCCGCGCATAAATGCGACTTTGTGTATCTAACGCAATAATGTCTTCAATGCTGGTCATAGTCCCACTCGGGACGAATGCTAAGCAAGTTTCATTCACTTTAGCAATTTGAGTAAAGCCAATTTGTCCCTGCAAAAAAGCCTCAACCGCAATCTCATTAGCGGCATTGAGCACAGTTGTCGCCTCTTGACCATGGGCACAAGCTGCCATAGCAAGGGCTAAACAGGGAAAACGCTCAAAATCAGGTTCATAAAAGCTTAACTGTCCGACTTTGAAAAAATCCAAAGGTTCAACCCCGGAGCTAATTCTTTGTGGATAGGCCATACAATGGGCAATGGGCGTACGCATATCAGGGTTACCCATTTGGGCGATAACCGAACCATCACGGTACTGCACCATAGAGTGGATCACGCTTTGCGGATGAATAACCACTTTAAGTTGTTCTGGCTGCGTATTAAACAACCAGCGAGCCTCAATGAACTCTAAACCCTTATTCATCATAGTGGCGGAGTCGACAGAGATTTTAGGTCCCATGGACCAATTAGGATGTTTACAGGCTTGGGCAGGCGTCATGGCCGCAAGTGTCGCAAGATCCGACCGCAGGAAAGGTCCGCCAGAACCGGTTAACAAAATATGGGATATACCCGACGCAGCTAAATCGCAACGGCCGAGGTTAGCCTGCACTTCTAGGGGTAAACATTGAAAGATAGCATTATGCTCACTGTCCACGGGCAAGAGCACAGCACCAGAGCGCTTAGTCGCCTCAATAAACAACTCACCCGACATGACTAAAGCTTCTTTATTGGCCAGTAATACTCGCTTTCCCGCCTTCACGGCTTCAAGGGTTGGTACTAGCCCTGCCGCCCCGACAATC
The DNA here is from genome assembly GCF_023283765.1 of Shewanella profunda. Classification (GTDB taxonomy): domain Bacteria; phylum Pseudomonadota; class Gammaproteobacteria; order Enterobacterales; family Shewanellaceae; genus Shewanella; species Shewanella profunda. The sequence goes on along the minus strand of NZ_JAKILG010000003.1, from coordinate 117,792 downwards.
GCTGCCATTACAGTATCCACTTCGGCAGCCGTCACTAAACCGAGTAAATCGTTCATGCCAGTAGTGACTTGGATATTGAGCGCAGCGGGTAAAACGGCGCGTAACTGTTTCGCAGCCTCTTCATCCACCATATGCGCGACTTTCGGTTTATGGGCTACACACAAAGCCAGCATCTTATCAACACTCGCATTAGCCACCAATCCATAGACACAATAAGCCGATGGATTAGCCGAAATCACACTCAAGGTACTGGCGCCAATCGAGCCTGTCGCACCCAAAATCACCATATTTTGCATAGCGTTACATCCAGAATGCAATGTAGATAAGGGTAAACACCGGCAAGGCTGCAGTCAAACTGTCGATGCGATCGAGTACACCGCCGTGTCCTGGTAAAATGGTACCTGAATCTTTGATACTGGCAGCACGTTTAAACATACTTTCAGATAAATCGCCCAGGGCTGATACCAAGGCGACAAATAAGGTCACCCCGACAACTAAGCCAAGTTCTTGCTCAGGCGAATAATACATTATCCCTGTAACCACTAGCATAGTCGTCACTAAACCACCGAGTAAGCCTTCAAGGGTTTTAGCTGGGCTCACCGCAGGCATTAATTTCGTTTTACCTATCGCTTTACCGACAAAGTAAGCACCAGAATCAGCGGCCCACACAATGAGCATCACCAGTAGAACCAGCGAAGGGCCGTAGTATACAGAAACCTGTGAGCTAATCGATTTAAGCGCAATTAACGCAACAAAGCATGGCACGAGTGTTAACTGCCCAAACATCGACTTTAACATAGGACTTTTTTGCCATAACTTTGCCGTTTTAGGATAGGTAACAACAAGTAGAAGTGAAACTAACCACCATAAAGCCCCAATATAAATCACAGCTAAATAAATGGGATGTAATTGACCTCGAAGCCAAACAGCATCGATGGGGACAATCAAATTAAGGACGACCAGTAAAATACCGACGGTACAAGTAAAACTCCATTGAGTGATATCGCATTGACTATCGATAATCCTTCCCCACTCTTTAGCAGCAATGAGAAATACGGCAACCAAAGCCCAAGCAAAGTACTCTGATGGAAGCCAAAAAATCGCCCCCAAAACTAATGGAATCAACCAAATTGCTGTTATTATACGTTGTTTTAGCAAAAAAAATCCCTCATGACGTTTTACAATGCGCGCATCTCATCAATCTGACTTCCAGTCAAACCAAAACGGCGCTGGCGACTTGCAAAAATGGCAATCGCTTCATGAAAAGCCTGTTCATCAAAATCAGGCCAAAGGGTGTCAATAAACACCAACTCAGCATAGGCCGCCTGCCACAACACAAAATTACTGATGCGGCAATCTCCACCTGTGCGGATCATTAAATCAACTTCACTCTGATTTTGCATGCACAAATGTTCACTTAGGGCTTCTTCGGTGAACTGACTGCTGGTCATTTCGCCAGTTTCGACCTTCTGAGCTAACTTTTGCGCCGCTTGAAGTATGTCCCAACGGCCACCATAGTTAGCTGCAACATTAAGAATCAAGCCAGTATTGCCTGATGTTTTCTCTTGAGCAGCAGCAATTTGCTTCTGTAACCGCGCAGAAAAACGGCTGATATCACCAATAATATTGAGCTTAACTTGATTCTTATGCAGTAGCTTAATTTCACGCTGCAACACAGTAAAAAACAACTCCATCAGCAAGCTGACTTCTTTATCGGGTCTACGCCAATTCTCGCTAGAAAACGCAAATAAGGTTAGCGATTGAATACCTAATTGACTCGCAGTGCTAACAGCACGCCTTACCGCCTTTACACCGGCTTTATGTCCCATCACCCGTGGTTTACCCTGCGTTTGAGCCCAACGCCCATTGCCATCCATGATAATAGCGACGTGCTTAGGTAACGACTGTTTCACGAGTTCGGGTAATTGTCCTGGCAAGGTCGTTTGAGTGTATAAATCACTCTCACTCGTCCTAGGGTGCGGATCAAGTTCCACTGTGGATGACATCTAATACAGCCCTTTAAAATAGACAAACGCCGTGTAGTATACCCCTACACGGCGCATCAACTCTAGCTTATCGAGCCTGAGATTAGACTTCCATCAACTCAATTTCTTTGGCCGCTAAAATCTCGTCGACCTTTTTAATATGAGCATCAGTGAACTTTTGAACTTCCTCTTCGCTACGGCGTACATCATCTTCAGTACAGGCTTTAGCTTTCTCTAGTTTTTTCACTTCAGAAATCGCATCACGGCGCACGTTACGGATCGCGATACGACCGTTTTCAGCTTCGTTACGTACCACTTTGATGAAGTCTTTACGACGTTCTTCAGTCAACGCAGGCAATGGAATACGCAATGTTGCACCAGCAGACATAGGGTTCAGGCCTAAATCTGAACTCATAATCGCCTTTTCAACCGCTTGAATTGCACTACGATCGAATACAGTTACAGACAGAGTGCGTGAATCTTCAACGCCAACGTTCGCCACTTGGTTCAGTGGCGTCATAGTGCCGTAGTAAGAGACTTGAATAGAATCCAGCAGGCTTGGGTGGGCACGACCAGTACGCACTTTTGCCATTTGATTTTTAGTCGCGTCAACGCATTTTCCCATACGCTCTTGCGCATCTTTCTTAATGTTCTCAATCACGTTAAATGTCCTTCTTGGTCATTAAATAACTTTTTTCGCTCTGATCAGCGTACCTTCTTCTTCACCCATAATCACACGACGTAGGGCGCCAGGTTTGTTCATATTGAACACAAGAATAGGCATGTCATGATCACGCGCCATAGTAAAGGCGGCTAAGTCCATTACTTTTAATTCTTTTTCCAGAATTTCTGCATAAGTTACTTCATCATACTTAACAGCATCTGGGTTCTTCATTGGATCTTCGGAGTAAACACCGTCGACTTTAGTGCCTTTTAACACGACTTCAGCTTCGATTTCAATGCCGCGTAAACAGGCCGCAGAATCGGTCGTGCAGAAAGGATTACCTGTTCCTGCAGCAAAAATCACCACTCGACCAGATTTTAATAAGCTTATCGCTTCAGCCCAATTGTAGTCGTCACACACCCCTTTTAAGGGAATAGCCGACATCAGACGAGCATTAACATAGGCACGGTGCAAGGCGTCACGCATAGCTAAGCCGTTCATCACCGTTGCCAGCATACCCATGTGATCGCCCACCACACGGTTCATACCCGCTTTTGCCAGGCCCTCACCGCGAAACAGATTACCACCACCAATGACCACACCCACCTGAATACCTAACTCTACCAGCTCTTTCACTTCTTGAGCCATGCGATCTAATACTTTAGGGTCGATGCCGAAGCCTTCGTCGCCCATCAGTGCTTCGCCACTTAATTTTAGAAGAATGCGTCTAAACGTAGGTTTTGGATTGGTGCTCATAATTTTTATCCTGGTCATAACAAGACCGCAGCTATTGCCGCGGTCTTGGGGGTATTTAGCGTTGGCGATTAAGCCTTTTTAGAAGCAGCGATTTGAGCAGCAACTTCAGCTGCGAAATCTTCTTCTTTCTTCTCAATACCTTCACCCACTTCTAAACGAATGAAGTTAGTGACTGTAGCGCCTTTCTCTTTCAGAACTTCACCAACAGTTTTCTTAGGTTCCATGATGTAAGCTTGACCAGTCAGAGAAATCTCACCAGTGAACTTCTTCATACGACCTAGAACCATCTTCTCAGCGATCTCAGCAGACTTGCCTTCGTTCATTGAAATTTCGATTTGCAGAGCTTGCTCTCTTGCGACTACGTCAGCAGGAACATCTTCTGGGTTAACGAATTCTGGTTTAGAAGCGGCAACGTGCATTGCGATGTGCTTTAGCGTTTCTTCGTCAGCAACACCTGCTACAACAACACCGATACGCTCACCGTGACGGTAAGACGCTAAGTTTGCGCCATCGATGTACTCAACACGACGAATGTTGATGTTTTCACCGATTTTAGTCACTAATGCAACGCGTGCTTCTTCGAACTGTGCTTTTAAGTCTTCTAAAGTCACTTTAGACGCTGCAGCAACGTCTAAAACAGCGTTAGCAAAACCTAGGAAGTTAGCATCTTTAGCAACGAAGTCAGTTTGACAGTTAACTTCTAACAGCGCAGCGAAACCTTCGCCGTTCTTGATAAGAATTGTACCGTCAGCAGCGATGTTACCTGCTTTTTTAGCAGCTTTGGCAGCGCCACTTTTACGCATGTTGTCAATTGCTAACTCCATGTCGCCGTTAGCTTCTGTCAGTGCGTTTTTACAATCCATCATGCCTGCGCCAGTACGGTCGCGCAGTTCTTTAACTTGGGCAGCAGTAATTGCCATTGTTAAATCCTCTATAAAAAATCGACTAATTTGCAGATATAAAACAGGGGCCTAATGGCCCCTGTTAACCAATCAAAAATCTTGGTTAATAAGGGTGATGATAATCATCCCGCCTTATTATTATTCGGCTTCTACGAAACCGTCTTGCTCAGCTTGAACAGCCAGATCTTGACCACGGCCAGCTTTAGCAGCAGCAGCTACAGAAGTAGTGTACAGGCGAATAGCACGCATCGCGTCGTCGTTACCAGGAACGATGTAGTTAACACCATCTGGCGCAGAGTTAGTATCAACAACTGCAACAACAGGGATACCCAGGTTGTTAGCTTCTTTAATAGCGATATGCTCGTGGTCAGCACCGATGACGAATAATACGTCTGGCAGGCCGCCCATGTTCTTAATACCACCTAAAGATTTTTCCAGCTTTTCAAGCTCACGAGTACGCATCAGCGCTTCTTTCTTGGTCAGCTTGTCGAAAGTGCCGTCTACTGATTGGCTTTCCAGTTCTTTCAGACGTTTGATTGACTGACGAACGGTTTTCCAGTTAGTCAACATACCGCCTAACCAGCGGTGATCAACATAGTACTGATCACAAGACAAAGCAGCTTCTTTGATCGCTTCGCCAGCAGCACGTTTAGTACCAACGAATAATACTTTACCTTTCTTTGAAGCGACGTTGCTGATGAAAGCCAGCGCTTCATTGAACATTGGCACAGTATGCTCAAGGTTGATGATGTGAACACCGTTGCGAGCACCGAAAATGAATGGCTTCATTTTTGGGTTCCAGTAACGGGTTTGGTGACCAAAGTGGACACCGGCCTGAAGCATATCGCGCATTGAAACTGTAGTCATTTCTATTACCTTAAAATTTAGGGGGTTAGACCTCCACGCATCCCATGTCTTCGACCCCGCAGTTAACAGCTGAGGGCACCCCGAAGAATGTGTCGACACGTGTGTGATTTAGTATTTAGACAAATTGCCATGTATAATGGCCGCCATCTTTAGTCTTGCCACCATCAAAGCAGACCAAAATCTGGCTTGGACAATTCATCAAGACTTAAACATAACGGCGCGCTTTATACCATAAATAGCCCTAAAGCACAAATTTTTGCATAGGGTTGCGTAGCCAATAGACATCGAAGACACAAGAGAAAACGCAATGAGTATAGTCATTAAGACCGCTGAAGAAATCGAGAAAATGCGCGCGGCTGGAAAGCTTGCCGCACAGGTTTTAGACATGATCGCCCCCTATGTTAAAGCGGGTGTGACCACTAATGAACTGAACGATATCTGCGCAAAATATACCGAAGAGCAAGGTGCGATTTCTGCCCCACTGAATTACCATGGTTTTCCAAAATCCATCTGTACTTCTGTAAACCATGTGATTTGCCACGGTATTCCAAACGACAACCCACCACTGAAAGATGGCGATATTCTCAATATCGATATCACAGTGATTAAAGATGGCTATCACGGCGATACCTCAAAAATGTTTTTAATCGGCGAAGTCAGCCCAAAAGACAAACGCCTGTGCCGCATCGCCCAAGAAAGCCTGTATTTAGCGATTCGTAAGGTTCGTCCAGGTTTAAAACTAGGTGAAATCGGCAATACCATCGAAAAATTCATCAAAGCCAGCAAAACAGGGCTTGAGAAATATTCCATCGTGCAAGATTATTGTGGTCACGGTATTGGAGCTGGTTTCCATGAAGAACCCCAAGTGATGCATTACCGTAACGGTGATAACACAATATTGCGTCCAGGCATGTGCTTTACTATTGAGCCGATGATCAACGCGGGTCGACACACCACAGTGCTAGACCGTAATGATAATTGGACGGTCACCACCTCCGATGGTAAAAACTCCGCCCAGTGGGAACACACTTTATTAGTGACACAAACGGGTGTTGAAGTACTGACGCTACGTGACGAAGAAGATTTTCCGCGCTTTATTAACCACTAGATGGATTAATTCGGTCACCCACGGGATTAAGCGGATAAACAATCACTAAAATAATCCAAACAAGGGACTCGATGAATACAGTGCAGCTCGCAAAACAAGCATTAATCGAACAGAATCAAACGTTATTAACACGATTCAAAGCCAAAACACCGATTGAACAGCTAGTGATGCAGCGCTGCCAATTTGTCGACTCCCTCGTCAAACAGGCTTGGGATCAACATGATCTCGATGCCTATGGCATCGCCCTCATCGCGGTGGGGGGATACGGCCGTGGTGAATTGCATCCCCACTCGGATGTTGACCTATTATTTCTGTTTGACGATCTACTGTCCCCCGCAGCCGAAGCCGCACTCAGCCAATTTATTGCCTTTTTGTGGGATATCAACCTCGAAATAGGCCACAGTGTCCGTACGTTAGATGACACGCTAAAGCTTGGCCGCAACGATATTACTATCGCAACTAATCTGTTAGAAGCACGGTTGCTGTCTGGACCTGAGTCATTATTTGATCGTTTATATGACGCCATCCGCCAGAGTGACTTTTGGACATCGAGCGATTTTTTTATCGCCAAACGCGATGAGCAAAATGCGCGCCATGCCAGAGCCAGTGCCTTCGACTTAGAACCCAATATTAAAAGTTGTCCCGGCGGTCTTAGGGATATTCAAACCATTACTTGGGTGGCAATGCGTCACTTTGGTGCCGCTCGCCTAGAAGAGTTAGTCCAATATGACTTTTTAGAGCCCAGCGAATTAGAAGAACTGCTCGAATGTCAGCATTTTCTGTGGCAACTGCGCTTTGCCCTACACATGGTAGTCGGGCGCGATGAAAATCGCTTACTCTTTGATGTGCAGCGCCAAGTCGCCGAACTTATGGGGTATGAAGATGCCACCCAGCTTGCCGTTGAGCAAATGATGAAACGTTACTATCGCACGGTTCGCCGAGTGATGGAGCTGAACGAAATGTTGTTGCAACTGTTTAAGCGAGCAACACTTGGCCACACAAAAGCCTTAGAAATTCAATCAATAGATAAACACTATCAACGCCGCGGCACCTTTATCGAAGCGCTAAGTGATGATCTGTTCGATAGCGGTGAAGAAATTGTTCGGCTGTTTTTATTGGTGGCTAAAAACTCCAACATCAAAGGCATTTACGCACCAACGTTGCGTTCTCTTCGGCGCGCAAGACGCGCACAATCCCAAGCATTGCAAGAAAATCCGCTCTGCCGCCAAGCGTTTATGGAAATTCTGCGCCATCCTCGCGGCATCGTTGCCTTATCTTTAATGCATAAACACGGCGTGTTATCGGCCTATTTACCCGCATGGCGTAATATTGAGGGTCAGATGCAATTTGACCTATTCCACGCTTATACCGTCGATGAACATACCCACAGGTTACTGCTTAATATTGAACGATTCTCACAACCCGAACAGAAGGAAGAGTTCCCACTAGGCTCGATTCTGATCAACCAACTGCCGAAAAAGGGCTTGTTAGTTTTAGGCGCTATCTTCCACGATATCGCTAAGGGCCGCGGTGGCGATCACAGTAAACTTGGCGGCGCCGATGCCCTCGCCTTTTGTAAGCTCCACGGGTTAAACGATCACGATGGTCGCTTAGTTGCGTGGTTGGTCGAGAATCATCTGGTGATGTCAGTCACCGCCCAGCGCCGCGATATTTCCGATCCCGACGTGGTCGCCGATTTTGCCAATAAAGTCCGCGATGCCGTGCATTTGAGCTATTTGTATTGTTTAACTGTCGCCGATATCTGCGCCACCAACGAAAAAACCTGGAACAACTGGAAAGGCTCACTGCTACGCGACTTATACTTTTCGACCCAAAGAGTGCTTGCCCGCGGTAAAGAAAAACCAGTGGATATTCGCGCCCGAGTACGTGAGTACCAAGCCAAGGCCAAAAAAGAATTATTGCGCCGCGGACTGAAAGAAAAGGATCTCGATACACTCTGGCAACGTTTTAAGGCGGATTACTTTTTACGCCACCAGCCAAATCAGGTCGCTTGGCACGCCGAAGCCATCTTAAAACACAAACAGCTGGATGAACCGCTAGTCTTAGTGTCTAAACACACGACTCGTGGTGGCACAGAGCTATTTGTCTATTGCCAAGATAGACCCAAATTGTTCGCGACTGTGATGGCGGTGCTCGACAATAAAAATATCAACGTCCATGATGCCAACATCATGACCTCAAAAGATAACTATGCCCTCGATACCTTTGTGATCTTGGAGCAAGACGGTGAGCCTGTCAGTCAGTTATCTCGTATTCAGAGTATTCGTAAAGCACTCGAAAAAGCGCTTACGAGTGATAACCCCAAACTACCGCGTTTTAGAAAACTGTCGCGCAAGATGAAACCTTTTAATGTTCCGACACAAGTGAGTTTTCTCAAAAGCAGTCGTCATGGTACAAGTATGATGGAGCTTATCGCCCTCGATACTCCGGGGTTATTGGCTAAAGTGGGTGATATATTTTACCGCTGCAACACCACTTTACTCGCTGCCAAAATCACCACTATTGGTGAACGGGCAGAAGATTTTTTTATGTTGCAGACCAATGATGGGTTACAGCTTAACGAAACCCAAGAGAATGCCCTGAGGGAAGCGTTAATCAGTGCGCTAAGTGCAAGCAATACCGAATCAGTTTAATTAACTAAACCAGTGGGAGAAGTAAATGGAGGCTTTACGCCAACGTATTGAGGCGGCTTTTGAAGCGCGCGCCGACATCACACCAAGTACAGTCGACGCCAGTGTGCGTAGCGATGTGCAACATGTCATCAATATGCTCGACAAAGGTGAAGTCCGTGTCGCCGAGAAAATCGACGGCCAATGGCATGTACACCAATGGCTGAAAAAGGCGGTATTACTGTCCTTCCGTATTTTCGATAACGCGGTTATCGACGGCGCTGAAACCAAATACTTCGACAAAGTGCCGTTAAAATTTGCCGAATATGATGAAGCACGCTTCAAAGCGGAAGCCATTCGTGTGGTGCCTTCTGCCACAGTACGTAAAGGGTCATTCATCGGTAAAAATACCGTGTTGATGCCATCCTATGTGAACTTAGGTGCCTATGTCGATGAAGGCACTATGGTTGATACTTGGGCCACAGTGGGTTCATGCGCACAAATCGGTAAAAACGTGCATTTATCCGGTGGAGTAGGCATTGGTGGTGTACTTGAGCCATTGCAAGCTGGGCCAACCATTATTGAAGACAACTGCTTTATCGGCGCACGTTCTGAGATTGTTGAAGGCGTTGTGGTTGAAGAAGGTTCAGTGATTTCAATGGGTGTATATATCGGCCAAAGCACACGCATCTATGATCGCGAAACTGGCGAAATCCATTATGGCCGTGTGCCAGCGGGTTCGGTAGTGGTATCGGGCAACCTCCCCTCTGCGTGTGGCAAATACAGCCTGTATGCTGCCATTATCGTTAAAAAAGTAGATGCAAAAACCCGCGGTAAAGTGGGTATTAACGAGTTACTGCGCATAGTGGATTAGCATTATACTCAACCGCTCGCGACAAAAAAGATGCCTTAGGGCATCTTTTTTTCATGCAAAATATCAGCTTTTATATTAAGCGTTCAAACTCACTATTCGCATTTCGTACCATAGCAATCTCTCGCCAGCCTATAACCCCGAGCGGTCGCTTCACTTTATTGACTACGACAATAAATTCACTATTAGATTGATTTAATTGAATTCGTGCATCTTCTAATGTGGCAACTTCATTAATGATTGGTACATTGCGCATCATAATTTGATGGGCTTTTTTATGCAAAATAGCACGATCAGATTCACGTTCAGCAACCGTACCCAATCGAGGGCTAAGCCAGTGATCGAGTAGGTTCAGCGTAATCACTCCTGCGATGTTACGGACTTCATCAAAAACGACTGCAACTTTCGAACTCGACTGAGTAAGCAAGCGCTGTATATCCTCTAGTTCATGGTCAAGAGTGATTTCAATAATAGGCTCAAGTAATACACTACCAAGGTGATCACTGATACTAATCTCTTGATTAATAAGAATAGTAAGGCAGGTTTCGACAATTTCAGGATCAAACAATGTTCCTTTACCAGCTCTTAAAACATCGGTCATTCTTTTTAATCCCATAGAAGGTCTATAGGGTCTGTGGGATAGAATAGAATCTGCAACATCTGCCACTGCAATTATTTTTGCTTCGTATAATATCTCTTTGTCAGTTAACCCCGCAGGATAACCCGAACCATCCAGCCGCTCATGGTGCTGCAGGATCATTTCTTTAATCGGCCAAGGAAATTCCACCTCCTCGACTATTTCGGCGCCATGCTGCGGATGGGTCTGAATTAACGCGTATTCCTCTTTAGACAGTCGGGAAGGCTTAGTCAATATCTGTGATGGGATAGCAAGTTTGCCAATATCATGCACTAATGCGCCAATTTTAAGCCCTTCTAGACGCTGCGGTTCTAAACCAAGCTTTTCTCCAATCAAATAACTTAATTGTGCAACCGACTTTTGATGCCCTGCGGTATAGGCATCCTTCAGTTCTAGCGCCTCTGAAATCGCGCTGATCAACTGAGTTAAGGATTGGGATAACTGCTCTTTTTGCGCTTTAATAATTTTTGATTGACGGGAAACAGCGCGTAATGACCGAGGTAACTCTATGGTATGCCAAAGAATACTGGCAAAGGTGAGCAAGGATCTTGCATCATTGCGCGTATAAGGTTCATCCCTGCCTATAACACAGACTAACCCGACCATTCGGGTGCGAAATAAAATCGGTACTGCGATATAACGCCCAGTAAGCAGCAACCGATCAAAGGCAAAATCTCCGCGATGTGGAAGATTATCCCTATCGTTGTGGATAATGGGTTTGTAGTTTCTCGCACATTCAAGCCATAAACGACACTCTAGCTCTGCGACTTGCGCACTCTCTTTTGCAAAATCCGCTTCATTAATCTTAGGGATGGGATATTCAGAACGCGCAGCCAGTGTCAACGAACTTGACTTCTCATTATGCAACAAAATAAATCCATACTGACTACCCGTTAAGGACATGGCTTTAGATACTGCGACTCTAAATACATCTTCTTGGGGAGATTTAATTACATCTTCAATATGTTGCAACCATGCGTCACTTGCTTGAATCGCGCGTCGGTAATCCGAGTGCAATTCTTTCATCTGTGGATCTTCAAAATTGATGTCGGATAAAATCAAATTCCAGCCTACATTTGGCACCAAATGCAGCGAAAAATGTAATCGCATACCTTGATCATCTTGTAGTTGGAAACCGATTATTTGCCTTTGTCGCCGTGTAATATCGGCACAAAGTTCGGCATTGAAGGCGCTAAAAAGCTCAGAGATAGGCTGATTGATGATTTGCGCAGCAGACCGTTTACAACGGATGTAAAAGGCTTTGCTCATTCGTTGTACTCGAAATTGCTCATCGAGTTGCGCCCATGATAAATTCAAATTGTCAGGTAAATCCTTCATCCCAACGATAAGACTTCGACTAGTTGACATCTATCACTCCCATCCATGATTAACGCTTGGAATAAACACTTTACGGATACTTGTCAAAATATTCCAATAAAAACCTTAATAAACAATTTGATAAAAAATATTTATATTGATGTGAGTAAACTTGGAACGAGAGTACCCGCTCAAACCAGATACTCTCCTGCCTGCTGCGACAATCCATTCCTTAAAATACGATGGTTTTATTACCATACACAACAACTTGTTCATTGAGCACTAACTGTAGCGCCTTGCTCAGCACACTCTTCTCCACATCGCGACCCGCTCGGGCCATTTCTAGCGCGCTATAACTGTGATCAACAGGAATAACATCTTGTTTAATGATAGGGCCTTCATCAAGGCAATTATTCACAAAATGTGCGGTCGCACCGATAATCTTCACGCCTCGCTCCCATGCCTGTCGATAGGGCGCTGCACCAATAAAAGCAGGTAAAAAGGAATGGTGTATATTGATAATGCGGTTGGGATATTGCGCAACAAAATCGGGTGTGAGTACTCGCATATACTTAGCGAGTACTAAATAATCTGGTTCATATTGCGCCACCGCGGCAAGCAGAGCTTGCTCATGCTGAGTTCTATCGAGGTCAACATGACTCACGAGATGGAAGGGAATGTTAAATTTTTCAGCCAATTCACGCAGTGCATCGTGATTTCCTACTACCGCCGCAATATCAACGCTTAAACCGCCATAATAGGCTTTCATCAACAGATCGCCTAAACAGTGCGCCTCTTTAGTGACTAACACCACAATGCGCTTTTTACCCGCGCTGACCAAGGTCATATGATTTTGCGCTGGCAGCACATCCCGTAAATCCTGCAATAATTGCTCGCTATGGAATACGCCTTCTAGCTCAGTGCGCATAAAAAAGCGCCCCTGCGCATTATCCACAAACTCACTGTTTTTTATGATATTGAGCTTATGGTTAAAGCAAACACCTGTGATCTTAGCGATTAAGCCTTGGGCATCGGCGCAATCTGTCATTAAGATTTTTCGTTCTAACACTTTTGAAGTTTTGGCCGCAGCGGTACCGGTAATTGATTGCAAAATTGGCTCTCCTGAATTATCCCTATTTTGGAGTTTGCCACAGCCAATGAAATCGAACAGCATAAAACCTGTTAAATTAGACAATAAATTCTATATTTCAGACAATTGATTCAATAAATCATAAAATTAAAGCCATAAATTTGGCGAATACAAAGGCGCCAATCTGTTAGAAATACATAGTATGTTTATCGGCGGGTATCGATATAGCGTTGTAGTACTTTACGCAGGGTTTCAGCTTTAGTGCCATAAACCACTTGCACACCTTTTCCCACCACAATGACGCCCTTAGCCCCTAACTGACTCAAACGAACTTTGTTCACTAACTCAGGGCGGTTAACGCTTAAGCGCAGTCTGGTTAGACAGGCATTGAGCTCAACAATATTTTCTCGCCCGCCCAGTGCAGCAATAATCGCTCTTAAACTTTCCTTACTCCGACGCCCATCTTCACGTTCTAATCGTCCGGGTGTTTTAAGGTTGAAAGCCAGAATACTTAGCCTAAACAATAGGTAATATAGTACAGCGGTTAAAGGCCCAAGAAAAATAAACCAACTGGTATTACGTGAAAGAGGGAACAAGAGCATAAAGTCCACCAATCCATGGGAGAAGACTATGCTATGGTGAATATCAAGCACTATGCAGATAAAATATGCCAGACCAGATAACAGAGCATGGACAAGGAATAGGATCGGCGCCACGAACAGAAACGCAAATTCGATAGGTTCAGTGACCCCTGTTAACCAGCTAGCCGTTGCTGCTGAAAGCATAATTCCAGCTACGCGGTTGCGCTCAGATCTATCGGCACAGCGCCACATGGCAAGTGCAGCCGCAGGTAATCCCCACATTTTAATGAGGTATCCCCCCGCAAGATTCCCCGCCTGAGGATCGCCAGCTAAATAACGCGCTACCTCTCCGCGGATCACTTCCGCTCCTTGAGTCTGATATTGCCCCACTTCTAAGTAAAATGGTGCATTCCAAATATGGTGCAATCCAAGGGGGATAAGCAAACGCTCCAGAGTGCCATAGACACCAAAAGCAATGGCAGGCTTTTGATAAACGGCCCAATCGGATACGCGCTCGATCAATAAAGCTAATGGCGGCCACACATGGGCAAGCACGTAACCTAAACACATTGCTAATGGAATGATGAGCAAAGATGCACTGCGCCGCCCCTCGAAGAAGGAGAAAATGGCAGGTAATCGGATATATTGGCTCAATCGCACCGCTAAGCAGGTTATACCACCGAGTAACATACCACCTGCAATCCCCGTATCTAAGGTTTCCATTCCCAGTAGAGCTTGAGTTGGTAAATGATAGAGAGCCGCCAGCGCCGATAATGTTGCCGTCATTACCCCATAACCAAATACCGCAGTAAAGGCGGCAATACCTTGATCACGGCAAAAACCAATGGCAACGGCTACCGCAAATAACATCGGCATAATGGAAAAAATCAACTTACCCACAGCCAACATCAAAACCGTTAGCTCTTCGGGTATAAAAGGGATTGGACTGGCTGTTAAGCCAAGCATAATCCCTGCCGCGGGCAAAATGGCAATAGGAATGAGCAGCGCCTGACTTAGCCGCTGGGCAAATTTAAACCATTGCTGAGCGACAAACTGACCTAAGCGGCGAGCTCGGATTTGACGACTTGATTCCAGCGTTCCAGCCATTTTTTCGCTTCAACCTCAGGTTCCATGGTTTCACAGGCATCAATTTCTAAACGCCCCATTACGGATTTAGCACCAAGTTCACTTAACAGTTCATCTACAGCCTTACCCGCACCGCAAAAGGTGTCGTAACTTGAATCGCCCAGCGCAATCACACTGTACTTAAGCTCGGGTAAATAGGGTGCTGCATTTTTTAACTGGTAAAACCAAGGTTGGATATCTTCAGGTAGATCACCTTGCCCTGTGGTGGAGGTCACTACGACTAATAGTTCATCTTGAGGTGGAATAAAGTTTGCGATCTCATTGGGTTGCCATAGTTTCGCTTTATAACCTAAAGCCGTTAATTCCTTTTCTAAGGTTTCGGCGGTAAATTGTGCGCTTCCATACACTGTGCCAAACACCAAATTCACTTTTTTCATGATATACTCTGCCCCGCGTATAAAACTCTATTAAGCTGAACTTACTTTATTCTCAGGCTTTAGAGCAAGTAACGACGTAAAAAAATTTAAGAAATCAAGTTATTGGGCATGAGGAAGGCAACTGATGCGACAGACCACTAGACAAAAACACCTCAAACAACATCACAAAACCACCAATACTCGACGTAAAAATTACTTCCACGCCGCCCAGCAAGAGCTTCAATCTCCCCTCGCGCCAACACCAGGTTTTTCAACTTTAACGAATATGATGCAAAAACTGCGTCCATTGAAAGCAAAAATGCCATCAAAACTCGACTAAGTTTTATTAAATATCGACATCTAGCCTTAATAAGCTCACTGGGTTGACCGCAAGCTATTCAAAAAAAGCGATGATTGTAACAAACAAAATCCGAGCTAATTGCTAGCGATCAAAAATGCATCATCATTGCTCAAAACAGCATCATTCCAGCCAAGACCGGTGAACACGGTTTCCCATTGTGGTTCAAGCTCTGTTTCAATGCTGATCCGAGTTTCAGTTATTGGATGCGTGAAAGTGAGCTTTTTCGCGATAAGCCATAAACGATTAATGCCGAAATGCTCGCGGAAAAAGGTATTTTGTTTACCGTCACCGTGGGTTGTATCCCCTAATATGGGATGGCGTAAATGCGCCATGTGCCTTCTCAGTTGATGCTTACGTCCGGTCTTTGGGGTAAGTCGCACTAATGCAAAACGGCTCGTTGGATATCGTCCTGATGGATATGGAATTTCAGCATTGAGTAGCGGCTCAAAAGCCGTAACGGCATCCTGTGCTGCTTTATCTTGGCGGGCATGTTTATCCCCGACCTCATCGAGTTCGACCTTGAGGGCATAATCCAGCACACCGCTTTCGTGCATATTGCCACGTACTAGCGCAAGATACTGTTTCTCGACCGAATGAGCGGCAAATTGCTCACACAACGCATTAGCAACTTCACTGCTCTTGGCAAATAGCAAAACACCAGAGGTTGGCCTATCTAAACGATGCACAGGGAATACATGACACCCAACTAAGTCACGGGTTAACTGCATTGCAAAAAAACGCTCACGACGAGCCAAATAACTGCGGTGCACGAGTAAACCTGCGGGTTTATGGATCGCTACAAGATGTTCATCTTCAAAGAGGATTTGAATATCGGGTGCTTGCTCATCGGTATTATCCAATACCGCATGATCTAATTCATCATCTGGCATATCAAGCCACATATCATCTTGGTTCATTTAACAACATATCCAATTCATTCAATAGGCCAATTAACGGCTGTAATTTAGTGATTTCTTGCCATACATGTTGCGCCATGGGCGCTATAGCAATGCTTGTCGGCAGTGGCTGCCCAGCATCAATTAATGTTCGCATACGAGGGATAAAAATAAACTGCAGCCAATGCTCTAAGGGCATAAGATCGCAAGCAAAGGGAGCAGTGCTTGCCATCGCCTCATCTGAAGGCGGTATTGGTGTCCATAGCCCCGACTGCTGTAGGCACAGCGCAATTTGTTCCAATTTAGCCTGAGTTTGGCTATATAACATCGAGTTGAGATCCATTTGGCATCAGGCACAATGATAGAATACACTCACTAGCCTGCCCTATTAAAGTGTGGCAATCATACCATCCGGCTTCACTTCCCCCTATAATGTCGCCAATTTATTAAGCCTCTTTTGATTAATATGGCAACCAAATGACTGAAATTACAACTTTAAGCCAGTTTTTAACTACCGCAAAAACCCAATTTCAAGTGTATGATCTCGGCCGTAGGGTACAGCACATCGATAGGCTAGCATTTCATCAAATCGAATCCCTTGTCACTCCCTATCCTTACCCTATTCAAGGGCATGCTCAATTTGCAATCGTGTTTTGGGATGCGAGTCAGCAACACTTTATCTGGTTTCTAAAATTCGCCTTAGATGAACAAGGCTTGCTCTCGCCCGCTCCACGTTCACAATTTATCGAAATGGTGTTATCAGCACTTGGACAAGATCCAACTCAGCCTCTCAGTAATGAACAGCAGGAACGGCTTGCAAACAGCCCCTTTAGCTTTAAACCCAGCCAAGAGAAATTAGCCGTATTTAACGCCTTGGTTCGTAAACAATTGGGGCAACACGCATCAACTCAATATGAATTTGCCATGCAATACTTATCGGGCCAAATTGCGCCAAGTCAATGGCAACATATTGGTATACAAGGTATTGCCGACGTATGTGTGCGAGCAAGTGAACTCGACCATGAAGCGAAACTTCTCACAAGTTTTGATTCGGCAGCGATTGAAGTACAAATTGCCCTTTGCCAGTGCTTAGAACATGTACAAATTAGCCCTTTGCTTGCCAATAAAATCTTAGACAAACTCACCACAGCGGAACCAGAGCATAAAGCGTATTTTCTGCGGGCGTTAGCATCAAGTAGCGAGCTAAGCCAAAAAGCGTTGGCATACTTACACCAAGGATCTTACTTAGATGCAAATACACTGATTAGTATCGCTGGACGCAATTGGACTGTGCTAAAGCAAGAGTTAAGTCGCACTATTTACTTAGAAGCCCTTGCACTACAGCCCCAAGCCTTTTTTAATCAGATCTTTGCTGATATTGTGGCTATCCCTAGTTTACGTAATCAATTACTGGGTGAATTAAGAAATCCCAATCGAAGTATTCAACTATCACAAGCCATAGGTGGTTTGTTTAAGGCAGCAAGCAAATGATGTCAGATCTACTGTTAATTATTGCGGTTGTTGTAATTGCCGCATTTTTTTGGCAACTACGTCAAATGGCAGAATTAAGCCGTATTTTTGCCGAGAAAGAATGTGGTCGGCAGAAGGTTCAGCTTTTAGCCATCGCGATGGAAACGGCACGCCCAAGCCTAGGTGGAACTACGGGAATTTGTTGGAAAGCAAAATACTTATTTGAATTTAGCACCGACGGTATTAATCAATATCGAGGTCATATTTGGATGTTGGGTAAGAAAATTCAAAAAATTGAATGGCCTATATTCCCAGAACCCGAATGGCATGAGGCTCCCACAGCCCAAGGTAAATTTGGCGGCTGCGGCAGTCAAAGCGGGTGTAACCCTGGTAAATGTCACTAAAACGCTATTGTTGCCAAATAGAGTCATTTTCCCAAAGGACTCTATTTGGCAACACACCAGAAAAAGAAAGGGCGCGATCCTAAGATCACACCCTCCGGTTCTCTGTTAAGCCATCCTGCTATTGTTGTGCTCCCTGCACCATCCTTGCGAATTCGAGCATCCTGCATCATCCCTGCTCAATCCTTGATATTTCCCTGTATTTACATACATTCCTATTTCTTAGCCATCCCTTTGCCAAGCTTGCTCTTTCTTGAGCGGTTCCACCATCATCCATGAAATAGGTTAAATAGCATCCTTTCAATTGCACTCCATGTGCCATTGCAGTCCCTATGCAACTAGGTTATCTATCCATGATAATCTGACTTTCCATAGTGCAAATTATCTTTCATCCTGAAAGACAGCATCCCTACTACTCATTAATGGCTAATCCCTTAAATCCCTTGGTATTTGCAGTCATCCTGACCACTAACATCCTGTCATCCTATAGCCTGCTTCCATCTACAGGATCAATTGTACGCTAGCGAACCTCTATCTTCTTAAGAAAGATAAAAAGATGTTAATCCCCATATTAAAAAAACAATTGGCACTTTAGCACAACCAATTGATATAAATAAATTAACCAAGGATTTCTTGGGTTTTACTGGCCTAGTAGCTTACAAATAACTTACGCATCTGTGAGATATATCTCACATAGAATCAGGCAATTTCAATCTTTTACCCGATGAAAGAGTTCAGATGATGGACGACATAGATGCCAAGGTAAAAAACGAAAAAGAAAAGGGCGCACTCTGTGCGCCCCATTTATTCCTTGTAAGCCTTCCTGCTTAATGAGTGCTCCCTGCACCTTCCTTGCGTTTGCTTGCATCCTGCATCGTCCCTGAATCCCTCTTTATCCCTGTGTTTAAAGCAAACCTTTAACACTCAGTCCTTTGACCCGAATATCCTGCTTCAGAGCCTGCCATATCCTATGGCTTAGTCCTGTTGCATCCTGCATATTTCTCTTGCTGATTGAGTATAAGCTGTTCACCCTTATACTTATCCTTGACTCGATACATCCTGTTTCGAGTTCATGCTTAATCCTTAAGCGTGTCCTGTATTCATCCTGAAACTTATCATCCTGACAAGTGTGGTATCCTACTTCATCCATGAAAAGCAACCTTGCTTTCTTAACCTATCCTTGGTTGATGACAGTTTGACTACCATCAGAGATTTCAGCCATGAAATCAAAATTCGTTGCTTCCTGCATCCCTTTGACCTGTGTTGCTATCCATGCAATCCATTCAACTTGACCATGAAATAATTTTACGCTAATACCTATTTTTTTGTCCGGCCCAAAGAACACCCACAGATCAAAAATTCAACCACGAATCCAAGCGACTCACCTAACACTATGAATTAAAATAGATTAATAATAACGTGGTTACAAAACAATCAAAAAGAAAACATTTTATCCTACAGCCTTTGTAAGCGATCTCTCACAAGGGTGTGAGCTTCACACTTTAACGCTCAGTTATAACGTCTAAACCAACTTTGAATTATCTGTACAAACATCACCCAATCACCCATCAAGCTATATAATGGATACTGGAAAGTCGCAGGTTTATTCCGCTCGAACATAAAGTGCCCAATCCACGCAAATCCATAGCCAACCACAGGAATAAACCACAATAGCCACCAGCTCTGAGTAAAAATAGCCGCGCCAAGGAGGAGTAATACCAAACAACTGCCTATAAAGTGTAATTGCCGACAAGTACGATTCTGATGCTGTGAAAGATAAAAGGGATAAAAGTCAGCAAAACGAATGAAGCGCTCATTCATCTTGTTGGCCTGCATAAAATAATAATTGTCCTGAGATACTGCCAATAGTCAGTTCACCTAAGGAGACAAAATCGTGCTGAGTGAACAAATGGGTATGGCTTTCTTGTGCTGCAAACACGCCAATACCATCGAGTTCACGCTGCTCATCGCACCAGCTAACAACGGCTTGTACAAGTTGATGCCCTAAACCTTTATGCTGCTCGTTTGGCGCTAAGGCAATAAATTGTAGGATCCCACAACGGTTACTTGGCAAGAGTTCAACAATACTCGATTCTTTTTTTATAATAGCTTGAGTGGATTGCCAACCCGTTCCTAGCAGCATTTTTAAACGCCAGTGCCAATATCGCGCCTCTCCTAGCGGCACTTCTTGGGTCACTACACAAACCACACCAACTAAACGTTCTTGATCAAACAGACCAATCAGTGCTTGTTTTTGCTGCCACAAGGTGTGGAGTTCTTCACGAATGGCTGCACGCAATTTTTGTTCGTAGTCAACTTTATCCGAGGTATATAAAGATTCAACGAAGAAAGGATCATCGTGGTAAGCGTTATAGAGGATGGAAGCGGCAACCCGTAAATCTTCTGCAGTCAAATACACCGCACGGCACTCGTCCAAGGTATTGTTGTCCATAAGTAGAATTCCTTGATTTAGATCACACTCCGATGAATATGGATCAATGTATCAAGGAAACTAAAAAGTGCAAATTTTAATCATAGATTGCATTTTTCCATCAGACGCATACCCTAGAGGCTAACGCACATATTAAATAGGAAAACTAAATGGATACCACTCCAGTAGACTTAAGCCATTTGTTTGAACAACTTGGATTAGATAATCAACCAGAGGCAATTACCCAATTTATTGCTAACCATAAGATTGATCATCAAATGCATTTAAGCGAAGCGTCCTTTTGGACCGAAGCCCAAAAGAACTTTATTACCGAAGCCTTAGAAGCCGATGCCAAATGGACTCAACTTATTGAACAGCTAGATACTCAGCTTAGAAAACCCTAATTCCGTTTGAGCTTTAGTGGGAAATGGTTTCTAGATTTTGCCGTATGCCGTTTCACCCCAACCCACTAAGGCATTATTACTTATGACAATTGGTGTGCATTCGTCCTTAGTCGTTTTACCATCACTCTGGGTATGTTGGGTGCGATAAAACAGCACTAATACTTCTTTATTAGTATCCCCATTTTGGATATAGGCTTCGCTAAAATCAGCATTTCCCATAATGATCATCACTTGATCCTTAGTCATACCTAAGCTTAATTGGGTTAAATTATTGCGATTTTTATTCTGTACTTTTTCCCAAGACTCACGATTATCCCAATGGGATTCACCATCACCAACATTGACCACGCAGCCACTAAGACCTAAGCTTGCAGCCCCTAAAAAAGTGATAGCAATTATTGCGCGGTTTAATTTAGTGTTCATCATATGACATCCTGTGTAATTGTTATTGAGATGCGATGAAAAGCAAAACATATGCCAAACAGTAATTCACTGTTTTGTAAAACAAAATATAAACAGCATCTGCAAATTGATTTAACATCACTCAATAAATTAAGGAATTTCACTCATTATGAGTCACATTGACCAAGTATTAGCAGTTGCACGTGCACTCGAAGCTAGCGGAAAAGTGCCAAGCCTAGCGTTAATCAAAACCCGTTTAGGTAACAGTCTGCCATTACCAATATTGATCCAAGGTTTACAGCAATTTAAAGCTATGCCAAAGACTGAGCGTGAGCGTTTAGCTGAATTACAAATTACAAACCCAATATCTGCAACAGCGGATACAAATGAAACCTTAACCCTAACTATCCTTGCCGAGCGCCTCGTTACCCAACAACACCATTTTGAACATTATGCCAAGCAGCAAAATGCAGAAATCGCCCAACTAAAAAATGAACTGCTTGAGCTTAAACAGCGGATAAGTCTATTAGAATCCCAAGGAAAAATTGCTTAATGTTTGTCACTGAACTGCGTTTTGAATGCTTTGCCGACACCACCCTCTCCGCAGCAGAAAAAGCCATTAATCAGCTCTTAGAAGCCTATCGAGCTAACGGCCAAATATTAGGACGAGAATTTGCGGTCGCCTTTAATGACGGTGAGTTTAGAGTGCGGTTGCTTATGCCGGAGAAAACCAGTTTAGCGCACAAGTATCATAGCCCTTGGGTCAAAAAAGCCTTAACAGAATTAACCGAGGCTAAGCTGTTAGCACCGCGGGAAAAGTTTATTGGTCAGGATATTAATTCTGAGGTCAGCAATACCGAAACTCCGAGCTGGCAACTGCTGTACACGAGTTTTGTGCACATGTGCTCACCCCTCCATAGTGGCGATAACTTACTGCCCATTCCCTTGTATCAAATCCCAGCAACTTTCAATGGCGATCATAAACGCATTATCCGTTGGCAAAGTGAATGGCAGGCCTGTGATGAGTTGCAGATGGCGGCGGCCACAAAGGCAGAATTTGCCGCGCTAGAGGAATTATCGAGTCCAGACAGTGATTTATTTCGCAGAGGTTGGGATTTACGTGGCCGTATCGAATATCTGACTAAGATACCGACCTATTACTATTTATATCGAGTCGGCGGTCAAAATCTCGCCTCAGAAATGGCACGACCTTGCCCACGTTGTGGCAGCCAAAATTGGAAACTGGATGAACCTTTATTGGATATGTTTCACTTTCGCTGTGAACCTTGCCGCATAGTGTCGAATCTGTCTTGGGATCATCAATAACATCATATTATCCCGTTGCTGAACTCAACCTAAGCTGCGCTTAGGTTGAGAATTGAGGGTTGAGCTCACGCCAACTAACGTTTACCGAAAAGATTTTGCCACATACGCTTAAGGCTGGCGAAAATACCGGGGTGCGCTAATGTGGGCATAGGTAATTCTTCATGTTTAACGGGCGGTGCGATCCGTGGAGAGAGTGCCTCGATAAACTCCGCTAAACTTGGCGACAATTGCTGCCAGGGTAGCTCACCAGGAAGCTCAATCCACACACTGCCATCACTGTTATTGATGGTTAGCATTTTATCTCCCTCATCTAACAAACCGATAAACCAAGTCGGCGGCTGTTTTAGTTTTTTCTTCATCATCAGGTGACCAATCAGGTTTTGCTGCAGGCATTTAAAATCGTCATCGTTCCACGCTTGCAGTAACTCACCCGTACCCCATTTTGAGTCAAATAGTAATGGTGCTGAGAAATACTGGCCGTAAAATGGCTGAATATCGGGCCACAAAGGTAGATCTAACGCATGTTCCACATTTGCAAAACTACCAACGTCATCACGCTTAACCGGCTGCCAAGCGATTGGATCATCCGAATCGCCAAAAAATTCACCTTGAATGCATACAGAAGGCTCACCTTGCGGGTAATATCGCGGTAACTCGCCTAAAGTAGTTAGGTAAGCTTGATGATAGTTTTGCAAAAATTTATCTAACGCGGGCAGACAAGACACTTAAGCACAATCCAATTTCAGGTATAATGTGCGCCTATTTTGACATGGAAACAGTATTGATGACACAGAATCACGATCCCTATAGTGATGCAAAAGCGCTTGCTGGCCTAACTTTAGGTAAAGCCACTGACTACCAAGCCGAGTATGATGCATCGCTGCTGCAAGGGGTTCCTCGCTCACTCAACCGTAACGCGATTAATCTCACTGGAACCTTGCCCTTCCACGGTGCTGATATCTGGACGGGTTATGAGTTGTCTTGGCTGAATACCAAAGGTAAACCTATGGTCGCCATAGCCGAGATCCATTTAAGCTATCAAAGCCTAAACCTGATTGAGTCAAAATCCTTCAAATTATATTTAAATAGCTTTAATCAGACTAAGTTTGCCAGTATCGATGCGTTGCAAAAAACCTTAGTCCATGATCTTAGTCACTGCGCTGAGGGTGATGTAACGGTAAAAATTATTGAACCTAAAAGCTTTGGTACTCAACGTATTATCGAGTTACCAGGTACTTGCATTGATGATCTGGATATTGAAGTCAGCGATTATAGTTTTAATCCCGATTACTTAGAAAACAGCACCGACGATAAACAAATGGTGGCGGAAACGCTTAATTCAAACCTGCTGAAATCCAACTGCTTAATCACCTCGCAACCCGACTGGGGCAGCGTGATGATCCGTTATCAAGGGCCTAAAATCGATCGCGAGAAACTGCTGCGCTATTTGATTTCTTTCCGCCAGCATAACGAGTTTCACGAGCAATGTGTCGAGCGGATTTTCGTCGATTTAAAACAGTATTGTCGTTGTGCTAAGTTAACGGTTTACGCCCGCTACACTCGCCGCGGAGGTTTAGATATCAACCCCTATCGCAGCGACTTTGAGCAGCCTGGTGAAGGCCATAGACTCGCAAGACAATAAGACCTAGCGCCCTAGCATTTAGGCTAAAGACTCTCTATTAGCCTGACCAACAAAGCCCTGAATTATAGGGCTTTTTGTTAACCGTGAATAAGTTTAATTAAGCAAGGTCTCTACACTCAGCATTTGCATCGAAAGTGTCGTAGATAGGGCCGAATATCCTGCGTGTGGGTTGTTAGCTCCTGCAGAGGCCAAACTCAGTGCGAAACGATATTCTAGGTTCAACCTGCCAAAATAAATCTGCCAACAGTAAGGATCGGCGGTATTAAGTTGATGTAATCGAATATCACGATATACGGGTAGCGTAGGTCGGATTTCAAGTGCGGCCCCCTGCTGCACTCCGAAACGTTTAAGCTCAATAAATCCGATTGGATTGGTATTAGCTTGAGCTTCTAAGTTGGTATTGTGTAAGTTCGTACTCTCTAAGCTCCCACTATCAGAACTCAAATTATCCAAATTTAGATCCGTTAATTCAAAGGCAAAGGATTTAAGTGACTGAGCTAAACCTAATCCCGTCGCTTTGATATAGGATTCTTTTAACGCCCAAAGATCGAAAAAACGTTGCCGCTGAGCCGATTCATCCGCCAATGCCAACAGTGCTTCGGTTTCTTGGTCGGAGAAATAATGATTTAGGATCGGATAGATATCCGTTTTAGGACGCGACCTCTCAATATCAACGCCTAATAAACAGGGGCTTATATCTTGATGCTTAACGACACCAATCAATAACCAATCGCCGCTATGGCTTAAATTAAACTCAAGCCCTGTTTGTTGCTTTTGCTTTGCCGTTAAACTTGGTTTTCCCTTAGGGCCATATTCAAAACACCAGTCTTTTGGATCTAAAGTCGCCATTTTTGATAAAACTAAACGCAGTGCCGCCCTAACCTGCAAACCATTTATTTGCGCTTTATGTGCTCGATAACGTGTAATCTTTGCCAGTTCATCCTCACTTAGCAAGGTCTTAGCACGCGTTTGTAGCTCATTATTTATATCCACTAACGGGATAAAAAACAGCTCGATATGCATCGAATTCCCCTGTGCAATACCATTAAAGCCGTGGCTTGAAATATATAGTTGTGATGTTCTGAAGTCATTCCTAAATAGCGGTTCCGAACTCTAAACACTTAAGCCAATACCTAATGCAGGCACGCATCAATCCCCCCATGGCGCTAAGGATCTACTTATTGAGGCCGGCTTACTGTGGAAACTAGTCGCATAATTAGGAACACTTATTTAGATTAGACCGAGTTTATGGCGCTATTTTACCCTGACAATACAGAAAAACTGCAGTATTCACTGTATCAAATAAAAAGTCTGTCGAACCTTATAAATTGCTCTAATACCCATCCAAGTGCACAAAAGTAACATCAAAGTACCTTTCGTCTGAAATTCTAGTCCCACATGATTGTATCGACTCAAAACCTCAGGTAATCTGCATCCCCATTGCATTGCCTCTAAGCATAAATTCTAGGATTAGTGTGCCATTTTACGAGAGCACGTCATCGACCTCATCTTATAGATAGGTAGTAAACAGTCCCAGTAGATTATGTCGGATGATAATTATTATTAATGACCACTAGCGCAACTGATGAAAAGCCCCCGGAGAAAACGGGAAAGCTTCGAGCGAGTCGAGAAGAAAAGCACACTCAATCGAGGCATAGCAATGCGACTACCACGCCTGAGATGAGACTCTTTATTCAGCAATCGGATCTGAGTGTGAGTCAGCTTGCCAAAATTCTAAATATCACCGAAGCCACAGTTCGCAAATGGCGTAAACGTGAGTCGATTGTTGATTGTCCCAATACTCCGCATCACCTCAATACCACGCTCACACCGATGGAAGAATATGTGGTTGTCGGCCTAAGATACCAATTAAAACTCCCCTTAGACCGGCTACTAAAAGCCACTCAAACCTTTATTAATCCCAATGTGTCGCGCTCCGGCCTTGCCCGCTGCTTAAAGCGCTACGGCATATCGCGGCTCGATGAATTTGAAGCACCACAAGTACCCGAACGCTATTTTAATCAATTGCCTGTGACTCAAGGCAGCGATATCCAAACCTATACGGTCAATCCAGAAACCTTGGCCAAAGCCCTCGCCCTACCGAGTACCGACGGCAATACTGTGGTGCAAGTGGTGTCACTCACCATACCGCCGCAACTCACTGAGCAAGCTCCAAGCTCAGTGCTATTAGGTGTAGACACGGCAAGTGATTGGATTTACCTCGATATTTATCAAGACAGCAATACCCAAGCGACCAATAGATATATCGCCTATGTCCTCAAACATGGGCCGTTTCATTTACGAAAGTTGCTCGTTCGCAACTATCACACCTTCTTAGCCCGTTTTCCCGGTGCCCATGGCACGCCAAAGACAAGCGCGGCTGGATCCCAAAACAAGGTCACCGTATCCAGGTCGACCCGTGGAGACTCTTTATGAGCCATACCCCTTCTGTACCTAATTCTGCGACTGAGTCAAAAAAAGATAAACGACTCAACAAACGTTTAAAAGATATGCCCGTTGCCATCGTCGGCATGGCCAGCATCTTCGCTAACTCGCGTTATTTAAATAAATTTTGGGATTTGATCAGCGAAAAAATCGATGCCATTACTGACATCCCAGATACCCATTGGCGCGCCGAAGATTACTACGATGCGGACAAAAGCAAAGCCGATAAAAGCTACTGTAAACGCGGTGGTTTTTTGCCTGAAGTCGACTTCAATCCAATGGAATTCGGGCTGCCGCCCAATATTCTTGAGCTGACAGATACCTCGCAACTGCTGTCGCTGATTGTCGCCAAAGAAGTGCTCGCCGATGCTAATCTGCCTACCGATTACGATCGTGATCGTATAGGCATTACCCTAGGCGTGGGAGGTGGTCAAAAAATCAGTCAGAGCTTGAACTCGCGCCTGCAATATCCAGTGCTTAAAAAAGTATTCAAATGCAGTGGCCTGAGCGATGAAGACAGCGAAATGCTGATCAAAAAGTTCCAAGACCAATATATCCACTGGGAAGAAAACTCTTTCCCAGGGTCCTTAGGCAACGTGATTGCAGGCCGTATCGCCAACCGTTTTGATTTTGGCGGCATGAACTGTGTGGTCGATGCAGCCTGTGCAGGCTCGCTTGCCGCTATGCGTATGGCGTTGACTGAGCTGACCGAAGGTCGCAGCGACATGATGATCACTGGCGGCGTTTGTACCGACAACTCGCCATCCATGTACATGAGCTTCTCAAAAACACCAGCCTTCACCACCAATGAAACCATTCAACCCTTTGATATCGATTCAAAAGGCATGATGATCGGCGAAGGTATCGGCATGGTCGCGCTTAAGCGCCTTGAGGATGCCAAGCGCGATGGCGACCGGATTTATGCCGTCATCAAAGGCGTTGGCGCCTCATCGGACGGTAAGTTTAAGAGTATTTATGCGCCGCGCCCCGAAGGCCAAGCTAAAGCTCTCGAACGCGCTTACGACGATGCAGGTTTTGCCCCGCACAGCATTGGCTTAGTTGAAGCCCATGGCACGGGCACTGCCGCAGGTGATGTGGCTGAATTCAACGGCTTAAAATCGGTATTTGCCCAAGGCAACGACACAAATCAACATATCGCGTTAGGTTCAGTGAAATCCCAAGTGGGCCACACTAAATCAACTGCGGGTACAGCCGGGGTTATCAAAGCTGCGCTAGCGCTGCACCACAAGGTATTGCCTGCGACCATTAACGTTAGCAAGCCTAATCCAAAGCTGAATATCGAAAGCTCGCCATTCTATTTAAATACCGAAACTCGCCCATGGTTCCAGCGCGCCGATGCAACGCCGCGCCGTGCAGGTGTAAGCTCCTTTGGTTTTGGCGGCACGAACTTCCATCTTGTATTAGAAGAATACAAACCTGAGCACAGCCGCGATGAGCAATATCGTCAGCGCAGTGTGCCGCAAACGCTATTGTTTGCCGCAGCCAGTAAAGACGCGCTGCTTAGCGAGTTAAAAGCTGCGCTGAGCCAAAGCGTGAACACGAGCGCAAACGCGAATAAGAGCAGCGCTGCAAGCCTGAACGCTATCGCTCAGCAATATCCGCTGCGCGTGCTGGCAAGTACAGATGCCCGTTTAGGTTTTGTGGCTAAGGATATCGCTCAACTGCAAGCTCAGTTAAATCAAGCCATCTCTCATTTAGAAAGCGGGCACCTAGAAACCAATACAAGCGAGGCGTGGCAGTTACCTTCAGGGATCAGCTACCGCTCCCATGCCTTGGTCGCTAAAAATGAATCAAAGAAAGTGGCCGCCCTGTTTGCTGGTCAAGGTTCACAGTACCTGAACATGGGCCGCGAACTCGCCTGCCATTTCCCGGAAATGCGCCAACAAGTGACGGCCAGCGATAAGGTATTTGCTCACCACGGCCAAACGCCGTTATCGAACATCCTTTATCCTATTCCGGCATTCGATGCCGATGCAGTTAAAGCCCAAGAAGCGGCGCTGACCAATACCATGTTCGCCCAAAGCGCCATAGGCGCGGTTTCAATGGCGCAATATTCGCTATTAACTCAGGCAGGTTTTGCCCCCGATATGGTGGCAGGTCACAGCTTTGGTGAATTGTCTGCCCTTTGCGCGGCAGGCGTGATTTCCAATGAAGATTACGTCGAACTGGCCTTCGCCCGTGGACATGCCATGGCGCAAGTGCCGAGCGATACTGGGACTCAAGTTGATTTAGGAACCATGTTCGCCATCATCCTTAAGCAAAAGAATGATATCGATGCGATCAATCGCTGTTTAGCCCAGTTTGATGGCGTTAAAATTGCCAACTACAACGCGCCGACGCAATTAGTCATCGCAGGTAGCACAGAGCAAACTCAACTGGCCGCGAAAGCCATTAGCGAACAGGGCTTTAAAGCGATTGCCCTGCCTGTCTCAGGCGCGTTCCATACCCCATTGGTTGGACACGCACAAAAACCCTTTGCCAAAGCCATTGATAAAGCAAAATTTAGCGCGCCAAAAGTGATGCTTTATGCCAACAGCACAGGTCAATTACACCCAAGTGATGGCAAAGCGATTAAAGCAGAATTTAAACAACACATGCTGCAATCGGTTCGCTTTAGCGAACAACTGCAGGCCATGTATGACGCTGGCGTCCGTGTTTTTGTTGAGTTTGGCCCTAAGAACATACTGCAAAAGTTAGTTGAAAATACCTTAGGTGAACACTTAAATGAGCTTTGCCTTGTCAGCATGAACCCGAATCCTAAGGGCGATAGTGACAGCCAATTACGCTTAGCTGCAGTACAACTCGCGGTAGCCGGTGTGGCGTTAACTGAGGTTGACCCCTATCAAGCCGTCACGTCACAAGAAATTGCCGAACGTGAAGCGCCATCAGCGATGAACATCAAACTCACAGCCACTAACCATATTAGTGCTGCAACCAAAGCTAAGATGGCGAAATCCCTCGCCACAGGCAGCGTGACTAGCCAAGTGCAATATGTGGATCGCATCGTTGAAACGGTTGTCGAAAAAGTTGTTGAAAAAATAATAGAAGTGGAAACGAATCAAGTGGCAACTGTTGAAATGAAACAAAAATCCCCAAGTGTTGCGCAAGGCTTAAGCAATCACCAGCAACAAGCGACGGCGCAGTTGAGCCCAAGTACAGCAAGCGTCAGCGGCGATGCGTTAACGGCATTTTTCAGCGCACAATCTCAAGCGGCGCAATTACATCAACAGTTTTTAGCTATCCCGCAGCAATATGGCGATACCTTCACGACACTGATGACAGAACAAGCCAAGATGGCAAGCCTTGGCATTGCAATCCCTGAAAGCCTGCAACGCTCGATGGAGATGTTCCACCAGCATCAAGCGCAAACCCTGCAAAGCCACGCCGAATTTATGCAGCTACAAAGCAGTAGCAGCCAAGCAGCCTTGGCGATGTTAAACAATGCGCCGATTAACTTTACCCCAGCGGTTGCAAGTCAGCCACGAGCAACTGCGCCGGCTCCTGCACCTGTTGCTCCAGCACCTGTTGCGGCAACGACAATGCCACACAATGCCGCACCAGTAGCGGCTCAAGCTGTTGCGACGAGACCCGCGGTTAGCACACCTGTTACGCCAGTTGTGCAAACGGCTCCCGTTGCTTATGCACCTACTGTGACTGTACAAGTTACGCCAGCAGCTCCTGCCGCTCCTGCATTAGTCATGCCTGCTTTAGTTATGCCAGAGATGACACCTGTGGCACCAGCAACGAGCGGCTTAAGTGCAGCGTTAGTGCAACAAACCATGATGGCTGTGGTGGCCGATAAAACAGGCTATCCCACTGAAATGCTAGAGCTTGGCATGGATATGGAAGCCGATTTAGGTATAGATTCGATTAAGCGCGTTGAAATTTTAGGCACAGTGCAAGACGAACTGCCGGGCTTACCTGAGCTCAGCCCAGAAGATCTGGCCGAATGTCGTACCTTAGGTGAAATCGTTGACTACATGAACTCTAAACTGCCAGCAGTGGGCTCGGTTTCAGCTCCAATAGCAACGTCAGTCACAGTTGCAACAAATAACGGCTTAAGTGCTGCACTTGTTCAACAAACTATGATGGCTGTGGTGGCCGACAAGACGGGCTATCCCACTGAAATGCTGGAGCTCAGCATGGATATGGAAGCCGATCTAGGTATAGATTCCATTAAGCGCGTTGAAATCTTAGGTACAGTGCAAGACGAGCTGCCGGGTTTACCTGAGCTCAGCCCAGAAGATTTGGCCGAGTGTCGTACCTTAGGTGAAATCGTTAACTACATGAACAGCAAACTGCCAGCTGCGGGATCAGTTACCGTAGCAACTCATGTGACAACTGCCGCGCCTGCCGCCAGCGGTTTAAGCGCTGCACTTGTTCAACAGACTATGATGGCTGTGGTGGCCGACAAGACAGGCTACCCCACTGAAATGCTGGAACTTGGCATGGATATGGAAGCCGATCTAGGTATCGATTCCATCAAGCGCGTTGAAATCTTAGGCACAGTGCAAGATGAGCTACCGGGTTTACCTGAGCTGAATCCTGAAGATCTGGCCGAGTGTCGCACCTTAGGTGAAATCGTTGCACTCTTTTCGAAAAAAATAGGGCAAAGTAAGCTTACACAAAATGACAAACTGCCTGCGGCTGGCTCGGTATCCGCTCCAACGGCAACGCCAGTCACTGTTACTGCTACAACAAATAACGGCTTAAGTGCTGCACTTGTTCAACAAACCATGATGGCTGTGGTGGCCGACAAGACAGGCTACCCCACTGAAATGCTGGAACTGAGCATGGATATGGAAGCCGATCTAGGTATCGATTCGATTAAGCGTGTTGAAATCCTAGGTACAGTACAAGACGAACTGCCAGATTTACCTGAGCTGAATCCTGAAGATCTGGCCGAGTGTCGCACCCTAGGTGAAATCGTTGGCTACATGAACTCTAAGCTACCAGCAGCAGGTTCAATTATCGCAGCGCCTATTGCAGCAGCAAATGTAGTAACTCATGTGGTAAATCATGTGGCAACAGCCGCACCTGCCACTAACGGTTTAAGCGCTGAAAAAGTCCAACAAACGATGATGTCAGTAGTGGCCGACAAGACTGGCTACCCCACTGAAATGCTAGAACTGAGCATGGATATGGAAGCCGATTTAGGTATCGATTCCATCAAGCGCGTTGAAATTTTAGGCACAGTGCAAGACGAGCTACCGGGCTTGCCTGAACTCAATCCTGAAGATCTGGCCGAGTGTCGCACCTTAGGTGAAATCGTTATGCTCTTTTCTCAAGATTTAGGGCAAAGTAAGCTAGGCCAAAACCAGAATGCAGCGGCAAATGGGGTCAGCGGAGCGATCGCTACTGAACCTGCTATCGACTTGCCACCCCATAATTTGCCACCACATGATTTACCACCACACAGTGAGGTGGTGCTAAAAAAGTTGCCAGCGGCGGCTGAATTAACGCAACGTGAGTCGCAACTATCAGCGCAACGTGAGCCGCAAAAGGCAGCGCAACAAGCTCTGCCACGCGTTTTTGCTAAGGATGCCTGCATTATCATTAGCGATGATGGTCACAATGCTGGCGTACTTGCCGAAAAATTGCATGCAAAAGGTCTAACGGTTGCGGTTGTGCGCTCGCCTGAAAGCTTTGTGGCCAGTGCATCACCGCTCAATAGCCACATTGCCAGCTTCACCTTGGCGGCGATTGACGATGTCAGCATTGGTGCAGTAATTAATGAGATCAAAAGCTTAGGTCAGGTTGCAGGCTTTATTCATCTGCAACCACAACATAAAACCTCAGCAGATACTAAAGGTTTAGTGCTGTCGAATGCCGCCAAAGTGTCGGTCGAGCAAGCGTTCTTGTTCGCCAAGCACTTACAGCCGCTGCTGACAGCAACAGCCGCCAATACTAGCAGCAGCTTTATCAGCGTCAGTCGTATCGACGGTGGTTTTGGTTATCTTAACCACAGCCAAATTGCCCGCAGCGAGTTAAACCAAGCGGCATTGGCAGGTCTGACTAAAACCTTGAGTCACGAGTGGCCAAGCGTGCATTGCCGCGCCTTAGATATCGCGCCAGCACTTGATGCCAAGCAACTGGCCAATGCGGTGATCGCTGAGCTCTTTGCAACCGATAACTTATTAGAAGTCGGTGTTAGCCAAGGCGCAGCCCAAGCACTTGAGCGCGTGACCTTAGTTGCTGGCAAGGCTGATACTCGCCACAGCGCAGCTAACTTAACGAGTGCAGATAAAATTCTGGTGACTGGCGGCGCAAAAGGCGTGACCTTTGAATGTGCCTTGAGTCTCGCAAAACGCAGCAAGGCGCACTTTATCCTTGCTGGCAGAAGCAGCCAACAAGCCATTCCCGCTTGGGCACAGGGTAAAAATAACAGTGAACTTAAAGCCGCAGCTATTGCCTACATTCAAAGCTTGGGCGAGAAACCCACGCCAAAACAAGTGGATGCCTTAGTATGGCCAGTTCAAAGCAGCCTAGAAATTGCAGCCGCACTAGAAGCATTTACCGCGGTAGGCGCGAGCGCCGAGTACTTAAGTCTCGATGTAAACAATCCAGATGCGATCGCCAGCACTATAGTGCCGATCACCGAGTTATCGCCTATTGCTGGCATCATACATGGTGCGGGCGTACTCGCCGATAAACACATCCAAGACAAAACCTTAGATGAGTTGGCACGGGTTTATGGCACTAAGGTCACAGGTATAAGCAATCTACTTGCCGCACTGGATTTAGATAAATTAAAACTGATTGCCCTATTCTCTTCGGCGGCGGGTTTTTACGGCAATACCGGCCAAAGCGATTACGCCATGTCCAACGACATACTCAACAAAGCCGCACTGCAACTGGCGCAGCAACTGCCAAATGCCAAAGTGATGAGCTTCGATTGGGGGCCGTGGGACGGCGGCATGGTCAATCCTGCGTTGAAAAAGATGTTTATGGACCGCGGGGTTTATGTGATCCCGTTAAAGGCGGGCGCTGAGTTATTTGCTCGCCAATTACTGAGCAACACAGGCGCACAATTGCTGGTAGGCACTGATATGCAAGGCAGCGCAACCCATGACGACACGCCTAACGAAGTGCAAGAAACTGAAGGTAGCAATCTAAAAAAGCCTAAAGCGGATCTGACCACTGACTCGTCGGGTCCGCATGCTTTGCCTAACGCATTGAATCCAATTGCAGTAAATCCAAACGCAGTAAATATAAGCTCAGTAAAACTGAGCGCGGTAACACTGCAGCGCACACTGGACCCTAAGGCAATGATCTTTATTGAAGATCATTGCATTAACGGTAACCCAGTATTACCGACTGTGTGCGCGATTCAGTGGATGCGGGAAGCCGCCTTTGAGCTACTCAAGCAGCCTGTCAAAGTGCAAAGCTACAAGCTGTTGAAGGGCATTATTTTCGACACTGCCGTGTTACAAAATGGAGTGTTAGAAAGTGCAGCCCCCATCACGCTAGAACTTGAGCTTGCACCGATGGCGTTAACGGATAACGCCGCGAAAGACACAGACGAGTGCTTGAGTGGACAATTCAGTGCCTTAATCAGCTTTGAAGGTCGTCCGCAATATCAGGCCATCCTAGTCGTTGATGATGCTGTTGATGACGCGGCTAACGATTACTTAGCCACTAACAGCAAAGCAACAGCCTTTGACGCGCAAAGCTTGGCGGGACTTTCTGCCATCACAACCGCGAGCAGCCTTTACAGCGACGGCACGCTTTTCCACGGCCCGAGACTGCAAGGTATTGAGTCGGTGTTGAAGTTTGACGATGCGAGCTTAGTCGCCAAGGTGAGTATTCCCCATGTTGCGTTAGCGGACTGCGGGAGTTTTGTGCCCAATTTCACGCCTAAAGGCTCACAAGCTTTTGCGGAAGATTTGTTGCTACAGGCGATGCTGGTGTGGGCGAGACTCAAATATGGCGCGGCGAGTTTGCCATCAAGCATTGGTGAGTTTATCTCCCATGCGCCGTTTGCCTTTGGCGATAAAGGTCATTTAGTGCTCGAGGTGGTGAAACACTCTGGCCGTGCCCTTGAAGCCAATATCACGCTGTATCATCAAGATGGCCGCTTAAGCTGCGAGATGAACAACGCCAAAGTCACCATCAGCAAAAACCTTAACGGTGCATTCTTAGCCAATAAAGTTGCGAATAAAGCCATTGAAAGCGTGGAGGCAAAAGTCGAGTGAACTTAGCCCACCCTTTAGCAACTACACATAGCGGCCAAACTGAAACGTCGATAGCTGACACGGCTATTACTGACACAGCTACTGCAGACACGGCTATTACTGAAAAGCTTGCCAAGCCACTGCGTATAGCAGTATTGCTTGGCGATACGGTCAACCTTGACTCTCACTCAGCCCAAGTATTAGGCACGTTTACTGAACGTGAAAGAGTTCAGATTTGCGCTGCCGATGCCAACCAATCGACAGCACATGAACCGACTGTGCATGGACCGACTGTGCTCGAGTCGAAAATGCATGAACCGTCAGTGCATGAGCCGTCAGTGCATGAACAAAGCTCGCTCACTGCGTTATTAGGCCAAACAGTGACAGCCATTGAGCAAGGCAAGCTCGTTGAACTGATATTCAATGATGGCAATCTGCCCCAGTCCCTGTATTTGCTCGATGGTTTACGCGCCGCCAAACTGCGCCTACACGCCCACGCGTTTATTGCTGGCTTTGCCGCTGGTAATGAGGCAACAGGTGTTGCAAATGCGGCGACTGTTGCTAATACGGCGTTAGTAGCGGCAAAGCGCAGCCCAGCACAAGCCGTTCAACATCAGCGAGTCGCCAACACACTCAACGAGGCATTTGTTGCGCTGCGCCAAGGCGTAACCGCCCTCGCTGCGCGAACACAAGCGCCGCTTCATGGTAAAGAAGGGGAAAATCATCAAACGGGCTATTGGTTTAACAGCCAACATCAAGCACGGGTGTTGTGCCTAAATCTTGTCGCAAAAACATCAAATCAAGCGGGTGAGTCTCGAAATCTAAGCCAAAGTATTGTGCTGACCCAAGGCACACAAGTTATCGCGCCCAAAGCTCTTGTTGATGAAAACCGGCTGTTTGTGCCGATAAGTGCTGACAATATTGATTCACTCATCGCGCAAGTATTGCAACTAGTTAACACT
Organism: Shewanella profunda; assembly: GCF_023283765.1. Lineage (GTDB taxonomy): Bacteria > Pseudomonadota > Gammaproteobacteria > Enterobacterales > Shewanellaceae > Shewanella > Shewanella profunda. The sequence continues at coordinate 81,947 of NZ_JAKILG010000003.1, read as the reverse complement.
CTGGAAAATAGCGTAGGCTTTCACGCGGAATATCTCAAACCTTGGTTTGAACGCTATGATGCCAACGCAACACTGGCATTAGTCTTGATGGCGGCATCGATTGACGACCTCAAACTTGAAGCCAAAGCTATGCTTACGGCGCTTGAAAGTGATGCAGTGCGTCATCATGGTCAACACTTTAAGACGCCAGCGGGTAGCTGTTTCACCGCTAAGCCGCTAGGAGATACGGGGCTGACCTTTGTATATCCCGGCGTTGGCACGGTTTACGCCAATATGTTCAATAACTTGCATGAGTATTTCCCCGCGCTGTATCACCAACTGGAGCATGAAGGTGATTTAAGCGCCATGCTGCAATCACCGCAGATTTATGCGGCAGATGTAAAAAACGCAGCAAGCATGAGCTTAAGCCAACAAGCGATTAGTGGCGTGGGCGCCAGCTACCTATTCACTAAGCTTTTAACCCAAGTCTTTAATATTAAGCCAAAAATGGCGCTGGGTTACTCAATGGGCGAAGCCGCCATGTGGGCCAGCCTAGATGTGTGGCAAACACCCCATGCTATGATCAAGGCCACAGAAAATAGCGATATTTTCAACCATGCCATTTCTGGCGAGCTAACTGCCGTGCGCCGAGCATGGCAGCTTAAGGATAATGAATCCATAGTGTGGAACAGCTTTGTGGTGCGCGCCGACAGCAATGAAATCAAAGCATTACTGCCAGAGTTCCCTCGCGCTTACTTAGCCATCATTCAAGGTGATACTTGCGTTATTGCTGGCTGCGAAACAAGCTGTAAAGCCCTGCTTGCCACATTAGGCAAACGCGGGATTGCCGCCAATCGCGTCACGGCAATGCATACCGCGCCAGCCATGTTAGTCCGTGGACAAGTACAAGATTTCTATACTCAAGCGCTAAAACCTGTGGCGCTGAAAGCGGCGGCGCAAGATCTGCCTATTCGCTTTATCAGCGCAGCGCAAACTGCGCCAGTAACCGTGGATAGCCACAGCATTGGCCGCGCGATTGCCGATACCTTTTGTTCGCCACTCGACTTTAGTGCGCTCATTCAAAATGCCACTGAGCAAGGCGCAAGACTGTTTGTCGAAGTGGGCGCCGATAGGCAAACCAGCACACTCATAGATAAAATAAGCCACGCCCATGCAGGCCAAAGCACGGCGAACGAGGCAACCGTCGCCATTGCTTGCAATGCCAAGGGTGCCGATGCGATTACCAGCTTACTCAAGTGCTTAGCTCAGCTGATAAGCCACAGAGTGCCGCTGTCGCTCGCGCCGCTCATTAAGCCATTAAGTGCTAACGCAGCCCCTTTATCATCAGCAGTATTACCAGAAGGAGAACCCCTGTGAGTTCTCAGTATTCCCCTACTATTGATAAAACTACCGTGCCTATGATTGCGTCAAAAAGTGCGTCAAAAATTGCGATCGTCGGTCTCGCGACTCAATATCCTGACGCCGATAATCCGCAAACTTTCTGGCAAAACCTGCTAGATAAAAAAGACTCTCGCACCCAAATTAGCCGCGAGAAGCTCAATGCCAATCCCACCGATTACCAAGGTGTTCAGGGGCAATCTGACCGTTTTTACTGTGATAAGGGCGGCTACATCCAACACTTCCAGTTTGATGCCAAGGGCTATCAACTGCCTGAGTCCGCCTTTGACGGTTTAGATGAAAGCTTTTTATGGGCACTCGATTGCAGTCGTAAAGCCCTTCAAGACGCAGGTATTGCCCCAAACGATACCGTACTGGCGCGCACAGGTATCGTAATGGGAACCTTGTCGTTCCCCACGGCCCGCTCCAACGAATTATTTTTGCCTCTGTATCATCAAACCGTTGAAAAGGCGCTGCAAAACAAACTTAACCAAAGCGCATTTCAGCTGGCTGATTTTGGCAACCCAGTTAACGATCTCAATACCAATAGCCAAGCATTAAACGTCGCCAATGGCGCCGTTGCTCACACAGCCTCAAAGCTGATCAGCGATGCACTCGGTTTGGGTGGCACCCAGTTGAGTCTGGACGCCGCCTGCGCCAGCTCGGTTTATGCGCTCAAACTCGCGTGCGATTACCTAACAACTGGCAAGGCCGATATGATGCTTGCGGGCGCGGTATCGGGCGCAGATCCCTTCTTTATCAACATGGGATTCTCAATTTTCCACGCCTACCCAGATCATGGTATTTCGGCGCCCTTTGATAGCAACAGCAAAGGCTTATTCGCCGGAGAAGGCGCTGGGGTGTTAGTCTTAAAACGCTTGGAGGATGCTGAGCGCGATGGCGATAACATCTATGCGGTCGTTAGCGGCATTGGTTTGTCGAACGACGGTAAAGGCCAGTTTGTATTAAGCCCCAACAGCAAGGGCCAAGTGCAAGCCTTCGAGCGCGCCTATAGTGCGGCAAACACACTGCCCGCCAATATCGAAGTAATTGAATGCCATGCCACAGGCACGCCACTCGGCGATAAGGTCGAACTCGCTTCGATGGAACGTTTCTTCGAGGACAAACTTGCGGGCTCTGCTGTGCCGCTGATCGGTTCAGCAAAATCCAACTTAGGCCATTTACTCACAGCCGCGGGCATGCCGGGGATCATGAAGATGATTTTTGCCATGCGCTCGGGTCGACTGCCGCCAAGTATTAACTTATCAGCGCCGATATCTTCGCCTAAGGGCTTGTTTAGCGCTAAAAATCTGCCAACAGAATTGCATGCTTGGCCCGATAAAGCCGGCAATGACCGCCGCCACGCGGGTGTTTCCGTGTTTGGTTTTGGCGGCTGTAACGCGCATTTGTTGCTGGAATCCTATGCTGCCAATACAAACAAAAAGAATGAACAACCCGCTGCCGCTGTAAGTTACCAGCACACGCCATTAAATATCATTGGTTTAGCATCGCACTTTGGGCCTTTATCCTCCATTAATGCACTGGATAACAGGATAAGCGCGAAGCAAGATGCCTTTATCCCGCTGCCCGCTAAACGCTGGAAAGGCTTAGATAAACATCCTGAGATTTTAGCTAACTTTGGCTTGCCTTCTGTACCGCAAGGCGCATATATCGACCAGTTCGATTTTGATTTCCTGCGCTTTAAAGTGCCGCCCAATGAAGACGATCGCCTGATCTCCCAGCAACTGCTGCTGATCAAAGTGGCCGATGAAGCGATCCGCGATGCAAACCTAAAGCCCGGCGGCAAAGTTGCTGTATTAGTGGCGATGGAAACAGAACTGGAATTGCATCAGTTCCGTGGCCGGGTAAATCTACATACTCAACTGGCAGACAGCCTTAAAAAACAAGGAATAACACTCACACAAGCTGAGTATCTCGCCCTTGAAAAAATCGCCATGGACAGTGTGCTCGATGCCGCCAAACTGAACCAATACACCAGTTTTATTGGCAACATCATGGCGTCACGTATCGCATCACTTTGGGACTTTAACGGCCCAGCCTTTACCATTTCGGCGGCCGAGCAATCGGTCGCCCGCTGTATCGATGTGGCCGAGAACCTCTTGTCCCAAGAGTCCTTAGATGCAGTGGTGATCGCCGCCGTCGATTTAAGTGGCAGTTTAGAGCAAGTGATCCTCAAAAATGCCGTATCGCCAGTGGCATTTAATGCCACTGACACAGGCTGGAAAGTTGGTGAAGGTGCTGGCGCATTAGTGCTCACAACAACACAATCAAGTGCAGCCGTTCACAATAACGATGCCCAAAGTAATAGCAACAGCTATGGCGACAGTTATGGTCATATCAGCGGCCAAGTGTTTGGCGCTATGTTTGACCCGCAAGGTCACAGCAACACAGCGCGTATTTGTGATGACTTGTTAACTCAAGCCAAGGTGAATAGCAGCCAGATTAGCTTGATTGAAACCAGTATTGCGGTTGAGCAACGTGCCGATTCAGAACTGGTACTCAATACCCTGCTGCCAAGTGTGAATCAGCGCAGCCAAGCTGCTGATACCATTGGCCACAACTTTGCCGCTGCGGGTATGGCGAGTATTTTAAGCGCCCTGCTGCAGTTAAAAAATCAGGCGCAGCTTAAAAACCAAGTGCAGCTTAAAAATCAAGCGCAACTTAACAAGCATTCTTCTCAAGCTCAGCAGCACGCGCTCGTTGCCACGTTTAGCCAAGGTAAATGCTCGCAGTTACTGCTCAGCCAAAGTGCCACGCAAGCATACAATTTGCAGCAAAGGCTTGAACAAGATTTAACGCTTTCTGAGCAAAAACACTTAATAAAACAAGTAACGCTCGGTGGCCGCGATATCTATCAGCATATCCTAGATACGCCGCTCGCAGGCCTTGATGCTATACAACAAAAAGCCCAAGCCATGACAGCACTGCCAGCGCGCAGCCAACGCAAACATTTGGCCCAAATAGCGAGCAAAGACACGAATAGCTTTGCAACAAGCAGCCCAACCACGGCTCAACAAAAAGAGACATTAAGCAGCATGCCAATTAATGCCCTAAGCACCAATAAAAACGCCACTCAAGCAGAGCTAAAAGACGCGGCATTTTTAAGCAATCAGCAACTCGCCCGTGAAGCCCATTTAGCCTTTTTACAAAGCCGTGCTGAAGGCTTGAAACTAGCCGATGCCTTGATGAAAGCCCAGCTTGCCAGCGAGTTAGCCGTCAATGGCCAAGCTGCGCCAGTACAACAGCAAGCCATTGTTCAGGCATCTGCGACAGCGGTTCTTCCACATCCAGTGCTTTATCCCAATCATGCAAAAGTGCCTGAGTACACGCCGCCAACACCGATAAGCAAGCCTTGCATTTGGGATTATGCGGATTTAGTCGAGTACGCCGAAGGTGATATTGCTAACGTCTTTGGCCCTGATTACGCCATTATCGACAGCTATTCGCGCCGTGTACGCCTGCCAACCACTGACTATTTGCTGGTATCTCGGGTAACGAAATTAAACGCCCAGATGAACCAATATCAGCCTTGCACTATGACCACAGAATACGACATTCCTGTGGACGCGCCGTATTTGGTCGATGGCCAAATCCCTTGGGCCGTGGCGGTTGAATCGGGTCAATGCGACTTAATGCTGATCAGCTACTTAGGTATCGATTTTGAAAATAAAGGCGAGCGCGTTTATCGCCTGCTCGATTGCACCCTGACCTTCCTTGGCGACTTACCGCGCGGTGGCGACACCCTGCGCTACGACATTTCCATCAATCACTTTGCCCGCAATGGCGATACCTTGTTGTTCTTCTTCTCCTACGAATGTTTTGTGGGCGACAAGCTGATCCTTAAAATGGATGGCGGCTGCGCCGGCTTCTTCACCGACAAGGAACTCGCCGACGGCAAAGGCGTTATTCGCACCGAAGCTGAAATCAAAACTCGCAACCTTGTGCTCAATAATCCCAATAAGCCGCGCTTTAATCCGCTGCTTAACTGCGCACAAAACCAATTTGATTACAGTCAAATCCATAAACTGCTCAGCGCCGATATCGGTGGCTGTTTTGGCGGCGCCCATGCGGCGCATCAAGCCCAATATGGTTTGCAGCCCTCTTTATGTTTTGCATCCGAAAAATTCCTGATGATTGAACAGGTCAGCAATCTTGAGGTGCATGGCGGTGCGTGGGGCTTAGGCTCAGTGCAAGGCCATAAGCAGCTCGAAGCTGATCATTGGTATTTCCCGTGTCATTTCAAGGGCGACCAAGTGATGGCGGGATCGTTAATGGCCGAAGGCTGTGGTCAATTACTGCAATTCTTTATGCTGCATATTGGGATGCACGCCAGCACAGAAGAAGGTGGCGTCAAAAACGGTCGTTTCCAACCGCTAGAAAATGCATCACAAAAAGTGCGCTGTCGCGGTCAAGTCTTGCCACAATCTGGCCTGCTCACCTATCGTATGGAAATCACCGAAATAGGCATGAGCCCGCGCCCGTATGCTAAGGCAAATATCGATATTTTGCTCAATGGCAAAGTGGTCGTGGATTTCCAAAACCTTGGGGTGATGATCAAAGAAGAAGCCGAATGCACCCGCTACCTCGCGGATAACGATACCAGCACAGCTGAAAATGTTGCTTCGTCTGCGCCGCTAATGGCGCAGTTTCCTGATTTAACTGCGCCAACCAATAAAGGCGTAGTGCCTCTGCAACATGTGCCTGCACCGATTGCGCCTGCGGGTTCAAAGTATGCTAACCGCGTGCCCGATACACTGCCGTTCACGCCGTACCACATGTTCGAATTTGCCACTGGCGATATCGAAAACTGCTTCGGCCCCGATTTCAGCATCTATCGCGGCCTAATTCCACCGCGCACGCCTTGCGGTGATTTACAGCTTACCACCCGCGTGGTTGCGATTGACGGCAAGCGCGGCGAACTGAAAAAGCCATCATCTTGCATCGCCGAATACGAAGTGCCAGCAAACGCTTGGTATTACGATAAAAACAGCCATCACGCCGTGATGCCCTATTCTGTGCTGATGGAAATATCATTGCAGCCCAATGGCTTTATCTCAGGTTATATGGGCACTACCTTGGGCTTCCCCGGCCAAGAGCTGTTTTTCCGTAACTTAGACGGCAACGGTAAGCTGCTGCGCCATGTGGATTTACGCGGCAAGACAATCGTAAACGACTCTCGTTTGTTATCGACTGTGATTGCTGGCAGTAACATCATCCAAAATTTCAGTTTTGAATTAAGCTGCGATGGCGAGCCTTTCTACCAAGGTAAAGCGGTATTTGGTTACTTCAAGGGCGATGCACTGAAAAACCAGTTAGGCATAGACAACGGCAAGACAACTCAGCCTTGGCATGTGCAAAATGGCATAGCAGCCGATAGCCAAATCAATCTGTTAGATAAACAACATCGCAGCTTTAATGCGCCACAAGGTAAGCCACATTACCGTTTAGCGGGCGGTCAACTTAACTTTATCGACAAGGCTGAAATCGTGAAAGCCGGCGGTAAAGCGGGCCTTGGCTATTTATACGCCGAGCGCACCATTGACCCGAGTGATTGGTTCTTCCAATTCCATTTCCATCAAGATCCTGTGATGCCAGGCTCATTAGGGGTTGAAGCCATTATCGAGCTGATGCAAACCTATGCGATTGACCAAGACCTTGGCGCTGGCTTTAACAATCCTAAATTTGGGCAGATTTTATCGGATATCAAATGGAAGTATCGCGGCCAAATTAACCCATTAAACAAGCAGATGTCGCTGGATGTGCACATTACTAGCGTGACCGACGACAATGGCAGACGCATCATTATGGGCGATGCCAACTTAAGTAAAGATGGCCTGCGGATTTATGAAGTTAAAGATATCGCCATCTGTATTGAAGAAGCTTGATGAGTTTACGCTCTTAGAAAGACGCTAATCTCGAATAACAAATAACGAATAACAAATAGTTGCGCCGCCTTGGCTATCCACATCGCACAGGGCGGTACTGATAACATGAGAACACCTATGACTAGCCATACTCTAGATCAATTCAATAGCAATAATGAAAAACTCAGCCCTTGGCCGTGGCAAGTCAACGATGCCGAGCTGTGCTTTGATATCAACTCATTAGGCAAAAAACTCAAAGATTTAAGCCAAGCCTGCTACTTAGTGAATCACAGCGAAAAAGGCTTAGGCATAGCACAAACCGCCGAAGTGACCGCGGGCGACCGCGAGGCACCACTAGGCTCACACCCCGTCTGTGCCTTTGCGCCCGCCCTTGGCACCCAAAGTTTAGGCGACAGTAATTTTCGCCGCGTACACGGGGTTAAATACGCTTACTACGCTGGCGCTATGGCCAACGGTATTGCTTCGGAAGAACTGGTTATCGCCCTCGGCCAAGCGGGCATTTTGTGCTCATTTGGCGCGGCGGGGTTAATTCCATCCCGCGTTGAAGCGGCCATTACCCGCATTCAAGCGGCGCTGCCCAATGGCCCCTACGCCTTTAACTTAATCCACAGCCCCAGCGAGCCCGCATTAGAGCGCGGCAGTGTTGAGCTGTTCTTAAAACATAAAGTGCGCACGGTCGAAGCCTCGGCATTTTTAGGTTTAACGCCGCAAATCGTCTATTACCGAGCGGCGGGTTTAAGCCGCGACGAACATGGCGAAATAGTCATTGGCAACAAAGTCATCGCAAAAATCAGCCGCACCGAAGTCGCGACTAAGTTTATGGAGCCGGCGCCTGCCAAAATACTCCAGCAACTAGTAAGTGACGGCCTTATCAGCCAAGACCAAATGGCGATGGCATTGCTTGTGCCGATGGCGGACGACATCACAGCCGAAGCCGACTCTGGCGGCCATACCGACAATCGCCCACTGGTCACCCTATTACCGACGATTTTGGCGCTTAAAGATGAAATCCAAGCTAAGTATCAATACAAGACACCCATCCGCGTGGGTGCTGGCGGCGGTGTTGGCACACCCGATGCAGCATTAGCCACCTTCAACATGGGCGCGGCCTTTATCGTTACAGGCTCAATCAACCAAGCCTGCGTCGAAGCGGGCGCCAGCGAACACACCCGTAAGTTACTCGCCACCACAGAAATGGCCGATGTGACTATGGCGCCTGCCGCCGATATGTTCGAAATGGGCGTGAAATTACAAGTGGTTAAGCGCGGCACCCTGTTCCCGATGCGCGCCAATAAGCTTTATGAAATCTACACCCGTTACGATTCGATTGATGCCATCCCAGCGGACGAGCGTAAAAAGCTCGAAGATCAAGTGTTCCGCTCATCACTCGATGACATTTGGGCTGGCACAGTCGCCCACTTTAACGAGCGCGATCCTAAGCAAATCGAGCGCGCACTGGATAACCCCAAACGTAAGATGGCGCTGATTTTCCGCTGGTATTTAGGTCTATCGAGCCGCTGGTCAAACACAGGTGAAGTCGGCCGCGAAATGGATTACCAAATCTGGGCAGGCCCTGCCCTTGGCGCATTTAATGCGTGGGCCAAAGGCAGTTATTTAGATGACTATAAGGCCCGTAATGCGGTGGATTTAGCCAAACATTTAATGGTGGGCGCGGCGTATCAAGCGCGGATTAACCTGCTGTTATCCCAAGGGGCCAGCATTCCTGTCACTCTGCAAAGATGGAAACCGCTAAACCGTTTTTAAACGATTAAATTTAGAGCTGAGTTTTGCATTAAAAGCCGACATTGGTAGCAGTGTCGGCTTTTTTATTATTAGAAAGCTGCTGTGTTCTTGGGGCTGAAACTCTTACCGAAAGCTAGGTAAAAATTGCTTAGTTTGAATTTAAAAGCTTGCGACGCATCAACTCATATTGATTAAATTAATTATAAAATCATTAAGTTAATATTAACTTGTAAAGTTGGCATTAAGCTCGCATCCTGTAGATAACCACTAGCCGTTACCTTACAAATGACACAAACGGGTCACATGAAGGATAAAGACTGGGAAAGGAGGTTAGTATGTTAGGTTGGACATTAATGTTTCTGGTTGTTGCCGTTATTGCAGGGCTCTTTGGTTTTACCGGAATTGCAGGAGCCGCCGCGGGCATCGCAAAAATCATTTTCTTCTTATTTATTGTGTTACTCGTGATCTCACTGTTGGTCAACGCCCTCAGGGGTAGAGGACCACGACCTTAATTTTATTGGAAAGGAAATAGACATGAAACCATTTACGCTAATGACAAGTGCATCGCTGGCATTATTACTCGCCCTAGGTTTATCAGCCTGTAGTGATAATAACGCCGAAGATGCCGGTGAAAAAATCGATGACGCAGTTACCGATGTAGGCAACGCTATCGAAGATGCCTGTGAAGAAGTAAAAGAAGGCGTTAAAGCTAAAGATAAAAACTGCTAACAGTTTCGCTTAGGGCGGTGATAGATAATTCTATTACCGCCCAATTTTTATGCTGTTCTTAATCATTTCAAGTTCTACTGGTTCAACTTTAACGGCACTGGAGAACTTTTATGCTCGCCAATATCCACATCAAATATGTCTACACTGCGGGTGCAGTATTATTAGCCTATTTTGCAGTAACGGGCACTTCTCCCCTACTCACTTTCGTTTGGGCTTGGACAAGCCTATCGCTATTTTTAGTCAGTTCGGCGTATTGGCTCAATCTCGCTAGCATTTTTAGAAAACGCCAAGATGGCACTATCCCTTGGTATATTCGCTGGGGTTTTATTCCGTTTTTGCTGGGCAGCCGACTCTATAACTACTGGGCCAGAAAATACGATTCAGTGCCATCCATGCAAAAGATAAATGAACACCTGTACCTCGGCTGCCGGCTCGTTTCCGCAGATCTGGAAAAGATTAAAGCCAATAGGATCACCGCGGTTCTTGATGTGACCGCTGAATTTGATGGCTTAGATTGGTCACAGTTTGAAGATCATATCGAGTATCTAAATATCCCTATACTAGACCATAGTATCCCCAGCAGCGCTCAGCTTAATCAAGCGGTAAACTGGATACACCACCAAGTAAGGTCAGGCAAACAAGTTCTTATCCATTGCGCCCTTGGCCGTGGTCGTTCAGTTCTTGTACTTGCAGCCTATTTAGCATGTAAAGAAAAACGGCAAAACTTCTCAGAAATGCTGCAACAGATTAAGCAAATCCGTAAAACCGCAGGCTTGAATAAATGGCAATTTAGAGCACTTGATCAGATGTATCAGAAAAAAGAAATTAATATCCATCAAACAGCTTGGATTATTGCCAACCCTGTCTCTGGTGGCGGTAAATGGCAAGAATATAGCGAACAAATACAGAGTGAACTCAAGGCTTATTTCGATCTCAATTTGGTACTGACCGCTGAAAACGTAACCGCGAAGTCCCTTGCAAAAGAGGCTCGTAAAGCAGGCGCGGATATCATTATTGCCTGCGGTGGCGATGGCACAGTCACTGACGTTGCCTCTGAAATTGTTGATACGGATATCACCTTAGGGATCATTCCGTTAGGAACGACTAATGCCCTCAGCCACGCCCTTTTTGGCTTAAGCAGTAAACTTATCCCTATTCCTCAGGCGCTGGACAATATTATTCAAGGGCACACCCAAGCCATAGATACTGCACGCTGTAATGAACATCTCGTGTTGTTACTCGTAGGCATTGGATTTGAGCAACAGATGATTGAATCCGCAAGCCGCGAACGAAAAAATGCCCTAGGTCAACTCGCCTATCTCGATGGCCTATGGAAGGCGATTAGTGCTGGGGATATCTTAACTATCTCATTAGGTTTAGACGATGCAGAGCCTATACAGATTAGTACCCACAGCCTAGTGATTGCTAATGCAGCCCCCTTTACCAGTGTGCTGGCACAGGGAGATGGCAAACCGGATATGACCGATGGTTTGTTGGATATTACTTGGTTAGATCCAGGGGATGAACCTAAGGAACAGGTACTTAGCTTAGCAGAACTGGCAATGGCAGGATGGGGGAAAGAAGGAAATAAGTATGAACAAGATCAGCAGCCTAGCGCGAGTAGAGTCCACCATGCCCATGCAAAAAAGATCAAGATAAGCAGCCAACCTAAGTGTAAATATGTCATTGATGGGGAATTATTTGAGCCAGAGGATCTCACTATTGAAGTCCAACCGGCATCCCTTAAAGTATTTGTTCCCTATCAAGAAATTGCTGAAGAAATTACATGAGATTAACACCATGATGTTCAAATTCTAAATAGCGCCGAATAGAAGACATCTAAGCCGGCCTCAAACGCAGACACGCATAAATTCCTCCATGGCGCTCCACCGACCATCCAGGGTACCAAGGGGTCTGCTTAATGAGGTCTTCTAAACTATAAATCAGAATATCTTGAAAGTTTCCACCATTGGTCGTCAACATAAACTCTATATGACTTAGGCTGTTTATTTGAATAATGTTCATATTCTCTCGCAAAAACAGACAAATAAAGTTTACAACTGGGATATACAGACAAGTCTAAACTAACCAATGATGCCAACTGCTTGACCCTTACCTTTATTACCACTCATTAACTCAATCCCATCACTATTTCGCCGTTGACTCACTTGACTCGACTAGCTGCTCATACTTACTCAGCTTGTTATAGAGGGTTTTAACGCTGATCCCTAACTGCTCGGCAGTATCTGTTTTATTACCGTTGCTGGATTCTAGCGCTTGATAAATTGCAATTTTCTCTAAATCATCTAAACGCATTCCCTGGGGAATAATTACTTCTTCCTCAGCGATTTTAGCGTCATCAGTAGCCTGTTCTAGCTGCAAATGGCTAGGTAAAATGTCTTGATCCGCGAGGATATAAGCCCGCTCAACAGCATGCTTTAATTCGCGCACATTACCAGTCCAACGATTCGCCGCAATCATCCGCAAACTTTCGTCAGAGAAAGCTTTGCACTGCTTTTCGGCCACATTACGATAGGCCAGAAAATGCTGGGCGAGTCCGATAATATCCTCACCACGCACTCTTAATGGCGGTACTCGAATAGGAAATTGGGCTAAACGGAAGTACAAATCCTCACGAAATTGCCCAGCCTCTATTGCCGCGATAGGATCGCGATTAGTTGCCGCCACAATGCGTACATCCGACTGGAGCACTTTGGCTCCGCCCACGGGACGATACTCATTATTTTCTAGCACTCTAAGTAACTTCACTTGATGTTCTATAGGCATTTCAGTTATTTCATCGAGAAATAAAGTCCCGCCTTCAGCCTGTTCAAAGACACCTTTATGATCTCGATTCGCGCCAGTAAATGCTCCTTTAACATGTCCAAATAACTCACTATCGACCAACTCAGGACTGAGGGCGCCACAATTAATCGCAATAAATGGCTCATCCACCCTAGGGCTTGCGAGGTGGATAGTGTTAGCAACCAACTCTTTACCCACGCCACTCTCACCAATAATTAATACATTACTGTCGGTGACTGATACTCGACGAATTGTGCGATACAACTTGTGCATAGGTGCCGACGAACCAACAAGCAGGCCGTACTGATCTAACTCACTTAAAAAGGGTCGCGAACGGCTAGGAGGGCTAGTAACTAAGTGCTGAGCGAAATCGACTAAAATGCTACTTATCAATGGCATATCATATGGCTGACGAAGCAGATAGCCCGCATATTGCGCCATAAGCTTATCAAGATTGGGATTGGGTTGGCCATTGGAGAGAAAGATAAACTCAATCCCAGACATGACTGTATTTTCCATTAAATCAACATAGTCCTCGTGGCTAAGACAAGGAAACTCAATAACAGCGACATCAACGTGATTGGCTTCAAGCTGGGCAAGCCAAGGTAAGTCATCGACACTACGCAGCTTATTAAAATGTAAAGCCCCTTCGAGTTGTATAAGTGCTTGCTCGGCACCTAAATCCTGTAGGTGATAAAACAGTGTTGGTCGAGCCATGCTAAGTTCACTCCTGTGTATAAAGAGCCACTGTATGCCAGCCGTGAAACTTTAACAACATCAATGGTAATAGTTTCCGGTACAGCAGTGGAATAACTGAGTTAACTAAAAATATCGGTCTATAAATCAGCCTCTTAATCTACCACTAAAAACGAGAACGAAATATGCATGGTAGCTGAACAAGAACTACATTGTTAATCCAACAATGCCGGACACTGACATGAGGAGATTCATTATGAAGTCTAATGTTGTGCAACATCAGACTGATATCAGCGCCGATATCAAGCTTAGCGATGGGATTATTAAACTCTGCCAGAGGGGAGATGAGTTCTACACTCATGCAATTTCTCTCGTCGATGACTATAAGCTGCAACGGATTCTGAGGGGACAATCCACTGCCTATAAACGCATGTTAATAAGGTTGACTTCACAACAAGGCTCTACCAGTGCAGATAACACGAGTAACAAGCTACTAAACCCTTATATGGAAGTTGAAGCCCTATTAGAGCAACAGGCTATTTCTCTGGCAATCAGCGCCCTTATCAAGCTCGAGCAACAAGTGCTAGCGCAAGTAAAACATGCAGTAAAACAAGCACGTCATCCACATCTCACATGCCAACTCGCCGAAGGCGCCGCTTGGTTACAAATCAGTTGCGATGCCATGCAGTCTCTTCATACACCTTAAACGACACAAGATTGTATGGTTTTTACGTTTGATATAGGCCGCGGTATATCTGCAATAATTACATTTGTTCGGTAATAAAGACCGATTAATGGTCTCAGTCACAGGCAATAATCATGGGAAATAGATTTTCTTTCTATTTAAAATCAACACATTAAACATATTGGCACGATTCGAGCTATATCTATCGTCTAGATAACAACTCAGGATATCATCATGAAAACAACAACAGTATTAGCGACCTTACTTGTCAGTTCAATCAGCTTAAATGTGGCTGCAGCTCAAGATTGGAAAAATGAAGCCAAAGACGCTTGGATTGACGGCAAAGCAGAAACGACTCTGTTACTCAATACTAACCTAAACTCCTTTGACATTATAACCGACGTAAAAGATGGCCATGTCACCTTAACTGGGCAAGTAGAAAGCCGCGTTGATAAAGCCCTCGCGACGGAACTTATCAAAAGCTTAGATGGCGTAAAAGATGTCGATAATAAGCTGACGGTAATGAGTAAAGATGATGGCACCAGCGATGTGATGAAAACCTTGACCGACTCGAAAGTCGCCACAGTTGTCAAAACCCGTTTATTATTTTCAACCGATATTTCTGGCACTCAAATTAATGTCGATGTTGCCGATGGTGTTGTGACTCTCAAAGGGGAAGTCGCAAGCGATGCAGAACGTCAACTCGCGCTGAAAATTGCTGAAAACACCGACGATGTCAAAAAGGTCGTTGATAAAATCAGCATAGTTAAAAAGGTTTGATAAATCAGCTCTAAAACAGTGTTTTCACAAACGATTAGCATCAAGCTATAGGACTGAATTATCGGTCCAAAAACAAAACCCGCCTAGGCGGGTTTTGTTTTTATTGTTGGCAACAGACCCTATTCACACGCTGCAAAAATAACTCTGCAAGGTCAACAAGCCTAGTTAATGCTCGTTTCACTGACGGTCAGTTCTAAGATTCTAACGATTTCAGGGTTCTGTGACATAGGTTCATTAGGCGCCCTATCTCTATAGGTAACTGCAATTTTATAAGGAGGTTCAAAGGGATAAACAGGTTCAACACTGTCGATCTCTATCCTATCTCCAATCAAAACACTCCCCAAATGTTTCAAACTGGTGTGCTCGTAATCGAGGTTAAATAATCCAAGATACCAAAATACCCCTGAACCTTGAGTCGTCACAATAAATGGCGCCACAAAGGGCATGGTTTGCGCATCCAAATTCTGCTGGATTGGGGCATTGCTCTGTGTATCAGGCCCTAATGCTGGATCAAAATTAAGCGGAGTAATTCGCATATAATCGAGCAAGACTCGGCCTTTGACTTCACCGTCTTGATAGTCGCCAATGGCAAGCTCAGTCTGCTTAATTTTAATAAAATGCGTTAATACCACAGATCTATGTCCTTCGGGCAAAGTGACTTCAAAGGGATTAGCGGTATTAAGTGTAAACAATTTCAGCATCACTTCAGATGCATTGGCAACGGGTTTTACCTCGGCGGGCACGCTAACGTCTGTCTCATCAGTAACGACTGCATTAGCTTGTACTTTAGCATTCTCCAGAGTCATTGCATCGTCGTACGGCATTACTCGCCCGTCTTCCACAACCATAAACACATCATCATTTGTCATGTTAAAACGGTAAATCCCCGCGGCAAGTATGCCGAGTACAATGACAGTAGCTGCTATAGTTAACTTTACAAACATACTCATCTTCTCTCCCCAATCGTGCTCTTTATGCGCTGCTTTTCTAACACCGATAACTTCAGATCAATGTTGGAGCAGTATTACAGATACAGAGTTAAAGCGGAGTGGGTAAAGTGTAAAAAATCCCGCTATTTTGAAATTTGTCAGGCTAAATTCAGCTACTAATGCCATAACACTCAGCAGTTCCAGCACCGAACATGGGCAAGGTTTACAAAATGAAGCTTAGTCACTGACCCACGTAACGCTATTTGCCAACTTACATTTACTTTTATTCCGACAATAAATCACATGATTGCTCAGCAAGCTGCTGATGGATAGAGTTCATAACGAGATTCTCATTTTCCACAATGCTGGAACACTGGTGTTTGGCTCGGTTTACCAATTGCTTAGGGATAAATGCACTTGTACTAGGAAATAGGGTTTATCTTGATACGAGACAATATCAAGCTGCTGATAATCATGCAGATTTTGCCAAGCGAGTGCTAATTATCTAGCATATCGAAACGATATCCTTGGCGCGACACCTCTTTAGTAAAGCGTTACTGAATAATATTTAGATCCTTCTGGCTTAGATCACGCCTCTCCTAGGTTGAATAAATTTTGCCTTGGCGGTAACACACGCAATATCTGCCACATACAACGAGGCTTCTAATTGGTACATTCCCATGCGCTGACCCACGAGTCGGCCGACAATTTTAATGGCATCTCCCACCTTTATCGGCGCAATAAAACGAACGGTCATTTCGGCCGTTAACGCTTTGATACCCTGCATAAACAAACAATGGGTCATAGCTGCATCCACTAAGGAGCTTGCTACGCCGCCATGTAACAGGCTGTTATAGCCTTGAAGTTCAGGACTGACTTTGTGATAACCCACAACCTGATCTTTACCGTCGGCAAAAAACTTACACTGCAAAGACAAAGGATTTTGAGTCCCATCGCCACAGACAAGGCATTGGCTGTGGCTTTGTTTACAATCTTGGTAACTGTTCACACTGCACCTTTTATTGATGAATGTAGATGGTTTTAAGATCCACCTTTAACGCAGTTCTCAACTAAAAACGTGCATTAACCATTTGGTAGGTTTTATATCCACCACTTAAGTTGCGTGCCTTAAAACCCTGTTGTACTAGCATCCGATAAGCGACATGCCCGCGCAGACCCACTTGGCAAAATACCAGCAGTTCTTTGTCTTTGTGGAGTTCATTGAGTCGGTCTCTAAGTTCTGGTAACGGAATATTAATCGCACCCGCAATAGCACCAGCAGCCGTTAACTCGCTAGGATTACGCACATCGACAATGACTTGTTCAGCCGTTAAGTTATCTAGAGCCTGAGAGTGACAAATAGCTTCATCACCGAGCAATACGTTTGCCGCCACCATACCAGCTTGATTGACCACATCGCGCGCCGAGCCAAAGGGCGGAGCATAGGTGAGTTCAAGATCGGCTAAGTCATAAACCGTCATACCCGCGCGCTGCGCCACGGCTAATACATCAATGCGTTTGTCGACGCCATCAAGCCCTGCTGCCTGAGCCCCTAAAATGCGGCCATTATCAGGACAGAACAATAGCTTTAGGGTAATAGGATGAGCTCCAGGGTAATAACTGGCATGACTTGCTGTGTGCACATAGATCTTTTCAAACGGGATAGCTTGCCTTAGCAAACTCTTCTCATTTAACCCAGTTGAAGCTATCGCCATATCAAACAATTTACAGATTGCAGTGCCTTGGGTGGCACGATATTGCTTATTGCCGCCAAGCATATTATCTGCGGCTAATCGCCCTTGACGATTGGCGGGTCCTGCAAGTGGTATAAGGATGGGATCCCCTGTGACAAAATCTGCGGTTTCAATCGCATCGCCCACGGCATAGATGTCAGGATCTGAAGTGCACATACTGGCGTCAACGCGAATGCCACCAAGCTTACCTAATGCTAAGCCGCATTCCGATGCCAAGCTTGTCTCAGGCTTAACACCTATGGCAAGGATCACTAAATCTGTAGCTAAGGTGCTGTTATCACTCAAATCTAATTGTAGATGGAAATCGGAGGCCACTGGCGTATCGTAGTCATCGGTGATATCCGCTTCAGCAAGCTGAATAGGACGCTCATTGACTGCGGTTAAGCCTGTTTTTAAGCGTAAATTCACACCATTATCGACTAACTTTCGATGCAGTATATTTGCCATTTCAATATCAACAGGCCCCATCACTTGGTCAGCAAGCTCCAATAAACTCACCTCTAATCCTCGATGACGCAGTGCTTCTGCCATCTCTAAACCAATAAATCCACCTCCGACGATAGTGGCATGCTTTGGTTTGTGTAGCAGAAGGTTCGCTAACACCTTATCCATATCGGGAATATTTCGCAGGCTATGCACAAAATGGCTATTAATGCCGCGAATAGGCGGTTTAATTGGCGAGGCACCAGGACTTAGCAACAACTTATCATAGGACTCTTGATAGATTTCATTCGTGATAAGGTTACGTATGCTTAACTGCTTGGTTTGTCGATTAATCGCAATCACGTCATTAAACACGCGAACTTCAATATTAAAACGTGATTTAAAGCTTTCAGGTGTTTGCAACAGCAAGGCTTCCCTAGACTCAATCTCACCGCTGATATGATAAGGCAAGCCACAGTTAGCAAACGAAATAAACTCGCCCCGTTCTAACATGATAATTTCAGCGGTTTCTGATACACGTCTTGCTCTTGCCGCTGCTGATGCGCCACCAGCGACACCGCCTACAATCACTATTTTAGTCATGCTGTTCTCCAATAAAATTAACGGGTAAAGTTGCGATTATCGTCCTGATTTGCTCTCGAGCTTTTTCTTACAATCAAAACAGTGACCATAAATATTAAGGCTATGATGATCGACGCTCATACCGTAACGCTCAGCTGCTAGCCATAAACGTAGGTCAATCAAGGGATCGGCAAACTCAATTAACTTGCCGCAGGTTAAGCAAATTAGATGATCATGACGCGGTTTACCGCTGAGCTCATAGACCGCATTTTCGGACTCAAATTGCCGCCTTACCACTAAGCCTGCTTGCTCAAAATGCGCCATAATTCGGTACACAGTATTGAGGCCAATGCTCTTGCCCTGTGCATTTAACCCCTGATAGATATTTTCTACCGTTAAATGTTGCTCATCGACTTGAATTAAAAACTCAAGCAACTTGCATCTTTGAGTGGTGACTTTGAGGCCAGAGTCTTTCAATACTGCTTGCATTACACTTACCTAAACACGCCAATACGCGTTACCCGTGTTCAAAACTCAGTTGATATTGTTTGTCATCAACGCTTTACCGTTGATTAAACTATCAACCACCTTATACCTAGCCCCTTTAACTAAATTCGCCAGGGTTTGACGAGATACTCCCATTGACTTAGCCGCTTCTTGTTGCTGCATTCCGAGTAAATCAACTAAGCGCATAGCCTCAATTTCGTCTTCGGCCAGCGGGACCTGCTCTAACTGTGTCATCGGAATGCCATTTGGCTTAAAACAGATATTGGCTCTTTGGCCACAAATAGTTCTGGGGATTTTTGGTCTGACCATGTTATACCTCGTTTATGGCATATGCTATTTATATTCGGTTTAGTTCTCACATGCAACCTCTAACACTGAGAGATAAACTGAACCTTGAAATAACGATGTTATTATTTACATCCAGTGACATAAGCTCACAGGCATGAGGTCAGTGCCATAGGGGTCATTGAACCAGTGGGAATTAACTGCACTGACAAAGCTATAAAAGCTGACTAAGCCATGAAAGCTAGCTAAGCCATTAAAGTACCATGTCGGCGATTGCATTTGAGCTTTTCAATAATATCTGAACTCAGGCTATAATCCCCACATCACAAGGCAAATGCCAATGGCAGCGTCGCTAGTTGCCCTTATTTAAGCCACTTTATTCACCTAGTCCTTAAGGATTCTCCAGCCGATGACAACTGCTTCTACTAGCCCCTTTGCCGTGTTGAATCAAACCACAGCAACCTCGTTCAATGAGCAGAAGAATCTGATTAAACGGGTATTTAAGGGTAAGCCAGTGCAATGTCCTAGCTGTAAACAGACGCTTAAGGTGATATTGCCTGAGCAGGCAAAAGCAGAACAAGCCGCGGGGATCTACTGCGCTAAAGGCTGCACAGATATCGAACTCGATATGGAAGCCATCGCGGGACTCTAATTATCCAACATTAATCGCACAGAGATAAGCGCTGTTAAGCACCTTGAGTTGTGGCGAATGACTCAAATATGCGAGTCACTCGGCTTCATGCAACATAATATTATCAGGTGCTAAACACTCAGCCATTGATATTCGAGCAAGGGTTCAGCACTCGCTTGCACGCCACGGCTCAGCGTGACGTTGAATACGCTATTAGCAGTAATGCTCCCCACGCCCTTGGGTGTACCTGTCATCACAATATCGCCCTCATCAAGACTGATAAATGCCTGTAGCTCGGACAATATGGTCTGGGGTTTGTAGATCATTAAATCAATATTGCCCTCTTGAACCAACTTATCGTTGATACTCAAGCTAAAATGCAGCGGTGCCTCAGCATCATCAATCGCCACGAACGGGCTGAATAATGCGCCACCATCGAAGGCTTTTGCCCGCTCCCAAGGCAATCCCTTGGCTTTTAACTTACTTTGAAGATCTCGCTTGGTAAGGTCTAAACCTACGGCGACGTGCGTAAAACGTCCCTGTTGAAACATGAAACACAGCTCAGTTTCATAATGCAGCGTTTCCCCTTGATGCTCGGAATGGAGCACGGTCGAAATGGCCGAGTTGGGCTTTAAAAATACCACCATATCCTCGGGTATTTCGTTGCCTAACTCATGGATATGATCCACATAATTACGCCCAATACAGAGGATTTTTGTTGGCGCTATGGCCTCTTCACCTAACATTACCGTTTTCATTTCAATCCTTTTCACGACCATTAAACTCAGAATAAAACCCAAACACGACTAGACTCAGAAAAAAGTGAGCAACTTTACTCCTGCAGAACTCTGCTACACTTAGCTTAATATATCAATGAAAACAGCATCCTAATAATTGATAATCCATGATGCTAAATAAAACACACCTAAAAATAACACTAGCAAGAGACAATCAGCCCTATGTTAACACTCAGCATTAAGCAAAAAATTATCTTAAGTTTTAGCGCTATAGGTGCCCTACTTATTGCCGGGAGTGGCTTTTTTTATTATTCACTCTCCCAAGTGCAAACCGCTTATCAAAATATCGAAACCTTAGCCGTTCCGGTACAAAAGCAGAGTAATAGTTTGCAGTTAGTGTTACTAAAAATGTCACGACTTGCGACGTTAGCCTATAGCCAACAGGACAGCTCTGCTTTAACCCAAAGCCAACAAGCTTTTACCGCCTTACAGGGAAAATATCAAAATATTGAAAATGAATTAGTGCAAAGGGTCATGGATCAACCCCAAATGCAAACACCATTGAAAGAAGCACAGACAAAATACCAATCTTATTTACAGCAAAGTCAGGCCATGTTTAACGCTAAACTCGCCAGTGAACAGGCAAAACTGCATTATCAACAACTGTTTAGCGGTCTAGATAAGGCAAAAACTCAAGCCAGTAATGCCATGATCGATCTTGAGACAATTGCCCTGCCGGACAATCCATCCTTACTCGAAGAAATTATTGGCACGGGTACACGTATCGACGATATGCTCTACACCTTAAGCAATACGATGGGAGAACTCACACACGCTAAAACGGTAAACACTATTGATTCCCACCAGCAGGACGTAGGTTTACTGCTAGGTAATCTCAATACCAATTTCACCTTTTTAAAACAACAAACTATGGGTATAGATACCCTAGATCTGCTACCAACCTTTGAACAACAACTCGCGATTATTAGCACCTTGCTCGCAGCGCCCGCTGAACTCTATCAAGCACACAAAGCTGTGGTTGAGGCGCAAATACAAGCCGAACAACATTACCAAAATGCAGACGGGGATTTTAATGCGAATAATCTTGCCTTAGATAAATTAATCACCTTAGCCGACAGCCGTTTTACCAGCTTACAATCGATTGCCAGCGATGATATTCGACAAGGCCAAACCTTAGCGATTGTGCTCTCTCTTGTATTTATTATCATGGTGAGTTTTATTTCTTTTTTTACCTCTAGGGCCATGCTTAATCCTCTGACAGTCGTGAATAGCACCTTAGCAAATATCGCCCAAGGGGATTTATCCAAACGGATCCAAAAACGCGATAACGATGAATTTGGTACCCTTATCGATAATATGAATACCTTATGTGATGATCTCGCAAAGCTATTAACTAACATTAGCTATAATGCCCATTCTCTGGATACCTCTGCCACACGGACAAATGAGCAAGGACAACGTATCGCAAATGCAGCAACGGCTCAAATTAGTCGTGTCGATAGCACAAAAGCGCTAGCAGAACAGATGTTTACCAGTTCAAATCTCGTCACTGAGCAGGCCAGTGAGTCAGCCAAACAAATCACGCAGGCCTCACAATATGGTAATCAAGTGCAGCAAATCGCCGAGGATAACCGCACAAAAATCACCGAACTGAGTGCACGTTTAAGCCGTTCGGTAGAAGTGATGTCACGTTTAAGTATCCATAGTGACAATATTGGCGGCATTCTAACGACCATCAGCAGTATCGCAGAACAAACCAATTTACTGGCATTAAATGCTGCAATAGAAGCCGCGAGGGCGGGAGAACACGGCCGAGGTTTTGCTGTGGTCGCCGATGAAGTACGCTCATTGGCATCACGAACTCAGGCCTCAACCGCTGAAATTCAAACTATGATAACGGCATTGCAACAGGAAACTACCGCTGCAGTTATGGCGATTACTACAGGCCAGCACCAAGCGAATGAATGTGTTGAACAAAGTCAGTCACTACATGATGCAATCGGCCAGATTGAAGCCTCCTTGCATTCGATTAACCACATGAGTCAGCAAATCATCCAAGCGGCCCATGAGCAACTCGATTACAGTCAGCAAATTGAGTTAAGTATGAACGAAGCTGCCCAGTCGGCAGAGGAAAATGCCAATGAAGCTATGGATATGGCTAAACGCAGCAAAGAGGTGACACTGCTTGCCCATTCGCTCACTGGTTCAGTAGAACGCTTTAAATTGTAGAGATGATGGGATCTAGATTCTAGGCATATTCCATCAAAAACTCATCGAGCTGTTCGTTAGCGATTTCAATCTCGTCACCTTCGAACTGGGCGATATGGAACATGCCCTCGCCTTCGTTAGTGACGGGGATATTGCTGATCCCTATGATAATACCGTCGGTTGGCGCGCGGATCGCTACACTGTCGCCGCCGTGGGGACTGACGATATGGGCAATGATATAGCCCTTAGTGACCCGCTGGCCGAGTTTAAGCTTCATATTCACTAGCCCATCGGATTCGCTGCGTACCCAGTAACTACGGATTGCACTGACACTCGATCCCTTGTTACTCACCCGCCCTTTTAACATGCCTAAACTGCGCATCACATTGAGCACCCCTTTGAGGCCGGATTTTATCGACAATTCGCTAAAACGTAACGCCTCACCCGCCTCATATAAAATGCAAGGAATGCCCTGTTGATTAGCATAACCTCGCATGGAAACACTGCGCGCTTTAGAATGCATGATCAGTGGCGCACCAAAGGCGTTCGCCATCGAGAGCATAGTCTCATCACTGGTATCACAGCGAATTTGCGGCAAATTATCCCTGTGGATTGCCCCTGTGTGTAAATCAATTACGTGGGTTGCATGAACTAATAACTGAGTGGCAAACAAGTTGGCTAACCGACTCGCGAGCGCGCCTTTGCTGGAGCCTGGGAAGCAACGGTTTAAATCCCGGCGATCGGGCAGATAACGGGATTGCTGAATAAAACCAAACACATTCACTATCGGTACAACAATTAAAGTCCCCGTCAGATTCTTCGGATTGACTCTGGCTAATAAACGCCTACAAATTTCGATACCATTAAGTTCATCCCCATGAATGGCGGCGCAAACCAGTAAAATCGGGCCGGGTTTCGTCCCGTGAAATACTTCCACATGAATATCGAGTTGCGTATCGGTATACAACTTAGCGGCGGGCAGCTTGATCCCCAGTTGAGTCCCCGCGGTGACTCGGTTTCCTGCTAATTCAAATGCTTCACGTCTTTTTACCATGGCAACTCCCTTGTACTATCGAATGTTGTCCCGTGCGGTTAACTTATGTTTGCCACATCTTTGCCAGTAGTGCTCGGCTATTGCGTACCGCCTTACTTTAAAAATTAAAGTGAGATTTTAAACGAATTATTGTGGCTCAAATTGGTTCAGCCAAGATTTTAAAATCTGCAGTAACATGGGTCTATCTTCGGCACTCACGCCCGCTAACAGCGCACTCTGACAGTGAATATGCTGCGGTAATGCCTTATCGATGAGTGCCTTACCCTCAGTAGTTAATGACACATGGACGGCACGGCGATCTTCCTTACTGTGCGAGCGTTCGATCAGCCCCTTATTTTCGAGTCTGTCTAAACGGCTAGTCATAGCGCCAGAGCTTAGCATCATGCTCTGATAAAGCTGTGAGGGCGAAAGCATAAACGGCTCACCGGAACGCCTTAGGGTAGCGAGCACATCGAACTCGCCTTGACCTAAACCAAATTCGGCATGGCATTGCAGCAGCACGACTTCAATATACTTAGTCAAACGGGCGATTCGGCCGAGCACTACCATAGGGATCAGATCTGCTGTGACACCCTGCTTTTGCCACTGTTCCACTATCCTATCAAGCCCATCATGTTTGTTCGGTTCAGCAGGCAAAGGGGCTGCACTTAACGCTGCGATTGTATCTGCTTGATGAGTTTCCGCTGCCATAGGTTTATCTCTACATAAAGATTCTTTACATATTAGTCATTTTCCCGCAGAATTAAAATATCTTTATATAAAGATACTTTTTAAAGAGATTCTTTTAAGAGTGTTATTTTTGCGGTTTCCACGCCGTTTTATTGAATAAAAAGTGAATAACCAACACGGATTAGCTAAATCTAGCCCCAAGCGAGGTGCTAATCCCAGATCAAACTAACTCAATATCAGCCTATTTTTGGAGTTTCCATGCGCTCAGCCTTGTCAGATAAAGCCAATTTATTGCCTCTCGGTTTTGCCCTAATGCTTATCGGCCTTAACCTGCGCCCTATTCTTGCCTCTGTTGGCCCTCTATTACCCAGCATACAACAGGATATCAGCCTAAGTTTTACCTTAGCCTCAATGTTGACATTACTGCCCGTACTCGCAATGGGATTAGGCTGTTTTGCGGGTTTTAGTATCGCTAAACGATTGGGATTTAACACCATAATGACTGGTTCATTGTTATTACTGATTATCGCAACAGCCATGCGATTCTGGACAGTTGATGCCACTTGGCTTGTATGCTCAGCGCTACTTGCAGGGATCGGCATTGCACTTATTCAAACCATAATGCCAATGTTAATTAAGCAAAATTTTGGTGAACGAGTCCCTTTAATGATGGGGCTCTATGTCACCGCGATTATGGGCGGTGCCGCATTAGCCGCGAGCAGCGCCCCCTACATAGATATAAATTTAGGTTGGCGAGCCGGTTTAGGGCATTGGACTTGGTTGGGCATATTAGCTTTAGCGTTATGGTTAATCGTTAAACCCAAAGCTCAATTGCAAGACCATACAAATGTGCAATCACAGCAGCCTCACTTTTGGCACTTTCGCCGCAGTTGGGTACTCGCTATCTTTTTTGCATTAGGCACGAGCTGTTATGTCTGCGTGCTCGCATGGCTAGCCCCCTACGCAGTCGAGCTAGGTTATAGCCAAACTCAGTCAGGACTAGTGTTAGGTTTCTTAACCAGTATGGAAGTGATAGCAGGCTTAGTTTTTCCATGGCTTGCCAGTAAATCAATGGATAGACGCGCCATCATTGCCCTGCTTTGTTTATTACAGCTTATCGGATTTATGGGATTAGCACTTGCCCCTGAAATATCACTCTTTTTATGGGCAGGTTTAGCAGGATTGGGTATTGGAGGCATTTTTCCTCTAGGGTTAATTGTCACTATGGATCATCAACATAACCCCCTATTAGCAGGCAAATTAACCGCCTTTGTGCAAGGTGTCGGCTATACCATCGCGGCCATATCACCTTGGGTTGCGGGGCTCATCCGCGATAACTTCGACAGCTTTGAGAGTGCATGGTTGCTGCTTGCAAGCCTGAGTATTGCCGCTTGGTTGCTATCTCGCCAATTCAATCCACAGGAGTATGCATACCAGTACCCTGTAAAACACTGCGCAGTCTGAGTATTTATCTCATTAAACAACATGCATAAAAAACCGCCATGTAGATAAACTAACATGGCGGTACTTTATTGCGCTAATCAGCATCTAATAGCAAGAGCTAGCGATTTGATAGCAAGGTACGACAACTTAAGACTTTTTAACGAAGCATGTCAGGATCACAATACGAGTACCGTTGACTCGGCCTTCGATATGCTCTGGGTTGTTGGTCAAAGCAATGTTGCGCACAGCGGTGCCACGCTTAGCCACAAAGCTAGTGCCTTTTACGTTTAAGTCTTTGATGATCACCACTGTATCGCCGGCGTTGAGCACGGCACCATTACTGTCTAAGGTTGGCGTAGTGTCATCACCCGCCGCGGCAACTTCAGCATCGCCCCAGGCTTTTAAATCGTCTTCTAGATACAACATATCCAGCAAATCTTGCGCCCAGCTTTCGCCATTTAAGCGCTTAAGCATACGATATGACATCACTTGAACTGCCGGTACTGGGCTCCACATGCTGTCGTTCAGACAACGCCAGTGGTTCATGTCCATGGTATCCGGTGCCGCAATTTGGCCACTGCAAGTTTCACAAGTCATAATCTCATTGTCACGCCCATCGGAGGCTGGCAAATCATAAATTGAGAGTTCAAGCTCGCTGCCACACAGTTCACACTTGCCGCCACAGCGACTTAGCAATTCATTTTCAGTCATTTTTTCTGTCTATATGCTTATTAAAACGCGGATTATGCCATAAATTGGCTTTTTACGGCAGGGGGCTCAGGCAAGATAACCTTATTTTTTATATGCTCTATTTATTCAGCCTATAAAGATTTCATAATTTATGCTTAAAATTCATCGTGTAAGCTTAAGTGAACATCTCGACTGGTAGCAGAGATGCGTTCCGAGAGAAAAGGCGCCACCTGCTGATTACTGAGTTTTTTTACCATTAAGTGTGCACTTAATCCCTTTAAATTGGCTTGAGGTTCATAGGCGAGGTAAACATTTTGTAGAAAATAGATAAACGATAAAAACGAGAAAAAGGTGTCATTGGAGAATTTAAGTGAAGATCTTGCCGAAGGATGGCAGTATTGGTGCCCTATTTGGCAGTCTTAACTATCTTGAGATAGAACGGGTGGGCAATACGAGAGGATAATGCCAGTAACTTTCCTTACGTTCCTCAGTTAGCATCAATACTGCTTGCACTCGGTTTATATGCATTAATAAGGTTCACCGATAATGGCCACTCAAACGACTAAAATTCCCATAGCTACTGGTGCAACATTCAGCGCCGCGAGCCTGCAATTTTTAAATCAACTGGCGCAAAACAACTCCCGTGAGTGGTTTAAAGCCCATCAGGCGCAATACGAAGAGACAGTGCGAACTCCTGCGCTACAGTTTATCGAGCAAATGCAGCCAAGTATTCTCGCCCTTTCACCTAGACTCACAGCGGTGCCAAAAAAAGTCGGTGGCAGCCTGATGCGTCCCCAGCGAGACAGCCGTTTTAGCAAAGATAAAACGCCCTACAAAACCAATGTCGGCATTCAATTTCGTCATTTTCAGGGTAAAGACGTGCACGCGCCGGGCCTGTATCTGCATATTGCCGAAGATGGCTGTTTTATTGCCGCGGGGATTTGGCACCCAGAATCGAAAACTTTAAATGCCATTCGTACCTGTATCGATGAGAATCCCAACGGCTATAAAAAGGCATTGCAAACCTTGCAAACTCATGGATTTAACATGGACGGTGACAGTTTAACTCGACCGCCAAAGGGCTTTGATAAAAATCATCCCATGCTAACCGAGTTAAAACGCAAAGATTTTATCGCAGTAAAAAATATCGCCTTTGAGGAACTCTGCCGTCCAGATGCTGCCAATTTTTGCGCCGAGCAATTTGCACACTGCACCCAACTGATGGCCTATTTGTGTTTTGCGCTCGATCTTGATTTCTAAAAACAACATGGCCTAGGCATAGGCCTAAATAAGTGTCCCTAATTATGCCACTACCCCCACAGTAAGCCGATCTTAAATAAGCAGACCCTTCTCACCATGGAGGGATTTACGCGTGTCTGCGTTTGAGGTCGGCTTAGGAGAACTACTATTTGGAGCAGCTACTTAGGTCAATCAAACCGTGTCTTGTACTATTACATGGTCTGATTTGCACTTAAACCACGTAAATAGTCCTGCAATACCATGAACGCATTCTCTAATAGCTCATATTCGCCCGCTTTCCCTAGCACTCTAATTCCTTGTAATTGCAGCACTAAAAAGGCAGCAACCTGATGAGGCTGCACATGGGCTAATAGCTCCCCTCGCGCTTGGCAAGCTTGCAACACTTGGGTAAATGATGACTGTAATCGGCAAAATAATCGCTGACATTCCTGCAGCACACTCTCATCGTCGAGGCTCTTTTCTAGCACAGCATTTTGCATAAAACAGCCGTATTTTTGCTCCCGCTGCAGGGCAACAAAGCGCGCTAAATAAGCCTCTATCTCGGCCAAACCCGCTTTGCCATGCAGCAGAGTATCTGAGGCGCAAAAGGAGTAGTTATCGAGGTAAAAACTGAGACACTCGCGGTAAAGATTCTGCTTATCGCCGAAGCTGTTATAGAGACTAAATCGATTAATGCCTAAATGGCCGACGAGATCGGAAATCGAGGTTTCGGCAAAGCCTTTTTGCCAAAAAAGCTCCATCGCCAATATGAGTTTTTCCTGCCGATCAAAATTACAACTTCGTGCCATAAGCCTGCGACCTAATCTCTTGAATACGCGCTCACGATCATCAATGCCACAAAAAATAGAGGGGCAAAACATTCTTGACTGATCGTTTAGATATGGCGTAAATTCTATCCTAACCGATCGTTCCGTTAAAGCCTTATATGCTCGGAACGGGCATAAAGTACAGATAAAAACCAAAGGACTATAGATGAAACTCTACGAATTAGCCCCTACTCCCAGTGCGCGCCGCGTTAGTATTTTTCTTGCAGAAAAAGGCATAGAAGTACCAAGAGTAAACGTAGATATCCGCGCAGGGGAAAATTTAAGTGCCGAATTTAAAGCCAAAAGTGTAAATGGCCGCATTCCACTGCTCGAACTCGATGATGGCAACTACCTGTGTGAATCGGTTGCCATTTGCCGCTATTTAGAAGAAATTCACCCGAGTGACCACTCGCTGTTTGGCAATACGCCTCTTGAGCGTGCCAAAGTAGAAATGTGGCAACGTATCATTGAATTACAAGGTTTAATGGTTGGATTTCAAGCCTTTCGTAATTTAAGCGGCATCTATAAAGACAGGGAAAACTGTGTCGAGTCTTGGGGCGCAGAATCACGCCAAAGGGTCATTGACTTCCTACCGACCTTAGACCAACAATTGAACAAATCGCCCTTTGTGGCAGGTGATGCATTCAGTATTGCCGATATTTCGGCTTACGTTTTTATCAGTTTTATTAAGAATTTAGACATCGAAGTAACTGACAGCTTGCCGCATCTCAAGGCTTGGTTCGACACTATGGCGAAGCGTCCCGCCATAGTATCGTTAACCCCTAAAAAATAGCGTCACTAACGCCTATTGATTGGCTGTAAAGCGAGTAGCTATAAGCATTATAATCCAAAGGAATCAACATGATAGATTTATACACAGCCGCGACCCCTAACGGTTTTAAAATCTCCATCGCACTGGAAGAAATGGGACTTGAATATTGCGTCCACAAATTAGATTTCAGCACCAGCGAGCAAAAACAGCCCGAGTTTATCGCCATTAATCCCAATGGTCGCATTCCCGCCATTATCGACCGCGACAACGAGGATTTTGTGGTACTTGAATCGGGTGCGATTCTGCTGTATCTGGCCGAAAAGACAGGGAAATTCCTGCCCGCCGATCCCAAGAAGCGCTCACAGGTAATCCAGTGGTTAATGTTCCAAATGAGCGGCGTCGGCCCCATGATGGGACAGGCCAACGTATTCTTCCGATACTTCCCCGAAAAAATCCCTGCAGCCATTGACCGTTATCAAAAAGAAGGTAGGCGCTTATTCGAGGTCATGAATACCCAACTCGCAACCAATCGCTATCTTGCTGGTGATGAATACACTATCGCCGATATCGCCACTTGGCCTTGGGTGCGGATCCACGAGTGGAGCGGCATCAATATGGAAGGTCTGACTCATTTGCAACGTTGGTTAGACGAATTAGCACTCAGACCTGCGTGCCAAAAAGGCATAGTGACGCCGCCACCAGTAGAAATGAGTGATGAAGAACGTGCTAAGCAAATCCAAAAAATGGTGACGAAATAATCTATTGGTAAGCGGATAGCCGCCTAATGTTGCATCCGCTATTGGCCTCCTAGGCTCAACCGCAAAAAGCCCCGCAGGTTGATGCCTAAGCGGGGCTTTTTTACTGCCCGTTGTTAGGCAAAACTGCTACACTCTGCGCCACTTATTTTTCTCCTCTGAGCTATGCCTTTTAAATAAGGCGCAGTCACAGAAGCATGATCTAGGCTAAATTTATGGGTAATCCAAGCAGCTTCTCTTCCGGTAAGGCATTCGACTCAAACACATCATCGACGTTAAACGCAGAGGCGAACACACCCGCGCAAAAACGCGCGCTGAGTTACGCCAGTACAATTAAGCAGTTATTCGATGAAATTCAACGCAGTAAAATGCCCGCTGACCGTATTCTGGCCAACTACTTCAGAGAACATAAAAAACACGGCTCGAAGGATCGTAAAGTCATTCGGGAATCCTTGTTTAGTCTGTTTCGCTGGTGGGGTTGGTTTCAGCAATTAGGCGCTCAACAAGAGCAGCAAGAGCCAGCCATCTATTTTGCCAGCCTAAGCGCCAGTGCCCTATTGGAAGCCCATGCTTGGCAAGATATCGCCAATGCTTGGCATGAGTTATCGCAATCGCCCATCGATTATCAGCAAGCTCAAGCACTTGCCGTTGAAAGCCTCGACGACAAGCTAACGCTAATGCAGCATTTATTTCCCGCGGCTAAGTTTAAACCACAGGACTTATTACCCGAGTGGTTCTGGCAGGTGTGTCCTATTGATGCGGCGCAGCAAATCCAATTGATTGAGGCGATGTCCAGTCGTCCGCCAATTTGGGGCCGCGCGCAGGGGATAAGTAGCCATGATGCGGCGGTGCAGTTGCAAGCTATTGGTATCGATGCTAGCTATGATCACTACTTTAGCGATGCAATTAATCTTGGCAGCAAGAGCATGAATCTTAATGAAATCGCCCTGTATAAAGATGGCAAAATTGAGATCCAAGATTTGGCTTCACAGGTCATAGGGCAAATTTGTGCGCCAGAACCCGAAGCCCATTGGTGGGATGCCTGTAGCGGTGCTGGTGGTAAAACCCTGCAGCTGCGCTCTTTGATGTTAGCTCAAGCTGCTGATAACCAAACGCCATCTGTGGGCAGCATCATCTCTTCGGATATTCGCTCCAATGCCCTAGAAGAACTGACTAAGCGTGCCCAAAGAGCCCACTTTAACGGCATTAGCGTGGCCCGTTGGAAGAGCGATGCCCTGCCCGTACCAGCGGATCATTTCGACGGTGTGTTAGTCGATGCACCCTGCAGTTGCACTGGCACTTGGCGACGTAATCCCGATATGCGTTGGTTGGATGATATTGAGGCTGTCACCGATAAAGCCGCGTTACAGCTCGATATTTTAAGCCGCAGTAGCCGCGCAGTTAAGGCGGGCGGCGTACTCGTTTACGCCACTTGCTCGCTGTCGCCGCTTGAGAACCAAGATGTGGTTAAGGCGTTTTTACAGCAGCATCCAGAGTTCACGCTAACGCCGATACGCCATCCTTTTACGGGTGAACAAACAGAAATGTTGACCATCTGGCCCTTTGAGGCCAATAGTGATGGTATGTTTGTTGCGAAAATGCATCGAAATACATAGCACTAACTCATTATTTTAATTGGATCTTGCCGCCCTACATTTTGGGCGCATATCATCTCACAGAAAAAACACCGCACTCAACAAGCAAAAATACTATTTAAATATCAAAAAGATAAATATAAAAAATCACTAGCAAATTTATAGTAAACCTATGTGTATGACCTAAGCACATTATTGTGCAAAACTTTTCACCATCAATGATGAAAAATTTCGCTTTAGCTTCATCTCACCTTTGGGTAAAAAGATCGGGTGCTGAAAATGGCACAGGTATTTTTGGAATTTTGACCATGTCACACTCCTATGAATTTGACGACGATGATGCGCCATGGGGCGATAACGTCAAAGGTAAACAAAAAAATAAACGTGTAAAACAGCGACGCAGAGATACAAAGCGTCGTTTCTCGGACGATACAGAGGTGGATTTTTATCAGCATAAATCGAAGTAAACTAGCTTTTAGGAATTTGTGTTAACAAATTCGCGTTTTATGAAACCTGTCAAATCCGAGCAAGTTGGATAATCTCCAACTTGCTAGTTAACTGTAATTATCCACGCTCATTCCTTCTCAATATCAGTTGTAAAATCAATAGACTAAATAGCATACTCTGCACTTTACGTTGAAAATTTAATATCAAGAGAAAAGTAAACATCACAAAAATACCGTTATTTATATTTTCATAGCCAAATAGATTTAGGATGCTAAAGCTTTTTCCTATATAGGAAAATCTAAGTATTCCCTTTCTGCCACATTTATTTTTCAACCAATTAAACTAAATGAGTTGAATATCTAATATTTTACATTGGTATATTAGCCCCAAACTTCATAGTTTTTTCCATTATATTTTAGATGATTAACAATGGTTTTACACTTTAAGTCTGAGAGATATCGATTGAGGCGTATTAAATGTAAATAATATGAAAAAGCCGACCAAGTTTTAACTTTGGCCGGCTCAATAATCTATACAAAATTAATACTTAAAAGCGGTATTTCCCACCAATATATACACCATCTTCAAAGGTCAAATCGCGGGCATTATCATATTCAAATGCGAGTTTTCGATAACCGACATAGAGTGCCATATTGGGCGTGACACTATACTGAACTTTTGAATCTAATTCATAATGACCATCAACGTTGCCAAAAGATAGAACAGAAGGTGCATAGTAAGCTGCTGCGTGGAGTGAAATATTGGGTCCCATGGAAAGGATATAACGACCACCAACAGAAACGGCACTACCATTGGGAGCCTCGTCTGCCCAAAGCTGGCTTAACTTTGCCCCTACTTCAAAGTGGTGCACACTCGTATCGTAAGTCATGTGCATAGCGCCTTGGGCAATATGACCACTATCATCTGAGTAGATATAACCTAATACCGCATTAGTATCTTGACTCAGTTGTAGTTCTAACTCTGTAGAAACCACATCATTGTTCAACCCTAGGTTAAATTCTGACGCATTCACTTGCAGCGCTGCGACGCTCAATAATAAGACACTTGCTACTCTGAACTTAGCCATGAAAACACCTCAATAATCACTGTGGATAATAGCCACAGATCATACCGAAGAAACAAAGAAAATCTGCATATTAATGTAATCAAGGAGGATAAATTACAAAAAATGAACCAATAAGAACAAAAATAAAACAGCTTTAATACAAATTAGTTTCACCTACTGACTATTTAAACCAATGGAGTGCGATCACCAACTAAAGACTGCATTACCACTTCGACATCGATATTATCCTCTAGGGCTAAATAATACCAACCAACAGTATTTCTCGTACCTCGGATACTTAAATAATCACGCCAAAATATAAACCCGGCTTTTAAAAGATTTGCTCGGCTAGAGGTATTTTCCGCACGAATTGTTGCAAATAACATAGAAATACCCCGAGATTTGGCGACCTCAATCCGCTTTCGTGTCAAACCTTGAGCAATCCCTTGACGCCGATATAAAGGAGACACGACTAAATAGCCAAGCTCCCCTACACTGCCTTCCCCAGCCTTAATAGCTGCACAGCCAACAATATCCCCTTGGGACGTTTTTGCGAGGATCACTACGCGAGCGCGAAAGAAAGCTTGATGATCCAGTGGATGGGCATTGTCATCACGCTTATCGATTAAGCTTGCCGCCAGTATTAATTCCTCTGGCTTTTCACTTACCACAAACTGAATACCACTCATGTCTAAATTATCCATCAATATTGTCTATGGGTAGAGTCCACAAGTCCTGCTATGTATCCACCTAAATGAACCCATTACAAATAGAGTAACGTCGCCATTCCTAAGAAAGTAAAAAATCCAACCACATCCGTTACTGTAGTTAAAATGACCGAACCTGATAACGCCGCATCTTGATTGAACTTCTGCAATATCATAGGTACCAGCACCCCAGCCAACGCGGCCACCGCCATATTAATCAAAATAGCACAACCAATCACAATGCCAATGGTATTATCGCTAAACCACCAGCCCGCAATGACGCCAATCACAATGGCCCACAAAATACCGTTGACGATACCTATACCAAGTTCGTTTTTCATTAACGAAAACACGTTACCCACAGAAATTTGCCCCATCGCCATACCGCGGATCATGAGTGTCAACGATTGGCTACCTGCAATCCCGCCCATAGAAGCGACAATCGGCATCAATACTGCCAGTGCAACAACTTGTGAAAGCACGTTTTCAAAAAGCCCGATAGTGGCTGAAGCGAGAAACGCAGTGAGTAAGTTAATGCCAAGCCAAACAGCTCGACGCTGGGCACCTTTCATAATAGGTGCAAATAAGTCGTCTGACTCATCCATACCTGCTGTAGCCATTAATTGCGCCTCATAGTGCTCACGCACTAGCGCCGTTGCAGTTCGCAGCGTCACGCGACCAATCAACTCACCCTGCTCGTCAATAATGGGTAATTCAATTTCGCGGCTATGCTCGATTGCTTCAGCGGCATCCAATAAGCTCGTATCCGCGGACAACGCTCTGCTATCCGCAGCTAAAAGTGAAATTAATAATTCATCGGGATTGTGCTTAAAAATATCGTAGCGTCTTACCGTACCTTGATATTTATCTTCATCATCAACGATAAACAGATTGTCGTTGCAATCGAGTTCTATTCGCCGAAAAAAACGCTGCGCCTGAGCAACAGTTGCCTTATCACTGAGAACCAACATTTGATGGTCAGTGTAACGACCAATTTCATTCTCTGAATATTGATCATATAACTCAAAACGTTGCCTCTGACGCTCCCCCATTTGTGCCAATGCGCGGTCAGTAAAACTCTCGGGGAGGTAATCACTCCATTCAATTAAATCTTCGGGGCTTAATTGCGCAAATAACAAATCCACTTCGTTATTGGGCATCCGCTGCAAAATTCCCATACGGGGATTGGCACGCATCAAGCTGAGTACCGTGACACGTTCGCTAAACTCAACCTGCTGCCAACGCTCGTAACGCTCATCTAAAGGTAAAGATTCAAGGGCCAGAGCAATGGTGCCAGGTTCTGCCTCGTTTAAAATTTCGCTAAATACCTCAGCTTGTTCTTCACCTTCAACATCAGTGAGTTGCTGAACAACCTGCCCTACATCTACCTGAGTGTTTGTTTCATATTCGGCTTGATGTTCAGTCACATGGATGCCCTTCTCTTACAACTAAATTAACGTAACTATATTGATATTTAAGATAATTAGCAAACAAACCAACTAAATTGCACACAAGTATATTGTTAAAAATATATTTATTGCTTATGCTATAGTTCTACATAAGGGGGAGATAAACATGACATCAAATATTTACAGCCATACAGCAACAGATATTCAAGGCAATACCGTATCGTTAGCGCAATATCAGGGTAAAGTTTTGCTGATAGTGAATACCGCGAGTGAATGTGGATTTACGCCGCAGTACAAAGGGTTAGAAGCACTTTATAAACAATTTCAAGATGAGGGATTCGTGGTACTTGGTTTTCCTTGTAACCAATTTGGCGCACAAGAAAAAGCTGATGAGGAAGGGATCCAACGTTTTTGCGAATTGAATTTTGGGGTGAGTTTCCCACTATTTTCCAAAGTTGAAGTGAATGGTGATCATACTCACCCTCTATATCAGTATTTAAAAAAAACGGCTCCTGGGGTCCTAGGCACTGAAGCTATCAAATGGAACTTCACTAAGTTTTTAGTTAATCGTCAAGGTGAAGCCATTGAACGTTTCGCCCCAACAACAAAACCTGAAGCATTAGCCAGTAAGATTGAAGCTCTATTGAAATAATTTTTTTAATTTATCTATTTGAAATTATTTTGTTTTATAGAAAAGTCGATTTATTTTTAATATTTGATGGAACTTTAACCGTACGATCCCCTCAAATGTATTGAACAGCGAATGTCTTTTTCATGTTCATCATTCTCCCTGGGGCTTCTAGCGCGGCCCCCTTGACCTAGCAATAGGTCACTAGGCGACCATTTGGTTGCCTTTTTTTATGTTTTTAGCTTTGATCTCTTTAGTCGTCATTCAAAAAATATCGTTATTTAAGCCTCCCGAATCCTCTCAAAAAAGATTTTTTCTATTTTTTTCTAAAACGAGTGAACTTTACAAAAAATGATGACTCTGAGTATACGTAAGGATTAGCAAATGAGATTAAATGCACACTTGGTAGTGGAGCTTGTTAGATAAAGAGCTTCATTCAAATGATACAGTTTCTGTTTTATCGCATTGAGTCAGGTTGGTTAGTCGTTCATCATCATCTCCCTTTTGGGATACAACGGAAAACACGCTAGCGCACTGAATTCTTTTGTATTCTACTCTGATTTTTTATGGCAACCTCTGGTTGCCATTTTTTTATCTCAAATTTATGGGCATTTTAACGACTTATCCAACTGTACTTGAATCGATGGATGATACCCTTTACGAGCTTTAGCATAAATTTCTTTTAATTCGGTATCATATCCAGCAATTTGTAGTTCTGCATAAAGCGGTCGCACAAATTTACCTCGGCCAATGCGCATCAAATAAGCACTTAAAGCTGGCAAAACTGGATCATAGTGATTACGAATTGCCACTCTAAACCAATCACAGGCAATTTCTGCATTCTTAGATTGGGTGAAATGAAAAGTGTCATCAAGATCCATCAGTTGGACTTGGGTCAAAACTTCAGGTAATTGACTCAAAAAATATTGCCAGTGGTGAACTCGCCAACCTTTAACGGTTAAATGACTTGCCGCTGTCCCCTGTAAAAAACACGCCAGTGCATCATCCACTTTATCTAAACTCGACGAAGTTGGACCTCTATACCATTCTGGTAAGCCTTCACCATAAACCCACTCAAGCAGCTCTACTTCACTTATTTTATCTGGATATGTTTGTAATATGGTTGCTTGAGCATAAGTGACAAACTCCTCGGTCGTGATGGCTTTAAAAGCAAAATGGCTCACATATTTGATTAAAAATTTATCGAACTCAATCCTTCCGAGTCTATGTTCTAGCTCGTGAACAAACATGGAAGCTTTATCATAGGTAAAGCGATTAAACGCAAGATTGGGATCGTCCAGTTGCACATTCGCAGGTAAGGTTTGTTTGTATTTAGGTAACGAGGTCATTTCCTCTTTTAGACGGCCAAACTCTATCACCCACTCTAATTCAGCCTGTTCTTTACCATAAACGGCTTCGACAATTCGATTGGTAAAATAGGTGGTAAAACCTTCGTTTAACCAAAGATCCCGCCAAGTTGCATTGCTCACTAAATTCCCAGTCCAAGAATGGGCTAACTCATGGGCAACGGTTGACACCAAACTTTTATCCCCAGCAATCAAGGTTGGCGTTAAGAACGCCAATCTTGGATTTTCCATTCCACCAAAGGGAAAACTCGGTGGCAGCACTATGATGTCATAGCGATCCCACACATAGGGACCAAGTAATGCTTCAGCAACCTCGAGCATATGTTCGGTATCATCAAATTCGGCAACGGCAGCCTTAAGCATACTGGGTTCAGTATAAACGCCACATCTTGGACCTATTGCTTGGAAAGCTATATCTCCTACAGCTAATGCCATTAGGTGAGTAGGAATGGGCTTTTCCATCTCAAATGTAAAGGCGCCTTCTAATGGGGTTTCTGGATGATTCATAGCACTCATTACAGCACGCATCCCCTGTGGTACATGTACCTTAGCGTCGAAGGTAATTCGCACTTTGGGGCTATCTTGCAGTGGGATCCAGCTACGAGCATTAATGGGTTGCGATTGACTAAAGAGGTAAGGTTGTTGTTTACCCGCGGTTTGTTCTGGCGTTAGCCATTGCAACCCTTGTGCATTGGGGGATGTTTGGTATTCAATACAAATCTGATAGCAAGGAGTGCGAGGTAAACGAATACAGAGTTTTTGCCCTAGGATTGGATTGTTTTCTTGGAATTCAAAATCAAGGAACTCTACATTAAGGGGCTCTGCATTAACGGTTGTCACGGCAAGTATGGTTAAATCTCGAGTATCAAGCCAAAGCTCTGCAACATGTGATTGCACAAAGTTCAATGACAGTGTCGCTTTACCCGTAAGGCGCTGAGCATAAAAATCCACCGATAGCTCCAAAGAGACATGGGTCACTTGCACCTGTTCGCTATTGGCAAAAGAATGATAATCTCGGGTCAGATCCCAATCGGTATTGATAAATAAATGACTGTGTGTTGATTCTATCGACATAGCCTCGATAACCTGTATTCACTGTAGCAATTAAGACACATTATCGACTGCAAATTTAGTCAGACGCAAATGGTATGATCAGGATGTATCATCGGATTTTTGTAACTAAGCATATTCTAGGCAATTGCCGTTTAAGGGGGGTAGGTTGATAAAATGCTGTTGTAGAAAGCACCTATTACGCAGTATTAATCTTTTTATATAAATTTTTTTGCTCTTTGTGTGA
Source organism: Shewanella profunda (assembly GCF_023283765.1). Taxonomy (GTDB): domain Bacteria; phylum Pseudomonadota; class Gammaproteobacteria; order Enterobacterales; family Shewanellaceae; genus Shewanella; species Shewanella profunda. Next base: position 43,184 of record NZ_JAKILG010000003.1, on the reverse strand, counting down.
ACTAATTTTCAAACCTTGAGTCAGATATTATGAACCGAATCTTTGCAATGAGTTTCTTCGTTCATCATCATTCTCCTTTAGATGGTTTCTAGCGCGATAATCCCGGTATTCCGATTTGGAATTTATAGCAACCTACTTAGGTTGCTTTTTTTTTATACCTTCGTTTGTACTTAAATCTTTCTCTCAAAGCCTCCCCATAAAAAAGGACCTCCGAAGAGGTCCTTAAGTGTGATACGACTTAACTTACAAGCGAATACCTAATTGCTCTAAATCTTTAGCAACAACGCTTTTGGGTAAAGTGACATAACCGTCTTTCTCTACCACTTGCTGACCTTGCTTAGACAGCACGTAACGGATGAATTCTTTTTCCATTGGCGCTAAATCTTTGTTTGGTTGTTTGTTCACGTAAACATATAGGTAACGTGATAATGGGTAAGTACCGTTAGCCGCATTTTCAGGTGTCGCTTCGATAAACTCATTGCCTTTCTTGGCAATAGGCACAGCTTTTACACCTGCTGTAACATAGCCAATTCCAGAATAACCCACAGCATTAAGTGATTGAGATACTGATTGCACTACCGAAGCAGAACCGGGTTGCTCATTCACGTTGGCTTTGAAATCACCTTTACAAAGAGCATGTTCTTTAAAATAACCATAAGTACCAGATACAGAGTTACGGCCGTAGAGTTGAACATCTTTTGCTGACCAGTTACCGTCAAGGCCTAAATCACCCCAACGTTGGATATCACTGCCACCACATTTGTGCGTAGAGGAGAAAATACCATCAACTTGCTCTGCAGTTAGACCTTTAATTGGGTTGTCTTTATGTACAAACACAGCTAAAGCATCAATTGCTACGCGAATTTCTGTAGGCTTATAACCATAATGCTTTTCAAACGCTTCAATTTCGTTGGGCTTCATCTTGCGGCTCATAGGACCGAACTGTGAAGTCCCTTCTGTCAACGCTGGTGGCGCTGTAGAAGAACCTGCGGCTTGGATCTGGATGTTGACGTTAGGGTACATGTGCTTAAATTCTTCAGCCCATAATGTCATCATATTGGCTAAAGTATCCGAACCTACAGATGATAGATTGCCTGATACGCCACTTGTTTTCTCATAAGTAGGCAGAGATTGATCAATCGATGCCATGGCAGTGGCAGAGAATACACCAGCGGCAGTAAGAGTCATCGCGCCGACAAGCTTTTTCAGTTTCATTATATGCTCCAGTAGTAAGCTAACTAATTTCTAACTAAGTTTCTTCAGACGCAGCCAGTATCAATTGCTACAATGACAATTCTATGTCTGTGATGTGACACTTAGATGACAATGTCACATTTTTATATTTTTTTGAGTTCACCGTCCTGCAAAGGTGAGATAAACAAAATAAAACAGGCCGTAATGGCCTGTTTTTATTATTAATAAATCCAATATTTTACATATGCTATTTCTTGCGTTTGATTAAATGCAGCGGGATCACAAAGCTAAAAGTACTCCCTTTTCCCACTTCACTTGTAATCGTTAACTCACTATGGTGGTGATTAAGTGCGTGTTTAACAATCGCCAGCCCTAAGCCACTGCCGCCGGTTTGGCGAGAACGAGCACTATCGACACGGTAAAAACGCTCCGTTAAACGAGCAATGTGTTGTGGTGCAATACCTTCCCCCGTATCTGTCACACTAAAAAGCCCGCCCGTAGCCACACTTCGCCACTGTACGGTAATTTTGCCGCCAGGCTCTGTGTAGCGAATAGCATTAGAAATTAAATTAGAACAAGCACTTCTAAGTTGTAACTCATTACCGTGTGAATCGAGTCCTGATTCACAGTAAAAACTCAACTCATACCTATCTTGAGCAACTGCTTTCGCTTCTTCTTTAAGGACTTCCATTAATTGCGACATATTAACGGTGTTCTCTAAATTTATATCTGCCGCATCTTCAATTCGCGAGAGCACTAATAGCTGTTCGACCATGGATTGCATGCGTTGAGTCTGCTGCTGCATTAATGCCAGCGGCTTGACATTCATCGAATCAGGCTCTGCCATACTTTGCATCATTTCGAGGTAGCCCTGTAACACAGTGAGCGGCGTTTTAAGTTCGTGTGACACATTAGCGACAAACTCTTTACGCATTCCCTCTAGCTGACGTATACGAGTAATATCCCGCGCAATTAATAACAATTGTCTGTCACCATAAGCCATGATACGGATTTCAAGTAAACGCTTATCCGATACAGGCGAAGGTAACTCCAGCGGTTCTTTATATTGTGCACTTTTGATATAAGCGGAAAAATCAGGATGGCGGATTAAATTATCGATTCGTTGACCATTATCCTGCGGCCACACAAAACCGAGAATCAGTTGCGCTAACTTATTACACCATAAAATATTATGCTCAGAATCAAGCACCACAGCGGCATCGGGCAGCGCTTCAGCGCCTTGACGGAATCGGGCCAACAGCGCGGCTAATTGCCCAACACGGCGGCGATTCTTCCCTTGGAGGCGATAAATGCCGTTAAATATCCCTTCCCAGCTCCCACTGCCCTGCGGCGGCGTGAGTTTTCTATCCCGCCATAACCAAAAGTTAAGCCGTGCTAATTGGCGATAATGCCACAACACTAGACCGAGCAGACCAATAGTGAGTATCCAGAGGGGGCTCCCAACCAATAAACCAATTAGCAAACAAAGCAGTAGAAAAACTGCCAAGCGCGTAAATAACCGATACCCTGAATAAGAGTGAGACATAGATAAACCCAGACATCAGGCTAAATAGGAGGAGCACAAGATAGCCTAAAAGCCAACTTGTGCCTATCTCTTATTCGGCACTATATGCGTGTTGAAAAACGATAACCTGCACCACGAACAGTCTGGATCAAACGATCATGTCCAGATTCTTCAACGGCTTTACGAAGACGTCTAATATGCACATCGACGGTTCTGTCTTCCACATACACATTGGTGCCCCATACATTGTCGAGCAACTGTTCGCGGCTATAGACACGTTCTGGGTGCGTCATAAAAAAGTGCAATAAGCGAAACTCAGTAGGCCCCATATCGAGTACCGTCTCACCCACACTCACCCTGTGGCTCACGGGGTCGAGCAGTAAACCTTGCACATCAATGGTTTCCTCTAAACGGGTAGGAGCACTGCGGCGCAATACGGCCTTAATACGGGCGACCAGCTCTTTAGGGGAAAAGGGTTTAGTGATGTAATCATCGGCGCCGACTTCGAGGCCTTTGACTTTATCTTCCTCTTCACCACGGGCGGTTAACATTATGATCGGAATTTGGCGGGTAAACTCATCTTGTTTCAAGCGTTTCGCCAGTTGAATACCACTTCCGCCAGGAAACATCCAATCCAATAAAATCAGATCGGGGTAAGGCTCCTTTAGCAGCGCAATGGCCGAATCAAAATCCTCCGCCGCAGAGGTCGTAAACCCATGCTGTTCCATTACAAAAGTCAGCATCTCGCGGATGGCTAACTCGTCTTCTACTATCAATATCCTTGCAGTCATAAGTGATTTTCTGTCAGTGAATGTCAACACGGTTATTATTAGTCATTTTTATTACAGATTTATGAATAAGCGCACCGCGCAAGCCATATAGTAGCGATATTTGTCATAATGAGTTTATATAACTGTTTGTTTATGGCAATAAAAAAGGAGGCTGCATGCCTCCTTAATTAAACCTTGATACCGGATTTAGAATTTGTGTTCTAAACCAACACCAATGTATTTGTCATCATCAGAAGAAGCTTCGAATGAACGATTAGTGTAGAAAGCTAATAATTTCGTTGGCTTACCTAAGCTGTAATCGGCACCCACTGACCATGAATCACCTTTGTCTTCCATATCTTGGAATTGTGCTTTCAAAGTGACTGCCTTGATATCATAAGCCGCACTGAACAGGTAACCGTTAACGCTATCAGTCGTCACCGGCAGTTCGTCTTTATAGGTCTCTTCCTGCTGCTGGTACATACCACCTAAGGTGAAACCAGCGATTTTACCTTGTACCGTAGCACGAATAATTTCATAACCTTTAACATCTGAATCGTAAGCGATAGCCGCATAGAAAGCTGATTCTTTCAGTTTAGCGTCACCGTACATGGCCGCTAAGCTGAAGCCGTCTTGACCTTGTTGATTGGCATCGCCTTCCGCCACATAGGTTGCGCCGAAGACGAAACCACCAAATGAAGGTGTTAAATAAGTTGCCGTTTGGCTTAAACGGTTTTCGCCTTTGAACAGGACTTTAATGTCGCCAGTTTCATATAAATCGTTGAATTGGTCAACGCCACCTTGAGAGGTTTTCAGCAGGGTGTCGTTACGACCCACAGAGAACGAACCAAAGGAGCCTTTCAGGCCGACGAATTGATTACGGGCTGTGAAGTTGTTGCTAGTCTCAGCGTCAGTATCAACTTCATATTCAATAGTATAGAAGGCTTGTAACGAGCTAGACAGTTCGAAATCACCCTTCACACCAAAACGAGAAGCATTACTTTGAATAGTTGTTGTAGCATCACCTTGCTCATCATTCGATTGAGCAGTGACATTCAACTTACCATAAACAGTCAGCGGCTCAGCGGCATAAGCTGAAGCCAGAGTTGTAGAAGCTAGCGCAGAAGCGAGTAGAGTTTTACAAAAAACGTTCATCATTTCATCCTTTCGACGTTATGTTCGTCTTGGTTATTGGTTTGGAACGACCGAAAGTGTGCAATGAATCTGTTTCAGTTTTATTTCAAGTGTGACAACTTAGGTGAATACACGGAAAAATACGTCAGCAATAAAAATTAAATACCATTAATATCAATAATTAATAACTTAAAAACCGGAATGTTACAATTTAATGAATTCTGCATTAGCCCTTAGATTAAGCTATTGCGTGTAGGTTTACCCCGCCCCAACTATGCCGTAAACTGCCACTTTATTTTCCGATGAGCGCCTCTTATGTGGTTTAAAAATCTTACTCTTTATCGTTTTAATAAACCTTTTGTCGTCGAAACTGAAGCACTTGAAACCGCACTTGCAGATTTCACTTTCTCCCCATGCTCAAGCCAAGACATCAGTAAATTTGGGTTTTCCAATGCCTTAGGAAAAAAAGGCAGTTCCTTGGTGCATAGTGCCAACAATCGCCATTTAATTTGTGTGACTAAAGAAGAAAAAATGCTCCCAGGCCAAGTCATCAAGGAAGCACTTGAAGAAAAAGTGGCTCTCATTGAGGATGAAGAAAATCGAAAACTGGCAAAAAAAGAGAAAGATGCTCTTAAAGATGAAATTATCACCAGTTTGTTACCACGGGCATTTTCACGCCGTAGCCAGACTCGCGCACTGATTTTACCAGAGCTGGAAATGATCCTCGTTGATAGTTCAAGTGCCACTAAGGCCGAAGAATTATTAGCGTTATTACGTAAAGCTCTCGGCAGTTTGCCAGTGATCCCCTTAAGTTTTAAAGCGCCTGTTGAGTCCCATTTAACCGAATGGTTAAAGAATGGCAGTGCACCATTACCCTTTGAAATGCAAGATGAAGCAGAGCTTAAATCAGAAGCAGATGAAGGTGGCATTGTACGTTTTAAGCAACAGGATCTAAAAGAAGATGAAGTGCTCGCTCACTTAGCGACGGGCAAACAAGTTCATAAATTAGCCCTGCACTTTGGTCAATCCATCGCGCTATTGCTGCAATCGGATGCTAGCGTGAAACGTCTTAAATTCTCTGAAGAATTTAGAGCGGGGAACGATGAAGTCGGTACTGATGATCCTATGGCACGTTTAGATGCTGATTTTGCATTAATGGGTAGCGAGTTAGTTGCCTTAATGCACGCACTTGTATCAGCCCTTGGCGGACTAGAAGAAACACAAGACTAACTCCTCACTTAATAACGAGTACATGATAAAAAAGCGCGCTAAATTAGGCGCGCTTTTAATCCAGATAACAACATAAATACGTTAGATTTTAACCGCTAATTCGCCTCGATTATCAAAAGGCCACTCAATACCCAACCATGCCTTAAAGAACGCCTTTTGCTGCTTAGTTGCATTAGCATTGCCCTTTAACATCAGCATACCACTTTGTTGCTCACCCAGTTTCAGAGTCACTTGCTTGATTTTATCGTTGCTAAATAAGGTTACTTCAATGCTATCGCCAGCATTAAAATCTTTTATCCGTTTATTAAAGCCTGTAGCTGTTACCTTAAGACCATTAATCGCGAGGACTTCATCACCCGCTACAATGCCCGCTTGCCATGCGGGACCATTACGCAATACTTGATCTAATACCAAAGATCCATATTTACTGCTTAAGGTCATGCCCGCAAATGCCTCAGCTTTGGAATCCTTTCCATAGGACATAACCAAACCAGCCTGTGCTAACAGATCTGGGTAATCTAGGCTTATAGGACGATTCACATTAGCGTGCCACCAAGGAGTGTAATCTTTACCTGATAAATCTTTTAGAATTTGCTGCACATCATTGATCGTATATCCCTTGGGCACCCGATGATTTTGATATAAACGACGGTGCACATCACGGTAAGAATGCTTCAGTTTAGAGTCTTCGAGAAGTGAGAAGTCTAAGGCTAAAGAGGTTAAGTAGCCCTCGGAGTAAATATTCACACTGTGATTAATCGCATAATCGCCACCCGTACTAGTCCATTGCCCTGCACTGGCCTCGGCGACAGACTGAGTTTCTCGCCCTGGATTAAGTTGGTTTTTTTCAATACGTTTGGCTAAATCGTCGAGAAACTCTTTTGGTGTCATCACACCAGCCCGAAGGAGTAACTGTCCTTGGAAATAGCTAGTTGAACCCTCGGCCATCCATAATAATTCCGTCATATTTTCATGCTGGTAATCATAGGGGACGAGCCCATCTGGGCGATAAGCTTTGACATTCCAAGTGTGGATAAATTCGTGGGATGCCGTACTAATAAAGCGTAAATAATCCCTACGTTCCCGAAAACTAAAACGGGGTAGCTGAATAATAGTGGAGTTTAAATGTTCAGTCGCCCCACTTGCGCCACTGGTAGCATGTACCATATAAACATAACGCTCAAAAGGATAATCATCCCAAATGGCTTTTGCTTGACGACTTAATGCGGTTAAATCCTTGACTATTTTATCGACGTTGTAATTTCCTTCTCCCCAAAAAACAAGCTCATACTTTTTCCCATCTGCACTGAAGTTTCTATGAGTACTGATGCCTGTTTCAATAGGAGAGTCAATTAACACGTCATAATTGGGCGCAATAAAAGAATGGGCTAAATGACCAGAAGCCATTCCCGAATAGCTTTGCCATGTTTTAGGCACTTTTAACTGCACTTCAACGGGTTCAGATCTAAATTGTGGACTGTACATAAACACACCACTGGCATCTAAAAACGCATGACTGGCATCAATATGACGAACCCGTTGATCTAATTCATTAGCATATAACTGGTAAGTTACCGTTACACGTGTCGGTTGTTTGAGCATAACTTGCCATTCACCGCTCGCCGTGCGCTTCCATGGCAGATCATTACCTTTACTGTCTTGAGCGCTAAAGAGGCGCACGCCATCGGCTAAAGGTAATACTTGATATTTCCCCGTACGCCACACAGGAAGATTAACGGTAAAACTGTGACCACTCGTCTCAGGAAACATGACCCTAACATGTGCCAAATGCTGCTCTGGCTGGCTTAAGTCAATTTCATAGTTTACATCAGCAAATACACTGGCTGAAAAAAATCCACTTAGCATCAAGATTGATAATCTGTTGGGTTTCACTCTTGCTTCCTTCTGTTATTATGCTTCTTATAATTTCCCCAAGTATAACAAGTCGATGTAGCAAGCTCATTAGTCGCTAACAAAAGCTAACAAAAGCTAACAAAAGCTAACAAAATATATTCCTTGCCCTAGGAAAGATGAGATCAGTATAAAAATGCAAAAAATTATTGTTATTTTATTGACGCTGTTAATGTCGGTTTCCTGGAGTGTTCAGAGTCGTGATCTTGAATCTGAAGAAGTTGAACTGCGTGAAACACCGCAAAACATGTACGACACCCTACATAAATCGCTCTCTTTCCCTATTGTCTTTAAAAATCGTGAACAATTCGAGCGTGTAGCCCAAGAGCAAGGTTATAAGCCAGCAGAATTTATGCATCTTTTGCAATTACTGGCACGACTTAATATGGAACCCAATGTTAAATCTAAAGTTGGAGTTCAAGATGCAAATGCCATCATAGCGCTACTCGCAAGTATTGCCGAATCGCCCTATGAACAAGCCTTTGTTGCTATGTTGAAGGGGAGGTATATTGGTCGAACAGAACAAAAGTATCAAGAAGCAATAACCCTCTATAACGAGGCGCTCAGCCGTATCAATGACAGCTTTGATATTGAAGCCATGCTGCTTAAGCACACCATTCACGAGCATTTAGGTGGTTTACATTTAGTCATACGCCAAGATGTTCCCGCCTTAATGCACTTTCATACCTATCGTGATATCGCCTATAAGCTACGAAATGATTATCTGATTGCTGCTGCGGAATCAAAACTTGGCCATTATTACAATAAAAATCAGCAACTAACTAAATCATTACAACATTACAGTGAAGCCATTCGGCTCTCTAACCGCTCTAACTATCCCTCAATGAAAACCCACCTACAGCTGCAGTTAGCCAAGGTTTATCGTGATTTAAAGCAATGGGATGAAGCGCTGAAGAATGCCCATGAAGCCGCTGACGGTTTTAAAAAAATGGGCAATGATACTTATCTATCGAGTTGTATGACTGTCATCGCCATGGTGTACGGTGAACAAGGAGACTGGAATAAGGCTATTGATTACTACCTTAATGCCCAGCAATTAGATGCTAAACGCGGTAACTATATTGCCCAAGGTCTGAACTACCATAACCTTGGGCAAGCCTACTCAAATATCAGTGACAACACGAATGCCTTAAAATATTTATTAATGGCAAATCAAATCTTTCAAGAAAAGCAAAGTCATCATTATTTAGTGTATAACGAATTATTGATTGGTGAAGTAGCCAAAACCAATCAAGATTGGCCATTGATGATGAGTCATGCCGATAATGCATTGGTGCTTGCAACCGAACTAAAACTGATGGACGAGCAAAAATCCGCATTAACACTCATCGCCCTCGCGGCAGAAAATTTAGGAGAACAGGGTAAAACCATAGAGACACAAAAGCAGATCATTGAATTAAGTTCACAAGAGCAAAATACAGATAAAGCCCCATCTGTATCACCATCAACGCTCGCAGAGCAGCAACTCAAGCTTGAACTTAGCCTGTTACAAAATAAATTTAATGAAGCTCAGCAAGAAACCAAAAACACCTATAAGCTATTGGTATTATGTGGTTTTATTCTGGCATTATTTATTATCATTATGTTGATACAACTTAAATCTCGCCGCCAAATCAAAATCGAAAATAAAGCGTTAGCACAACTCAGTCAGCAGGAAGCTTTTACCCATCACCTAGGATATGCTGCTTTACTTGCACATTTAAGCCCTGGACATTTAAACCAAAAACAACCATCAACAGCCGCACTAGGCTTAATTGAATTTCCAGAGCACGTCACGACGGATCTTCACTATGGCCAATACTTTGCCAATACCATAAACACTAAATTGGCTGCCCTAATATCTGATGCACTATCCCTACCCGTCTATGTTATACGTCAAGGGGTATTTGCCGTTCGATTCAACCATGGGATAGAACCAGAGCAAATTATCAGCCAAATTCGACAGTACCTCGATAGACAAGCATTGACCCAGACGTTTAAGCTCGGATTTATTAACTTACCTCTGCTGGTTAAATCAGAAATGAAAATGGCGCCTCAACTTCAATTTGAGACAGCGCAAATGGCCCTCGCCTGCGCGCGTAGCATACCGACTCAAGGCGATCATTTTGTTAGTCTCAGGGCGCTCGATTTTGTACCACCAACGCTCTTTGCAAATCCGCTCTTTTTACATCTCGAGAAGGGCATTGAACGCGGATTGATCCGCGTGGAAACCAACGCAAATAAAGACGATATCCATTGGCCTTGCTGGGAAAATAACCAATATAGACAATTACTGGAAAATATTTGATCAATATCAGTCATTAATCACGGGGACACAGCCAAATCGCATTTGCACTCTACTGTCATTGTTATAACATTAGTAGCATATCGACTTCACAGCTAATCTGGACATAGGATCGTCATGCTTTTTAGCCTTGCAGAGTTAGGAAAATACTCCGGATGAAGGATTCAAACGCAACCGTTTCACAACTTGCATTATTACAACAAAAACTTCACTCGGCCAAACTCGCCTTAGATGAAGTCAATGAAGATAGAAATGCCAAGTTACAAACACTACTCCAATTTATTGGCCATTTAAGCCTAGCCTGTAAAGGGCAAAACCTTGAACTGGATAATAAGCTCGCTAAACTTCGCCATAACTTAAGTACGTTTGAGCGGATCGATGAGGCATTACCAGAATTAGTGGATGTTGAACGCCTATTAAAAGGCCAATATCACCATGTGATGGTACAACTCGAAGAAAGTCGAGCGGGATTAGCCCAAGTGGTTCGTCAGATCCAACGCGTTAACTCTGCACCCGAAAAACTCAAAAAAGAAGTTAACTATTTCAAGCAGGATCTTTCCAAGCCTTTCCATACGGTTTGGGAATATATTCCTAAAGTTAAACAAATTATTGGCTTTTACGAAACCATATTACAGCAGCAATTTAGCGAATCAGAAAAGCTTGAAATTCTACCTAAGCACAGACAACTTGCCCATGAACTAGCCCATATGATTTCGGAAATTGAATTCCGTAAAGATCAACGTGATCAAGTGTTAGTCATAAAGGAAATGCTAGCCTCCGATATAGAAATCGATAATTTACTCGAAGCTTATCAAACCATTTTATCTTTATTGCTTGATAACATCGCACGGGAAAAGTCGGCATCCCAAGAATTTTTATACGCCTTAAATGATGCCCTAGCCGCGGTACGGGAAGTGGTCAGTGAATCCTACAACCACACCCAACGCAGTTTTCAGCTAAAAACACAGTTAAACAGAGAGATCAATACTCGGGTTGATAACGCAGGAGCAATCATATTAGATGTTGAAGATGTGGTTGATCTTAAAGCAAAGCTTACCGAACAGTTAAACTCGATCCGCTCGGCATTAGCCCGTAAAGAAGCCTTGGAACAGAGGGAACAAGCACTGTTGCGTAAATCCATGGAAACAATGCGCAAAGAACTCAATGAACTCAGTACCGAAGCAAATACCTATAAAGAACGGTTATTCGAGCAACAAAAACTCAATTTATTAGATAGCTTAACGCAATTACCTAATCGCGCAGCCTTAGAAGAACGCATGGAGTTGGAATACCGTAACTATCAACGTCATAAGAGCCCATTGTGGGTGGCGGTTGCCGATATTGATCATTTTAAAACCATTAATGACAGTTTTGGCCACAGTACTGGTGATAAAACATTGCAGGTGATTGCGATGGCACTTAAGAACTCCCTACGAGATACAGAATTTGTTGCACGCTACGGCGGTGAAGAATTTGTCCTCTTACTACCCGATGTTGGTAACGGTGATATTGTTCAACTTTTAAACAGAGTGCGTGAAAAAGTAAAAAACATTCCATTTAAATTTAAAAATCAGAGAATTACAGTTACAGTATCTATAGGGGCTGCACAAGTTATGGGGAATGAGCTCATACATGAGACCTTCGAACGCGCCGATGCAGCACTCTATAAAGCAAAACATGAAAGCAGAGACAGGGTTGTGATTGACGTATAGTTAAGACCGACTATACGCCTCCTCTTATCACTCCTGTCAAACGAAGGAGTGATAAATGATAGTAAAAGTTAGCCCTAAAGGTAGCATGGATCAGCTTTCACAACTTGAAGTTGATCGCCTCAAAAAAAGCGCAAAAAGCGCATTGTATCAACTGTATCGTAACTGCTCACTCGCTGTACTTGCCGCTGGTTTAAAAACCGATAATTCTAAAGCCCTATTTGAACAATACAAAAACTTTGATATCAATGTCCTACAACGGGAACGCGGAGTTAAATTAGAACTCATCAATCCACCCGAACAGGCTTTTGTCGATGGCCAAATTATCACGGGTATTCAAGAACATCTGTTCTCTGTACTCAGGGATATTCTTTATATTAGCGACAAATATGAAACCCTAAAATACATCAATCTTGCCAATGCCAGCCATATTACTAACGTTGTCTTTGATATTCTGCGTAATGCGAGAGCCATTGCGCCAATGAAAGATCCCAATGTGGTCGTTTGTTGGGGTGGACACAGCATTAATGCCATCGAATATCAATATACCCGTGAGGTCGGCTATCAACTCGGACTGAGAGAACTCGATATCTGCACCGGTTGTGGCCCAGGAGCGATGGAAGGGCCAATGAAAGGTGCCGCGATTGGCCACGCAAAACAACGGATAAAGAATGCCCGCTACATTGGTTTGACAGAGCCTAGTATTATCGCTGCCGAGCCCCCTAATCAAATTGTCAATGAACTGGTGATTTTACCCGATATTGAAAAACGCTTAGAAGCCTTTGTACGCCTCGGGCACGGTATCATTATTTTCCCGGGTGGCGCGGGAACGGCTGAAGAACTGCTCTATATTTTGGGCATTTTACTGAATAAAGAAAATCAGGAAACGCCCTTCCCACTGATCCTCACAGGTCCCACGGAAAGCGCCGATTATTTCATAAAAATAGACGAGTTTATTGCCGCAACCTTAGGGGATGAAGCACAGAAAAAATATCAAATTATCATTGATAATCCCGCAGAGGTGGCTCGGGTAATGAAACAAGGTATGGAACAAGTCAAAGCCTACCGCAGAGCAACAGGCGATGCGTATCAATACCAATGGGCATTGAAGATTGAAGCGGAGTTTCAACTGCCCTTTATCCCAAGCCATGATGTCATGGCCAACTTGGATTTACACTTAAACATCGACAAAGCAAAACTTGCCACCAACCTACGAAAAGCCTTTTCGGGTATAGTAGCGGGTAATGTTAAATCGGATACAATCAAACAAATAGAGCATTTGGGTCCCTTCCAATTGAAAGGTGATCCAATACTGATGGATATGATGGATAACCTGTTGAGTGCGTTTGTGCAGCAACAGAGAATGAAACTTCCCGGCACAGCTTATGTACCATGTTATCAGATAGTTAAATAAGGTCGTTAGCAAACCAAGCCAATGAATAAGTTTTTAATCATCGATGGTCTCAACTTGGTTCGCCGTATTTATGCGGCGATCCCCGATGAGAACGATATGGAAAGCCTTAAGGAGCGCGTCACTTTGGCATGCACTAAATTGCTGCGCGTCCACCACCCTTCCCATATAGCTATCGTGTGGGATGGAGATGAAATTTCATGGCGTAAACAACTTTACCCCGACTATAAAAAAGGCCGTAAACCTATGCCTGAGCCACTTGCACAGGGACTCAGAGCATTACAGGAGCATTTAGCCACGCTTAATATCGCCTCTATCTATGCCGCCGCAGAAGCCGATGATGTGATTGCCACTCTTGCGGTGAAAACGGCTAAAGCACAAGGAGAAGCCATAATCGTTTCCACTGATAAAGGCTTTAGCCAGCTCAATCATCCACGCATTACTCAGTGGGATCATTTTAATCAGCAATACCTAGATATTGCTGCATTAGAACAAAAACTGGGCGTTGACCGTAGCCAGTTTCTCGATTTAATGGCGCTGGCAGGAGACAGCGGTAACAAGATCCCGGGTATTGCAGGCATAGGTCCAAAATCGGCGGCAGAACTTTTAAAGACCTTCAGGACATTAAGCACACTCTTTTCATCATTACCTAACTTGGGCGCTAAACAAGCGAAGAAACTGGCCGAGGGTAAAGAAATGGCGCGTCTCAGTTATAAGCTGGCGCAATTGCAAACGGATTTGCCTCTCAATATCAATTTAAAAGACTTCCGAGCAAACAGCACACCTCATCCAGCCCCCAATATAGAGCAATAAATGTATTGTTAACACTAAGTTGCAATAAACACATTTACCTTGGTGTAACAAAAGCGTATTTTATGGTCGAACTAGGGCGATTCATTCGATGAGGAAAGGGATTAGTTTAAATGAAATCAAAAACTTCAGTAATTATCGGTAGTATTTTTGCTGCTTATGTTGCGTTTGTGGCCGTGATAGTCCTCGTATATGAACCCACTCCCGATGAGATGAATTGGGAAGATAGACAAGCCTACTTGAACCAAAAAGTTAACGATCTAACCCTAGGGCAAGATATTACCGAGGTGAAATCGATGTTAGGTAAGGCTGATTTTTCAGAGGCTAAATCCATCGATGAAGCCCAACTGCAAGTGCTTTTTTATCGCACCCACCATGAAAAGTCAGATGGCATTACCACCAAAGGAGAATGCACACCGCTTATTTTTAAAAATAGCAAACTCATCGCTTGGGGTATTGATACTTATAAGCAGTACCTTGAGGCAGGCACAGATACGAGCTTAAATACGGCCAATGAAGCTCCTCTCAGCAATTAGCAATTAGCAATTAGCAATTAGCAATTAGCAATTAATACAATGCTGTGATTAACCCAATAAAAACGCCACTGGTTAAGTGGCGTTTTTGAAGCACAAGTCACAAAAACTTATTCATCATCAGTCTGATATTCGATGTAGGCTTCACCTTTACGAAGCCATGCTGGAGCTGGTTTACCCTTCAAATAATGGTCGAAATATTCCATCATACGAACACTGTAATCGAGCTTGTTAGGGTATTTTTTAAGATGATGCGGCTCATCTTCGTATTGCAAGAACACCACCTCTTTACCCGCACGGCGCATGGCTAAATACATTTCAACTCCTTGCTCCCAAGGCACCGCATCATCTTTGTCACCAAACATAATCATTAAAGGGGTTTGAATGCGATCTGCATAAAACACCGGAGAGTTTTCAATGTACTTTTGTGGTGCGGCAAACAAACTGGCACCAATACGACTCTGCCCTGTTTCATACTGGAACTGACGCGCAAGCCCAGTACCGTGACGAATACCACTGTAGGCGCTGGTCATATTGGCAACGGGAGCACCAGCCACAGCCGCTTTAAACATCTTAGTTTGAGTGATGGCAAACGCCGTTTGATAGCCACTCCATGAGTGACCTTGCAGACCTATCGCATCGGGATCGGCAATCCCCATATCAATCAGCTTTTGCACCCCAGAGGTGAGCGCCTGTACTGAACTCGCCCCAGGATAACCAATATCGAATCGAATATCCGGCAGAAAAACCGCATAGCCATTATTGATATACCAAGCAAAATTAGGTCTATGATTGATATTCATCTGTGGGAAAGCATGCAATCTATCCGTCATAAAGCGATAGTAGTAAACCAGCACTGGAACGCGTTTATCCGCTTGATAATTGACTGGCTTAATTAACACCCCATCCAACGGCTTACCATCACCATTGGTCCAATGAACGAGTTCAGCTTGGCCCCAATTAAAGGCTTGACGTTGCTTATCTAAATCGGTTTGCTTAACTGCGTTTTGAGGCGCACTGTAACTAGCCGTATATAAATCGGGGAATAAGTCGAAACGTTCCTTTGAAAACACAATAGTATCAGTATCTTTACTGCGCCCTAGTACTGTCAGCTTATACTCGCCTTGCATCAACGTCTTAACGCCCGCTTCACCCAAAGTGGCTTGGTAGAAGCCATCAGCCTTGGTTTTATCACTGTAACCATGGAGTAAAACCGTGGCGTTATAGGCAAGCTCGGTGGGCACATCGGGGCTATCCACGAGTCCCTCGACACGATACTGAATTTGTTGTGCTCGTCCTTTTCCTGCGGTTAACGCAAAACCCGCTTTAGACTCAGTATTAAACTGCCAGATATCGTATTTGTCATAGACTAAAAAGCCCGCATCATCCTTAAGCCAAGGGCCAAAACCATATCCTGGAGCGCTAGAGGGATAATCATGATCCTCATCGGCAAAACTCACGCCTAAGGATTTTGTCAGATTAGTACGACGCCCCTCGGCGATATCATAAAGATAAATATGACCTTGCTGATAATAAGCCACATACTTGCCATTTCCCGACAGCGTTGGCTCAGCGTCATTTGGTTGCTGTGTTAAAAATGGCACCTTACGGCCAGTGTTCATATCGATAAGATAGTAGTCTTGATAGAACCCAGCCCAAGTTGCCATCTTGCGATAGGGTAAATCTGAACTCGCCAACATAAAGCGTTTATGCTGTGAAATGGTCACATCCGGTACGGTTTTATCGCCAAGCTGCACTAGGTTATTTGAATCTAAATGCAGCACCGCAAGATAAGTGCGCTTTTGTTCTTTTTCGTATTGTTTGATTTCATTAGGTTTAATACGTAGATCATCACCATGCCAGACCTTAAGCCCGCGCTGACCAGTGACAATATCAGCATCAAAAAGATCTTTTTCTTCGGTAATTTTCTTTAAGCTAAGCTGCTGACTGACCTCCGGTACACGGCCAAAAAAGAGCCGCTCACTGTCTAATGAGAAGCTTAAGCTCGAGTATCGATTGAGTTTCCATTCGGGAGACTCAGGGGTTTTACTCACTTTACCCGACTTCAAATCGAGTACATTTAACTGATAGCTGCGGCCATAGGGCAATTCACTCGCTTGACCTTGGGTAAATGCCAGCCAGCGACCATTTTTTGCCAGTGCTAAGGCGCCAATCTGTTGGCTGGTCGACTCAAAGACTGTAGATTGCTGATGGGACTTTAAATCCACTAAGTGCAATTGATGTTGCTGATTGGCGATATCATTGACCGCCAGCGCGAGTCTGTGGCTGTCTTTATCGAAAGCATAAGCCGTGACATGTTCGGCATCGATTCGCTGAGTTTGGTTCTCTAAATTGATCAGACTAAAACGTCGACCCTGATCAAACTTATCAACCTTAGGTTTTTCAGATTTAACTGAACCTTCAGTAACCACTTCCGCTGTTTCACTGGCATCTTTAGACTCAACCTCTTTTTTCGCATCTTCATCGGCCTCAAACCAAATCGCCAGATGTTTACCCGCATCACTGAACGCAAATTCTTTTACGCGCTCAAAGCGGGTTTGCAAGCCTGTTTGAGTATCGAGTAATACCATGTCAGCCTTGAGTTTCTTCTTCGTCTTAGCATCACTGGTTTCAACGGTAAGCAAACTGGGTTTAACTACCATCGCCACATAACGGCCATCGTGACTGATAATAGGATCTGAACCACCCGCAATATTATAGGTTTGCTGTGAGAGTACATTTCTCACAATGGCGTGACTATCGCCCCGATCGGGAGCAGACTCCACCGCAAGCACTCGACCATTGTCGGCAATCACTGGCTTACCGAGGGACTCAAAATGCATTATGTCTGTTAAGGTGAGCGGCTTAGTGCTGGTTTCGGCCTGCACTGCTGGCAACATTCCTAGGGATAACAGAACCAGAGATGTAATAGGTAGTAACTTCAATGTCTTCCTCTTTTATGTATTTGTTAGACTAAAGTAGACTTTTTTAACCATTGGGTCTCCATCATCGTTAGAACCCAGTATTTTTACAAGTTATAGCATATAAAAAATCGTGATATCCCTCACTATTTCCTGTGAAGTTTGACCAAAGGTGGTTAAAATAATGGGGAGAAAAAATACCAAATTCATAGTCATGTTATCCGGAGTCTGCCGGATCGGACAATTGCAGTAACGACGAACCGTGGAAGGACTTCTCCATGTCAAAAAGAACGATAACCGTAATTCCAGGTGATGGAATTGGCCCAAGTATTATTGATTCAGCCTTAAAAATTCTCGATAAAGCAGGTTGTGATTTTGAATATGAATTTGCCGATGCTGGTTTAACAGCACTAGAAAAACAAGGCGAGTTACTTCCACAGCGTACCTTAGAACTCATCGAAAAAAATCGCATCACACTTAAAGGCCCACTCACTACGCCAGTGGGTGAAGGTTTTACTTCTATCAACGTAACATTACGTAAGAAGTTTGGCCTGTACGCGAACGTGCGCCCCGTGTTGTCGTTCAAAGGCACGCAAGCTCGTTATGAAAATATCGATATCATCACAGTACGTGAAAACACCGAAGGTATGTATTCTGGCCACGGTCAAAAAGTATCTGACGATGGTTTAACGGCTGAAGCAACCAGTATCGTCACTCGCCAAGGCGCCGAGCAAATTGCCACTTTCGCCTACGAACTGGCCCGTAAAGAAAACCGTAAAAAAGTCACTATCGTACATAAAGCCAACATCATGAAGTCAACTTCAGGCCTATTCCTGAAAGTGGCCCGTGAAGTCAGCCTACGTTACCCAGACATCAAGACAGAAGAAATGATCGTCGATGCAACGTGCATGAAATTAGTGATGAACCCAGAAAACTTCGATGTGATCGTGACCACCAACCTGTTCGGTGACATTCTGTCGGATCTGTGTGCAGGTCTTGTGGGGGGTTTAGGTATGGCACCGGGTGCAAACATTGGCCGTGATGCGGCGATTTTCGAAGCGGTTCACGGTAGTGCGCCAGATATCGCGGGTAAAAACCTCGCAAACCCAACCTCAGTCATTTTGGCCTCTATTCAAATGCTGGAATACTTAGGCATGGCTGATAAAGCGGAACAAATCCGTAAAGCCGTATCCGCCGTGATTGCAGAAGGTGACCGTACCACCCGCGACTTAGGCGGTACCCACGGCACCACAGATTTCACTCAAGCGGTACTCGATCGCCTAAGCTAAGATTAAAGCTAAACTCATTAAACACGAAAAAGCCCCAACGTTTCCTTTGGGGCTTTTTGTTATTTTGAATAAATAGCGGTGTTAGCTCACACTAGCGGATCAATTCCACGCAGTATTTGGACGCAGCCATAAATGCACTGTCACTTCATCACGGTCGTGATAAAGATGCTTACACTGTACTTTAAAATCAGTCACCCCATTCTCTTTTAAAATGGTCTGCATGGTTTCAAGGATCGCAGTGACTTCTTTGTAGCGACTCTTCATCGGTAATTTAAGGTTAAAAATCGCTTCCTTAAACCAACCGTTAATCGCCCAAGCTTCAATCAGCTCCGCTACGCGCGCTGGTTTTTCAACCATGTCACACACTAGCCAATAGATATTTTTACGCTGCGGCTCGAAACGGAAACCGTCTTCACGGTAATGTTTCACTTGGCCCGTTTCCATGAGTTTCTCATCCATAGGGCCATTATCAACCGCCGACACAAACATACCACGGCGAACCAGTTGGTAGGTCCAGCCACCCGGACAAGCGCCTAAATCCACCGCATTCATGCCACTGCGGATACGATCTTCCTGCTCTTCCTTCGGCACAAACTGCCCAAAGGCTTCATCGAGTTTTAGGCTAGAACGACTCGGTGCATCCGCCGCCATTTTAAGACGTGGGATCCCCATAAAATAGGGAGAACTGTTATTACTGTAGGAATAACCCACATAGGCACGACCCGGTCCCACAAAGCACACGTGGATAATCGGGCGTTTCGGGTTTTCCTGGGCGAGCAAGCTGCCCGATTTTTTCAAATGCTGACGTAAAGGCACTGTAAACTTACGGCAAAAAGCCGATAATTCTTTGGCTTCGTTAGTGTCAGGCGTTTCAACTCGCACTTCACCGGCTTTGTGGACGTCACTGAGTGCAGCCACGATCGGACTAATGCGATCATTTTCAGGTAAGTCGACAAGCAATTCACTTGATGCAAACATTTGGCGGGCAAAGATAAGTGAATCCAGTGGTAACTGTTTTGCTAAAATATCCGCAGCGTCGTCTTCAAAACATTGGTAAACAACATAAGCGTCGTTATTGTTAGCTTTAACAAAGCCACCGACATTAAGCTCACCAGCTCGCTGCTGAATTTCTGCTGCACATTCTTTTTCAAAGCCTGCGCGGCAAAATAAAAATAGGTTTTTCATGGAGATCCCTGAGAAATCCAAGCCAATTAACTGGCTGACTATCAATTTGGGCGCCAGTATAACAATTTAAGTCTGCAAATGCCCTATTTGCCGACGATACCAACTCGAATTGCGATTTGGAAAACAAAAAGGCTTAGGTGCTCCCTAAGCCTGTTAACTCACACTCATGATTGAGCTTAAGACTCGTTACCGTCGATAACTTTGTGACGCCATACCGCGGCTGCAAATAATAACCAGCCGAGTAAGAAACAACCACCACCCATCGGAGTAATAGGACCTAACCATTTAGTCCCAAACAATGCCAACCCATATAACGAGCCAGAAAACAGCATTATTCCTGCGACAAAGAGATATGCCGCCCAGTCCAGTAAACGCGAGGTTAACCATTGGCCCGAGAAGGCAACCATGATTAAGGCAAAGGTATGGTAGAAATGGTATTGCACACCTAAGTTAAATACTTCGATCAATTCAGGTGGAGCAACCGCCTTTAAACCATGGGCACCAAAAGCGCCCAGGGCAACCGCTAAAAATCCACTTACTGCAGCGAGTAGTAATAAACCTTTACGCATTTCATTCTCCTACTGGAATTGGCTTAACTTTTCATCAATACCTCAGTATTTGACATAAAACTTACTTCAGCATGAGTCTCAAAACTCAGTCACTAAAATAGAGTTAGCCAATAAAATCGGTTGATAAATCAATGGCAAATTTAAGATTAGCCGCTTCGGTGGTGCCTGACGACTTCCGAGGGACAAAACTATGATCCCCGTCGGTTAACCATGCTAATTCGATCTCTTCTTTCAACGGCCAAGTGGCGACCTGCTCTTTGCCACCAAACTTATCTCGATCGCCCTGCAACACCAACACTGGGACCCGACATTCGTTCAAAGGTTCCAATCTAGGCTCTCCCCCTTTGAGAGGAATAAAGGGATAGCCTAAACAAATCACCCTATCGATCCGCGCCGCCTGTTCAGGTTCGCAGGCTAATAACGCAGCCATACGCCCACCCATGGATTTCCCCATCAGCACCACACGTTCAACTTGAGGTTGTGAATGGGCAATATCGAGCATCTGTGTAAAACAAGCGAGCAATTTAGGCCCGCGGTCCGGTGGACGCCGTTTGCCATCTACGACATTAGCCTGCATATAGGGAAAGTTAAAGCGCATCACTTGAAAGCCCTTAGCAACTAACCCAGCCGACATGGCCTGCATAAAATCAGAATCCATGTTAGCTCCCGCACCATGGGCAAATAAAATCAAAGTAGCCGAAGGTTCACCCTCTAACACGTAAACCGGATTATCCGGGCAACAGCTCACTGCGTGACTCCTCGGCAAACATATCTAACATCCACTCGCGAAATGCCACCACTTTACCCAGCTCAGCATGATTTTGTTGGCAGACTAAGTAGTAAGCATCTTTACTCACCAGTACTTCTTGGAACGGACACACGAGGCGTCCTGCTTTGATATCTGGGCGGGCGAGCACGCTATAACCCAGCGCAACTCCCTGACCGTGTGCCGCCGCCTGCAATACCAAGGATGAATGACTAAAAATGGGTCCTTGGTTCACATTAATATCGGTAATCCCACATTGTCTAAACCATGCCTGCCAATCGTGGCGGCTCATATCGTGTAATAGCGTGTGATACTTCAAATCACTAGGCTGAGATAAGGGTTTAGGGCCATTGAGTAACAGGGGGGAGCACACCGGAATTAACACTTCATTCCTCAGCTTATCGGCACGCAGACCGGGCCAATTGCCGAGACCGTAATAAATAGCGACATCTACGTCGTCCGTTAAGGAGCTGGCCTCGCTATCGACAGCTTTAATACGTACATCAATCTCAGGATTTTTCTCACTGAACTTCGCGAGCCGTGGTACTAACCATTGGATGGCAAAACTTGGCGACATACTCACGGTTAAAGAACCAATCGCACTACGAGCGAGTAATCTATCGGTCGCATCAGCAAGTTGGATAAAGATATCTTTAATATCGAGGAAGTAACTCTGCCCTTCTTCAGTTAACAGCAAAGAGCGGTTCTTTCGGCGAAATAATTTTAATCCGAGAAAGTCCTCTAATGCCTTTATTTGATGGCTCACCGCAGCCTGAGTAACAAACAATTCTTCAGCGGCACGAGTAAAGCTCAAGTGCCGTGCGGCGGCTTCAAATGCTTTAACCGCATTAAGCGGTGGTAATCGTCTTGACATAGTGATCTCTATCTCAATTTTTAATTAGTTTTTCTAATCCGTATTGTTACATTTAATCGTTTGTAAAGGCCAGTGATTTTGGTTAAATTCTGCGCCAATGAAACACCTAAGTTGGACAATCTCGAAAACGATGATGGGAATGTCTGACAGCGTTACTTTGTCAGCCCGGAGGCGACTATGTTCAATTTAAAATCTGTGTTTGCGTTTGTGTTAGTTTCAACACTCAGTGCGCATGTGAGTGCCAATGTGCTTGTCGACGAAATCGTCATCGATACCGCAGATCTACAAGCAAGTATCAGTGCAGACTTGACTACAGCAATGGAAATAATGCACCAAGAAGCTTTAGAAGAAGCCACTCTACTCATTGCCGATGAGAAAGAAGCGACACCAGCACAACAAGTTGTTAAAGCAAAATAATTATTCCATTCCACTCGATTTATCTATCAATTGAGGGAACCAAGAGAAAAGCCGCATCAAAATGCGGCTTTTTTATGGACCTTATTTATGGGCGATACACTTTCACGTTAGTGTAGCCCTGTTCAATTAAATACAGCGCCTGCAGCTTACTCATTACGCCTCGCTCACAATACAACAAATAAGTCTTTTGCTTGTCGAGATCGGCAAACTGGGTCGCTAATTTGAAGAATGGGATGCGCTTTACCTCAATACCTTCAATATCAAGAGGTTTATGTTCCTCTTCTTCCGGTGCACGGATATCAATCACCACTTCATTGGTATCAATGGCGACAACAGTTTCAGTCTCGGTAATTCGAGTATTCATCTGCTCTGCAATCTCCCTAATATCAATAGTAACAGCCTGTGCAATAATTTGATCGATCAAATCCTCGGAGAACTTCTTCTCTTCCGCTTCAACCTTAGCTAATACAGCCTTGACGGTGGGTTTTTGTGAGATAACACCGCAGTACTCTGGCATAGATTTAGCAAAATCTTCGGTACCGATTTTGCGACTCTCGTTGATAATATCCTGTTTATCCATAGCGATTAATGGACGTAAGATCAACAGCTCAGTACAACGGTCGATGACGTTCAAGTTGGTTAAGGTTTGACTCGATACTTGGCCTAAACTTTCCCCCGTCACTAGGGCTTGAATGCCCAGACGTTCGGCAATTCTGGCCGCAGTACGCATCATCATCCGCTTAAGCACAACGCCCATTTGGCCGTTATCAATTCGTTCTAGGATTTCAGCAACCACAGGCTCAAAGGGGACTGATACAAATTTAACTTTATGAGATTCACCATAGGTTTTCCAAAGGTGATAAGCCACTTGTTTCACACCAATTTCGTGCTGTGCACCGCCTAAATTGAAGAAACAATAATGGGTGCGGGCACCCTTTTTGATGAACTGATAACTGGATACACCGGAGTCAAAACCGCCTGAAATTAATGACAACACATCTTCTTGCGTCGCCATAGGGAAACCACCTAAGCCTTCGATGCGCTTAGTTACCATGTAAAGTTTGTCGCGGTCAATTTCCAGATTAACGGTGACATCAGGATTCTTTAAACGCACCCCAATAGCATCGGTAAACTGATTTAAGCCACCACCAACATAACGCTCCACATCAATGGAGTTAAAGTCGTGATCGCCAGTACGCTTAACCCGTACACAGAAGGTTTTACCAGCAATTTGATCGCGGTAAACAGGTAAGGCTTGCTGATAAATATCATCCACGGACTCAAAGCTATACTCATCAACCTGTACTACGTGGGCGATGCCAGGAATACACGCAAGACGCTCACCAAAGGCCTGTGCCAATTCAGGCTTATTCTTTGGCACCATCACCATAATACGATCCCATTGACGCTGCACCTTTGCATCCTCGTCAACTTTTTTAAGCACATTACGGATATTAGTTTCGAGCATTTTGGTGAAGCGCATGCGCACAGGCTTGCTCTTCATCATGATTTCGGGATACAGCTTTACAATAAACTTCATGGGACTTCCGCGGACAATTTTGAAAACAGCAAAATTGGTTAAAAGAATAATCGGGCGATTATAACAAACCCACCGCGATTGGCGCACCTATTTCAATCAATCCAATCACACCTATATCGTCAAATGCTCGAACGGTGACAACCGAGATAAACCAAAATTCGTGCATAAAAAAAGCCGCGGAGTCAACGCGGCTTTTGCTCAATCGCCCTATTTTAAGGTGAATTTTTGAGTTGTATTTCTTCTGACTCTTTTGCCTTACCTTGTTCAATCGCAATTTCAACTCGGCGATTACGGGCACGATTTTCAGGTGAATCATTAGCCACTATCGGATTATTAGAGGCCATACCAACGACCTTCATTCGTTTAGGGTCAAAACCTTTCACTTGAACTAACTCGTGGGCCACGGCTACGGCACGTTTACTGGATAAATCCCAATTAGAGCTATAGAGCTCATCACTTATCTGCATGTCATCGGTGTAACCTGCAACAGTAATGATCCCCGGTACATCTTTTAAGAGCTCACCCACGGAGCGCACCACAGGTTTAAATCGAGGCTGGAGGAATCCTGAACCTGAAGCAAAAGAACCCTTTTCACGAATACGAATAATGATTTGCTGCCCCAGAGACTCAATCTCAATCGCACCATCGGTGATCTCTTTATTGAGCTCCTGCGCCATCTTCTTCACTTGCTGATTGATCTTATCTTGCGCCGCTGCAGCCTCGGCTTTAACGGCATCGGCAACTTCTTGTGCCGTCGCGCTGGCTTCACCGCCACGCTGAGAACCACTTTGCTGTTGAACGCCGCCAGCACTATCATCTTCGCCCGCTTGATAATCCAACACAGGTTCAGTCATTTCATTTGTTTGCTGGTTGATGATTTCAATCGGCGTAGGATCAGGCCGGCCTGGTCTAAATTCTAAGGCAATGACAGAAGTTCCCTTCGGGATATCTTTGACTTCAACCTTATTTTGCACACCAAAGGCATACTTCATTGATCCTGCTATCTGCTTAAACTTCAACACATCCATTTCGGAAAACGATAACAACAACACGAAGAAGCACATCAATAGGGACATCAAGTCAGCAAATGTTGCCAACCAGAGCGGAGAGCCTGGTGGTGGACACCTGTGCTTCGCCATGAGCTACTCTCCGTCCGTTGTATCGATTTTTCGCTGTTTTTCAGCGAGATAATTCTTTAAAAAACCTTCAATTACGCGGGGATTTTGACCATCTTGAATCGCCAATACCGCATCCATAATTAAGTTACGGTTGAGCATTTCTTCACCCATACGTAGGGTAAGTTTGTCGGCGATAGGAATAGCAGCCATGTTAGCCATCATAGCGCCGTATAAGGTGGTTAAAAGAGCGACCGCCATAGCGGGGCCAATCGATTTAGGATCCGACATATTGGAAAGCATTGCGACGAGACCAACCAAAGTACCAATCATCCCCATTGCAGGACCAACGTCACCAAAGGCTCTGAAAATGGCAATACCATTACGATGACGCTCTTCGGTTAAGGCTATATCCTTTTCAAGGGCTGCGCGCACCACCTCACCATCGTGACCGTCCACTAACATATCCACGGCTTTTTGCATAAAACTATTGGTAATTTGAGCCTCTTCCAGTGCGAGGAATCCCCCTTTGCGAGCGGCATCAGCCATAGTGACGGATTGCTCAATTAACTCTTCAGGTTTATCAATCTTAAACATAAAAGCTTTTACGGCAATTTTCACTGCACTGAAGAATTGTTTTAAATTGAACTTCATCATCACGACGAAGAAGGACCCACCAAATACAATAAAAATCGAAGGCACATCAATGAAAATCATCAGGCCGCCACTGGTAGCCATCGCCCAAAGGATAAAACCAAAGCCCCCAACAAGTCCTATTAATGTAGCTAAATCCACAACGGCTCCTCAATATTCGTTATAAACGACATCATACTGACTCTATTCGTAAAGTTATACTCGCGTTACCCCAAAGACATAACACTTTCATCATCACTTGAGCCTTATCGGTTATGTTATAACATGACCACAATACTCTTGGTCCTATTGTCAGTTATCGGACAAGCACTAAGCAAGTTTAGCGGCAATTTATATTTTCTGAAAAAAATTCAGCAACAAAGCGTGCTATTGAGCAAATATCCATCGTTGGAATTTGACCCTTGAGCCGCCCTGATATACCTTGTGTCCGCTAAACCAAAGGAAGCATAGACGTGGCGAAGAAACCCGAAAATCTCAGTTTTGAAGAATCTCTTGGTGAACTCGAACGAATAGTGTCCGAGTTAGAACAAGGTGACGTCTCTCTTGATGACGCGTTAAAACAATTTGAACGTGGCATTATTCTTGTTCGCAATAGCCAAGCTAAACTCGAACAAGCCCAACAAAAAGTGGCCATTTTACTGAAACAAGATGAAAATGCGCCCCTATCTCCCTATGCCGTTGAGGGTGAATAAGCGTGTTAGTCAGTACAATTCAAGAGTATCAACTGCGCGTTGATACCCAATTAAAACAGCGTTTTAATACGCTTGAAGAAACAGCTCCCCAATTAAAAGCTGCAATGCAATATGGCGCCTTACTCGGCGGTAAACGTATTCGTCCATTCCTTGTGTACAGTGTTGGACAAATGTTTGGTGTTACACTGGAAAAATTAGATGCCTGTGCAGCTGCCATTGAGTGTATTCATGCCTATTCTTTAATCCATGATGATTTGCCCGCCATGGACGATGACAATCTTCGTCGCGGTAAACCCACTGTGCATATTGCTTTTGATGAAGCAACCGCCATACTCGCAGGGGATGCACTGCAAACCTTAGCCTTTGAGATTGTGACAGAAGCCGTTCCGGGGATAAGCAGCGAGCAGCATATCGCTATGGTCAGGGCACTGGCAAAAGCCTCAGGCTACCGTGGCATGTGTGGCGGCCAAGCGATAGATTTAGCTTCAACTGACAAACATATTGATATAAAAGCGTTAACCCAATTGCATAATATGAAAACTGGCGCCCTTATTAGTTGCGCCGTTGAGTTAGCTCTTATCGCCGCTAAAGCACCACAAGATCAATATGCAAGTATGATGGAATTTGCCCATGCCGTAGGGCTTGCCTTCCAAGTACAAGACGATATTCTGGATATTATCGCCACAACTGAAGAACTGGGTAAACCACAAGGTTCGGACGCAGAATCAAATAAAAGCACTTTCCCACAACTGCTTGGACTACAGGGAGCGAAAGACACAGCAGCGCAACTAATCCAAGAGGCACTATCAGCGCTGGCTAAATTGCCATACAATAGCCAGTTAATTGCAGACTTCGCCCGCTACATCATTGAGCGAAGAATATAATAAGAGACGAAGTATCTCGCTATGAGTTTGGACATTTCTCAGTTTCCCGTGTTGGCACAGGCCAATACCCCCAATGAGCTCCGCCAGCTTCCTCAGGCCCTTTTACCGCAAGTGGCCGATGAATTAAGGGAGTTTCTTCTTAAGTCTGTTGGCATGTCCAGCGGACATTTCGCCTCTGGGCTTGGCACAGTAGAACTTACCGTAGCCTTGCACTATGTCTACAACACCCCATTCGATCGACTGATCTGGGATGTGGGACATCAGGCTTATCCCCATAAAATCCTGACTGGACGTCGGGATAAAATGCACACCATCAGGCAAAAGAATGGCTTACATCCTTTTCCTTGGCGTGAGGAAAGTGAATACGACACTTTCAGTGTTGGCCACTCTGGCACTTCAATAAGTGCAGCCCTCGCCATGGCCGTTGCCGCCGAAAAAGAACAGGCTGGCCGTAAAGTCGTGGCCGTGATCGGTGATGGCGCAATGACTGGCGGTATGGTGTTTGAAGCCATGAACCACGCAGGTGATCTGCACAATGACATGCTAGTTGTGCTTAATGACAACGAAATGTCGATCTCTGAAAATGTCGGTGCCTTAAATAATCATTTAGCGCAACTGATGTCAGGCCGTTTCTATACCACGCTGCGCGAAGGCGGCAAGAAAGTGCTCAAAGGTATGCCTGTTATCAAAGAAATGGCTAAGCGTACCGAAGAACACCTTAAAGGCATGGTTGTTCCAGGCACTTTATTTGAAGAGCTCGGTTTCAACTACATAGGCCCTATCGATGGCCATGATGTGGATGCTCTGGTCGAAACTATGCGCAACATGCGTAATCTCAAAGGCCCGCAGGTACTTCACATCATGACCAAGAAAGGTCGTGGTTACGAACCCGCCGAAAAAGATCCTATTGGCTGGCATGCCGTGCCTAAATTCGATCCAGCACAATTTAAAAAACCCACCACGAATCCTGGTTTACCTACGTTTTCAGAGGTTTTCGGTAAGTGGTTATGCGATATTGCCGAGCAAGACGAAAAAGTGTTAGGCATTACTCCTGCGATGCGTGAAGGCTCGGGGATGGTAGAGTTTTCCCAGCGCTTCCCTAAGCAGTATTTTGATGCGGCAATTGCTGAGCAGCATGCAGTAACCTTAGGTGCAGGCTTTGCCTGTGAGGGCTATAAGCCCGTTGTTGCGATTTATTCAACCTTCCTGCAACGCGCCTATGATCAACTTATTCACGATGTGGCATTGCAACAATTACCCGTATTGTTTGCCATTGATCGTGGTGGAATTGTCGGTGCAGATGGCCCTACTCACCAAGGGGCATTTGATTTAAGCTTTATGCGTTGTGTCCCTAATATGGTGATTATGGCGCCTTCGGACGAAAACGAATGTCGCCAAATGCTCTATACGGGCTATTGCTACAATGCAGGCCCAAGTGCAGTGCGTTATCCAAGGGGTAGTGCAACGGGTGCCACTCAAGTGGAAACCATGACAGCGCTACCAATAGGTAAAGGTGTGATAAAACGTGTAGGTAAGCGTATTGC
Organism: Shewanella profunda; assembly: GCF_023283765.1. Classification (GTDB taxonomy): domain Bacteria; phylum Pseudomonadota; class Gammaproteobacteria; order Enterobacterales; family Shewanellaceae; genus Shewanella; species Shewanella profunda. The sequence goes on along the minus strand of NZ_JAKILG010000003.1, from coordinate 14,202 downwards.
CCTGTTAAACTTTGGTACAACCCTAGCATCAGCTTTAGCTGCGGCGGAGAGCTTAGATGCCACCGTTGCCGATATGCGCTTTGTAAAACCGCTCGATGTTGAGCTGGTAAAAGAAATGGCGCAAACCCACGATGTACTTGTGACAGTAGAAGAAAATGCCATTATGGGCGGCGCGGGTTCTGGGGTGCTTGAATTACTACAAAAACTCAAAATGCCAAAGCCGGTGCTGCAAATCGGCCTACCCGATGAGTTTATTAAGCACGGTTCACCTGAGGAAGTCATCCACGACTTGCAACTGGATCCTGAAGGTATTTTGGCTCAGATCAATGCTTATTTAGCACAATAGCCAGAACTGAACCCAATTGAGATAAGTGTTTCGCCCATAAAAAAGGACTGCTATTGCAGTCCTTTTTCGTTTTGTTGCTTCTGTAAGCCTTCCGAATAGAATTGCCTACTTCAATATCAACTTAAGCTTCGATATCAATCGTCGCACTTTCTTGGCTAGGGCCGCCCTGTGATACCATCACCATCGCTGGGCGCAGTAAACGGCTATTTAGCTCATAACCCTTTTGCATCACTAACATCACAGTATTTGCAGGGAAATCCGCACTGGGCTGCATACCAATGGCTTGATGTTGATCAGGGTTAAATGACTGACCTTGTGGATCAATTTGCTTCACACCAAATTTAGCCACTGCTGTAAGTAAGCTTTTTTGAGTTAACTCAACACCTTGATATATCGCCTTAGTCGCTTCATCTTCTGGGTTTGTCCCCATCAGAGCGCGCTCCATATTATCAAGCACTGGCAATAATTCATTGGCGAACTTTTCCAACGCAAATTTATTGGCTTTTTCCACATCCATGGCGGCACGACGACGAATGTTATCCACCTCTGCTGCGGCGCGAATGACTGAATCCTTCTGTTCTTCAACTTTCGCCAAAGCTTCAGTGAGTAACTGTTCCAGCTCTTCAATACGGAAATTGGCTTGGGTAAGCTCATCGACGAGACTCGCTTCTTCGGTAGAGATTTCAGACTCTACACCCTCTTGGATCAGATCCTGTTCTGCTTTAATCGATTCGTTGCTCATTTTCACTCCAGCTAAAAATGCTTTGTTTCTGAATACTCTGGGCATATTATGGGGATCAATTTTGACGTTTCAAGGCCTAAGGCCAGATCTAGCACAAATATGACCACAAAGTTTCATACCATTGGCCTTATTGGCAAACCGCATCACCTAGGGACAAATCAAACCTTAAAACGCCTACACCATTGGCTGACGATGCAAGGCTATGAAGTCTTAGCAGAAGAGCGTGTTTCCACCGAATTAGGCACCAGTATTGAAGCTGTCGATTTATTGGAAATTGGGGCTCGTTGTGACTTAGCCATAGTGGTCGGTGGCGATGGTAATATGTTGGGCGCTGCCCGGGTGTTAGCACGTTTTGATGTGGGTGTTATCGGTGTAAACCGTGGCAATTTAGGTTTTTTAACTGATTTACCGCCAGATGCCTTCGAAGAAGCGCTCGCTAAAGTACTCGACGGCCATTTCGAAACGGAGCACAGATTCTTACTCGAGGCCGAAGTTTATCGCCACGGAATGCTTAAGGCGAGTAATACAGCGGTGAACGAAGCGGTATTACATCCGGGTAAAATCGCTCATATGATTGAATTTGAAGTCTATATTGATAATCAATTCATGTACAGCCAGCGTGCCGATGGCATGATAGTATCAACGCCAACAGGCTCAACTGCCTACGCCCTCTCCGCTGGTGGTGCTATTCTCACCCCTAATTTACAGGCATTGATTTTAGTGCCTATGTTTCCCCATACCCTGTCCTGTAGACCAATTGTCGTTGATGCCTGTAGCACGATTAAGATGGTCGTTTCCCCTGAAAATGGTGAAAATCTTGAAGTGAGTTGTGATGGCCATGTGCATTTGGCCGTATTACCCGGTGATGAGATTATTGTACGTCGCAGCTCTGAACGTTTACGGCTTATTCATCCCAAAGGCCATAATTATTTCCACGTTTTGAGAACTAAATTAGGTTGGGGCAGCAAGTTATTTTAACGCTGCAAAAATAGCGACTAACCAGTTTGATAAAAGTTAAAACAGAATTTTTCCCATTTGTTGATTAATCTCAGCGCACTTTTTTAGTACTGTTCTCTGAATATTTTTATTTAACTTGCTAGATGCTCTTCATTTTTTAGCTTCACTATTTTAGTTATATAGAAACGGTACTATTTAATAATAGTGATTGTTCGCTCAAATTAAGTGAAATTAACTTTATTAACTGTTATTAACTTTCAAATTAAAACATAATTCATTAAGTGATATTCGTCACACAAAATTTACCCACTATTTAAAACGTGATCTTAATCACTAATTAAAACCCCCTCAAAAACCAGTAATAACTAACATTTACAATGAATTATAATTTCATGATGTAAACACAACAATCCGACCTCATCCGTGCATGCGACCTTAATCACATCTTAAAAATGTCTAAAAAATCCGTATAGTAGTCATTAATGAAATAAATGGATCAGTTAATTGCAATATTGACCGCCAAACTGAGTAATAATTCTATTTTTAATAACCAAACTCATCATTAAATTAAACATCTATAATCAAATTTGATATACACCCTATAAACTAAGTGATCAAGATCACAGATAGAATAATCCCATGAGAGAAGCTCCCCGCAGCCCTGTAAATTAGCATTTCATTTAACAGCCAAGATGATCTAGATCATATTAGTCAGGCTCTGAATAGCGTCTAGTACACACCACAGAATGTCGTGACCATGATAATTGACAGTCAGTACTGCTGATTTATCGGTCTGAGAGTCGACATGAAGGCAAAAGCAAGAACCCAATATAAATAATAAGTCAGACCACTTTATGAAGAGGCAAGCATGACAATACTTCAACTCCTCGCTAGCTTGACGCCAGTACTCAGTGTAATGCTCTTTTTGGTATTACTCAGAATGCCTGCATCTAAGGCTATGCCCATCTCCATGGTAGTCACAGCGCTCGCCGCCGTGTTTATTTGGCAGATGGATACGACATTACTGGCGGCATCGGTCCTCGAAGGACTGCTCTCCGCCATCACACCATTAACCATCATTTTTGGTGCCGTGTTCCTACTCAATACCCTGAAATACTCAGGTGCCATGGACACTATCCGCGCTGGTTTTACTAACATCAGTGCCGATGCCCGTGTGCAAGTCATCATCATCTGTTGGTTATTTGGTGCCTTTATTGAAGGTAGTGCTGGTTTTGGTACTCCCGCAGCAATTGGCGCACCACTGCTAGTATTGCTTGGCGTACCACCCATTGCCGCAGCGGTCGTTGCTTTGATTGCCGACTCGGCCTGCGTATCCTTCGGTGCTATTGGTCTACCAGTACTCTTTGGGATGGAACAGGGTCTGATCCAAGGTGGCGTAAGCATGGCTGCGGAGCAGTTTGCTGCCCATGGCGGTACCTATGCCGGTTACGCTCGATATATCGTAATGCATATGATCACTATCGACTTAATCACTGGTTCATTAATTCCTCTAGTAATGGTGACCATGCTAACGGGATTCTTTGGTCGCAATAAATCCTTTAAGGAAGGCTTAGCAATTTGGAAATTTGCGATTTTCGCAGGTCTTGCCTTTACAGTTCCTGCTTGGATCATCAACTACCTTGCAGGCCCTGAATTCCCAGCAGTTATCGGTGCATTAATCGGTATGGCCTTAGTGATCCCCGTTGCGCGTAAAGGCTACTTACTGCCTAAAACGCCTTGGAATGATTTCGCAGAGAATGACAGCCAAGAAGGTGTGAAGATAGAAGCGAAAGCCAAGTTTTCACAAATTGCCGCTTGGACTCCTTATATCATCATGGCTGCGCTGTTGGTGTTATCCCGTACAGTTATGCCGCTTAAAGCATGGTTATCAAGCTTTAACATTAGCTGGACAGGCCTAATGGGCACTGAACTTAAGGCCAGCTTCGCGACGCTATATGCACCAGGTGCCTTCTTTGTTGCCGTGTGTATTCTAGGTTTCTTCCTGTTCAAAATGAAAAGCCCTGCGATTCAGCAAACAGTCGGTGTTTCATGCAAGTCCATGTTACCAACCATTATTTCATTAGGTGCATCAGTGCCTATGGTGAAGATCTTCTTAAACTCAGGTGCTAATGGTGCTGGTCTTGCCTCAATGCCTGTCGCTTTAGCTGATATGTTGGCAGGTTCCATGGGTGCTGTGTGGGCGTGGATGGCGCCTATCGTGGGGATTTTTGGTGCCTTCTTATCGGGTTCAGCCACTTTCTCGAACATGATGTTCTCCAGTCTACAATACAGTGTGGCCGACAATGTTGGCATGAACCACACACTGGTATTGGCACTACAAGGTATCGGTGCAAACGCCGGTAACATGATGTGCGTAATGAACGTGGTAGCCGCAGCAACCGTAGTAGGTATGGCAGGTAGAGAATCAGAAATTATACGTAAAACAATGCCTGTTGCCATTGGTTATGCCTTACTGGCGGGCACAATAGCTACCCTGTGGGGTGGATTCTAAGCCGTTTTATTTAATTGAATGCCCGAAGTCACTCTCAGTGACTTCGGCTTTAATCTATTAATAAAGAGAGTGATGCTATGTCGATTAACTATAAACTGGTCATCGATGATCTAAGAACGCAATTAGGTGATCATCCCGTGACGGATGATCCCGTCCGCCGTTTTGCCTGGTCTACCGATGCAAGCTACTTCAGGATCGTTCCTGAAGTCGTTGTCCATGCAGAAACCCTAGAACAGGTAAAACTCACATTAGCCGTTGCCCGTAAGCATAATGCACCTGTTACATTTAGGGCTGCAGGTACCAGTTTATCTGGCCAAGCTATAGGTGAAGGTATTCTATTGATCCTTGGCCATGATGGCTTTAGAAAAATTGAAGTCAGTAGCGATGCCAAACAGATCACCTTAGGTGCTGCTGTCATTGGTTCCGACGCCAACGCCGTACTCGCGCCGCTTAACCGCAAAATTGGTCCCGATCCCGCCACCATCGGCTCCGCCAAAATTGGTGGTATTGTGGCGAACAATGCTTCGGGAATGTGCTGTGGTACTGCGCAAAACAGTTACCAAACTATCGCTTCTGCGAAACTCCTGTTTGCAGATGGCACTGAACTCGATACTGGCAGTGCAAAATCAAAAGCAGAATTTGTAAAATCCCACGGAAAAATACTGGAAGCGCTGACAGAGCTGTCGCACATGACTCGCCATAACACAGTGTTGGCGGACCGAATCCGTAAAAAGTATTCCATTAAAAATACCACCGGCTACGGTATCAATTCGTTACTCGATTTTACCGACCCATTTGACATCATTAACCACCTGATGGTGGGGATGGAAGGCACCTTAGCCTTTATTGACGAAGTCACTTACCACACAGTTAATGAAGCTAAATTTAAAGCTTCGGCCATGGCCGTATTCCACAATATGGAAGATGCAGCACGAGCTATCCCACTGATAAACGGTGAAAGTGTTTCTGCGGCAGAACTTCTCGATTGGCCATCAATTAAAGCGGTAACGGGCAAGCCTGGCATGCCAGATTGGTTATCTGAACTACCTGCCCTATCAGCCATTCTACTCATTGAATCCCGCGCTGATGATGCCCAAACTTTAGAAAATTACACCCTAGATGTTACCGCTAAACTTGCAGGCTTTGACTTTATTCGCCCAATGGAATTTAGTACTAATCCTGCTGTTTATGACAAATATTGGGCAATGCGCAAAGGGTTATTCCCCATTGTGGGTGGTGAACGTCCAAAGGGAACCTCCGTTATCATCGAAGACGTGGCCTTTGAACTAGAGCACCTTGCGGCGGCGGCACACGATATCACTGAGCTTTTCCATAAACATGGTTACCCAGAAGGCTGTATTTATGGCCATGCTCTGGCGGGTAACTTCCACTTTATCATTACCCCCACCTTCTCGACTCAGGCCGATATCGATCGTTTCCATGCATTTATGGATGATATTGCCGACATGGTGATTAACAAGTACGACGGTTCAATGAAAGCCGAGCATGGCACTGGCCGCGCTGTCGCACCGTTCGTCGAAAAAGAATGGGGACAAGATGCCTACACTTTGATGAAGAGCATCAAACAAATATTTGATCCACAAGGTATTCTAAACCCAGGCGTGATCCTTAACGAGGATAGTAATGTCCACGTTAAAAACATCAAACCATGCCCTGTGGTCGATGATTTTGTCGATAAATGTATCGAATGTGGTTTCTGTGAAAAAACCTGCCCAACATCGGCCCTTAACTTCTCACCACGTCAGCGTATTGCAACCCTGCGTGAAATTGAGCGTTTAGAGCAGTCCGGTGATAAAGCTGCTGCAGCCGAAATGCGCGCCGCCGCGAAGTATGATGTGATTGATACCTGTGCGGCCTGTCAACTTTGTACTATTGCCTGTCCTGTAGACAACAGTATGGGTCAACTAGTGCGTAAATTACGTACGCCTTATATCACCACCACAGAGCAAAAAGTATTAGATTTCCAAGCTAAACACTTTGGTGCAGTTAACCAAGTGATCAGCACAGGTTTTGACATGCTAGGTGTGATCCACAAGATCACCGGCGATGGCATCACCAACGCTTTGATGAAAACCGGTCGTTTAATTTCAAAAGAAGTGCCTTACTGGAATCCTGATTTCCCCAAAGGTGGCAAACTGCCAAAACCTTCTCCAGCTAAAGCCGGCCAAGAAACAGTGGTTTATTTCCCTGCTTGTGGTGGTAGAACCTTTGGTCCTACTCCAAAAGATCCCGATAACCGTACTCTGCCAGAAGTGGTTGTCACTCTGCTAGAACGCGCAGGTTACAATGTGATCACCCCAGAAAAGACTCGTGACTTATGTTGTGGGCAAATGTGGGAATCTAAGGGTGACTTTAAAAATGCCGATGCCAAACGTCAGGAACTTATTGATGCGGTCAGCAAGATGACCAATGGCGGCAAACTGCCTGTGCTCGTCGATGCATTAAGTTGTACTTACAGAACCTTAACAGGTAATCCTAAAGTGCAAATTATCGACCTCGTCGAGTTCATGCATGACAACCTGCTCGACAAGCTCAACATCAGCAAAAAAGTCAATGTTGCATTGCACTTAGGCTGTAGCGCTCGCAAGATGAAACTTGAACCTAAGATGCAAGCTATTGCCAATGCCTGTTCGGCTCAAGTGTTAAAACCTGCGGGAATTGAATGCTGCGGTTACGCGGGTGAAAAAGGGTTATATAAACCTGAAATCAATGCGAGTGCACTGCGTAATATCAAAAAGCTTATTCCAGTTGATATAAAAGAAGGCTATTACGCCAACCGTATGTGTGAGGTTGGTTTGACTCAGCACAGTGGCATTTCTTACCGCCATTTAGCCTATCTGCTCGAAGAGTGTAGCCGATAAATAGCGAGTCAGTTAGTCAGAAACGGGGCGATTTTTAGCCCCGTTTATTTACATAATTAAGCTATTCTCATTTATCATTAAACTGGTTGTTTTTTACTAAAAACATTGCCAGCAAAACCCCATTTAAAACAATAAAAATCAACTAGATACAACATTTTCATTTTTGAGAAAATCAACTAGATCATTTTCTAAATTAGGACTACTCATTCTGCCAATATAGGCCTATATTTAATCAACTACCTTAGCATTTGTATGGACTTTGGGGTCGCAGTGCAAGGCAATGTCGTTCACTAACAAGAAAGAGAAAACACAATGAAAATCGCACTTTTCATCCCGTGTCTGGTCAATCAAATGATGCCTGATGTAGCGATTGCTACTTTGGAATTATTAGAAAAACTCGGACACCAAGTGATTCTACCCGCGGGTCAAACTTGCTGTGGTCAACCAATGACAAACTCGGGTTGCTTCGACGAAGCACGCAGTACCACCCTTAAACTACTCAATGCCTTTAAGGGCGTAGAATGCGACGCTATTGTTTGTCCCGCAGCCTCTTGTTTAGTGGCCGCCAAAGAAAACTTCCACGAATTTGATAAAAGCCCTGAAGCAAAAGCCGTCATCGATAAACTCTATGAACTCACCGAGTTTTTACACGATATTGCGCCGATCCCCGCCTTTACCAAGCGCTTCGCACACAAAATCAGCCTACAACTTAGCTGCCATGGCATCCGGATGTTGAGCCTTGCTACCCCGAGTGAGGAAATGGGTCCAAGATTCAATAAGGTCGAAGCCGTATTAGCCAATATCCCAGGCATAGACATTGTTTATCCTGATCGTCGCGATGAATGCTGTGGCTTTGGTGGTACTTTCGCCGTTGATGAAGGTGCAGTATCGGCTAAGATGGGTAAAGATAAAGCTCAAGCCCATGCCGCAACGGGTGCTGAGTATGTGGTGGGTTTCGATCCCTCATGCCTATTGCACTTAGATGGCATGATCCGCAGACAGCAATTGCCGATTGAAATTCGTCATATTGCGCAAGTGCTTAACGCCGCGCTCTAGGAGACTCACCATGGCTTACAATCATAATCACGGGGCTCATGGCTCCCAAGTGCATGCCCACAAAGCAGATATATTTTGTCGCGATGAAGCTCGTGTCGACTGGCATTCTAAAGCCCTGTGGATGCTCAGAGAAAAACGCGACCGCGCCGCGGGTAGCATCCCAGAATGGGAACAACTGCGTCAGCTTGGCTCAGAAATTAAGCTGCACACCTTAACCCATCTTGCCCAATACCTTGAAACTTTTGAACAAAACTGTATCGCCAACGGTATAAAAGTACACTGGGCCAGAGATGGTGCCGAGCACAATCGCATCGTCCATGACATTCTATCCCGCCATAAAGTCAAAAAATTGGTCAAGTCTAAGTCTATGCTGACCGAGGAATGTCACCTTAATCCCTACCTCGAAAAACAGGGTATTGAGGTCATAGACACCGATTTAGGTGAGCGCATTATTCAGCTAGCCAAAATGCCACCATCACATATTGTGGTGCCCGCTATCCATATGAAAAAAGAAGAAGTCGGCGACCTCTTCCATGAGAAACTCAGCACTAAAGCGGGGGGATCCGATCCCTTGTATTTAACCCGCGCCGCCCGTGCCCACCTGCGTGAACAATTCCTTAGCGCCGATGCCGCGATGACAGGCGTGAACATGGCGATTGCCGATAGTGGTACTGTGGTCGTCTGCACTAACGAAGGTAACGCCGATATGGGTGCCAACCTGCCTAAGTTGCAGTTACACTCAATGGGCATCGACAAGCTTGTGCCCGATGTAGACAGTGCCGCCGTTTTACTGCGAACACTGGCGCGCAATGCCACCGGCCAACCTGTCACCACCTACAGCGCCTTTTACCGTGGCCCACAACCCGAAGGTGAGATGCACATTATTATCGTCGACAATGGCCGCACTGAGATGCTCAAGGATAAAATCCTCGCAGAATCATTGAAGTGTATTCGTTGTGGTGGCTGTCTCAATACCTGCCCTGTGTATCGTCGTTCAGGCGGTTATAGCTACAACTACACTATCCCAGGCCCTATCGGCATCGCCGTCGGCGCTAAATTGGATGACACTAACTCAATTGCTTGGGCCTGTACCCTCTGCGGCAGCTGTACTTATATCTGCCCGACCAAAGTACCGCTCGATAAGATTATTTTCCACCACAGACGCCTTAAGGCCGAAGCCGGAAAATTACCTTATGGCAAAAACAGTTATATGCCATTAGTGGGTAAATTTATGGCAAGTGAAACCATGCTGAATTGCTCGATGAGCATGGCAAGAACGGCACTGCGCATTCTACCTGGTAGCCTACTCAAGCCATTTAGCGGCGCATGGGGTAAATACCGTGAACTCCCAGTCGCCCCCAATTCCAGCTTCGAAGCTTGGTTTAAGAAACACAGGAGCCTATAAGATGTCTAGTAAACTTGAAATTCTCAATGCGCTCAAACTGTCGGCCCTAATGAATCACCCAATGCCGAGCATAGAAGTGGCGCCAAGGCTCGAAAACCTCGTCGGCCAGTTTGAGACTAACCTCAATACTGTAGCGGGCACACTACATAAAGAAGGTGGCATCAAAGCCCTGCAAGCCAAAGTGGATGAACTTCTCGCCCAAGGTTTGCAGGTCATCTCCCTTGTAGAGGGTGTCACGGCAAACCGTGAAATGCCACCCACAGCCCACGAGCTCAAAAATATAGATTATGCAATTATCCCAGGCGAAATTGGCGTTGCCGAAAACGGTGCCATTTGGGTTAACAATAAGAATCTAGGCCACAGAGTGACACCTTTTATCTGTGAAAACCTTATCTTAGCCCTGCCAACGAATAAGATTGTGCCGACCCTACATCAGGCAGCTAAAGAAATCACGTTAGCCTCAGGTGAGTTTGGGGTGTTTATCGCGGGTCCATCAAAAACCGCCGATATCGAACAAGCTCTCGTCGTCGGCGCCCACGGTGCCTGCAGCTTGAACGTGTATTTGCTCTAGAACCACGAATGAAAGTCATGATGTAAAGTAACCTAGAAAACGCAAAGGTTACGGGACAATCGAAACACAAAAGCCGCCTTCATCGGCGGCTTTCTTATTTAAACTTTAGCATAACGATATTTAAGAGATTTGATTTGTACGGGTTATGTTATCTACAGATACAGACTTGTTATGGCATTCGCTCACCGACTCGGTGAATAGAAATCGAGGGTTTCTAAGCTTATGAACGAGAGCCATATATGGCGAACTGGCAGTTAAATACGAATGTTGTTCAAGTCAGTCTGTGGATGCAGGGTCGCCCCGTCCTGCTCTTTGATGAGCGGCGCCATCCCTGATATTTACCTACGCACTTTAGTGAACGCTTAAATTTTTTTATGTTAAAAGCCTGATTTCCTAGAATATCGCTGCAGCCTAAGGCAATAGTTAATGATAAATAGGGGACTCGTCAGGCTGCTTTATCAAGTCGCTTTAACCACGTGCGATAGCGCACATACTGAGGATGCTTTGGTAGTATCCTCGACTCGGTTGATAGTATTCTCGAATATGTCCATGAGGCATTTATAGTAAAGGTGAGTAAATGAACGAGGTATTACTACAAATAAAGGCGCTCACCAATGGTGATCCTTTGTTGACGGCTGTCATTGTTGGAGTATTAACATTTACGTTAATTGGACTCGTAGGCTACATGCTAAAAGATGTCCCCGCGAAGCTGTTAAGTTGGCTCAGTAGCCTGCTGTTTGTGCGGCTCACTATAGACGATAGCCATCAGGCGCGCACAGAGGTATTCAATAAACTGTCCTTTTTTATCAGTAATACTACCATTCCGTTTTTTTCACGCTCTATCTCTGAGGCTGTGTACTATGACTATAGTGTGAGTTACGACGGGCGTGTCAGTGTTAAGTCTATCGGCTACGGTATGCACCTGTTTAAATACGCTGGTTGTTTCATGTTGGCTACCCGATCTAAGGTCGATAGTACGATGGCATACGATACTATTACTGTAAGTGCACCATGGTGGGCAAAAGATAAACTATATAGTTTTTTAGAAGATACTCGTGGAGACATCTCTACTGAGCCGAAAGTTAATATTTTCGAAGAAACCGAATGGTGTCGCTACGGCACATTGAAATCATCTGGTTTTAGTGAATTAGTGCTAGATGAAGGGTTTAAGCAGGAGTTGATGAGGGAAGTTGATAACTTCGCAAGTAGGGGAAAATCGGTTGTAAGTAAGCTAACCATACTGTTACATGGAAAAACGGGTACAGGTAAGACTGGTATAGCGAGAGCCTTAGCTGTTGAGTATCATCGCGATCTATACATATTGAATCTATCGACTGTAAATGATGCCACTATTCATAAGGCTATTAGAAAGGTACCGCCCGGAGCTATGTTGTTAATAGAGGACTGTGACTGTGTCAAGGCTACGGTATCACGTACTGCTGAAAGCAATGTAGATAACCCACCACTCACTTTAGGTGGCGTTCTAAACGCGTTAGACGGAATCATTCCTCTTGATGACTGCCTTGTAATAATGACCACAAATCATCTTGATAATCTTGACCCAGCGTTGATACGTAAAGGTCGTGTAGATGTCAATATTGAAGTACCACTTATCAGTGCAAAACAAGTTAATGAAGACTACTTTGAGCGTTTTGGCGCAGTTCTTAATAGAACTGAGCCATTGTTAGGTTGTGAAGTCTATGAACTCCATCGCAGAGCGAACTTAAGATATGGTGTGTGTTGTAAGCCAGTGTAACTATCTTCCTCCGAAATAGACTCATTCAACGGTCAACTCTATTTGGTCACCGCTTTAACCGAGTACTTATTAGGGTCTGAGTAAACTTTCCTCAGACCCTTTAACAGTTAATTACACCACTGTCTTTCACTGGGGATGCCATCATTGTTGTCGTCCATTTTGGTGCCTGAGGCAATTGCGGTTGTAGAACTTGACTTCATCACAAGATCGCGTACGGCTGCAATGGTTCTTGCCTGCTTGAGGTGCTCACGTATGCTTTGCTGACATAAGAGTAAATCCGGGAGTAAATCCGGCCACCAGAGTAAATCCGGCCACCCAAGTTAAAACCGAGAAAGATGTGACTGTCCTGTTTTTTGTTCGCGGCCTATCCTTATTTGTTATTGTTATGTGACTAGCGCCTTTGATAGGCAAATTGACCGTTTTACACCAACGTATTTCCCATATGCACCCGACTCTGAATAAGAGTTACGTTGATAGAAGTTCACCGCTTTTAAGTTAACTCTACGTGTAGATAGAACGGCTTTTTTATAACCTTTTTCAACCGCATAACATTCGAGTTGTTCGAGCAAATAAGACCCAGCACCAGGTTTGTTTGAGTACATTCGCTTTAGTTCACAGACTTCACTTTGTTGGTACCTAAATACCCCACACGCTACAGCGATTTTGTTTAGATACACCACGATGCAACCATCTTTCGATGAATCAAAAGCATCAGATGAAAACGAGCTTTCGCCAGAATCATTAGTGATCTGGCTAAGTGATGAGTTCAATTCAGCAACAAGTGACTGAAAATCACTGTTGCTTGGTTCTACTTTCTTGTGTTCGAATTTCATATCTGTCACATAACGCCCGCGTCATAGGCGCGGCTACGGAATGTAGGCGAAACCGCAATGGAGTAGCCGTCTCCGTGACTGGGCTGGTTATACATGAGCTTCCTCCGGAATCTGAGCCAATAGGTCAGTAACTCCAAGATCCACACCCGCCTGCGTTAGCAACGTAGAAATTTGCCCTCGATGGTGAGTCTGATGGTTAAAGAAATGAAGAACCAGACTCGAATATCGTTTGTTGGCAGCAACCCATTTGGTGTTGTTGTAGCTGAGCACAAAATTCAGATCACTTTCGGATAACCCGGCTATCCAGTCGATAATCTTGCTATCCAACCAGATCCGGCGCTCAAATAGGCTACGCAGATCGTCAATAACGATCTGATCTAGGCTCGTCGGATTTTGAAGCTCAGTGACTTCTCGCAACGAGTTCAAGCAAGACGGATGGGTAGCAAAACGTTTGAGCCAGATGGTATCGCCAACAAGGATGTGATTCAAGGTTCCGAGGATCGAACCAAAAAAGGCCCCACGGTCTTTCGCCAAATCTGTTTCAGAGAGATGTCCTGCGGCCTCATAAATCTTCGAGTTCATCCACTGATTGTAGGTGGCTAGCAATTCAAAGTGACTTTTCAGGCTCATCGGAGCTCCCTCTCATGTATAGACGTTTGGTTAAGGGACGGCTTTAGCCCGTCCCAGTGTGAATAAATCTAGCCACCCAAGTTGAATAAATCTAGCCACCCTGAATAAATCTAGCCACCCAAGTTAAAACAACATAATGCACTCGAAGTTTAGATTCAAGCAACGACAAGTCACTAAGTCGCGGAAAAACCGACAAGGCAGGGTTCAAATGGATAATTATGAGCTAAATAGTGCTATTTAACTGAAAAATGGTTATTTTTAGCAAGAGTCACCCAACCCATTGTCTGGTTGGCTGTGTAGAAAGGGAAAGCCGATGAATAAGCTTGAAGTCAGCCTGCTTTGAGGTGCTGGCAGCAAGACGCAAAGTGCCGTCGTCGCTTCTCTAAATGCTCACAGTAATGGGTAAGTTCTTGCAATGTTCCCACAGGGCCATGAAACAACTTGCCAAACTCTGTGGTGAGCTTGAGCCAGTTGTCTTGCTGGATATTCAACCTTGTCAGTAGCTTGGCGCT
>NZ_JAKILG010000002.1 GCF_023283765.1 Shewanella profunda | reverse complement strand
CTTCCACTAATTTATGCATAGGCCCTCCGGTGTGATGGGGTTTCTCTTGGTCGAAAGATCCGATCACTTGGAGGGCTATTAGTTCAAATTTTCTTATCCCGAGTTCAGGTTGATTAATAAAAATCGGTTCGGCAAAGGTTTCGTCAGTTACAAAACTGCCCATTTGTGCCAGCATTCTGCGGCGAGTGTCAAAGGTTTGTGCTAGTTGTGCTTCATCGGTGAGCTTATGTTCAAGCCATTGATTAATTGCCAATATACCCGTTTGTGGGCCTTTAAATTCGATACCTACATCTGTGCCAAACGTCAGCGGGCGATACTCAATATTTTCGTAGCTTTGCCATTTACCTCGGCTGAGTTTTGGCGTGGTTTCTAGCGGTAGATTGTAAGCATCGGCACCACAATCCTCGACCTTATCTGGGCTGATTTCTCGCTCAAGTTGCACAGGTAACGATTTACTCGCGCTATCTTTAAACCAATGGCCGCTCAGTTTTTGTGGTGTGACACTATCAAACTGCCAATTTCCGGTATTGCCTTCTTCTTTCCACAATTCATCTTGCTGCTCGAGTCTTATCGGCGTTAAGTAGCGCTGATAGTAATAACTGCCTGTTCCATATTGATTAAAACAAACTCTGACCTTGCTTTTACCTAACTGTCCCTGCCAGATCCCTGTGAGTTCATTGGCCGCAAAGGTCGGCAAAGAGATCGTGGCGCTCAGCAACAGGCTTGAAGATAAAACGGAGAATAACATCCTTGTGGGCATACTGATTTTCTCTTAAAAGGTGATAAGTAAGGGCCGTATTCTAAACGCTGGATACTGACCGATTGTGGATTAAAAATCAAAATCTGATAAAAAAGTCGCCCGTAGGCGACTTGATGTTAAAGACTTAAGGCTTATTTAACTTGCCAATCAATGGCTTCTCCAGCACGAATAGGCACTACGTTAGTATCGCCCAACGGGTAAGTTGCGGGGATATCCCATGACTTTTTGACCAGCGTGATGGTATCGGCATTGCGTGGCAGATGGTAAAAATCTGGGCCATTAAAGCTGGCGAAGGCTTCGAGTTTATCCAGCGCATTGACCGACTCAAACACTTCGGTATACAGCTCAATGGCGGCGTGGGCCGTGTAGGAGCCCGCGCAGCCACAGGCGGCTTCTTTCTTATCTTTAGCGTGGGGCGCCGAATCTGTACCGAGGAAAAACTTCTTGCTGCCGCTTGCCGCAGCCGCTAATAACGCCTGCTGGTGGCTGTTGCGTTTTAAAATCGGCAGGCAGTAAAAATGTGGGCGAATACCGCCAGCTAGCATGTGGTTGCGGTTATACAGTAAGTGATGCGCTGTGATGGTCGCGGCCACATTATCAGAGGCTTGGGTGACAAAATCGACCGCATCTTTAGTGGTGATATGTTCAAGCACGATTTTAAGCGCGGGGAAATCGGCGACAATTTTACTTAAGATATTTTCAATGAAGACACGCTCACGGTCGAAAATATCAATCGCTGAATCTGTGACTTCACCGTGGACTAAAAACAGCATGCCGACTTCTTGCATGGCTTGGAGTACGGGATAGATGTTTTTAACATCGGTCACGCCGGAATCTGAGTTAGTCGTCGCGCCCGCAGGGTAGAGTTTAGCTGCGACAATTTTACCCGAAGCTTTGGCCTTGCGGATTTCATCTGGGCTGGTTTTGTCGGTTAAATACAACACCATCAAAGGTTCGAACTGTGAGCTCGCGGGCACCTGCGCTTTAATGCGATCGTAATAGGCCAGTGCGGTTTCGGTATCGATAGCGGGTGGCACTAAGTTTGGCATGATGATGGCGCGGCCCATATAGCGGCTGATGTCGCGCGCAGTATCTTTAAGCTGGGCGCCGTCTCTTAAATGAATATGCCAGTCGTCTGGGCGAGTGATTGTTATTGTGGTCATAGGGTTTGGTCTTTTGATCGTTTTTGCTGCGAGGGTGGCAGGATCTTATGTGGCAAGGATTTTACTGTAAAGGGAAACTCGGCTTTTTCGACTAATAAATCGAGGTCCTAGGTTTTAGCTTCTAGGAACCGCTTTTCTCAATCGGACACTTTTCATTTCACTGCTGCGGACACTTTTAAATAAAGCTCCAGTGTCCGCGGACACTTTCAGCGGTGAGTTTTGCTTAACAGTTTGAAAATAAATGTTTTTACTTGTTTGGCATAGGCTTTGCTATCTCTATGGTAGAGATTTCCAATAGTGTCCGTTGATGCGTTCCGGCACTGATGATCCCAACAGAGAAGCGAGCCAAGCGATGATTAAAGATACTAGCGGCCAAGATACTGTACTTGTGCCATCGACCATTAAACGTCTTAAGTTACCTCTGTTGATTGGCGGTTGCGCCTTATTAGTCAGCGCCTTAGTGTGGGCGAGTTTAGGCTCTGATAATGTAAGCAAATCCCTTAGCCGCAGCGATATCACTACGGCAACACTCTATATGGGGACATTAACCCGCGATGTGGCGACCACAGGTAAAATCGTGGCGGCCAATGCGCCGATTTTGTATAGCACAGAGGAAGGAACCGTCACTCTGCTCAGTAATCCTGGCGATACCGTCAAAAAAGGCGATGTGGTCGCCAAACTCGATAGTCCAAGACTCACTAACCAGTTAGAGCAAGCCAAGTCCGTACTAGCAGGAATGGAGAGTGCATTAGAGCGCGCTAAGTTGGATGCGAGACGCGATCAATTACAAGCTTATCAAACCTTAGATATGGCAACGGTCGATCTTGAAGCGGCCGATAGGGAAAGCCGACGCGGAGAGCTGCTTATTCAAAGTCAACTTATTGGTCAGATTGATTATGAAAAGGGCAAAGATGATTTACACAAAGCCAAGCTGAAGTTTAAGCATGCACAGCAGGAAGTGGCGTTAACGAAAGATACGTTAACCTTTGAAATTAAAAACAAAGCGTTAGAAGTTGAGCGTCAGGCCCTTGCGGTACGCGAGCTAGAACGCCAAGTCGATGCCTTGAATATTGTCGCACCCGTTAACGGCATTATCGGTAACTGGATCACTGAGCAGAAAACCCGTCTTAGCGCCAATCAACCGATTTTAACCGTCGTTGATTTAAGTGCCTATGAGGCCGAGTTAGCCGTGCCTGAGTCCTATGCGGATGATCTGGGTTTAGGCATGGAAGTCGAGTTGAGTTTTGGCAGTATTAAGTTAATGGGCAAGTTATCGTCCATCTCCCCTGAAGTGCGTAACCGTGAAGTGACCGCTAGGGTGCAATTTGACCAAAGCGACAGCCTAACACTGCGCCAGAATCAACGCATCTCGGCCCGAGTCTTGTTAGAGCACAGACCCAATGTTCTTATGGTAAAACGTGGCGCCTTTATGACTAGCGGCGGTGGCGATGAGACTTACCAAGTCGAGGGTGATTTAGCCAGTCGCCGTCAGATTAAACTCGGCAGTACCAGCCTGAGCCAAGTGGAAGTGCTCGATGGCGGCAAAGCAGGAGATGAGTGGGTGATTTCGAGCCTCGAGCCCTTTAATAGTGCAGAGCAGGTCAGAATTCATTGATACCGATATTCGTAAATGACTAAAAACGATGTGATGAATTTAACCGCCTAGTGACTATTTGTAGTGACTCGCAGTAGTAACAAGAAACACGGCGGCATAGACAAGAAAAGGAGCCGGATATGCGTGATAAACAATTTGATATCAGTGTATTGATGTCATCCAAAATGTTTGGAGTACTGGCCTTATTGTTACTGGTAGTTGCGGTGGAATTGAGTATCGGTGAGCCCAATAGCTGGTTCTTCCTCGGACTGAATTTGCTGGAATGGACCAATCCTTTGGGTGAGGTTCACCAAGTGGGTGAGGTTTCTATCGAAACCGCCAATGTTATGCAGCGTGCCCTCGTGTGGCTTTTAGAGTGTGTTGTCGAGCCATTCTTTGGCTGATGAAGGCTCGCTGCTCATGGTAGTGCATGAGTCGATGCCTAAGGTGTAGACGCAGAGTCTGGGCGCAAAATAGATTTGATTATTTAAAGGAAATTAGCATGTTATCAATGAAGAACGTGAGCAAGGTTTTTAAAACGGATTTAGTGGAAACCCACGCCCTGCGCGATTTTAATCTCGAGGTAAACGAAGGTGAGTTTGTGGCCGTCACCGGGCCTTCTGGCTCGGGTAAAACGACTTTCCTAAATATCGCGGGTTTACTCGAAGGTTTTACCCACGGTGACTATTTTCTCGATGGGATTAACGTGTCTAACTTGAGCGATAACAAGAGCGCCACTATCCGTAATGAGAAAATTGGCTTTATTTTCCAAGGCTTTAACTTAATTCCTGATCTTAACTTGGCAGAAAATATCGAAGTGCCGCTGCGCTACCGTGGTTTTAATGCCAAGGAGCGTCAACGTCGTGTACAAGAGGCATTAGAGCAAGTTGGTCTCGCATCTCGCCTTAAACATTTACCCACTCAGTTATCGGGTGGACAACAACAAAGGGTGGCAATTGCCCGCGCTTTGGCTGGTGAGCCTCGTTTCCTACTCGCCGACGAACCTACGGGGAACCTCGATAGCCTAATGGCGCGTCAAGTGATGGAGTTACTTGAGAATATCAATCAAGCGGGCACGACCATTATTATGGTGACGCACGATCCTGAACTTGCTCGCCGCGCCCAACGCAACATTCAAATTGTCGATGGCCAAGTGTGTGACTTTACTATGTATCATCAAGGTTATCGACATGTCAGTGACATCAATGCTGCGACTGATATCGACAAACTTGTCGCCAACGCCGACCGTTAAGGATATGCATTATGTTCTTTTATTATGTTGATTTAGCTTGGCGCAGCATTAAGAAAACGCCAGTGTTGTCGCTGTTGATGGTGTTGGCGATTTCCATTGGTATCGGTATCACTATCACCACGTTAAACGTGTACAAGATGATGTCATTTAATCCTGCGGGTGAACGCTCTGATGAGTTAAATGCGGTACAGCTTTGGAGCCAAGGTCCTGATTCTTGGGATGAGTTTAACTCGTTAGTGACTTACCAAGACGTGATGAATCTGCGCAACAATACCTTACCTAAACGCCAAGCTGCGATGTTTCGCACTGGGATGGCAGTGCAAACGGAGGATGCCAATTTTGCACCTATTTTAGAAAGCATTCGGGTGACGGACAGTGACTTTTTTAAGCTGTTTGACGTACCATTTTTGTACGGTAGCGTGTGGGATAAATCCGTCGACACTGAACCTGCTTATCAAGTGGTGATTAACGATAAACTCAATCAAAAGTTGTTTGCGGGTCAAAACAGTGTTGGCAAAGTTATCTATCTTAATCGTAAACCTTATCAAGTGGTTGGGGTGATTGAAGCCTGGGATCCTAAGCCTAAATATTATGATCCCACTAACGGTGCCTTTAACGACACGGACCAAATTTTTGTGCCGTTTTCGCTGACGCCTATCGAAGAGTTTGATATATGGGGTAACACTTCGGGTTGGAAGTTTGAGACGATGAATAGTTACAGCGATCGCCTTAACTCTGAAAAAGTGTGGTTGCTGTATTGGGTTGAGTTGCCAAATAAAGACGCAGTAGCCAGTTACCGTTCTTGGCTCAGCAATTATGTGGCGGAGCAAAAAGCCCTGGGCCGTTTTACGGATACTAAATCTGCCGCTGACTCAGTCAAAGTCTCCGATGTGGCGACTTGGCTTGAATACAATCATGTGGTGCCCGAAGACAATAAAATCTTAGTTGGTTTGAGCGTGCTGTTTTTAAGTGTTTGTTTAGTCAACATACTAGGTTTGATGCTGACTAAGTTCCTCAAGCGAGCGCCCGAAGTGGGTGTACGCCGCGCTATTGGTGCTAGCCGTGGTCAAATCTTCGCTCAATATATGGTTGAAGTGGGCATGATTGGCTTATTCGGTGGTTTGCTGGGACTGGCTTGGGCCTACGCTTCGCTTTATGGCTTATCGGCACAGTTTGAGGTCTCTAAGGGTTTAACCCATTTATCGGCGAGTATGTGGATTATCACCCCAAGTATTGCGGTAGGCACAGCCTTGTTGGCTGGCTTGTATCCAGCATGGGTTGTGTGTCGCACTAAACCTAGCGTTTATCTGAAAAGCCAGTAAGGGACTCATTATGTTGCATATTAAACCTATTCTCAGCAGTTTATTGCGTAGTAAAAGCGGCCCAATCTTACTGCTTATTCAGATTATCTTGTCTGTGGCGATTGTGGCGAATGCGAGCTTTATTATTCAAGAGCGTTTAGCCCTGATGCAGCGTGATTCGGGGATTAAAGAGTCAGAAGTCTTGACCTTTAGCTTGTTCAACTTCGATCCATTGATTGATAAAACCGCGCAAAACAAAATTGATCAGCAAATTTTGCGGGGGCTACCCAATGTGATTGATGCGACCTCAACCAATATGTTGCCGTTAAGCGGTGGCGGCTGGTCGAGCACGTTAAAGCTGGGGCCAGATCCTGATAGCACTAAATCGACACCGCAATTTGCCATGTATTTAGGGACAGATCACACCATTGAGACCTTAGGCCTTAAGCTGATTGAGGGACGTAACTTTTACCCCCATGAACTTAAGGATAGCCTCGATAGCCCTAGCCGATTAGCGATCATCTCCAGCGTGTTAGCGAAAGCCATCTGGCCAGATGAATCCGCACTTGGCAAAGTATTGTACGAAGGTAAGGATGCGCAGATCACTGTGATTGGCGTAGTCGAAAAACTGCAAGGCGCGTGGATTGACAGTTCTAGCCTTGAAAATAGTGTGATTCAAAATGTGGATTATGGCAGCAGTTCTTACATGGTACGGGCCAAATCTGAGTTTCACGCCGAGCTTAAAGACGCGATAAAAAAAGCGCTGCTGGCCGAGAATCCAAACCGAGTGCTCGATGGATTTAAGTCAATCGAGGCCTTAAAAGATAGCTCATATCGCGATCA
Organism: Shewanella profunda; assembly: GCF_023283765.1. GTDB lineage: Bacteria > Pseudomonadota > Gammaproteobacteria > Enterobacterales > Shewanellaceae > Shewanella > Shewanella profunda. Next base: position 210,399 of record NZ_JAKILG010000002.1, on the reverse strand, counting down.
TAAATTGATGATTACTGTGTTAACTATGATGGTGGTGTTGCTGCTGCTGATCACCTCGCTCGGTTTAACGGGCATGGTGATGTTTAATATTCAGCGCCGCACTAAGCAGATAGGTACCCGCCGCGCATTGGGTGCTAAAAAGCGCAATATTATCAGTTACTTCCTCGTGGAGAACTATTTGATTTGCTTAGCGGGAGGCGTGCTGGGTGGTTTGTTAGCGATACAGTTGGGGCAACAGTTAATGAAAATTTATAGCTTGCCTATGTTGGAGTTAAGTTATCCATTATTCACTGTGGCAGGCTTATTCATTGTCACCACGCTAGCGGTTTACTTGCCGGCGCGTAAGGCGGCAAATATTTCGCCAGCAACCGCCACTCGCAGCGTATAGCGGAATATTTGATGTCACTCAAGGTACGATAAAAGCTCGACAAAAGTGCGATAACAATAGGATGTTATTGCACTTTTTGTTACTTTACCGTTAACGGGTTTTACTTAGGACAGAACTCACACTTATGGATACCATCCTTATCGTCGATGACAATCATGCTATCTGCCAAGCGCTAGGTTTGATGCTAGAACTCAATGATTATCGGGTGCTGACTTGCCATAACCCTGAAGAAGCCCTTGGGTTACTGACGACTCAGGAAGTCGATCTCGTCATTCAAGATATGAACTTTACCCGAGATACCACTTCGGGCGAGGAAGGTCGGCAGCTTTTTTATGCTCTTCGCGAACGCCAAGCGGATCTGCCTATCATTCTGATGACGGCATGGACTCAGCTCGAAACGGCGGTCGAACTGGTTAAAGCGGGCGCGGCCGATTATATGGGTAAACCCTGGGACGACGCTAAGTTACTCAATAGCATCACAAACCTGATTGCGCTCTATAAACTCTCCCGTGCCAATCATCGCCTCGAGCGGGTTAATCATCAACGCCAAGTGGCGATAGCCGATGCGGATCTCTGCGGTATCGTATTTGGCAGTGGGGCGATGCAACGTTGTATTGATTTAGCCTTGCAACTGGCGCGCTCCGATGTATCAGTGTTGATCACGGGTCCCAATGGTGCGGGAAAAGACAAACTCGCCGATATTCTCCACGCCAATTCGCCGCTCAAAAACAAACCCTTTATCAAGGTCAATGTCGGTGCCTTGCCTATGGACTTGTTAGAGGCCGAGCTGTTTGGCGCCGAGGCGGGCGCCTTTACTGGCGCGACCAAAGTACGTATTGGCCGCTTCGAGGCGGCTGATGGTGGCACATTGTTTTTAGATGAAATCGGTAATTTACCGCTCTCGGGACAAGTAAAGTTATTGCGAGTGCTACAGACTGGCGAGTTTGAGCGCTTAGGTAGTCATAAAACCTTGAAAGTTAAGGTGCGAGTGATCAGTGCGACCAATGCGGATCTGGCTCAAGATATTGCCGAAGGGCGTTTTCGTGAAGATTTATTCTACCGTTTAAATGTCATTGAGCTGGCATTACCGCCACTGAATCAACGAACCGATGATATTTTACCTTTAGTACAACACTTTATCGGCTCCGAGTTTAGCCTGAGTAAACCCGCATTGCAGGCGTTATTGCACCACCGCTGGCCGGGGAATGTGCGCGAGCTTGAAAACGCCTGCAAGCGAGCCGTGTTATTGGCGCAAAGTCGCGTGCTGACCGAAACCGACTTTGGTTTAGCGCCCATTACGTGTGCGATTAGTACTTCATCATCCCACAGTATACAAACTCAGTCGGAAATGGGATTGCAGTACTCTAAGCCAGTTTATGCTTCCACTCCCACCCCCGTTAATGCCACATTTTCCAATGAGCCGGTAGAGGTGAGCCGAGAGGAAATCGAAGCGGCACTGAGTCTGCATAAGGGCGTGATTGCGAGAGTGGCAAAATCCCTTGGACTTAGCCGTCAGGCACTATACCGTCGTATGGATAAATTTGGTTTAGCGCGCGAGTAAGGTAGGCAAAAATGAAGCTGTTACTCCGAACTAAACTAATCATTTATTCAATGGCTTGCTGCGCTTTTGGTGTTTTGCTGAGCTTTGGCGTAGCGAAATATCTGTCCCCTACGCCAAAGGAAGTAGAAGACTCAATCCACATTGATATTCCTGCGGTCGATGTGCCACCGATTGATCTTTCTCAGCTTGAAAAAACCGTATCTTCAATAGAGCTAGCGCTTAAAAATACTGAGCAATTTCAACAGGCATTATCAACTCAGCAACGCGTTACAACCGAGCAGATTAAAAATGAATTAAAAAAGCTTGAACAACTTAAGCAAGAGCAGCTACATCTAAAACTTTACGCATTAGAACAACTTAAAGAAGGGCAGTTTAATCCTGCACCACATATTGTCATCCCCCGTATTGAGTCACTTTCTATTCTTCCCCCAAAAATTCCCGCTGCAATGGCTGTGGATGAAAATACCGCGTTCTTGTCTATTGATAGTTGGTTAATTGGAATATTACTCGCCTGCGGTGCCTGTGGTTTAGGCATTGCTTGGTTAACTCGGCATCTCGGCCGTAGTTTAGATTCCCTCGAAGTTGGCTTGCTAAATTTTAGTGATAACGACTTTAGCGTAAGTATTCCCGAACATGGCGAAGGGCAACTCAAAGCGTTAGCGCAGTTATTTAACCATAGCGCCGCTAAATTGCGCCAAGAAAGGCAATATATTTACCAGCGTGAGTTATTGCTGGATAAGGTCATTCAAAGTTCTCCCAATGTGATGTTACTACTGGACGATCATCAACGGCTCATTTACGCCAACGATGCGGCGCGTCATCTATTTCATAAAAAGGGCAGAATGGAAGGCTTGAGCCTTGACGAATTGCTGGTGGACTTGCCTGAGGTATTAGCTTTAGCGCTTAAACATGAAAAGAACGGACTCTTTGCCATGGGCGAAGATGATGTAGAAACTTGGTATTTGAGTCGTGGTCAATTTTTATTGAATAACCAGCAGCATAACTTGATTTTACTCAAGCAGATGACCCGCGAGTTAAATCGCCAAGAGGTGGCAGTGTGGAAGAAAGTGATCCGCATTATTAGCCACGAGCTTAATAATTCTGTGGCGCCCATTGCTTCAATGGTTAATTCGGGCCGTCTGCTCACCAAAGATATGGATAATCCTAGGTTGAAGTTGATTTTCGATACTATAGAGAGTCGCACTAACCATTTAAGTCAATTTATTTTCAACTATGCACGCTTCGCTAAGTTACCACTCCCACAGCGCCGTCAGGTGAATTGGGCGCAATTTACCACCCAGTTAACCCAGCATTATCCCTTTAAACTTAAGGATGATTTACCTGAAGTCGATGGTTATTTCGATCAAGGACAGATGGAGCAAGTGCTACTCAATTTACTTAAAAATGCCCATGAATCTGGCTCAAAACCTGAGGATGTAACGCTGTCGATTCGATATCAAACCTTAGTGGATGGTGCAGGTTTCAGTATTGCGATTGAGGATCGCGGTACAGGTATGTCTGGCGAAGTATTAGAGCAGGCGCTGCTGCCATTTTACTCCACAAAACAATCGGGTACTGGCTTAGGTTTACCTCTGTGCCGTGAAATTATCGAAGCCCACGATGGCAGTATCAGCATGCATAATCGTAGCGACGGTGGCCTATTGGTACGATTATGGCTGCCACAATAATTCAAGCTCCCTGTGTTATTGACTCTAAACATAAAAATGCGACGCTCGGGTCGCATTTTTATTGTCTATCTCACTCGCTCGTTTGTCGCGTAATTCCTATCCCCACCGGCCTCTTAGCATATTAGCCAAATGGGCTATTTTTGTATTTTTACCTTAGCTCTTCGGGCTAATTTGCCCCCCAGCGTAATGACGGGAGATCTTTAACCCTGTTAACCTGCTTTATCGAAAATTTGCACTAAAACTCACCTTGTTCTAACAGAGGTTAGCGCGGTTTTTAAGGTTCGATTAAAAGGTTAAGGAGGGATAAGTGAAACAGTTAAAACAGTGTCTGCTGACCTGCGTTTTATGCCCATTCCTGCTACTGGCTTCCCCTATCACTATTGCCGATAACGACATTGAAATTAGTGGCTTAGTGATAGATAGAACCTTGACTCGGTTTGGTAAGGACTTTGGCTTTTACTACTCAAGCTATTGGCGCGAGCTGCCCTTTACCCAAGGCTTTAACGTCACTCTGTATGAGACAGTGTTTCCACAGGCAGGAACCGTTTTAACTCTAGAGGTAAACGGGACTCGGATTTACACCACTCATTTTGGTCGTCGTGCAAACCCGATTAAAGAGAGTGCAGAGCAGGCGATTTTGCTCACGATTGATTATTTAGCGCAAGTCAGAGCCAATGCAATAACAGGTGATTTTTCAGGAACATCGGACGACTTTTAGGATAATAATAATGATATACAGGACGTTACTTGCCCTTGTCACTTTATGTGTGGCAAGCAGTGGTCTAGCCACTGAATTGATTTACACGCCAATTAATCCCAGTTTTGGCGGCAATCCGCAAAATGGGGCTTTTTTATTAAATAAGGCTCAAGCGCAGAACGACAATAAATCCAGCTCGACCGAGAAGGATTTTGTCACCCGTTTTAAAGAATCCCTAGAGCGTAACATCATCAACTCGATCACGCGTGGCGTTGCCGATGGTGAAATCACCGATGGTGTTTACGATACCGGTGATTTTCGCATTGAAGTGGCTTCTACGGGAAATGGCGTGATGCTGACGATTACTAATACTGAAACCGGTGAAATCACTGTGATTGAAATGCCGACATTCGGAGGAGTCAACTAATGGCCCGTCTAGTGTTAGTGAGTTTATTATTGTTAAGTGTGTCGGCCTGTAGCTTGATCTCCAAACCCGATTTAAATATCACGGCTGCTGAGGTTAATTCCCTAAGTGAAGTGATGCGTGGGCTGCAAACTCAACCTGGACCTAAGTTTCCTATTCCTGTAGCCGTGTATTCCTTTCGCGATCAAACGGGGCAATATAAGCCACAGGTTAACGTGAGTTCGTTTTCGACCGCAGTGACTCAGGGCGCGACATCGATGTTGATGCAGACCTTGCTCGACTCTAAATGGTTTACGCCAGTGGAGCGTGAAGGGCTGCAAAACCTGCTCACCGAGCGCAAGATCAGCAACAAGCAGAGCGGTACTAAGGGCGATGAAGTGCCCGTATTATCCACGGCCAGATTGCTACTCGAAGGTGGCGTCATTAGTTATGAGACCAACACTAGTACAGGCGGTAGCGGTGTCGAATACTATGGCATTGGCGCATCGGAAATGTACCGTGAAGATCTGGTGACCATTTATCTGCGTGCCGTGGATGTGCACACAGGTAAAGTGATGATGTCGGTCTCGACCAGCAAACGGGTCTTGTCCCAAGAAATGCGTGCGGGCTTGTTCCGTTACACGAGTTTAAATCGACTCGCCGAGGCCGAAGTCGGTTTTACCACCAACGAGCCAGTGCAATTTTGTGTGTTGCAGGCCATCGAACTTGCCGTTGCTGAGCTGATTGATAAAGGAATCAAACAAGGCTACTGGAGCCCAACTCAAGTCGCCCAGCCAGCCGAAAAAGCCCAAGAACTGAGTCAAAATTAATGTTTATGTCAAGTTTCTTTTGGTAGTGTTTTGCCAAAGAAACTTTAGCTTTAATGACGTAAAATTTAACTCGTCAATACAGCTATTCCTTTTGACTAAATAACCGAGCTAAGTGGCTCGGTTTTGTTTTAAGGCAATCTCGTCTTGCTCATCTTCGAATGTGGGATCATCGTTGTAGATCAATATATCACCAGGCTGGCATTGTAGGTGTCGGCAGATGGCTTCAAGGGTGGAGAAGCGAATCGCTCGGGCTCTACCGGCCCTTAAAATAGATAAATTTTGTGGGGTAATGCCAATTGCAGCCGCTAACTCAGTCGATTTCATCTTACGTTTTGCGAGTTGCACATCGAGTTCAATAATAATTGCCATTAGATAGTTAGCTCTTGCTCTGACTGTATCTCGGCTCCCTGACGCATCACTTCGGCGATAACACTAATAATAAAACCAGTGAGCAACATAGTAATATCGCTATCATTGATGCCAATACTACGAGGGAGTCCCGCATCTGTATGGAGAGTGTTAATTATCGTAGTCAATATCGGAGGGTAAAAGAGTACCATAATAAATTGACCAATTAAGGCCCAGCCTATGTATTGAAAGCAGCGAATATTGGCCTCGGCAAAAATTAATCCTCGTTGGTATAGTTTAAAAAGCTTAATTAACATGCAGTTAATTATGATTAAGGGAATGATTTGCCATACACCAAGTAGTAGCACAGCGTTGAATCCCGCTTGGGTTAGTTGTTCGGCTAATGTTTGCCAGCTTCCTTCAATACTGAGCCCGAGCCAGACATTCATTTGCTTGGGCTCACCGAAGTGTAATTGGCCATTCGTATTAAATATCGCTATCGCTAAACTCAATAATATGGAGCCTAAGCTAAAATACAGAACTACAGTGATAAAACGGCTTAAACGTTTAATTTTATTCATAGTTATTTTGCCTGCTTATAGAGAATGCTGTGAATAAATGCTTGGTAATGTTTAGAGAAGTCGGGACTCAACATAGCGTTGCCGTGACCTTTATTAGGCACTATGTATAGCTGCTTATTAGTGGATTTCGACTGGGCAAATAAGGCTTCTGAAAGTGCTTTGGGTGTCGTATTGTCATTTTCTCCCACTATAACTAATAATGGCTCTGTATAATTAGCGACACATACAAGGTTATTGATGTTAGCTAGTTTATCGTTCAGTTGAAAATCAATAAAAGGGGTTGCATACCAAGGTATTTGTTTGTCAATCATATCCTTAACTGTTGTAAGAGAACCTTCGAGTACCAAACCATCGAGGGGTCTCTGGTTTGATAAATTTCCCGCTATCATACTGCCAAGGGATAGACCATGGACAATGATAGGTAGTTGCGAGAGTTCAGGTTGTGACTTGACAAAGTCATACACGCTTTCAGCATCCTGCTTGAGTGTTTCTATATTGGGGGAGCCCTGACTCATGCCGTAACCTCTGTGGTCGACTATCAACAAATTATTATCAAATTGGCTTAGGGTTGTTGCTACATCTGCTCCGTTCGTATTGATTCTAAATTCATTGCCACCAAAATAAATAAGGGTGAATTTAGCATTTTTCTGTGTGATTAATACGCCACCTAATTGGATACCATCACTTGCCTTAATGTGGATTTGGGAGAGTTGTAGTTGCCGACCACTTTTGTCCAGTAAGCTTTGGGTGATTGCTTTATCTGGGTTTAAAAAGTGACTTTCAGTGACATTTATACTCTGGCAAGCAGTGATGCTCGCAACCAAGATGAAACCGCATATAAGCTGAATGATATATTGCATTGATGTTCCCTTTCACAAATGTTGATATGAATATGGGAATTAATATAGGAAGTAACTTAGTGATAGTCAATCATAAGTTATCGTTTATCGATGATTTTTAATGAAACTTAAACCGAGTTACGACACATGCTAATTGCTTTCGGTAGGTAAAGTGCAGCACGGTTAGCTTTGCATAGCCTTCCAAAACAGCTCAAAACTGGCATTTCGGTAGTCTTTATTGGTGCCCAATTGTGGATTGTCGATAAAGAATCGTGTTGCTGCTAGGTATTGACCATGACAGTTTTCTAGCATCAATTCCACTGGATAATGGGCGATTAATCCCATCATTTGTCCCTGTTTAATGAGTTCGCTAATAAAGCCTAAGATGCTGTTCATCGCTTGATCGCGCACCTTGGGGGTAATCATGGGTGACATTGAATATTGCTGAAAAAACAGCTGTTTGACGGGGTTAGCCAGTGACCAATCTATCGCACTTTGCCATAGCTGCATGGCATTGTGTTTAAGATCGTTGCCCTTATGGATGTTTAACAGTAAAGCATCGGCAAACTCTTGTTTTATTGTCAGGAATAAACATTCCATCAAGGCTTCCTTGGAGGGGAAGTGATGGAATAAAGTGCCCGTTGCTACGCCGGCTTGCTTAGCGATAGATGCGGTCGAAGTACCATGAAATCCTTGGCTAACAAAGAGCGTCAAGGCAGTATCGAGAATGGCTTGGCGTTTATCCTTTATTATTTCTATAGGCTGGGTTGTTACTGGCTTATTCAAGATTTATCCCCAATGACTAGCGCAAGAATAGTTTCATCAACATACGTTGGATAAACGTGCCGTAGGGTGGGTGCACAAACTTACCTGTGTTGAATCGGCCACGGCTGAGTACGGTTTTAGCGTGGCTGAAGGTCAAAAAGCCTTCTTTGCCATGGTAATGCCCCATACCCGATGACCCTATACCTCCAAAGGGCGCATCGTCGGCCGCGACATGGAACACGGTTTCATTGATACAAACGCCGCCAGAATGGGTCTGCTGGAGGATTTTTTGCTGAGTTGGCTCATCGAAACTCATCACATAAAGGGCTAAAGGTCTTGCCCTGTGGTTGATATATTGAATCGCTTCCTCTAAGGAGTTGTAGCCAATAATCGGCAGTAATGGGCCAAATATTTCCTCCTGCATCAATAGCATGTCTTCACTGGTGTTCGTTATCAACTGAGTCGCAATTTTGCGGTTTTGGCTATCTATGGCTTCGTTAGTTGCCGAAATGACACGGGCACCCTTAGCTTTGGCATCGTCAAGTACTGTCATAAGGCGGTCAAACTGACGTGTATTAATGATGCAGCCATAGTCCTGATTGTGGTTAATCGCGCCGTACATGGATTTAAACTTAGCTTGGTAGGCCGCGATAAAATCATCCACCTTGGCTTTAGGACAAAGCACATAATCAGGGGCGACACAGATTTGCCCTGCATTTAGGCACTTACCGTAAATCATTCGTTCTACTGCTATCTCAAGCGGCATATCGGGGGCGATAATTACGGGTGATTTACCGCCCAGTTCGAGTGTCACGGGTGTGAGGTTATTCGCGGCGGCCCGCATCACATGGCGGCCAACTGTGGTCGAGCCTGTAAAGAGTAAATGATCGAAGGGCAGGGCAGAAAATTCGGCAGCAATATCGGCTTCACCTTCAACAACGGCGACATGGGATTCATCAAACACTTGGGCTAAGAGTTGTTTTATCACTCTATTTGTTGCTGGGGTAAATTCAGACATTTTGAGCATGGCATGATTACCTGCGGCAATGGCGGTGACTAGCGGGCCAATTGACAGCATGACGGGGAAATTCCACGGCACGATAATGCCGATAACCCCCAAAGGTTGATAATGGACTGTGACCTTGGCGGGCGCGAGTAAAATTCCCGCATGGCGATGGCTGGGTTTAAGCCACTTTTTGAGGTTCTTTAGGGTGTAATTGATGTTATTGATGACGGGCATAATGTCTGATATTAGGCTGTCATCCTTGGATCTATGACCATAATCTTGGCTTAATGCCTCAACCAAAGGGGTTTGGAACTGTAATATAGCCGCTTTAAGCCGCGTTAGTTGCTCAACTCGTACACTGTAATCGGAATTGGGGTTTGTTAAGTAACAGCTGCGTTGACATTGGAGCAACTGGGTCAGTGGCGAGATATTCGTGGTACCTGTGGCCATATTCATTATTGTTGCTCCAAGTGTAAAGTGTGTATTAGCGGCAAAATGCATGGTTGATTTTTAATTTACCACGCAGTTATAGATAAACCGACTGATTAGTCGGTTTATCCTAGTTGGCTTAGTGAGTCAGTGCAAGTTATCTGGTGTATTTATGAGCAAGATCACGGCTTATTGTGGACTTAGCTTCTACACTAATATGGGTGGTTTTTATACAGGGAGGATGTATGGCTTTGTTAAAACACGGAATTTCTATTGGTATTGAGCGCTATGGTGATGATGATTTTTTTGTTGCCTTTAAAGCCATCGGCACATTAACCCATCAAGACTACGAAATGATGGTACCTGTGCTGGAGTCAGCTTTAGAGGGGGTAAAAGATCCCGATATTTATGCCTTAGTGGATGTCACTGAATTGGAAGGCTTGGAACTACAGGCCGCGTGGGATGATCTAAAACTAGGAGTGAAGCACGTTCGCCACTTTGAAAAAATAGCCATAGTAGGTAAGACAACCCTTCAGGAGGTTATGGCGAAATTAGCAAATTGGTTTACACCTGCACAGGTGAAGTTTTTTGTCGATAAAGACGATGCCGTTGCTTGGCTTAAAGACTAAGCAGTTAAAACCAACAAGATAATCCATACGCGCCATATAAGGAGTACAGATTATGCGTAAAGGTCAAATACTCTGGCCCACAGATTTTTCTGAAACTGCGGCCCATGCACTGAGTTACGCCATTGAAATGGCTAATTTATATAATGTTGGTCTAAAGATTTTACATGTTGTTGAGCAGCCTGTTGGTGATGAAAACTTTTTGATTTTATCTATCACACCTGAGGAACTGGCGAAAAGCATGGAGGATGCGGCGGCCAATAAAATGCAGGCGCTACTAGAGAGGCTTAAAACGGATCTCCCTATAACCACATTGATCCGCCGTGGTGATCCTGTAGATCAAATTTTAGAGGAGGCCAATAGCAAGGATATTGGCATGGTGGTCATTGCCAGCCATGGCCGAAGTGGATTATCACACTTTTTACATACTAATGTCGCCGAAGCTGTGGCTAATGGAGCGGCTTGCCCTGTGCTTGTTGTTAAGTAAGGGTTTTATTAATGAAAGGACGCATAAGCGTCCTTTTTAATTGTAAGTTAGAGCGCATCGTTTCCGATAGTGCTGCGTTCTATGATATTGGCTGATGCCTCCGCTTCAGTCTCTATGGACATGAGGCGGCTGTATTTTTCCTGTAGTGCTAGCAGGGTACCATCTTGGGTAATCTGTTCTAGACCCGCATTAAAATCATCACGAATTTGCGCATTGAGAAATGCGAAACGATATTCCGATGGTGGGAATATTTTGTGGCAAACCGCTTGCTGTTGTAATTCTTTGCTGTTCAGTCGCCCGTCGAGATAAGCCTGCTTTAAATAGTATTTGAAAATATTTTTATCCATCACAACCACATCGGCTCTATGTTTCATAAGCATATAAACCTGTTGTATCTGCCGTGCTTGTTCTTTATAGCCAGTATTGGCTTTAGCCATTTGGGTAAACTCTTCCCCTAACATGGTCGATGCACGCTGGAAAGCGACAATTTGTTTGTTGCTTAAATCCTTTATACTATTGATATTGAAACGATTAGATTCGAGGCTGATGGCACAGTTTTGATAGCTAATTGCCACATCGGAATAAAAGACGTTTTTTAACATTCCTTCTTTAATATTGATGATGCCGTCGAGTTTGCCTTCTTTTAGCTCATGGAATGTACGTGCGAATGGAAGGTAGTGAATGGTGGCTTGATGCCCTTTAACCGCGAGAGCTTTGTAGAGTAATTCGAGTTCGAGTCCACTGTTAGTTTCTTGAATAACATAGGGGGGAATAGAGAGGCTAACGCCAATGTTAAGCTCGGCTGCGTGGCTAATCTGATAGCTGCAGAGTGCCATTAATCCCATTAATTTGTAGTGGTTATATCGAATACCAGAGTTATCGGGTTTATCTTTATCAAGGTTCATTATCACCAATACCTCCACGGGACTCTTTAGTTGCAGGGGCGAGGCTCGCTAAGCCACTCCATGACTCACATCAGTAAGTGTAGTTTGTCTATATGCATGGCACGACTTAATTTATAAAAACATATTTCAGCTATTTACCTATAAATAACTGAGGTGAGAAATAGCAGTATTCTAGGGGAGAATACAAGTTGTTTTATTCAAGTCAATCAGCCCCATTGTGATGCCGTGATCTGTGTATATTTAACGTCAACTATTTAGGGTTAGCTATTGCCTTATTAACTGAATATAAAGTAGTTTTGATGGTAATTATTTTTATCATCATACAGGTTATCCGATGTCACTTTCTATACCCGTATCACAACCGATTTCAAAACAGCATAAGGCGTTTTTGCGTAAGCTTTATTTGGCGCATTTGATGGATGATGAACGCCATAACTTATTATCACTCAATAAGTTAACTGGAATGCCTCGCCGCACCTTACAGGATGCGATAGCGGCTTTTGAAGATATAGGTATTCGAGTCGAATTTGTACAGGAAGGCAGCCGAAATAATGCAGGTTATTACCGCGTTGTGACCTGGGGACCGATCAGCAGCGCTTGGGTCGATACCCATGTAACCGAAATAGCCGAGTTGATTGGCGTTACTGATATCGATAACGTGGCTTTGTGAGTGAGTTAGAATTCGTTTAAATTTGCCTATCTTGTGCATGGCACTACTATTGACGGAGTTAACTATTCCTTGCCAATTGTGTGGCCTGACCAACTTAAACTCCCTATAATCTGCTGCAAATGTAATCGCGCTACATACTCCTTACATTTAAATACCCTACCTACTTAAAATAAAAGGAACCCAGTTCCATGTTAGAAAAGCTGTTCAAACTAAAACAAAATCAAACGAGCCTCAAGCAGGAAGCGATCGCAGGTTTGACCACATTTATGACAATGGCCTACATCATTTTTGTGAATCCCATGATGTTAGCCGATGCGGGCATGGACCACGGTGCAGTATTTGTTGCGACTTGCCTTGCTGCTGCAATCGGTTGTTTAGTCATGGGATTAATGGCTAACTATCCCATAGCATTAGCTCCGGGAATGGGGCTTAACGCCTTTTTTACTTACACGGTTGTAGGGGAAATGGGTTATAGCTGGGAGACTGCGTTAGGTGCGGTATTCCTGTCGGGAATTTGCTTTTTAATCTTATCCTTAGTGCGTATTCGCGAATGGATTGTCAACAGTATTCCTGTGTCGTTACGTTTAGGCATTGCCGCCGGTATCGGTTTATTCCTCGCGCTTATAGGTCTTAAAAGTGCCGGCATTGTCGTTGCTAATCCGGCGACCTTGGTCACTATGGGTGATATTACGGCATTTCCAGCTGTGATGGCGGTGTTGGGCTTTTTCCTGATTATTGCCATGGTCCAAAGGGGAATGAAGTCGGCGGTGATTTTAAGTATCTTAATTATCACAGGCCTAGGATTGATATTTGGTGATGTGAGCTATAACGGCATAGTGTCAATGCCACCTTCAATTGCACCCACATTTATGAAGATGGATTTATCCCAAGTCTTTGAAGTAACTATGCTATCAGTAGTGTTTGCCTTCTTGTTTGTGGATTTATTTGATACCTCAGGCACCTTAGTGGCGGTTGCCCAGCGAGGTGGTTTTCTCGATGATAAAGGTCGTTTACCACGTTTGAATCGTGCCTTGACCGCTGACAGTATAGCAACCATTGCGGGGGCTGCTTGTGGTACTTCCACCACGACAAGCTATATCGAAAGTACTGCGGGTGTGAGTGCGGGTGGCCGTACAGGATTAACCGCCGTGGTGGTGGGATTACTGTTTATTGCTGCGTTATTCCTGTCGCCATTGGCGGGAATGATCCCTGCTTATGCGACTGCGGGCACACTGTTTTATGTGGCAATTTTGATGATGTCAGGTCTTGTGCATGTAGAGTGGGAAGATTTAACCGAAGCAGCGCCTGTGGTGGTTGTGTGTATCTTAATGCCGCTGACCTTCTCTATTGCATCGGGTATTGCACTGGGGATTATCTCCTATGCTGCTATCAAATTGCTCACTGGCCGTTTTAGTGATTTAAACATTGGTATCCTTGTGTTAGCGGCATTGTTTGTGGCTAAGTTTATCTATGGCTGATGCTGTCAATTCGTGGGCTCACCTAGTGTGATAGATTGTCTACAATAGACAATATTTTTTGAGGGTCATTTAATCGATGGCCCTTTTTAATGCACTATTCCAAGCAAAATCGAAAATTTATCTCGAGTTAATAACTCCTTGCTACCAATTATCCAACGGATTAGGTATAAGGATTGTTCGGTTATTTTTTACAAATGAATAATGAACTTAAGTGAGATTGCGTATCGCCGCGTGGTAGTGAAATTGGGGACGAGTGTGCTGACTTCTGGCAGTAAACAGCTGGATAAAGCCCATATGGTTGAGCTTGCTCGTCAAATGGCCGTACTGATGAAGTCAGGGGTCGAAGTTGTTTTATGTACCTCAGGGGCCATTGCCGCTGGGCGTGAACATCTCCAATACCCGACACTGCCCGACACTATGGCCAATAAGCAATTGTTAGCCGCTGTCGGGCAAAGCCAGTTGATCCTCGCTTGGTCACAACTCTTTAGTATTTATGGGCTGCATGTCGGTCAATTGCTGCTGACCCGTGCCGACTTGCAGGATAGAGAACGCTACCTCAATGCCCGCGACACACTCAATGCATTGCTAGCGAATAATATTATCCCGATCATCAACGAAAACGATGCCGTTGCCACCAATGAAATTAAAGTGGGTGATAACGATAATCTATCGGCACGTGCAGCACTCCTATGCGATGCCGATTTATTGATTTTATTGACGGATCAAAAGGGTTTATTCGATGCCGATCCGCGCACTAACCCGAATGCTAAATTGATTTCGCAGGTGGTGAAGATCGACGACAGCCTGCGCATGTTAGCTGGCGGTTCTGTATCGGGTTTGGGCACGGGCGGGATGTCGACTAAATTGGAAGCCGCTGATATTGCTCGCCGTGCCGGGATTGAGGTGGTTATAGCCTCAGGTCATCACCCCGATGTGATTAAAAAAGTGGTCGGTAAAGAATCCGTTGGCACTCACTTTAGTGCCATTGAAAACCCGCTCGAAAGCCGTAAACAGTGGATTTTAGCGGGACCTGCAACTCAAGGCTCTTTAGTGCTCGATGCTGGCGCGGTAAAAGCCGTGACAGACAAGGGCCGCAGCTTGTTGTCTAAAGGTATTATCGGCGTTAGAGGTCAGTTTGAACGTGGTGCAACGCTGCAATTAGTTGATCAAAAAGGTAAAGTGATTGCTAAGGGGATAACTCGATATTGCGGCCAAGCCCTAGGTTTGATCGCAGGTAAACATTCCGACGAGATCGAGTCCATACTCGGTTACGATTATGGTGATGCAATAGTGCACCGCAACGACATGGTTGTCCTATAAGCGAGGTCTGTTTTGAGTCAAATTAATCAAGAACAGTATTTACAGCAACTTGGCGCTAATGCCAAACAGGCCAGTTATGCCTTAGCCAACTTAACGGCGAGTCAAAAAGCCGATTTGCTCGAGGCTATTGCCGATGCGCTAACGGAAAACTCTCCGGCCATTTTAGCCGCCAATGCTAAGGATGTTGCCGCTGCTAAGGCCGATGGATTAACCGATGCAATGATCGATAGATTGTTGCTCGATGATGCGCGTTTAGCGGGTATTATCGGTGACATCAGCGATGTGATCCGCCTCGCCGATCCCGTGGGTGAAGAATTTGGCAGTAAGTTATTAGATAACGGTTTAAGGCTAACTCGTCGCCGTGTGCCGCTTGGCGTTATCGGGGTGATTTATGAAGCACGGCCCAATGTGACCGTCGATATCGCGGTGCTCGCCTTAAAGACGGGCAATGCGGTGATCCTCCGTGGCGGTAAAGAAACCCTTGAATCAAATAAACTTATCAGTGAGGTGATCCGCGGCGCGATTGTCGCCCAAGGGTTACCCGTCGATGCGGTGCAATTTATTGATTCTTCAGACAGAGCCTTAGTGACAGGACTGCTAAAGCTCGATCAATATGTCGATATGATAGTGCCTCGCGGCGGTCAAGCATTGCAGCGTCTATGTGCCGAGCAGGCGACGATTCCGGTAATCCTAGGTGGTATTGGCATTTGTCATTTGTATGTCGATAAAAATGCTGACTTACAACGCGCCCTCGCCGTGATAGCTAATGCGAAGGTGCAGCGTCCGACCGTGTGTAATGCGCTCGATACCTTGCTGGTGGATGAGCGTGTGGCGAGCACTTTTGTGCCACAAATTGCCGAATATCTGCATCGTTTAGGCGTGCGTTTTTCAGTCTGCGAGCAAAGTTTTACGCTGCTCGATGGTTTAGGGTTCGATATCACCTTCGCAAAGGCTGAGGATTTTGGCATCGAATGGTTGTCACTCACCTTAGGCATCAAAGTGGTGGCTGATATCGATGCCGCCGTTGACCATATTCGCACTTATTCTAGTGGTCATTCGGAAGCGATTTTGACCGATGATATTCACGCTGCGGCGCACTTTATGAACGAAGTGAATTCTGCCGCTGTGTATGTCAATGCCAGCACTCGTTTTACCGATGGCGGCCAGTTTGGTTTAGGCGCTGAGGTCGCTGTGAGCACGCAAAAGCTCCATGCCCGCGGTCCAATGGGGCTTGAGGCATTAACCACCTATAAGTGGTTAGCATGGGGTGATTACACTAGCCGTGTTTAGGGGCTACAATGGCAAACAAAAAGCCGTTGATGGATAAAATCGACGGCTTTTTTGTTTGCGGTAACTAATGTTTAGATTAGTGATCAATGGATGAGTGGCGTATAGGTGGCAACTAGCCAAACACAGAGGAATATTACCGTCATCACAATTGTGAACTTACGAAAGGCGCTGATATATTCTAAGGTATAAATAAAATATTTTTCCTGCACTCTGCGGGTAAGCAATACCGAGGGAAGCAAAAAGCTGCTATAGAGCATGACTACCATAGTTGTAAAACCATTTCCCCAAAAATGCTCATAGATAAAAAGGGCGATACACAGCAGCATGGCAACCCAACTTATGGGGCCGATACTCGTCTCTTGATTCCATTGTGTTGATTTTTCCATTTGACTATCCTTAGCCGAATTGTACTTCAGTACAATTTATAGACGGATATCAAGGCTTTTTCAAACACTTTATTGATTCAGGTCAAATAGTTGTTATTTATGTGACATTTAATCTATTAGGCATAAATTAAATCGTCTTTATATCGGCAAATGAACCTTTACATAGCTGAGCTAAATCATTGGCCGATAAGCTAATTTCAAGACCTCTGCGCCCCGCGCTGACATAAATGTGATCAAAGGACTGTGCGCTTTGGTCAATTAAGGTCGGCAAGAGTTTTTTTTGTGCTAAGGGGCTAATACCGCCCACAAGATAACCCGAGGATTTTTGCGCGAGTTCAGCATCGGCCATTTGCAATTTCTTCTGCCCTAAGCATTTAGCGACGGCCTTAAGATTCAGTTGATGATCGACTGGCACCAAGGCTACTGCAATTGGCGCATGGGCTTTATCGATTGCGACCAACAGGGTTTTAAATACCTGTGCAGGATTGAGCCCGAGTGTGTTGGCGGCTTCTTCACCATAGGCAGCGCAATGTGGATCGTGACTATATTCAAGGATATCAAATGGAATTTTGGCTTTTTTTGCCAGTCGAACGGCAGGTGTCATTCTATACTCCTTCACAAAACGGGATATTAGCCTTTAACTTAAGATAAAAACGTTAGCCAACGCATTTTTACATCGGAGTGATATAAAAAGTGGCGTCATCACGCGCCGATAATTTATTCAGATGATGGCGCGTTTACTCCATTATCTTTGGCGTGACTTCTTCAGATTTTCCCCTGTGTTTACGCTCGGTATATCTTGGTAAGAGTTGCTGCAACATCATACCTGACAGAATAAAGGCCAGACCAAGATAGGTCGCCATTGCAATCGTTTCTTGCAAAATCCAAGCGATAAACCCAATTGACATGACGGGGGATAAAAACACTAGGGTGCTGATATTGGCTGTTCGAGTAGCGGTTTTAAGCGCCATTAACCAGAGCACAAAGGTTATGCCCATCTCAAATAATCCGACATACATACCAGCAAATATCGCCTTAAGACTAAAACTGGGTAAAGCATCGGTCAGCACTAAGGTGACGGCGATAAAAGGTAAGCCGATAAGAAAACTCAATAATAAACTGACTACGGGATCGCCTTGATCTTTAGTGTTCACAATCCAATATAGGCACCAGAGTAAAGTGCTGGTGAGTGCAAGGCCAATCCCGAGTGGGCTGTCAAAGCTAAATCCGCTGATATCGCCGCCAGTGGCAATGATAAATACGCCAGAGTAGGCAATGAGCGCCGCCGCAATGTCACTCTTACGTAAATGCTGTTTTAACAACGGCGCGGCGAGTAAAGGGAGCAATACCGCCCAGGTGTAGTTAAGCGACAAGGCTTGCTGCGCGGGCAGTAAGGAGTAAGCCTTAAACAGCACTACATAGTAGAGGAAGGGATTGAGTAACCCAGTCACCAGATAAAACAGGGGCCTGCGCAAAAATTGTTGCTTAACTAAAGAGAGCTTCTTTTGCCACGCGAGAATTCCACCGAGGGCGAAGATAGAAGTCAGTACAGCAACAAACACCAGTTGCAGTGGGGTGTAATAGCTCAAGGCAATTTTAAAAGCGGTGGCAACCGTAGACCAGAGGAAGACCGCCGCCATGCCATACACGTACGCTAAATTCGAAGACTTCACTCTGCTACCTTACATGGATAAACATCCGCCAAATGTGGGCAGATTGAATAACAGCTGTAGTGGATAAGCAAGCGTATTTTATCGGGTGAAATATTTTATTCATCCGAACATCCAGAAAGATAAAGTAAGAAAATTTTTTTATCGGCCCTTGTAATTAAATTCCCTGTCCCAATATAGGTGTTAAGGCAGAGAAGGCGGCCCACAGTGGACTTGATAAACAATCTGTTCGGCCCCATATCAAAACCAACTAAACAAATTTAGATTGAATGAAATTTTTCGGAGGACCTCATGGGTAAAATTATTGGTATCGACTTAGGCACAACAAATTCTTGTGTAGCTGTCCTCGATGGTGGCAAAGCACGTGTGTTAGAAAACGCTGAAGGCGATCGCACCACCCCGTCAATCATCGCGTATACAGACAATGAAATCATTGTTGGTTCGCCAGCAAAACGTCAAGCTGTGACTAACCCGACTAACACATTTTTCGCGATTAAGCGTTTGATCGGTCGTCGCTTTAAAGATGACGAAGTTCAACGTGACGTGAACATCATGCCATTCAAAATCATTGCAGCCGATAACGGTGATGCTTGGGTTGAATCGCGTGGCAACAAGATGGCCCCACCACAAGTTTCTGCTGAAATCTTGAAAAAGATGAAGAAAACCGCAGAAGACTTTTTAGGTGAAGAAGTGACAGAAGCGGTTATTACCGTTCCTGCATACTTTAACGATTCACAACGTCAAGCGACTAAAGATGCGGGCCGTATCGCAGGTCTTGATGTTAAACGTATTATCAACGAACCAACGGCGGCAGCATTAGCCTACGGTATCGATAAGAAACAAGGCGACAATATTGTTGCGGTATACGATTTAGGCGGTGGTACGTTCGATATCTCTATCATCGAAATCGACAGTAACGATGGTGACCAAACATTTGAAGTATTGGCAACCAACGGTGATACCCACTTAGGTGGTGAAGACTTTGACAACCGTTTGATCAACTACTTAGCCGACGAATTCAAGAAAGAGCAAGGCTTAGATCTGCGTAAAGATCCATTAGCAATGCAACGTCTGAAAGAAGCTGCTGAAAAAGCAAAAATTGAACTTTCAAGCACCAACCACACTGAAGTGAACCTGCCATACATCACGGCAGACGCAACAGGTCCTAAGCATTTAGTGATTAAAATCACTCGTGCTAAGTTGGAATCACTGGTTGAAGACTTGATTATCCGTACATTAGAGCCACTAAAAGTTGCCCTGGCTGATGCAGATTTATCTGTAACAGACATCAACGAAGTGATTCTAGTGGGTGGTCAAACCCGTATGCCTAAGGTTCAAGAAGCAGTAACCAACTTCTTCGGCAAAGAACCTCGTAAAGACGTCAACCCAGACGAAGCGGTAGCCGTAGGTGCTGCAATTCAAGCGGGTGTATTGTCAGGCGACGTGAAAGACGTATTACTGTTAGACGTAACACCACTGTCTCTGGGTATCGAAACCATGGGCAGCGTGATGACTAAGTTGATTGAGAAGAACACCACTATTCCTACTAAGGCGCAGCAAGTGTTCTCAACCGCCGATGACAACCAAAATGCAGTGACTATTCACGTACTGCAAGGTGAGCGTAAGCAAGCGAGCGCGAACAAGTCATTAGGTCAGTTCAACTTAGACGGTATTGAGCCAGCACCACGTGGCCAACCACAAATTGAAGTGATGTTCGACATCGACGCCGACGGTATTCTGCACGTGTCTGCGACAGACAAGAAAACCGGCAAGAAACAAAACATCACCATCAAAGCCTCTTCTGGCTTAAGCGAAGAAGAAGTGGCACAAATGGTACGCGATGCCGAAGCTCACGCAGATGAAGACAAGAAGTTTGAAGAGTTAGTGCAAGCACGCAACCAAGCTGACGGCTTAGTTCACGCAACTAAGAAACAAGTAGAAGAAGCGGGCGATGCACTGCCAAGCGAAGATAAAGAGAAAATCCAAGCTGCAATGGATGCTGTTGACACTGCTATCAAAGGCAATGACAAAGAAGCCATTGAAAAGGCAACTGAAAACTTAATCGAAGCATCTGCTAAGCTGATGGAAATCGCTCAAGCTAAGTCTCAAGCTCAAGGCGGCGACAATGCCGACGCGGGCAAACAGGCTAACGCGACTGCCGATGATGTTGTTGATGCTGAATTCGAAGAAGTGAAAGACGACAAGAAATAATTTTTTGAATCAACTTTTGGTTTCAACTAACTGATTTCAACTGGTTGATTTTAAATAGTTAATTTCTAGGCGGGCGTTACGGGGAAACCCTAACGCCCGTTCGTTCAACTCCAGCTGAGAAGCATGAGATTATGTCAAAGCGAGATTATTACGAAGTATTAGGCGTCGGTCGTGACGCCAGCGAACGTGAGATTAAAAAGGCCTATAAACGTCTGGCCATGAAATTTCACCCCGATCGTAACCCAGGCGACAAAGCCGCAGAGGCTAGCTTCAAAGAAGCGAAAGAAGCCTATGAAATCCTTACCGATACCGACAAAAAAGCGGCATATGATCAATTTGGTCATGCGGGTGTGGACCCCAATCGCGGCGGCGGTTACGGTGGTGGGCAGGGCGATTTCGGCGATATTTTCGGTGATGTCTTTGGCGATATTTTCGGTGGTGGACGTCGTGGTGGCGGTCAACGCCAAGCGGCTCGCGGCTCAGATTTACGTTATAACCTAGAGTTATCACTGGAAGAAGCTGTTAAAGGCCTCACCAAAGAACTGCGTATCCCAACACTGGCGACCTGTGATCTATGTGACGGCAGCGGCGCTAAAAAAGGCACATCAGCAAGTACCTGTACAACTTGTCATGGTCAAGGCCAAGTACAAATGCGCCAAGGCTTTTTTACGGTGCAGCAACCTTGCCCAACCTGTCATGGCCGCGGCAAGATCATCAAAGATCCTTGCACTAAGTGCCATGGCGATGGCCGTGTTGAAAAGAGCAAAACCTTATCGGTTAAGATCCCTGCCGGTGTCGATACGGGCGACCGTATTCGTTTAGCGGGTGAGGGCGAAGCAGGTGAATTTGGCGCGCCTCCAGGGGACTTATATGTTCAGGTCAGCGTGCGTGAACATGCGATTTTCGTCCGTGATGGCAACAACCTTTACTGCGAAGTGCCGATTTCCTTCAGTAAAGCAGCCCTAGGCGGCGAGATTGAAGTCCCCACACTGGACGGTAAAGTGAGCCTGAAGATCCCTGCCGAAACGCAAACGGGCCGTATGTTCCGTCTACGTGGCAAAGGGGTTAAATCGGTTCGCAGCCATGCCGTTGGCGACTTGCTCTGCAAAGTGGTTATGGAAACCCCAGTAAACTTAAACGATCATCAAAAAGAACTGTTACGCGAATTTGAAGCCACCTTAACCGGTGAGTCAAAGAAGCACAGCCCAAAGGCTGAGGGCTTTTTCGATGGCGTGAAAAAGTTCTTCCAAGATCTAAATAGCTAACCTAGTTCGTTGAATAAGGTTGTGTTGCTGTCTTTGTAGAATGAGCAATGTGACTAGATGAATAAAGCCCCGTAGTGTATAGCACTGCGGGGCTTTTTTATGGTTGATTCAACACTCAAACTTTTAGGTGTGTGCAGCAATAAATTAAGCACTGTCATTCCAGTGACACGCAGCAAGTACGTCCGTGTATGCTCGAACGTGGCATCCATGCCACGGACGGTCACTTACATGACAGCGCTTAATTCTGTTTAGCCCTTCGTTTACCTGATAATCGGTAGAATCCAAGATCCAAACTTGAAGAAGTAAATCTAACAAATATACCTGTGCGATTTTTTCTGCGGCAACTCCGGGGGGATGGTGTATTCCTTAGACTCTGATGCAATTGGTAAATCATTAAGGCATAAAAGTTATGTCCGATCTTTTTATGTCCGATAAATCAGTGATTGCTTAATTAGTTGATTTGTAATGCTAAAGTTATAGACAAGTGTACGCTATGTCGCTATCTTAGGTTTTTAACAAGGATGAGCTTTTGTTGCCTATCGGCGATTCGAGTCACTTGCATCGGGAAGATGTGTCTTTTCTCTCTTAGATACCAAATCCTCCTGTAAAAATCCGCTTTAGGTTATACCTATCCGAACATTTTAAATTACTTAATAAAATCAATTAAATGGATGTTATGATATGAAATATGCATTTGTACCCCTTTTATGTTTATGTCTTTCAGCATGCGGTGGTGGTGGTGGAGATTCTTCAGCAGAAACGCCAACACCACCTCCTGTCACCAAAGATCCATTGTCTAAATTTATCAATATTAAAGACCAATATGCAGGCATTGAGTCTGCAGCTCCATTGAATACAGAAACATTAGGCCAGGTGTACAAGTACATCTTTACACTCATCCCTGAATTATTACCGGACTATAACGATCAAAGTGGCGAACTAGGTTCGACTTGTTCTGGTGGTGGAACGATTAAAATTTCGAATGGAAGCTCAGATAAAGAAAAAAATATTGCTTTCACTAATTGCGTTGAAGATGGCATGACTACTAACGGTAAAGCTACTGTTAGAGCAAACCGATTTTCCACCGATGGAATACTTATTGATAGTACCGTGATTTTTGAGGATGTTGATGTAAAAGGTACTTTAGGTCACAGTTTACTTGCTGGTACTGCACAATATGTAGAACAGGACTTAACTTGTGCAAAAACTGAAGCAACATATAATTTAATGTTTTCAGATGTAAATAATAAAAAACAAATCTTATTTTCAAATTTTAAATTTATTAGAACTGGTAATGAGATGGTTTTATGTGGAAATGATGGCTTTAGGATACAAGGTCGCGTATTCGATTCATCCTTGGGATTCTGGGATGTCCAAACTAATAAGTTATTTAAACTTAACACTATGGTACATGCCTATGAAGAAAGTGGTGAGTTTGTTGTTAGGGGAAGTAACAATAGTCAAGCTACATTTTCAGTTGAATTTTATAATGAGTTGAGAGGAAACGTAACCTCTAACTATACCTATTATAAAATTATGCTACATAGTGGCATGGTAGATAAAGAGTATGCTTTTTTAAAGGAATACTATAAACCCTCCATATTTACCTCATTTGAGGATACGGATAACGATGGAATAACTGATGGTTGGGAGTTGGCTTTTGGTTTAAATCCAACATCGGCTTTGGATGCAACTCAAGATTTAGATGGTGATGGTTTTACTAATTTGCAAGAGTTCTTATCTTTTGGCCATCCTAGCGATAAAAAAATACTTCCTAAAATTGTTGACCTCGGAGTTACTTTATCTCATGAAACCCAAGGCTATTCTAAAAAGATTATCGTAAAAGCTGAAGTCGAAAGTGATGTAAAATCAACTGACAGCGGAACAGTGTTGACGACCTATTCAACATCTCTTCCGATTTATTTTGATAGAGATAGATATGCTGATTCTAATTTTTGTACTTTATCAGATAATCTACTCGAACTGACCTGTAAATGGGATAATATATCTCCAGGATATAAAGCTGTTCAAGAGATCTATTTAAATGCTGACTCAGCTAATGGATCAGAGATTAAGAGTGTTATCACTGCAAAAATACAGCATCTTGGACATGATGAGGATTTGTCGAATAACCAAGCAACGATTGATGTTGCAAGACATGCTGCTGATGTATCTTATCGATTGTGGATTGATAACCGTCAAGAGTACATGATGGAGTTAGTTGGTACTTCACAAAAGTTAGCGTTTATAATTCATCAACAAGAATCTAAATTTGGTGGCTTTGATCCTGTAACTGGTAACAAAATTAGACTGGACATACCTGAACATATCACATTGTTAAGTGCCGAATGTGTTAATAGTCATGAAAAGTATAATTGTTTGGTGGGAAACGAAATTGTTTTTAAAGACTATCAACAGGCTTATAGTTTTACACTTGATATTAGGGGAGATAGTCAAGGGGAAGGAAAGTTAGTATTCAATTCACTCAGTTCTATAACTGGTGATAAAGTGTTATCTTCAATACCATTTCCAATAGTGGTTGGTCAATCTACAGAAGCATTACAAAAACAGATTGATATGGCGGCCGATGGTGAAAAAGTTAATGTCCCGGCAGGAATTTATATTGGTGATTTAGATTTATCTAAAAAGCAAGCTCTATTAGAGGCTGAATCTAAAGATGCTAAGCTTTATAGCAGCGAAACTTCATTTTGGCAACCCAGTTTAATTATTGATAAAAACAGTAGTGTAAATGGTTTTACCTTAGCTAATCACTATATAAAGGTAGGGAGTAGTGGAGGTGCTATTA
The DNA here is from genome assembly GCF_023283765.1 of Shewanella profunda. Classification (GTDB taxonomy): domain Bacteria; phylum Pseudomonadota; class Gammaproteobacteria; order Enterobacterales; family Shewanellaceae; genus Shewanella; species Shewanella profunda. The sequence goes on along the minus strand of NZ_JAKILG010000002.1, from coordinate 185,750 downwards.
CACGTAATTTATTTGATGGTACACCAAGCAACCTCATTTCAGTATACGTTTTAAATAGCGGAGAGATGCTTTTTGAACAAAATATATTGATAGGTAAGGCTCTCGATAATGGTTACGTATCTAGTAATTTGGATGATGATTACCATTGCCCTAGGATTGAAAGCGGTAATTACGCTGTTGCACAAAACACTAAGACTAGACTAGTGAATAATATATATTTTGGTAATCTTTTGGATATTCCTGATTTATATTTTGGATGTCAGCTTTTTAGTGCAAGTATGTCTTCGGAGTTAGAATTTTATAATAATACTTTTCTAGGGCTAGAATCTGTAGTTAGGCTTATTTATCATGGAGTAGATGAGCCATACTATAAAATATCAATCAATAATAATATTGTTTCAAAATCTAGAACGTTAATTGATAATGCTTCTTATACTAGTACTTTATATAAGTTTGCTCCAGAATCTAGTATTAGCTTACACAACAATTTAGTCAATGAAGTTAAGAGTTTGTACATAGATATGCAGGATCAGCAAGTTGAACTAAATACTATTTTTGCCGATCCTTTGCTTGATAGTAATGGATATCCTTTTAGTAACTCACCAGTAATTGATGCTGGTATGCCGTTAGAAGTAAATGTCGATCTATATGGTGTAACAAGACCAATTGACGGTGATAATAATGGGACAAAAGTCATTGATATTGGCGCAATAGAGTTCAAGTTTAACTGATAAGGCATAACTCTTAATCGTTATGCAGGGATGTATAGCACAGGATTGGGAGGTCAGAATTTTCTATGATCCTCCCATTTTCACTAAGTCACTGGTGCAACAATGCCTGTTCTGGTGTATCCCGTAGCATTTATGTTTTCTGATTAAAAACGAGCAATTCAGCATAGAAATGGACTTTGGAAGTTAGGAATGAAATCAGTTTTACAAATTACGTTGGGGATCTTGTTAGCGGGCTTGGTCACTTTGTTAGTGCGAATTGGCTATTTAAGCTATATCGAATACCGCCTGACACAGGGGCTTAATGAGTTTGCTATGCAACAAAAGCAAACGGAACTTGCTCGCCAGCAGGCTGCGAAAGATCGCCAGCTTGCTGAGTATCAGGTTCAGCAAGAGTTACAGCAAAATGCGGCTGAAAAATCCAGACTAGCCATGCAAAACGAGGCCGCGCGACTACGTAAAGCCGAAGCATGGCGCAAGTATTATCTAGTCCCCGAAGACTGTAAAAACTTTAAGTCCGACGAATACATGGTTAACTGCATCAACCACAAAGCCGATGCAAAAGCAGAATTTGATAGGGCGTACGATTCAGAGGAATTAGTACTGCCGTAGTAAGTAGTGGATATTTATTACGTAAAAAATAAGAGCGGTTAAATTTTTTGACCATAAAAGTTATGGCAGTTCTGTTCTTGTTTTAACAAACCGTGTCATTTTGGACCTATGGCCGGCTACGCTTATAAGTTAGTGCGCATGCACGGAGTGTTAAGCGATTTTAGTTATACATACGGAGGTAGCCTTTAATGAAAAAAAGAAAAGCTGGTCTAAAGATTGGGGCGAGGTTAACTCTATTTTTAGTTTCCTATATGCCTTTGTTTATAATTATGATATTTGGTCAGTTTTATAAATATAGCGACTATCTCAATTGGGGGGGGGATTAAGTTGGGAGTCCTTATTTGTTTTTACAAAATACTTCGGTGCAGCAGCCTTGTTGATTGTGTTATCTATATACGGTGCAGTTGGTTTGAAGATACTCCTGACAAACATAGAACGTCGAGCTAAAACTAATGGTGACTTAGTAAGAATCGAGGATATCGAAAATAAAAATAGTGAGTCGATATCATATTTGTTTACATATATCATACCTTTCGTTTTTCAAGACCTATCTAGCATGATTAATGTTTTTTCAGTGGCAGTTTTGTTGGTTGTTACTTTCTTGATATATTCAAATTCATCCATGCTATTAATAAATCCTACAATAAGCATGAGGTATTCTCTGTATATGATTGAGTACACTGATTCTGATTCGGAGAAGAAAAAAAAGGGTATGGTAATTTCAAGGAACAAGTTTCTTGAAGAAGATGATCAAGTGAAAATAAAAAAGATAGGTCATAAATTATTTTTTGCAGTTGATATGGGAGGCAATGATGCCAGCTAAAAAGAAAATAAATGATATTTTAGGTATCATTGGTGAGCAGGATGTAAGTTTTAAACTTTTCTTTATTACTAGACATATTAAAGAAGGCGTCAGAAAAACAGAAAAGTTATCGATAAATTTCAATTTAAAGCAAATGGCATAGATATGTCTCCAGATGTTTGTTTTTCTCAAAAAATGCAAAAATTCAATTGGAAAAATTAATTTCTAAGGAAGGGTATGACCTTGAGTCTTACAATGTAATAACGGATGACTTAGGTGATAAGCTTTACACCTATGTGTTGAATAATGCTCTGTCATTTTCTGATGTTATATTTAACCAACTTTTAGTAAATAAGGTTGATACGATTACTTCATTAAAAGAGGTGAAGAATGACCTTTGGACGTACTGTTTGCAAATAAATACTGCAAAGGATACAGCCTACTTTTTTAGAAAAATGAGTTCAGGTAAAGTCACAACTGACGAACCTCAAACTAAAATTGAGAAGTTATCATCTTGGTTTGATTCAACAGACTCTGAACTAAAAATAGTTAATAACGAAACTGTCAGCTTTGATGATAAGATCGATTGCATATATTTTAATTCAGAATTTCTAGTTTTAAGAAAGTCGGGTTTTGAGCAAATAGTAGGTTTAGAGGAAGAGTTTCAAAACGTTGCTAATGACGTGATCTCAGTTATTGAATCTACAAACCTAGTCGAAGGTCTTGAACATATTAAAGCTAGCTTAAGTAAAAGTAGAGCATTGCTCAAAACCTTAGCTAATATTGGGAAAAAGGGAAATCACTCGGGTTTCAATAAAGATGAAATCGAAAAAATGAAAAATGCCCTGAAGTTGTTTGAAGGTAAAGAACTTAAATTTTCGCCTGATGGAAAGCTTGTACTAGAAAATAGTATCGACGTTGGCTATTTTGTTAAACTTCTGAATGACTATTATAAAATTGGTGTCATTACTGGTAAGTTTTATGGAACTAACAGCGGCAATATAATTGAGCCTGCATAAACTAGTTTTATAAACTTTTCAGAAAGGTTTAATGAGACACCCATTGTTAAATTGGCTAAGAGATAGGACATGCATAACTCTTTAAATGTGAAAAGTTGGTAGTGTTCAAATTTCTGTGTCATTTCTTTAAGCTATACCAAAAAGAGATGATTTATGACCACACCTACTTTTGATATCAATGCTGCCATTCAAGCACTACGTGAAGGTAAAGACCTTACGGGCAAGGATGGCATCTTAACCCCTTTGATTAAGCAACTCACTGAAGCGGCCTTAGCCGCAGAGTTGGATGGCCATTTGGCGAGCACTGAAGGCGCTAATCGTAAAAACGGTAAAACCACTAAAACAGTTAAAAGCCCCATTGGTAACTTTGAGTTGAACACGCCCAGAGACAGAGCGGGCACCTTCGAGCCTCAATTAGTCAAAAAGCACCAAACCCAGCTTACCGATGAAATGGAGCGTAAAATCATTGGCTTATTTTCATTAGGCACCAGCTATCAAGATATTCGTGCACATATCGAAGACATGTACGGCATGTCGGTGTCCAACGGCACGGTGAACGCCATTACTGACAAGTTACTACCTGAGCTTCAGGCATGGCGGGAACGCGAGCTAGAGCCGCTTTACCCCGTCATATGGCTCGATGCGATTCACTATAAAATCAAAGAGAATGGTCGCTTTATCAGCAAGGCGGTTTACACCATTTTGGCCCTTAACGTCGAAGGCAAGAAAGAGCTATTAGGCTTATATCTGTCTGATAATGAAGGGGCTCACCATTGGTTAAGCGTACTAACCGACCTGTATAACCGTGGGGTGAAAGACATCCTCATCGCCTGTGTGGATGGCCTTAAAGGCTTTCCTGAAGCGATTGAAACCATATATCCACAGACGGAAGTACAGCTGTGCGTCATCCATCAAATTCGCAACTCAATGAAGTATGTCGCGTCCAAGCACCAAAAAGCCTTCATGGCCGATTTAAAGTGTGTTTATAAGGCTGCCACCTTGAATGCGGCCGAGATGGCACTGGATGAACTGGAGACAAAATGGGGTGATAAATACCCTGTAGTGATTAAGTCATGGCGCAACAAGTGGGCACTGCTATCGGTTTATTTCAAATACCCTGACTATGTTCGGACCGCCATTTACACCACAAATGCCGTTGAAGCCGTGCATCGCCAATTCAGAAAGTTAACTAAAACCAAAGGTGGTTTTGCTAACGAGAACAGTTTACTCAAGCTGCTTTACGCGGGTATATTGAAGGCCTCTGAGCGCTGGACTCACCCCATCCAAAATTGGAATTTGACGCTATCACAGCTCTCAATCCATTTTGAGGGGCGCTTAGAAAACCATATCGATCTGTGAAATTAACCTGACACAGAATTATGAACAGCCTCGAATAGACTCGAGATTTTCTTTGGTTAAGAGATCTAACAAAGCTTAATCCCGCTCTGGCTATTCTCCTGTCTATCGCATTGGTGTCCATTGCTATTATTTATCGCTTAAAATACAGGAAATATTATTTAACTTCATTTTATTGTGACTCCAAACAATATGCAAAAAAACAATTAAACCTAAAGGTGGAACCAAGTAACATAGGAATGCATTAATTATAACTCTAGTTTTGCTATATTTGTAAACCCTTAAATACATAAGAAAAGATGTAGTAATTATTAGCAAAACTAATCCGACGAACAGGTAACTAGTTATGTTGATATCCATTATTCTTCTCTGTTAATTTTTTAATATACAAGTTAATCCACCACTTTTGTTTAATGAGCACTGGACTCTACCGCTACTAATTTTAGATGCGCTGTAATATTCAACTGATATTCCCAATCTAGATAAGGCATTAACAAAGCTTTCTATATTATTATCGTCTCCTGAAAAATTGTACTCACCAACACTAGAACTGCCATTAACCAATGGTGCACTATTTCCATCAGAATCTGTAATATCACTAATGGAAAGTTTTATTTCAAAGTTCTCTCCTAGGCCTTTAATTGTCATAGTTGATGATGATTGATCTGCAAACCTAATAACTACATTAAAATGAACATCTATTACTTTACCAGCGATGGATAATGCTACTCCAGAATAAGAATTTATCGCATTTATCAGTGTCAGGTTGTCATTGAAATAGTCATTTACTTTTTTTAAATTTTGACTAGAACCTATCATGTCATATGCACTACCAATAACTTCTTCAGGGACATCAATTCCACCTGTAATAAAATCATCAACTATACTTTTCAACATAAACAATTGATTGGTTTTTGTTGTATCTGAAACCGTCAAAGATACTTCTTGAACCCGTAACACTGGTGGCGTTCCAGGTTCAGTAGTAGGCATGTATATGAGAGAAAACTTCTTCATCAAATTATCTCCACTATTGAACAAGTAGAGTGTATCAGATGTACCTGACATATTTGTCGTTGCAGTATATCTAGCCACTGCATAGAAGTCCGATTGAGATGTGCATGAATCACATTGTTGAATTATTGCTGAGTAAGAATTGAAACTTGTCAACGTAATAGCCCATAAAGCTAACTTTAAAAAAAATTTAAACACAAGCACCACCTATTGATTTATTTAGTGGTAATTTATAACAAATTAATCATTGTTGCAACAATTGTTGCATTCAAGCAGGCCTCGAAAAAAATCGGGGACATATATGGTCACCTCTGGGTTAGCAAGACCAATGTCCTACTTTATTGAAAGCGGGGACATATATGGTCACCTCGGGTTTAGCAAGGTCAATGTCCTACTTTGTTCAAGCTACATTTACGTTAATCGATAATTCACCTTTCACAACGGGGTATCAGTCGTTAATGGTTGGCGGTCTTGCGACCTTATGTTAAAAGTAAAGGGCCGGCGTTTGTTGCGCCCTAATTAGATCCAAATTGACGTCTTACCCTCTTTGGCAAGCAAAAGAAAGGACAGGCAGAATTCAGTTGAGATTAACTACTAACACTGCAGATTCAGAAGTTCACCTTCCCCTGCGAAGTTGTCGAAATACGGAGATAAAAATGCCGTGGCGACATCATGGATGATGGCGCAGGCTCGGGGGCACATGGATGTGCCATCTGAGCCGTTAGTCGATTTTTATTGGAGTATGAGAGCGGTAACTAATGCATGTAACTTCGCTAGGGTGAGTGCTGCGTAGCAGCGTTTCGAACGAGAGCCATGGATGGCGAACTGGTGTTTAGACATGGAGGTTGTTCGTCTTGGAGCATCAAAGGAGGATAGGACGAGCAGTCCTCCTTGGTCGATTCTCTAATAAAAATCAGGGGGTGAAGCCCCACGACGTTGATGTGGATTTTGATTTAAAAATTCAAACGAAGTTTGGAAATGGGATATGCGTGAGCCATCAATGATGATCAATGGCTCTTTTGAGAAGTTACTCTTCTGTATCAGTAAATGCGGCTTCGACTTTATCTAACTCTTGCTCGGTTTTAAGCTGAAACGCTTGCTGCTTTTTAAGTTTGGCTTCTTCTTCAAGTGCGGCTTCTCTTTGTTTAAATTCGTGTCTTTCTGGTTTAGTCAGAAACTTAAACGCGAGCTTGTTGCCCAGTACGTAGGCGACGACGTCTTCACCTTTTGTGCGGCGTTCATCGACGCGTTGTGAAAAACGGGCGTTATCGCGGGCTTTACGTTCTTCGGCATTTAACTTGCTCATATCTTTTCTCTGCATTTAGTTAATCACGGTAGTGTTCCACTACGCTCAGTTAAACAAATGAGTTGTATTGCACATTCATAAAGCTGATTGGGCGGGATTCTAACATAAGCTAGCCCGAAACAAGCGCAGTAAAGTATACCTAACCAAAACATGCTTTAAGTTGGCACGCTTGGATATTGAACTATGGTCAAGCTAAGAAAAAAGATGGGACAGGTAAAAACTCTTTTTAAAATGAACTGGCAACGCCTAAGCTACAGGAATAGACCAATCCCCTGCGAAGCTAGTCACTAATGCCTGTAACTTCGCGAGGGTGAATGCTGCCTAGCAGCGTTACGAGCGAGGATTTAATGAGACACCCATTATTAAATTGGCTAAAAGATAGGAAACGCATAACTCTTTCAATGCGAAAAGTTCACTTTAATGCCACAGAAGTTCACCCAACCCCTGCGAAGTTGCCGCGGGGTGTTGGAATAAATTGCGTGAGTCTCGGCATGGATGCCGAGCTAGCTTTCGCAGGTACAGGGACGTTGCCTTCGGAAGCGATAGCAATTTATCCATAAGACCAAGGCCAGTCTCTAATGCATGTAACTTCGCTAGGGGCGGCAAGGGGAGATGCAAGAGGGGGATTGCTGTTGATCCCCTTCTTGCCCTGGTGTGGAATGGAATTCCACGACTTTGATTTTTATTTTGATTTTAAAGTTAGACATTAAAACCAAAAATAAGGGGCTTCGATTCAGCCCCTTAATTCCACGTTTTGCCTAATTCCCCAAGTGAAACTTGGGCATTAACGAGTACAAATGACTACTCTGGGTCACTCTCTATTCAGGATCATAATCCAACACTGGCGCCAGCCACTTCTCCGTCTCTGCGACAGTCATCCCTTTACGCTTGGCATAATCTTCCACTTGATCGCGGCCTATGTTACTCACGCCAAAGTAGCGCGATTTCGGGTGGGCGAAATACCAGCCCGATACGGCCGCTGTGGGGAACATGGCGTAGCTTTCGGTGATGTTCAAGTCGATGGTTTCATCGGGCTTGAGCAAGTCCCATAACAAGCCTTTTTCTGTGTGGTCTGGGCAAGCTGGGTAGCCCGGTGCGGGGCGTATGCCTTTGTATTTCTCGCGGATTAAGGCTTCGTTACTTAACTGCTCGTCGGCTGCATAACCCCAAAACTCTTTACGTACCCGTTCGTGCATCCGCTCGGCAAAGGCTTCGGCTAAACGGTCGGCTAAGCATTTGAGCATGATGGCGTTGTAGTCGTCGTGGTTGGCTTCAAAACGTGCCACATGTTCGTCTATGCCATGGCCTGTGGTCACCGCAAAGCCGCCCATGTAATCGGCGACGCCTGAGTCTTTTGGCGCAACAAAGTCGGATAGGCAGAAGTTATCGTTGCCAACACGCTCAAGCTGCATCCGCAGGTGATGTGTGGTCATTTCGACTGTGGTGCGCGACTCATCGGTATACAGCTCAATGTCGTCGCAATTGACGGTATTGGCAGGGAATAAGCCGATAACCGCTTTCGCCGTGAGCCATTTTTCTTCGATGATTTGCTTGAGCATGGCCTGACCATCGGCGAACAGCTTTTGCGCCTCTTCACCGACGACTTTATCGGTGAGGATTTCGGGGTAATGGCCATGTAATTCCCACGAGCGGAAAAACGGTGTCCAGTCGATACGCTCGACTAAGTCTTCTAATGGATAATTATCAAATACTTGGCGACCGAGCACGTTTGGCGTAAACGGGGTATAGTTGGCCCAATCGTGTTGGCAGCGGTTATCACGGGCCGCTTCGAGTGACACTATCTCTTTGCGCTTGGCTTGGGATAGACGCTTAGTGCGCATATCGTCGTATTCGGCATAGGTTTCGTCGATTGTCGCTTGGCGAGTCTCGTTGTTGATGAGTTTACTTACCATAGGCACGGCGCGGGACGCATCGGCGATATAAATGGCGCCATGGGGATAATGGGGCGCAATCTTCACCGCTGTGTGGATTTTAGAGCAAGTGGCACCGCCGATAATCGCCGGAATGGTTAAGCCTTCGCGGTGGAAGGTTTTCACGTTATGCACCATCTCGTCCAGACTCGGCGTGATGAGGCCCGACATGCCGATGATATCGATATTGTGTTCTTTCACCGCGTCGAGAATTCGCTCCACCGACACCATTACACCTAAATCGAATACCTCAAAACCGTTACAGGCGAGCACCACGCCGACGATATTCTTGCCGATATCGTGCACGTCACCTTTTACTGTCACCATCAAGATCTTGCCGTTAGATTGGCCTTCGACCTTTTCCAGCTCGATATAGGGGTTTAAGTAAGCCACGGCTTTTTTCATTACCCGCGCGGATTTTACCACCTGCGGCAGGAACATCTTGCCCGAGCCGAACAAGTCGCCGACCACGTTCATGCCGTCCATCAAGGCGCCTTCAATCACATCCAGCGGACGTTTCGCTTCTTGGCGAGCGGCTTCGGTATCTTCATCGATAAATTCGGTAATGCCTTTGACGAGCGCATGGGATAAGCGTTGGCTCACCGGCCAGCTGCGCCATTCTAAATCTTCTTTCTTGCCCACCTGCGCGCCATCACCGCGGAATTTCTCTGCGATTTCAAGTAACTGCTCGGTATTGCTTGAGCCTTCAACTGGACAGGGCAAGTTAAGCACCACGTTTTCGACCCGCACTTTAAGTTCAGGATCGATATCGTCGTAAATGGCTAACTGACCCGCGTTGACAATGCCCATGTCCATGCCGACTTTGATGGCGTGGTACAGGAACACCGCGTGAATCGCCTCGCGCACTGGGTTGTTACCGCGGAACGAGAACGACACGTTCGATACGCCGCCCGAAATCATCGCGTGGGGCAGGGTGGCTTTAATCGCTTTAATGGCATCAATAAAATCGACGGCATAATTGTCGTGTTCATCAATCCCCGTGGCGATAGCGAAAATGTTCGGGTCGAAGATGATGTCTTCGGGTGGAAAGCCGACCTTATCGACCAGCACCCGATAGGCGCGGGTACAGATTTCGATTTTACGCGCCTTAGTATCGGCCTGACCTTGCTCGTCGAATGCCATGATAATGGCCGCCGCGCCGTAGCGTTTCACTAAGGTGGCTTGCTCGATAAACTTGGCTTCGCCTTCTTTGAGGGAAATCGAGTTAACTATGCCCTTGCCTTGAATACATTTGAGGCCAGCTTCGATCACTTCCCATTTAGAGGAGTCGATCATAATAGGTACGCGGCTGATGTCGGGCTCAGAGGCAATCAAGTTTAAAAACTTGTGCATGATTTCCACGCCATCGAGCATGCCTTCGTCCATGTTGATATCGATGATCTGTGCGCCGCTTTCGACCTGCTCGCGGGCGACATCGAGCGCCTGCTCAAACTTGCCTTCTTTAATCAGCTTTAAAAATTTGGCCGAGCCTGTGACGTTGGTGCGTTCACCCACGTTAACGAACAGGGATTGGGCGTCGATAGTCAGTGGTTCCAAACCTGCCAAGCGGCAAGCTACCGGAATGTCTGGCAAAATACGCGGATCGTGACGGCTCACCGCTTCGCGGATCACGCGGATATGTTCAGGCGTACTACCACAGCAACCACCGATAATATTGAGCATGCCTTCGCGCGCCCAATCTTCGATCACGTTCGCCATGTCCTCTGGGGTTTCATCGTAACCGCCAAACTCGTTCGGCAGGCCTGCATTCGGATGCGCCGACACATAACACTCACTGATGCGGGATAATTCTTCCACATAGGTGCGCAATTCTTTTGGCCCAAGTGCACAGTTAAGACCGATAGATAAGGGCTTGATATGGCGAAGGGAATTGTAAAAGGCTTCGGTCGTTTGGCCAGTAAGTGTGCGACCAGAGGCATCGGTAATGGTGCCCGAAATCATGATCGGCAATCTGTCTTTAGAATGCTGACCGAATAAGTCATCGAATACGGATTCAATCGCAAACAGCGCGGCCTTGGCGTTTAAGGTATCGAATATGGTCTCGACCATAATGATATCCGCGCCGCCCTCAATCAGCGCCTTAGTGGATTCTTTGTAAGCAGTCACTAACTCATCGAAGCTGACGTTGCGATAGCCTGGGTCGTTCACATCTGGGCTAATCGAGCATGTGCGGTTAGTGGGGCCTAACACACCGGCGACGTAGCGTGGAATGCCCGTAGCAGCAAAGGCTTCATCACAGGCTTCACGGGCGAGGCGCGCGCCGACTAAGTTAATTTCGGCGGACAGCGACTGCATGTCGTAGTCGGCCATGGCGATAGTAGTAGCGTTAAAAGTGTTGGTTTCAATGATGTCGGCACCGGCGTTTAAGTAGTCGGTGTGAATTTGCTTGATGATCTGCGGCTGCGACAAAACCAAGAGGTCGTTGTTGCCTTTAACATCCGTGTGCCAATCTTTAAAGCGTTCGCCGCGATAATCCTCTTCTTCCAGCTTGTAGCCTTGGATCATAGTGCCCATGGCACCGTCTAAGATCAGAATGCGCTCTGCAAGCTGTTTGCGTATGTCTGCCAATATCTGGCCGGCTTTTTTCGAGGGTATCGCCATAAATAGTTACCTTTACAACTGCTAAGTTAAGTCCAAAAGTAGTCAACTTTTATGTGGATCGCATTTTATTCTAGATGCTGACATTTTGTTTTAGACATTTAAACGTATAGACGTCCATAATACGCGACATAGGTTTGTCAGGGCAAGGTCAAAGTTGGCCGTGTAGAGACTTAGGCCCTGAGGCATTATGGTGATTCTTATTAGCGCAGTCGATGGGTGACTGGCTTGAATTGATTTTGGTGGGTTGATAGGTATTAGAGTGATATGAAGCAAGTACGAATATTGCTATTACGCCACGGTGAATGTGACGGCGGGGCGATTCTACGTGGGCGGGTCGATGTACCGTTAAGCGAAAAAGGTTGGCGGCAGATGTCGGCAGCCGTAAAAGCACAAGCCGCTGTATGCCATGGCATTTATAGCTCAACATCAAGGCGCTGCGCCGAGTTTGCAAAAACTTTTGCCGCAGAGCAATATGTGGCTTCACCCGTGGGTATTCAGCTCGACTCATCCAGTTTTACACCGTTAACTGCACAATTACTCGTTGAATTGCAGGAAGTGGATTTTGGTGACTGGGATGGTCGGCTACTCGACGAGCTTTATCATCAAGATGGCGAACGGCTTGCGACCTATTGGCAAAATCCATGGCAAATGTCACCGCCTAATGGTGAATCGATGGCGAGTTTTGAAACGAGGATTAATACCGCAATCGATGGGATTGTAGATCAAGAGTTTGCAAAGGTGGCGCAGGATATTGAGCTTGTCCATGGTGAGGTAAATACCGCAAAATCTGCCACTCATATTTGGATTGTGACCCACGGTGGGGTGATCCGTCATCTAATGGCCCGTGCCCTTGGGGCTGTGCAAATGGTCGGTTTTTATAGTCAATTAACACTACCTGTGGCAGCAGTGGTCAGTATTAACGTGTTGGAGGATGAACAGGGTGAGCGTTACTGGCGGCTAGATTGGCCGAGTACTACGAGTGCTAATAGTGACTTATTATAATCTCGGCTTTTGTTAAAAGCAGCCGGCTTTATGGGTTAATTGCCATTGCCTAAAAAGCAATATATAGGATAATGCTTCTTTCTGACGTTCTTGCTAACTAGCGTATTAGCTGCCTAATTAGCTGAGAATGTCGCAGAAATAGGTGTTGGGAATGTGTGCTTGGATGCTTTTCACGGTTATTGATTTAGGTATATCAAGAACATATCAACCCATACATAATAGGGAATCGGGGAGCTGCCTGTCAGTCGGCCCGAACTGTACCCGCAACTGTGAGTAGTGAAAGAAGATCTAGAACCTTCTCCCTACAAGTCAGGAGACCTGCCTATTTCTGTTATCGCTGCGTGCAGCCTTAGTTCTCGAGCGGGTGACTCGAGGGAGCAGAATATGATAATCAGTACTACGCCTTTTGTAGTGGGAGCTTTGCTTAATTGAAGCCATTCCCGTTGCCACCTATTAAGCCATCAACCCCACATGCTGTGGAGCACAATACTGCACTCAATGTAAGTCATTTGAGTTGGGTGATTGATGGTAAAACCATCCTTTCCGATATTAACTTTGCGCTACCAAGTGGCCAAATGTTAGGCCTGATCGGCCCCAACGGTGCGGGTAAATCCAGTTTACTGCGCTGCATTTATCGGTTTGTGCGCCCAACGCAGGGCACTATTACCCTTTTTAATCAGAATATTGATCTGTTATCGCCCAAGGCTTTTGCCTGTCGGGTTGCCGTTGTGCAGCAGGATACTCCCCATTATTTTGATATGACCACGGAGCAATTAGTCTCGATGGGATTAACGCCCCATAAGGGGATGTTCGATACTAATTCCAGTGGCGACAGTGTCAAAATCGCCAAGGCGCTGGAAAAGGTGGGTTTAGTTCATAAAGTGCATCAACAGTATGAACGGTTATCCGGTGGGGAAAAACAGCGGGCGCTTATTGCAAGAGCGATTGTCCAGCAGCCGCAGCTATTGATCCTCGACGAGCCGACCAATCACCTCGATGTGCGCTACCAAATTCAAATTCTTGAGTTAGTGCGTAGCCTTGGTATTAGTGTAATAGCGTCAATCCATGATCTTAATCTTGCCAGCGCCCTGTGTGACAGCTTGTTATTACTCGATAAGGGTGAAGTTTGCGCTATGGGGACACCCACAGAGGTGTTAACCGAGGCGCGAATTGGTGATGTGTTTGGTGTGTGTGCTCAAGTTTCTTCACATCCGCAACATAAAAAGCCCTTAATCAGTTATTTTTATGGTTATCAACATCAGGATGTTGATCAAGGGATTCTTATGCCTAATCACGATCTCAGCACCTTTAAGGGCAGTTGATGAAGGACACAAACCCCTCTTTATTTAAGTTACTTTTGGGGCGTATTTTGACACCGTTGACTAGACAGCAATGGTTTATTCTTGGATTGGTCATATTGGCCCTTATCACGCCGATTGCAGCGGCAAGCTTTGGCGCGGCCAGTATTGGCTTTTTAGATGTGTTGCATATAGTTATCCGTAAACTAAGCCATATTTTTGGCCGTGCGGATGAAGTGAATGTCATGGCAGAACGCATCGTTATGGAGCTAAGGTTGCCGCGCATTTTACTGGCTTTTGTGGCGGGGGCGGGCTTGTCACTGGCTGGCAGTGTGTTGCAAACCGTGACTCGTAATCCGCTAGCCGACCCTTATTTGTTTGGCATTAGCTCAGGCGCCTCTTTCGGAGCGGTTGTGATGCTGACGATTTTTACCGGTTCTGGTTTATTTGAAAATCCGGAGTTAATCGCAAGCTCGGGAGTTTTTAGTGGCTCGGGTGCTTTTGCTGGCTTGTTGTGGTTTAGCTTACCCTTCGGCGCGTTTATTGGCGCCAGTTTGTCGGTACTGATAGTGCTTGCCTTGTCAGGCCTTGGGCTCAATAGTCAGGTAGAGCGTATGCTGCTCTCGGGGGTGGCGACGTCCTTTATGTTCGGTGCGTTAACGAGTCTGCTGTTGTATTTTGCCAGTCCCCTGGCCACGGCATCTGTGCTCTTTTGGAGTTTAGGGAGTTTCGCCAAGGCCAGTTGGTCGCTGCTGCTGTTACCGAGTTTAGTCATAGGCGTGAGTCTGGTGATTATTTTAGGCATGAAGCGCCAGATTATGGCATTGCAGGCGGGGGATGAAACCGCCCATACCTTAGGGGTGAATGTGCCTAAGCTGCGTTTAAATATGCTACTACTTTGCTCATTGATCACGGCGGTTTTAGTCGCCACCTGCGGTGGTATTGGCTTTGTGGGATTAATGATCCCCCATACAGTGCGCTTATTATTTCCTGGTCGTCAGTCAATATTACTCATCGCGCTGGTGGGCGGATTATTTATGGTGTGGATTGATGTACTCGCTCGCTGCCTACTCGGCAACCAAGAATTGCCCGTGGGGATTATCACCGCCGCTATCGGCAGTTTTTTCTTTTTGATTATTCTGCGTCGGCGAAAAGTGGCGATTTAATGCTTAAGGCGTATGGAAAATAGACGCCAGATGCGTCTTAGTAATGGATGAGTAACTGGAGAGTAAATGCCTTTGTCTGCCGTATCATTTCAAATTAGCCCTGTAAGTAAAACGCAGGATCAGCTAATTCAACAGAAGATTAATCTTAAAACTAAACCTCCAGGTGCCTTAGGGCAGCTTGAATCCTTAGCATTGCAAATCGCTCGGGTGCAAGGTGTGGATGAACCCAAAATAGTATACCCCACTATGTTAGTGTTTGCGGGGGACCATGGCATAGCAGCAGAAGGTATTTCCATTGCCCCGAGTGAAGTGACCCGCCAAATGGTACTTAATTTTGCCCATGGCGGTGCGGCGATTAACGTCTTTTGTCGGCAAGTGGGTTTTACGTTGGAAGTGATTGATTGCGGCATTTTAGAACCAGTCAGAGGTGTTGAAGCTATTATCGATCAACGTCTTGGCGCGGGTACTCGAGCGATTCATTTAGCGCCAGCGATGACGCTGGAAACTGTCGATAAAGGCTTTGCAATGGCGCGTGATCTGATTGAACGCCACCATCAAGCAGGCTGCAATCTGGTTGCCTTTGGTGAAATGGGTATAGGTAATACGTCTGCAGCCTCTGCCATTATGGCGGCGATAATGCAGCTTGATGTGGGTGATTGTGTTGGCCGCGGCACAGGAATAAATAGCGAAACCCTAGAGCGTAAGCTGATGCTGATCGAGTTGGCGCTATTGCAGCACCAAAGTGCCTTAACTGGGCCCAAAGAAGTATTGGCCTGCCTAGGAGGTTTTGAAATTGTGCAGATGACGGGCGCTATGTTAGCCGCCGCTGAGCGCAAAATGCTGGTCGTTGTGGACGGTTTTATCGCCACTGCAGCCGCGCTAGTCGCGGTAAAAATGGCTCCCAATGTACGTGATTATTTGCTTTTCGCCCATCAATCCGATGAGCAAGGCCATTTAAAAATGCTTGAATATTTACAGGCTAAACCTTTGTTATCTCTTGGCCTAAGATTAGGCGAGGGCACGGGGGCTGCTTTGGCTTTACCGCTTATTCAGGCTGCAGTAAATTTTTACAATCAAATGGCGAGTTTTAGTGATGCGGGGATTGAGGCTGTTGTATGATATGTCTCTAACTAGTTATTTTAAAAATAACTTTTTAGCCAACCGTTTTAATCTTAAACCTTGCAGCAAGTGTGGATTCACTAAGGATGCTTTATGTCAGAACGCGAAAGCTGGCACAAAGAAATAGATTTGTTTTTAGTTGCTATGGGCTATTTTACCCGCATCCCAATGCCTAAATGGGTTGAGGTTGATAGCGATAAGCTCAATAAGGCAAGCCGTTATTTTGGCTTAGTAGGTCTGTTAATTGGCCTATTAAGTGCCATTGTATTTTGGCTAACGCAGAACTGGTTACCCGCTGGGGTATCTGTGCTCTTAGCTATGTTAGTTGGGGTTTTGCTAACAGGCGGGTTCCATGAGGATGGGTTAGCCGATACTTTTGATGGTTTTGGTGGCGGTTGGACGGCAGAAGATAAACTTCGCATCATGAAGGATTCGCGTCTGGGTAGTTACGGCGCTATAGCCTTGATATTAGCGCTGTTGCTTAAATGGCAGCTATTAGTCGAGTTGGCGCTGTATGATCCCGTGGTGGCGGGCTCGGCGCTTATCGTTGCACATACCGTTAGCCGCGTGGTCGCTGCGAGTATTATCTTTACCGAAAAATATGTTCGCGACGATGAAACCAGCAAATCTAAGCCTTTGTCTCAGCATCAAGGCATTAATGAGCTGTTTATCCTGATCGCCAGCGGCGTGTTGGTGCTGTTATTCCTTAAGGGATTAGCTGCCCTATCACTGTTATTGGTGATGATCGGTCTGCGTCGTTTGATTGTGGTTGTTTTTAGACGTCAGATTGGTGGTTACACGGGTGATACTTTAGGTGCTGCTCAACAAATATGTGAGATTGTTTGTTATCTTGTGCTGCTTATTGTTGGAAGTATTCTGTGATCCATTTAGTCATAGGTGGCGCCCGTAGCGGTAAGAGCCGTTACGGTGAAGCCCTAGTGCGTCAATATACGGCGCTCGGGTTTGATGCTTGCTTTGTGGCAACGGCGCAGGCGCTGGATGCCGAAATGACTGAGCGTATAGCGAAACACCAAAAAGGCCGTTTAGATGATGGCATTACCTGGCAATTAATTGAAGAGCCCCTCGCCCTCACAACGCAATTGAAGCGCTTAGCCAAACCTGGGCGAGTGATTCTAGTGGATTGCTTAACCCTTTGGTTAACCAATCAATTACTCGCCTGTTATCCAGAACTAGATGAACCAACACCTACCGAGTGGAATTTTGCTGCAGATGTTGCTGCTAAAAAGGCGAGCATAGACCCACTTGCATATTGGCAAAGGGAGAAAGCCGATTTTGTGGATTCCCTTGCAGAGCTTGAAGGTGTGGTGATTTTGATCAGCAACGAGGTTGGTTCAGGCATAGTGCCTTTAGGCGAACTGAGCCGGCAATTTATCGACGAAGCTGGCTGGTTAAACCAAGCCGTGGCAGCCTTGGCTGACAATGTTACCCTAGTGGTCGCGGGTTTACCTTTAGCACTAAAACCGCTTTAGGTTTAATGGATTAGCTTAAAACGGCTTGGCATGAGTGTTTAGGGCTTAGCTTAGATGTTAATACCGCAAACTTAAGTAAGTCAGTAATCTATGCCTTATCCAAACATCGACAATACAACCTGCGCTAATGCACTCGATAATACACAAAGCACTCAGGTGAGCATTGCTCATTTGGCAAGCACTCATACTCGCGTGAAGGTATTGCAAGCCGCGGCTTGTCTCGAGCCCCATACTGCTTAAACCTAGCTCGGACACGGACGCGCAAATTATCGTTCACGGTAAAGCCCTGACGCCGCTGGAAGCCTCGGCCTTCTTTGGACCTAAATCTAAGGATTACAAGGCAATGGCGCTCAAAGCTGTCTTGAATCCTTCGAGCTTTTAGCCTATGTGTTAGCCGAGCATTTAGATATCCAAAAATGGCATGCCATCTTGGCTGATGAGATTTAAAACGTACTTTTTAGCCATTTTTTAGAATCATTTTTAGCATAAATAGAGTAGGCAAAGAGAAATAATGACAGCACAGAATGAGAACGAACAAGCGCAAATTAAGGCTGAACGCCACAAGGTGCGCCAACGGAAAGTGAAAGCCGGAGTGGATGCCAAAATTGCCGCCGCCCAAGAAGAAAAAGGCATACTGCTGGTATTAACCGGTAACGGCAAAGGCAAATCGACCTCAGGTTTTGGTACCGTTGCCCGCGCCGTTGGTCACGGTAAAAAAGCCGCCGTAGTGCAATTTATCAAAGGCACTTGGGAGTGCGGTGAGCGTAACTTACTCGAAAGCGCTGGGGTTGAGTTTCATGTGATGGGCACAGGTTTTACCTGGGAAACCCAAGATAAAGAAAAGGATACCGCTGCCGCATTGCTCGCATGGGAAGCCGCCGAAAAGTTGCTGCAGGATGAGTCCATAGATTGTCTGATGCTCGATGAGCTGACTTATATGGTGAGCTATCACTATCTGGATGTTGAACGCGTGCTGACCGCGCTTAAGCATCGTCCACCGATGCAGCATGTGATCATCACTGGCCGCGCTTGTCATCGCGCCATTATCGAATTAGCTGATACGGTCAGCGAGGTTCAATCGATAAAACATGCCTTTGAAGCCGGAATAAAAGCGCAGCCGGGGTTTGATTATTAACCTAGCTTTATAATACGGTACTAAAGAGGCTGAGTATCGAAGGTTGCGATTCGAAGTATCACTCGCCAATGGCTTTAGCCTGAGCATAAAATCCGTTAAGTTTTAGGGCTAGCAACTGGCAACTGGCAAGTTGCAAGTACAGGTTCAGTGTTCACATCATTCTCAAGGATGATCCTATGAATAAGCGTATTGTGATTTGTGCCGACGGCACTTGGAATCGGCCTGAGAAAGAGCTTAAGGTCGATTTCCCGACCAATGTGCTGCGCCTTGCACGGGCAATCAGTCCTGTTGCTAGCGATGGTAAACCCCAGCAGGTATTTTACGATTGGGGCATCGGTTCCTATTACGATGCGCTAATTGGTGGCGCGACAGGACGGGGCCTGCATAAAAACATCATGGATGGCTACCGTTATATAGTGCAAAATTATTCCCTCGGTGATGAGATTTATCTGTTTGGTTTTAGCCGCGGGGCTTACACAGTGCGCTGCCTATGCGGCCTGATCAATAATTGCGGCATACTCAAACGCCCCGATGCGGCGCTTATCCAACAAGCCTTCGACCATTACAAAAAAAGCAGTGCGCCCTTTGCGCCTGATGGCGAAAAATCCATTGAATTTAGAGCTCGTTACAGCCATGAGTCGCGGGAAATTAAATTTGTTGGTGTGTGGGATACCGTTGGTGCTATGGGTATTCCCATCTCATTTTTAGGTTTGTTCGAGGATAAAGACGAGTTTTACGATACTAAAATTGGTCGCAACGTGCTGGTTGCCCGCCATGCTTTGGCAATTGATGAACACCGCAGCGATTTTGAACCGACCATCTGGCAAGTGCGCGAAAATATGGATATGCAGCAGGTGTGGTTTGCTGGTGCCCATAGCAATATTGGTGGCAGCTATAAGCCCGATAATGACGGCTCTTTATTGTCGGACAATGCCCTGTTGTGGATGATGAATGAGGCGCAGAGATTCAATTTAAGCCTTGAACCGCATTTGGCGGCGAGTCTGCATCCTAACCCGCTCGCGACCTTGCATGATTCTCGGCGCAATTTTTACCGGGTAAAGCAAGCGTATTTACGGCCACTCGATCCCACTACGGTTCCCGTGTTGTTGCACCATTCAGTGAAGGTAAGGTGGGAGCAAGATCCCCAATATCGGCCTAAAAATCTTAAAGCCTATCTTGATCTCTATGGCTGGCCAACAAGGCTAATAAGTTAAACATTAAGGAATATTATGCGTAAACAAAGCGCGATAGGACTGTTCTTGGGACTTTGCATTTTTCTTCCCAATAGTCTGTCGGCCGAACCTGCTAAACGTATTATTGCGCTCTCGCCCCATGCGGTTGAAATGCTGTATGCCATAGGTGCGGGTGATACGATTGTCGCCACGACCGATTATGCGGATTATCCCGAAGCAGCAAAAAAGATCCCACGTATCGGCGGTTTCTATGGCATTCAAATGGAGCGGGTTTTAGAGCTTAACCCTGATCTTATTGTGGTCTGGGATTCGGGTAATAAAGCAGAAGATATCAATCAGCTTAGGGCGTTGGGGTTTAATCTCTATGGCAGTGATCCCAAAACCTTAGAAGGGGTTGCCAAGGAGCTTGAAGCATTAGGTCAATTAACCGGGCATGTTGAAAAAGCCAATAATGCGGCTGCAGCATACCGCGCTGAACTAAATCGTTTACGCAGTGAAAATGCGAGTAAATCAGAGCCTAAGGTGTTTTATCAACTCTGGTCGACCCCTTTAATGACGGTATCTAAAAACAGTTGGATCCAGCAAATTATTAGCGTGTGCCACGGGCAAAACGTATTTTATGATGCCGATAGCGATTATCCGCAGGTGAGTTTAGAAAATGTGTTACTCACTTTGCCTGAGGTGATTTTGCAAAGTGAAGAGGAAGGCAATGTGAAAGGCGTTAATTGGAGCCAATGGCCAGAAATTCCGGCGGTTAAAAAACAGCATATTTTTCAAATCAATGCCGATTTATTGCACCGTGCCACTCCCCGAGCCTTACTGGGCGTTAAGGCTTTATGTGATGCATTGGATAAAGCGCGCTAAATAAAAAAGCCTGACAGAGGACTCCGTCAGGCTTTTGTCAGATCTCGCTATTTTCTAAGGCATTAGAAAGGCGCGTTGATATCAACCACATTAATCAGTTTGTGGTTTACAAACTCTTTTAATCCCAAATCGATCAACTCGCGGCCATAACCTGAGCGGCGAACTCCGCCAAAGGGCAGGTCAGCCTTCACCATAGTCGGATGATTGACGAACATCATGCCAGTGGAAACCTGATTAGCCACAGCGATACCGCGTTTGTTATCGGCAGTAAACACTGAGCCACCAAGGCCAAAGGGCGAGTCATTAGCGATGGCAATCGCCTCTTGCTCATCCTTAACTTTATGGATTGTGGATACAGGGCCGAAAAATTCCCAATAGTAGGCTGGGTTATCTGGCATCACATTGGTGAGTATTGTTGGCTGCACAAAGGCACCTTGCTGTGGCACTTTAGGGCCAACTTCGGTGGCGGTCGCACCGTGTTTTACTGCATCACGGATCTTCTGTTTCAGCTCATCGGCGGCGCCTTGGGAAGAAAGTGGTGCTAACGTTGTGGCTGGATCCATAGGATCGCCCGCTTTGAGCGCCTCGACACCCTTGATATAGCCTTCCATAAATTGATCATAAATAGCTTCAACCAAGATCATCCGCTTGGACGATGTGCAGACCTGACCCGCATTCCAGTGACGGCCAAATACGGCCCAGTCGATGGTTTTTAATAGCTCGGCATCTTCCAGTACGATAAAGGCATCTGCTCCCCCCAGTTCTAGGGTCGATTTTTTCAGTGCCTTACCGGCTTGAGCTGCAATAATCGATCCCGCATCTTCTGATCCAGTGAGGGCAACTCCATGCACTTTGGGTGAACTGATGATCTGCTCTACCTGATCTCGAGTCGCATACAGGTTCTGGAAGGCACCCAAGGGCAGTCCAGCTTCCTTCATCAGGCCTTCAAAGGCGGCAGCACACTGGGGCACGTTGGAAGCATGTTTCAGCAGTAGGGTATTTCCGGCTGAAAGCTGTGGTGCCAAAATACGTGCAATCTGATAGTAGGGGAAGTTCCAAGGTTCGATGGCAAGTAATACGCCTAGGGGTTCGTTAACCAGTATTGCTTCGCCCTCGGCGGGATCGGTAACCGGGAGTTTTTGTGGTGCCAGCATTCGCTCGGCATGTTCGACGTAGTATTCAAAAATCTGCGCCGATAGCTCTACTTCAGCCTCAGCTTCAGCGATAACTTTGCCCATTTCTAACGTCAGCAATTTGGCATATTTGCGCTTGTTGTCTCTGAGAATTGTGGCGGCCCGAGACAGTATTGCGGCTTTTTCTGCAAAGGGAGTGATCCGCCAGCTTAAAAAAGCCTGATGGGCAGCTTCTATCGCCTGTGTTACTTCGGTATCTGTCGCATTTGGAAATTCTTTGATGAGCTCTCCCGTAAAGGGATTAGTCGTTGCATAAGCCATATGTTCCTCCAAGCGTTCAACTAATAGATATTAATGCCAACTCTTGGCATCGGGGCAGAAAATGTTCAGTTTGTAGTGGGATCCTTGCCATGTAAGAATGGCAAGGGATAAAACGCTGTTTCTTAAATTGTCTACTGCATAAATAGGTCAATAACATCAAAGCGATGCTTAAATGACCTGTGCAACATGCGCTTTCTATTGTCAGTGCTTGCTAGCCAGCTTCGGTGTTCTTGTAGCGCTCTGCCATCGCATTGGCGGCTATCATGGCTTGATAGACATCATCGGCGGTTAACTTCATTGGCATATTGCCCATAGTGTCACCTTCCGCGCAGGCAATTTCGGCCACTTTGCGCCATTCTTCCTCGATAAAGGTTTTCAGTCCTAAATCTGCGAGAGTGAGCGGCAGTCCAGCCGTTTTGATGATACGGATAACGTTATCGATCTCGGCTTTCGGGGCATTTTCCAACACTAGTTGAGTCAATAAACCAAAGACCACTTTCTCGCCGTGTTGAGCGCGGTGCAAGTCAGCAACTGCCGACATACCATTGTTCACAGCATGGGCGGCGGCTAATCCACCGGCCTCAGCCCCAACACCACTGAGATATATGGTGGCTTCAATGGTCTGTTCCAGTGCTGGCGTGACTATGTTGTTTTTAACGGCGTCCATAGCGGCTTCAACATTTTCAGTCAGTAATTGATAGCAAAGTTGGGCCAATCCCAGTCCTGTGCGGGAAGGCTTTTTCAGGACTAGGTTGACGCCATCCGATTGATAGCAGGCGCGAGCTTCAAAATAGGTTGCCAGTGCATCGCCGATACCCGCCGCAAAAAATCGGGCCGGAGCCGCGGCAATAATGGCAGTGTCGGCGATAACAGCGTCTGGATTCTGTGGTAGAAACAGATAGCGTTCAAACTCGCCTGTTTCGGAATAGATCACTGCAAGTGCAGTGCATGGGGCATCTGTCGAGGCAATAGTCGGGTAGAGCACGACGGGTTGTTTTTGATAAAAGGCGACCGCTTTGGCGGCATCTAAGGTTTTACCACCGCCAACTCCAACAATCACGTTAGCATTATGTTCTTCTGCCAGCCCACCGAGGCGCTTGATCTCGGCTTCACTGCATTCATAGTTGAATTTTTCAACATGACTGCTGATTTTCTTTTTATCTAGCCCAGCGATAGCTTCATTCTCGACTCGGCTGAGGATAAATTCATCGCAGATGATAAAAGCGTTATCGCCAAAGTCATGAACATAATCATGCATTTGAGCCAACAAGCCCTTGCCAATAACGAATTTTTTGGGGGAAGTGACGGTGCGTGGAACGACAGTGCTCATAGAGCCTCCTTGGCGCTGATGACGGGTTATCCTTTCAATCTGACTCTAGCATACACCCTATTCAATGTCTCAGACTAAGTGTCGATAATATTTTTATTTTGCAGTGTAAATTACTGCTTTATCGTTTAGTTTTGAATGTAACATCTTATTTTTATGTTTGTAACGTTATTAATGGCTGGTGGGTTTTGTGCGGCAACCTCGGCGAGGCTTCAACATGCCTTTGAATTTCTGTTGATTTTTGGCATTTACAGGAATGCACAGTTCCCTCGGCGACGTTATCGAAATTCATAGGTAAAAATGCTGTGGTGACACAGGGGATGAGGCAAGGTTTGATGAGTTGGCCTTATCCCCATGCAGACCTAAATAATGACTTAGGCAAAGGGGTTTAAGTAAAGGCCCTTAAACAAACCCCCTTAAACAAAATTGGTATTCTTAGGCAACACTCAGTAGACTTTCGCTCCCATGTTTTTATCCGGTGTTGTAATGACCTTTCCCGAGCTTTCTTCCCCTGAGTCGCTAACGTTTACCGAACTTGGCTTAAACTCGGCATTAATTAAGGCGTTACCTGCGACGCTGCAGTGTCCTACTCGGGTGCAGCAATTGGCTATTCCGGCCATACTAGCGGGGCGGGATTTGTTAGCTTTGGCACAAACGGGTAGTGGCAAAACCTTAGCCTTTGGTTTGCCCTTGTTGCAACAGTTACAGAGCGCGAAAAAGGCATTAACTCATAGGGCTCAAGCCCTAATATTAGTGCCGACACGGGAATTGGCGTTGCAAGTGACGCAGGCACTGCAAGCCGTAACGAGTGCGTTGCCAAGTGCAATCAAAATTCAAACCCTCTGTGGCGGAGTGGACCTTGAGAGCCAATTGATTGAGCTTGCAGGAAGACCTCAGGTTTTAGTGGCAACCCCAGGGCGTTTACTGGATTTATGCAAGCAGTCCCATGTCGACCTCGACTCGATAAAGCATCTCGTGTTGGATGAAGCGGATCGTCTGCTGGAAATGGGGTTCTGGCCCGATGTGCAAAAGCTGATGGCGTTGATGCCTAAGCTTAAGCAAACCTTATTATTTTCCGCCACTCTGCCCGAGGCATTGGATTCATTGGCGAGTAAGCTGCTGATTAATGATCCGTTACGCGTCGAAGCCCACAAGGTTAATTCAGTGGTCGCCGAAATCGATGAGCGGCTCTATTTAGTCAACAAGGGCAGTAAAGCGCAGGCATTGATCGCCCTGTTAAAACAATATCAATGGCCGCAGGTGCTGGTGTTTATCAGTGCCCGAGATGATGCCGATGCCGTCGCAAAAAGACTCGCTAAAGCGGGAATGAAAGTCGCCGCGCTGCACGGTGAGAAAGACCAAAGCGTGCGCAGCCAAACCTTGGCCGACTTTAAAGCCCATCGGATTCAAGTGTTAGTGGCGACAGATTTAATGGCGCGCGGCATTCATGTCGATGCCTTGCCTGTTGTTATCAATCTCGATTTACCCATGAGTGCGCCTGTGTATGTGCACCGAATCGGCCGCACCGCCAGAGCGGGAGCAAAAGGGTTGGCGATTTCCCTCGTGTGCCACGGTGAAATGACAACTTTAACGGCCATTCGTACCTTGACCGCACGGGAGTTGCCGCTGGCATTATTGGCCGAATTTCCAGTAACGGATAAGCCGAGTGAAAAAACCACTGATGGCGCCGCGGAGGGCAAGCTTGAGCCTAAGCGAGCGCCGCGGGATAAACAGGCCAACCGCCGCAGCATGAATAAACGCAGCGCAAAGGATTTTAACGCTAAGCGTTAATCTCATTTGGCTTATCTTACCTATACTCAGTAAAATCATTTCATTAGCTGAGTCCTTATAGGGCTCATAGATCTTCATGCAATAAAAAGATTAGGGAGAGCTCCACATGAAATCAAACCGATTAAGCTTGATGGTGATTACCGTCATGCTCGGATTATCGGCCTGTGCGACTACGCAATCGCCTACGGGAAGAGGGCAAACTTTGCTGTATTCATCGGCGCAAATGCAGCAGATGGGTGACAGCTCTTTTGAGGAGATGAAAAAGCAACTGAAGGTGAGTAACGATAAAAAGCTGACGCAATATGTCAACTGCGTGGCTAACCGCATCACCGCAGTATTGCCAGATCAGACCCAGCGTTGGGATGTGGTGTTGTTTGACTCTGAGCAAGTTAATGCTTTTGCGCTACCCGGTGGACATATCGGTGTCTATACCGGATTGCTCAAGGTGGCTAATGGTTCTGATCAGCTTGCCACTGTTATAGGCCACGAAGTTGCCCACGTACTGGCGCAACACGGGAATGAACAGGTTTCCCGTGGGCAGTTAACGGGTGTGGGAATGCAGATTGCTGATGCGGCGCTTGGGGTGAGTGGGGTGGCGAACCGTGACTTATATATGTCTGCACTCGGGCTGGGTGCTCAAGTTGGGGTTATTTTGCCCTTTGGCCGTGCCCAAGAGAGTGAAGCGGATGTCATGGGCTTAGAGTTGATGGCACGTGCAGGTTTTGATCCGGCGCAGAGTGTCGACCTATGGCAAAATATGTCGAAGGCGGGAGGAAGCCAAGGCATTGAATTGTTATCTACTCATCCCTCGAACAGCAATCGCATCGCTCAGTTACAGCAACTTCAAGGGCAAATGCAACCGCTATATAAAAGCGCGAAGGTCAATGTGAAGAACCAGTGTGTTGTGCCCAAATAGCGATAATTACAGTTTTCTGTAATGATTTAGCGTAGATTAGGCACTGCTGATGTATAACTACGCACTGGCGATGTAAAAATCCGTTGAAAATTAAATAAGCAGTCAGTTTATCAGCATAAGCCTCGGAACTATGCTAAACTGGCGCGCAAAATTCCACTGATAATTGAGAGTCGTTAATTATGTCTGATAAATTCAGCACTGTTGAACAGCAAGCAAGCTACGGCGTAGGCCGTCAAATGGGTGAGCAACTGGCCGCTAATTCTTTTGATGGTGTGGATATACCTGCCGTTCAAGCAGGTTTAGCCGATGCGTTTGCCGGTTTAGAAAGTGCTGTATCTATGCAGGATCTGCAAGTTGCATTCACTGAAATCAGCGGTCGAATTCAAGCTGCTCAAGAGCAAGCAGCAGCATCTGCCTCTGCAGAAGGCGAAACATTCTTAGCGCAAAACGCTAAGCGTGATGGTGTGATTGTGACCGGTTCTGGTCTGCAATACGAAGTACTAGTACAAGGTAACGGTGCTACTCCGACTTACGAAGATACAGTGCGTACTCATTATCACGGTTCTTTTATCAATGGTGATGTGTTCGACAGCTCTGTTGTTCGCGGTCAACCCGCAGAATTCCCAGTATCAGGCGTTATCGCTGGCTGGACTGAAGCACTGCAATTGATGCCAGTGGGCACTAAATTAAAATTATATGTGCCACATCAGTTAGCCTACGGTGAGCGTGGTGCCGGCGCATCAATTCCTCCTTACTCGACCTTAGTGTTTGAAGTTGAGTTGTTAGACATCGTCTAATGTGATTGAAACGCCTAAGCCTGTCTTAGGCGTTTTCTTATGGAATAGATGAACAAGTTTAAGGAGAGTGAAATGGGTGGACAAGTGAGAGTTGCAATCGTCGGTGCGGGTGGTCGCATGGGACGCACTCTTATTGAGGCGGCTTACCATCAAGAGCACATTCTTCTGGGCGCAGCAATAGAACGTGCTGGCTCAAGTTTAGTCGGTGTGGATGCGGGTGAGTTGGCTGGTGTGGGTAAGTTAAATGTCATTATTATGGATTCGCTCGATTATGCGACCGATGACTTTGATGTACTTATTGATTTCACCGCGCCAGAAGCCAGTATTGTCCATTTAGATTGGTGTGTTCGCCATAAGAAAGCCATGGTGATAGGCACAACTGGTTTCAATCAGGCTCAAAAAATACAGATTAATGCCTTTGCCGAGCAAACGCCTGTGGTGATGGCGCCAAATATGTCTGTCGGTGTTAACCTGATGTGGAAATTGCTCGAACTGGCCGCAGAGGTCATGGGCGATTATACCGATATCGAAATAATCGAAGGTCATCACAGACATAAAAAAGATGCGCCATCGGGTACAGCCCTGAAAATGGGTGAAGTGATTGCTAAGACCTTAGGTCGCGATCTTGAGAAATGTGCCGTGTATGGCCGCGAAGGACTCACGGGCGAACGTGATCGCGAAACTATCGGGTTTGCGACGATTCGTGCTGGTGACTTAGTCGGTGAGCATACCGCCATGTTTGCCGATATCGGTGAGCGTTTAGAGATCACCCATAAAGCGTCGAGCCGTATGACCTTTGCTAATGGTGCAATGCGCGCGGCGCGCTGGCTCGTGGAGCAAAAACCGGGCTTGTATGATATGCAGCAGGTTTTAGGTTTGAATTAATATTAAAAACGCCAATATGGCGTTTTTTTTTGCACCCAGTTACCAACGGGTGGACGGTTTCGCGTTTTTCCTGTAAACTCGCTGGAATTTGTCAAAATTTCGTGAAACAGCGGAAATTGGTATCTTAACATAACATAAAAACATTATATTTCAGTGGCTTGGCTCTTTATGGAGGTCGCGTTGACAAAGTCTGCCTTACTCGTACTCGAAGATGGAACCGTATTCACTGGCACAGCAATTGGTGCCGATGGACTCTCTGTTGGTGAAGTTGTTTTTAACACTTCGATGACAGGTTACCAAGAAATTTTAACTGATCCATCCTACTCACGCCAGATTGTAACTTTAACTTACCCACACATAGGCAACACTGGTACCAATAATGAAGATATAGAATCCAATGGGGTTCACGCTTGTGGTCTTATCATTCGCGATCTTCCGCTCATAGCAAGTAGTTTCCGCAATCAACAAAGCTTAAGTGATTATCTCAAAGCGAACAATGTCGTTGGCATAGCAGATATCGATACCCGCAAGTTAACTCGT
Organism: Shewanella profunda; assembly: GCF_023283765.1. Classification (GTDB taxonomy): domain Bacteria; phylum Pseudomonadota; class Gammaproteobacteria; order Enterobacterales; family Shewanellaceae; genus Shewanella; species Shewanella profunda. The sequence continues at coordinate 157,386 of NZ_JAKILG010000002.1, read as the reverse complement.
ATTCTCCGTGAAAAAGGTGCTCAAGCTGGTTGTATTATGGCTGGTGCAGACTTAGACGAAGCAAAAGCCCTCGCAGCTGCCAAAGCCTTCCCCGGTTTAAAAGGCATGGATCTCGCTAAAGAAGTCACTGCTAAAGCAGCCTATCCATGGCGCAAAGGTAGCTGGCGTTTAGTGGGCGGCTTACCAGAAGATACGCCAGCAAATGAGCTTAAATACAAAGTAGTAGCCTACGACTACGGCGTTAAGCAAAACATTTTGCGTATGTTAGTGGACCGCGGTTGCGACGTGACTGTTGTGCCAGCTAAAACCTCTGCCGCCGAAGTGTTAGCGATGGATCCCGATGGTGTGTTCCTCTCGAACGGCCCTGGCGATCCAGAGCCATGCGATTACGCTATTGAAGCGATTCAGCAGATCCTGAAAACCGACACGCCAATTTTCGGTATCTGTTTAGGTCATCAGCTACTCGCGCTGGCCTCGGGTGCAAAAACCTTAAAGATGAAATTTGGTCACCACGGTGCAAACCACCCAGTGAGCAATATCGAGAAAGGTAACGTGATGATCACCAGCCAAAACCATGGTTTTGCTGCCGATGAAACCACCTTACCCACCAACATTAAGGTGACGCATAAGTCGCTGTTTGATGGTTCATTACAAGGTATCCATCTCACGGATAAACCCGCGTTTAGCTTCCAAGGTCACCCTGAAGCAAGCCCAGGCCCGAACGATGCCGCCCCGCTGTTCGATCACTTTATCGAGCTTATTGAACAATACCGTCAGAACGCCAAGTAGTACGCTAGCTAGGAGAAGAGAGAAGCAATGCCAAAACGTACAGATATAAAGAGTATTCTTATCCTAGGAGCCGGCCCGATTGTTATTGGTCAGGCATGTGAGTTTGACTATTCAGGCGCGCAGGCGTGTAAAGCACTGCGTGAAGAAGGCTACCGTGTCATTCTGGTGAACTCTAACCCTGCCACCATTATGACTGACCCTGAAATGGCCGATGCCACTTATATCGAGCCAATCCACTGGGAAGTGGTCCGTAATATTATTGCTAAAGAACGTCCAGACGCGATTCTGCCAACCATGGGCGGCCAAACCGCACTGAACTGTGCATTAGAACTCGAAGCCAAAGGTGTTCTGGCGGAATTTAACGTCGAGATGATTGGCGCGACAGCCGATGCTATCGACAAAGCCGAAGACCGTAGCCGCTTTGACCGAGCGATGAAACGCATCGGTTTAGAGTGTCCACGTGCGGGTATTGCCCACAGTATGGAAGAAGCCTACGGTGTGCTCGATCAAGTCGGTTTCCCTTGTATTATCCGTCCATCCTTTACTATGGGTGGCTCGGGTGGTGGTATTGCCTACAACAAGGAAGAGTTCGAAGAAATCTGTTCTCAAGGCTTGGATTTATCGCCAACCAAAGAACTGCTGATCGATGAGAGCTTAATCGGTTGGAAAGAATACGAGATGGAAGTGGTTCGTGACCGCAATGATAACTGCATCATAGTGTGTTCTATCGAAAACTTCGATCCTATGGGCGTACACACAGGCGACTCGATTACCGTAGCACCCGCGCAAACCCTAACAGATAAAGAATACCAAATCATGCGTAACGCCTCTATGGCCGTACTGCGTGAGATTGGGGTTGAAACGGGCGGCTCGAACGTACAGTTTGGTATTAACCCAATCGATGGCCGTATGGTGATCATCGAGATGAACCCTCGGGTATCACGTTCATCTGCGTTAGCATCTAAAGCCACGGGTTTCCCGATTGCTAAAATCGCCGCTAAGTTAGCGGTCGGTTTCACCCTTGATGAGCTGATGAACGACATCACTGGCGGTCGCACGCCAGCATCATTCGAGCCTGCTATCGATTACGTCGTGACTAAAGTACCCCGTTTTAACTTTGAAAAGTTTGCTGGTGCAAATGACCGCTTAACCACACAGATGAAATCTGTGGGTGAAGTAATGGCAATTGGTCGTACTTTCCAAGAGTCACTGCAAAAAGCCTTGCGTGGTTTAGAGGTTAACCGTAACGGTTTAGACTCCATTACAGATATGTCTAAACCTGAAGCGATGTCGCGCATTCGCCTCGAGCTAAAAGAACCCGGTTGTGACCGGATTTGGTACATTGCCGATGCGATGCGTGCGGGTCTTGGCCTTGACGAAATCTTCCGCCTGACCAATATCGATCCTTGGTTCCTCGTGCAAATTGAAGAACTTGTTAAACTCGAAGGCGTTGTTGCTGAAGGCGGTTTAGCGGGTCTGGATTATGATTTACTGCGTAAGCTTAAACGTAAAGGTTTTGCCGATGCGCGTTTAGCCGATGTATTAGGGGTGAACGAAGCCGAAGTGCGTAAGCTGCGTGATAAGTTCGACTTGCACCCAGTCTACAAACGTGTTGATACCTGTGCGGCAGAGTTTGCGACCGATACGGCTTATATGTACTCGACCTACGAGGAAGAGTGTGAAGCTAACCCATCTAACCGTGACAAAATCATGGTCTTAGGTGGCGGGCCAAACCGTATTGGTCAAGGTATTGAGTTTGACTATTGCTGTGTACACGCGGCGTTAGCACTGCGTGAAGACGGTTATGAAACTATCATGGTGAACTGTAACCCTGAAACCGTTTCGACCGATTACGACACTTCAGATCGTCTTTATTTTGAGCCTGTCACGCTGGAAGATGTGTTAGAAATCGTCCGCATCGAGAAGCCAAAAGGCGTTATCGTGCAGTACGGTGGTCAAACCCCACTTAAATTAGCGCGAGCCTTAGAAGCTGCTGGAGTGCCCATTATTGGGACGAGTCCGGATGCGATTGATCGCGCCGAAGACCGTGAGCGTTTCCAGCAAGCGATTCAACGCTTAGAGATGAAGCAGCCTGAGAACGATACTGTCACCACAGTTGAAGGCGCAGTGATTGCCGCTGAGCGTATCGGTTATCCATTGGTTGTGCGTCCATCCTATGTATTGGGTGGCCGTGCGATGGAAATCGTCTACGACCAACAGGATTTACTGCGTTATTTCAATGAAGCCGTGAGCGTGTCTAATGCATCGCCAGTGCTACTCGATCGTTTCTTAGATGATGCGATTGAAGTGGATATCGATGCGGTATGTGATGGCGAGACAGTTGTGATTGGCGCAATTATGGAGCATATCGAGCAAGCTGGGGTTCACTCCGGTGACTCAGGCTGTTCCCTGCCGCCGTACACATTAAGCCAAGAAATCCAAGACCGTATGCGTGTCCAAGTGGGCAAGTTGGCGATGGAACTCGGTGTAGTCGGTCTGATGAACGTACAGTTTGCCGTGAAAGATAACGAAATCTATATGATTGAAGTTAACCCACGTGCTGCCCGTACTGTGCCATTCGTGTCCAAAGCGACCGGTGTGCCTTTAGCTAAGATCGCCGCGCGCGTGATGGCGGGTCAAAGCTTGAAGTCGCAAAACTTTACTAAAGAAGTGATCCCACCTTTCTATTCAGTGAAAGAAGTGGTGTTACCCTTTAACAAGTTCCCAGGTGTTGATCCACTGTTAGGCCCAGAAATGCGCTCTACCGGTGAAGTGATGGGCGTGGGTGACACCTTCGCAGAAGCTTATGCTAAGGCGCAGTTAGGTGCGACTTCTGAAGTGCCTAAGTCGGGTCGTGCATTATTGTCTGTGCGTAACAGTGATAAGAAACGCGTTGCCGATTTAGCGGCTAAGTTAATCGAGTTGGGTTACCAAATCGATGCGACCCACGGTACAGCCATTATTCTGGGTGAAGCGGGCATTAACCCACGTTTAGTGAACAAGGTACATGAAGGTCGTCCACATATTCTCGATCGCATCAAGAACGGTGAGTACACTTACATTGTTAACACGACAGAAGGTCGTCAAGCGATTGAAGACTCGCGTCAGTTACGCCGCGGTGCACTGCGTTACAAAGTGAACTACACTACGACCATGAATGCTGCATTCGCCACTTGTATGGCCCATGCTGCTGACGATCGTACCAATGTGACTTCAGTGCAAGAATTACACGAGCGTGTTTTGGCGAGATAAGCCTTTAACTGTTCATGCCATTCATTAAGGCCGTATAACCTAGGTTATGCGGCCTTATTATTTAGGCTAGTATCTGTTTTTGCTTAATTGTTCAGTTTGTTTTGAGTGCTTGTTCGCTGATTGTATTTTCTACTATTGTATTTCCTACTTAGTTACCTGAGAAAACTATGCCTGCTACAGTCGATAGTCTTGCCAAAGTTGATACGTTTATTGCGCCGCCTTGCCTTGGGCAAATACGCATTCTCTACCAAGACAGTGACATTCTGCTGATTGATAAGCCGAGCGGTTTATTGAGTCTGTCGGGGAAAAATCCGCTTAATCTTGATTCAGTACATTATCGATTAGTGCAGGATTTCCCAACGGCCACTCTGTTGCACAGACTCGATTTTGGCACTTCAGGTATTATGCTGGTGGCGCTGAATAAAACCGTGAATGGTTTGCTGACTAAACAGTTTCAGGCGCGCACGGTCGAGAAGCGTTATACCGCATTACTCCATGGGCATCTAACTGACGACAGTGGGGTGATTAATCTGCCGATCGCTAAAGATGTCGACAATTTCCCGCTGCAGAAAATTTGCCACAGCACGGGCAAGCTTGCGATCAGCGAATATCGGGTGCTTGAGCGGTTAACTGAACCTTTTGCTACGCGGGTAGAATTTACCCCAGTTTCAGGTCGCACCCATCAACTGAGGATCCACAGTCAGCAATTCGGTCACTCGATTATGGGTTGTGACCTCTATGGTGGTGTCGGTGAGAGGGTGACTGACAAAGCTGATGTGCATGCACTAGATGTCACAAGTACCAAGACGATATCTGATGCAACAAAGACTAAGATCACGAATAACTCAAGATTAATGCTCCATGCGACCCGCTTAGCCTTTGATCATCCGCTGACTGGAGAGCGGATTAACTGGATTTGCGACAGTCCTTTCTAAGTGGTTATTTTTTAAGTGAGTCTTAAGTGCTTCTAAAGAGAAATGGAGTTTAGAATATTGGGCTTAGTGAGCGAGCCCGATCCGTTCTGTTTGTAACGGTGGTGCATCATTGGGTAACCAAGCATGATAAATCGTCGCAAAGGTTCCATCCTCTTTTATGGCTTCAAGACTATTTTGCCACTGCTTGATCACTTCATTGGATGTTCCCTTTGAAAAGGCGATATAAAGATGGTTAGCACTAATCGTATAGAGGGATTCAACATCATCAATACTCGCACCCGCATCAGCCAGTATACTTGGCGCTGTTAAATTGGCATTACACCAGAGATCGATACGATTTTTTATCAGTTGCCTGGCGCTTAATAGCGGAGTGGAAGAGGCGGCAACATTGGTAAATCCCTGTTCGAGTAGCATTCGCTCCTCAACTGAGGCGCGGTAAACGCCGATCGCTCTGGCTGACTTAGCATCATCTAGGTTGGTGATTTTTATCCCACTGTTTTTTAAAGCGTAAAAATTAGTTGTCCCAATTGCAACTGGGCCAATCATAGTAAACATGTTTTCCCTTTCTTCTGTTCGAGTTACGGTAAAAAGCATGACATTGGGCTGTTCTGTTAGCATTTTCCAGCCCCGTGCCCATGGCACGACTTTGATGGGATCATGATTATTGATGCGTTTTTGTATTTCTTCAACGACTTGAACAGCCAAACCAGTGGCTTTACCATCAACTGAGAAACTGATCGGTGACCATTCTTCGGTATAAATATTCAGTGGTTTTGCCGCGATAGTAGGGGTGGCGAAAACCATAATAGGTAGCAGTATTCCAGTGACAAATTTCATTAATAACCCTAAAAATTATAACGTTATAATTGAGTCTGACTGCCTGCTCTAAAACGATTAAAGGTAAGAACCGTATTTTTATCAAGTATAGCTATTAGCTTGGTTTATAAGATTAAAATTTGATATTGGTTTTCAGGAAAAGAGCACGCACTATCGTGCTCTTAAGATTAGCCTAGTTGGTATAGTGCCGTGTATTTTGGCGTATTTTAGCCTTGGTGCACATCATGCATTAGATTATCGAGGCAATACACGACCCGCATACTTGCATCTTCCATTTGATGTAATTGTTTGACCATATCGCTTAAGTTGCCTGTATGTCTTGCATTCAGAGCGGCTTTACCCGCCTCGTGTACCGCCTTATGCGGAGCATCTAATGCTTTGAAATTGCTCAAGTGTTGATAATTCTCAGCGCCAAAACCTTTAAAATCCCCCTGACCTAAACGGCATTCAGTATGTGAGTTCATCTCGTGGTTATGTTGTGGTTTCTCAATTAATTGATAAATATGGGTTTTCCAAACTGCATGATCGAGTTTGGTGGTATTCAAAAAAGAGGCTGTCGCGGCATTGTGGATCACATACTGCATTTTATGTGAGCGTTGGAGTACGTCTTCAACCACTTGTCCTATTTGAGTCGATGATGCCGCAATATCAACGGCACTGGCTTGATTATTATCAACAATTTTTTTAATTTCATTGGCTTGAGAAACTATCTGTTTCACGAGTTTTTCTATCTGGCTACTAGCCTCATGGGCTTTACTCGCGAGTTGGCGCACTTCATCTGCAACCACGGCAAAACCACGGCCAGCTTCGCCTGCTCGGGCTGCTTCGATGGCCGCATTCAGTGCGAGTAAGTTTGTTTGTTCAGAAATACCTTGGATAGCGGCCACAAATTGATTGATAGAGGAGGTTGTTGTATCGAGTTCCATTACCGCATGCATACTTTGTTTGGCTTGCTCATTAATATAACTGGCTCTAGAAGCAAGGTTGGTAATGGCAACACGGGTTTGAGCAAAAACTTGATCGAGCTCGGATAAGGATTCCTCTTCTTCGGTAAGGAGTGATGCGCTGCTGGCTAACCCATCGCGAATCGCATTTAACATTTCTCCGCCTTGATTTTGGCAAGCGATCACTTCGGTAAAAAGATCTGAGTTTTGACGGGACTGTTGCTGCATTGTTTCATTTTCACGGATGATTGCTTTCAACTCATCGACTTCACTTTGATGTAAGCGCTGCTGCTCGGCAAGTTGTTGCTGGAGAATATTATTTTCTCTTTTTAGCTGGGAGTTAAACCACATAAAGACCTCTGAACACGTCGTTCGTACTGTTATAGCTATTACTTATAGAATTGCACTAGTGGCTCTACTGCAAATATAGCAATGTTAATGATAGGTTAAATAAAGTTTGATACTAAAATATTAACCGATCCTCAATGTTTATGCCTAAATTTTTTAGGGTTATTAGACTATTTGTGGTACGAACCAAGTTAAGGAAAGTTAAATGAAAAGTGGACCGAACACCTGGTTAACCAGTGACCAAAATGGCTTAAGATGTGGGTAAATCGATCACCATAATCGCTATGCTAAAGTAAACGACGGCGCCAATAATATTGGCGATGGCGTTTGGACTGCGCTGCTCAATAATCACTGTAGGTTTTGGATGATTTGGTATTAGTGTGCTCTGGGTATACCTTGATGCATTCTAAGAGTTGTAAAGATGTGGGCGATATTCGTTGTTAGTTGTTGAGTGTTCAGTTTGTTAGGGAGTAGGCTGTGGTACAAGATATTGATACTGATGAATTTAGCTTGTTAATTCCCCCTTGCGCTAATCTTAAAATTGCCAGTGTTAACTTGTTCAATTTTATCGAACCGCCATTGGCCTATTATGATTTTGAAAATATCTATAGTCATGGTCAATGGAAGAAAAAGTGTCACTGGCTGAGTGAGTTTCTAGCCCATCGTCAGCCCGATATCGTGGGGTTTCAGGAAGTCTTTAGTCCTGAGCCACTTATCGATATCGCTAAAGCACAGGGTCTCGTACATTTTGCCACTGTCGATAAACCTACGTTAATCAGTGATTATATATATCGAAGTCCGGTTGTTGCTTTGGCTTCCCGTTATCCGATTATCGAGGTGGTCAGCGTTGAGCCGGACCTGCGATTAGTCGCGGCCATGGGATTATCGAGTGAGTTTGCCTTTAGCCGTAAGGTACTGCGGGCAACTGTGGATGTACCACAAATTGGTATGTGTGACTGCTATGTGGTGCACTTTAAATCTAAGCGCGCGGGACTCGCTCTGGAACCTATCCCAACCATAGCTCAGTCTACGGATGCTATGACCTCAGCCAATGCCGACAATCAAACGTTAGCCAATATCAAATTGCACGCTGAAACTCAGTTATTGGTGGAGCAGGCGCTTGGGCGGTGGGCATCGACCATGCAACGTGGCGCTGAAGCCGCTTTATTGTTTGATGGAATATTAAAACGCAGGCAAGCCCGTCGATACCCAGTGATGTTGATGGGGGATTTTAATGATGGCCTGTTGATGGGGGCGTTGGACGCCTTGACTATTCGAGGCGAGAGTATTCACAGTGGTAATATTAAGGCGGCTGGTTTAGGTCATCTTTCCGATACATCACTTGCTGCGGTATTTGCCCAATATCAATTACAGGATGCCTATGAATTATTTATCGAGGCCAATTTAAGGAATAATGCGCAATACCATAGGGAGCATAGGGCGGCCACTCACTATTATGGCCCCAAAGGTTCAGTGTTAGATTATATTTTGCTATCGAGTGAGTTTGATGCCAATCAAGGGCGCAGCCTCGCTCAAGTCGTGGATTATCAAACCTGCGATAGACATTTAGTCAGACCTGAATATGAGCGCGATGCATACAGTACGGACCATGCGCCAGTCATAGTCGAACTCGCCATTCGCTCATAGGCGATAAAGCGATTTAGTGCGCTTATTTTTAGCGATAAATAAGGTATTATTCGCGCCCTATAAGTCAGGTGCGTTCGGTACTCGCACTTAGGCAACATTGGGTATATCATCCGTTTCCCATTTTTAGACTTCAGCCTTTGTTAAAGGCGGCACTATTTTACAGGCAGCACTATGGCTATCAGAATCAAACTTAAACCCGGCCGCGAAAAGTCGCTCGAGCGTCGTCATCCTTGGGTATTTTCCAATGCTATTCATAACATTAAAGGAAAACCAGAGGCCGGTGAGACCGTCGATGTGGTCGCCCATGATGGTCATTGGTTAGGTCGTGGTGCTTGGTCGCCTGAGTCGCAAATCCAAGTGCGGATTTGGACATTCGATCGTGAAGAAGAAATTGATCGCGACTTTTTTGCCAGACGTTTACAGCGGGCGCAAATTGGCCGTAATGATTTAATCCGCGAGCAAGGCTTAACGGGTTATCGTTTAGTGGCAGCCGAGTCCGATGGCTTACCCGGTATCACAATTGATAGATATGCCAACGTGTTAGTGTGCCAGTTATTGAGCACAGGTGCTGATTTGTGGCGCGATACCTTAGTCGAGTTATTGGCTGAGCAATACCCAGATTGCGCTATCTATGAGCGTTCTGATGTGGATTCCCGTAAGAAAGAAGGCCTGTTGCCCGTCACCGGTTTACTGCACGGCACTCTGCCTGACATGCCGGTGATTATCGAAGAGAACGGTATCAAGATCGCCGTCGATGTGATCAAAGGCCATAAGACAGGTTTCTATCTCGACCAACGTGATAACCGCGCCATTGCGGCCCGTTTTGTTAAAGGCAAATCCGTGCTGAACTGTTTTTGCTACACAGGCACTTTTGGTCTGTACGCCGCGAAAGCAGGCGCTGCCAGTATTGAAAACGTCGATGTGTCTTCTCTGGCATTAGCGACAGCGCGTCAAAATATGCAAGTGAACGGTTTGAGTGATGACAATGTGCATTACAACGAAGCCGATGTGTTCAAGTTGCTGCGCCAATACCGGGATGAGGGTAAAACCTTCGATGTGATCGTGCTTGACCCACCTAAGTTTGCCGATAATAAGGCACAGTTGAATGGTGCTTGCCGCGGTTATAAGGATATCAATATGATTGCATTGCAGTTGTTGAATCCGGGCGGCGTATTATTGACCTTCTCTTGTTCAGGATTAATGCCAGCAGATCTGTTCCAAAAAATCGTGGCCGATGCTGCGCTCGATGCGAAACGTGAAATCCAATTTATCGAACGTTTAAGCCAAGCGAGCGATCACCCAATCGGTAGCGCCTTCCCTGAAGGATTCTACTTAAAAGGTTTAGTCGCCAGAGCTTGGTAGAGAGTCGCGAGAGCTTGGTAAGCCAAGCTTTTGATATAAGCTGCCAGCGATGGTGAGCTGAGCAAGATAAAATTGAGCTAGATAAAACTGAGTCATAAAAAATGCCAGCCCTTGTATAAAGTGGCTGGCATTTTTACAGTGTTTTTTACATCTGTAGCCCCGTGATTGCTATGGGCTCTTTAACGCTGAGCTTATTTGGCGGTGAACGTTTTTACGCCATCAGGCGTGCCAACTAACAATATATCGGCACCGCGTTTAGCAAACAGCCCATTAGTCACCACACCGACTATCTCATTGATCTGACTTTCTAATTCTTTTGGATTAAGGATCTTAAGATTGTATACATCGAGGATTACGTTGCCGTTATCGGTAACAACACCTTCGCGATATACTGGATCTCCACCTAGTTTGACTAATTGGCGGGCAACATAAGAACGTGCCATTGGGATCACTTCAACTGGCAGAGGGAATTCACCTAAGATATCCACTTGTTTTGTGTTATCGACGATGCAAATAAACTTTTCAGCGACCGCGGAGACAATTTTTTCACGGGTTAATGCCGCGCCGCCGCCTTTGATCATATCCATACGGTCGTTGATTTCATCGGCTCCGTCCACATAGACAGATAAACGATCCACGCTGTTTAAGTCATAAACGGGAATACCCAGTGCTTTCATTTTCTGAGTGGACGCTTCCGAGCTTGAAACCGCGCCTTCGATATCAGCTTTCATGGTCGCTAATGCATCAATAAAGTGGTTTACAGTCGAGCCTGTGCCTACACCTACAATACTGTCTTTTTCAACGTACTTTAGCGCGGCCCAACCGGCAGCTTTTTTCATTTCATCTTGAGTCATGTTGACATCCTGTAACGGCAAATGAGTAAAAAATTCTGGGGTTAGTATACTCTTTTCCGACAAATAATGTGGGGCTATTCCATTGTCAGTGTGATCTGCATTCATGGTATTTCTACATGATAAAACTGTTCGAATAATGTAAGCGACTTAAGCAGTTAAGATGAAAAGCATTTCATTATGCGCATCTAATCTAACTAAGTTACTATGGTAAAAGCAGAATGCTATTTATTAAGGAAGTTTTATGGCTGGGGCGAGTTTATTAACTTTACTCGATGATATCGCATCGATTTTAGATGATGTGGCAGTGATGAGTAAGGTTGCAGCAAAGAAAACCGCAGGGGTGCTAGGGGATGATTTAGCGCTTAATGCCCAGCAGGTGACAGGTGTCAGTGCTGACCGTGAGTTGCCCGTTGTCTGGGCTGTTGCTTTAGGATCATTTCGCAATAAGTTGATTTTGGTGCCAGCGGCCATGCTTATCAGCGCGTTTATTCCTTGGGCTGTTACGCCATTACTGATGTTTGGTGGGCTATTTTTGTGTTTCGAAGGTTTTGAAAAACTACACCATAGTTATATTCATCGGAAAGACAAAAAACACGGCGAGAGCAAAGCAGAACACGAACTGCCACAGATAGCCGATTTAGCCGCTTACGAGGCCGAAAAAGTGAAGGGGGCTATTCGCACCGACTTTGTATTATCGGCAGAAATTATTGCCATCACCCTTGGTATAGTGGCGGATAAGCCCCTTACGACACAGTTTTTCACCTTAGCCACTATTGGCATTATTATGACCATTGGCGTGTATGGGCTCGTTGCTGCAATCGTTAAAATGGATGATGCAGGTTTGTACTTAAGCCAGCGCCAAGGTACATCTGTGGTGATGCAGCTTAATCGCAAACTCGGTTTTAGTTTGTTAAGCGCGGCGCCCGTATTGATGAAAAGTTTAACCATTATCGGCACAGCGGCCATGTTTATGGTGGGCGGCGGGATTTTAACCCATGGTTTGCATATCATCGGTGAGCAAATTCACCATGCGCAACAAGCTATTGCTGCAATCAGTGTTATCGGCCCTGTCCTGGCGGTTCTCACGCCTAGCATGCTCAACGGGTTATTTGGTGTGCTTGCGGGCGCCCTTGCTGTTTTTCTTATGGCGGGAATTCAAAAGCTGCGTAGCTAATTGTTGGTTTTGGTGGAAGATAGTTCGATATAGGAATGGTTTCTAACGGAAGTTATTCTTTAAGCTCTCAAGGACGGTGTGATGAAGTTAATGAAGTATTGCCTTTCGCCCAATAAGTTAGCTTGGCTACGTCAGGAGCTAAGCGAGAATGCCGATGGTTTGATTGCAGTAATGGATGCGGCGGGTAGCGCCTATTTGGCCCAAGCAGCACAGTCTGATACTTCAGTTGCAATAGATGCTTTGCCTAAATTAATAGGGCCTGAACTTAAGTTATTGTGGTTTAAACAAAAGCTTGCACTTATCACTCGTCTTGATGATATTGAGTTATCCCAATTAGCCCCTTTCGAGCTTGAGGGTACGCGAGTGGTTGTGGTTCAGCCTGATGAATTAACAACAGTGCTGCAAAGCATAAGCGAGCAGCGTGTCATTGGGTTTGATACCGAAACTCGCGCAAGTTTTGAGCGCGGAGTGCAGCATCCCTTAAGTTTGATCCAAATCGCGACCCATGACACCTGCTATTTGTTTCAACATGCGCTGTTAGCTGAGCAGTTAGTGTTATTAAAACCTGTGCTTGAGGATGAGAATATCTTAAAAGTGGGTATTGGCCTTAGAAGTGACGGTCAAGCATTAACGCGGGAGTGGGGGATTAATGTCACGCCGAGGTTAGATTTGAACTGGGCGCTAGCACAGCTTGGGGCGGGTAAAGAAATGGGTACTCGTCAACTGGTCGCCACTTTACTGCAAAAGCGTATCGATAAGCCCAAAAAAGTGACCCTATCGAATTGGCAACAGGTACCTCTAACTTCTACACAAATTGTTTATGCCGCCTTAGATGCATTGGCAGCGCAACATTGTTTTAGCGAGCTAATTGACAAACTTAAGCCATTTTATCTGGCATCATTAGAAGCGAATGCTCAGTTGCTTACTCAAAACCTAACGGCTCGACTTGCTGTCTATTTTGAACAGGCCAATGGGTAAAGGGATGATTTTGAATACCAAAGAAACTCGGGCTAAGTTGAAAGCGGATCCACTTAGCTCCAATGTTAGCTCACAGGGAACCAGCACTTTGGGCTTGATATACCGAGTCATTGGGATGTTGTTTTTGTTAGGGCTAGTGACGCTCGGGGTTAATACATGGCTTTAAGCTCAAAAATACTTAAGCCATAAAAAGGGAAAGGGGGCGCTATGTTAGATGCGATTTGTGAACTCGATCCCGAGCAAGGCGACGCAATTCGAGTGACATACAGCGTATTTACGTTTCAGCACTTGTCCGAAGCGGATATTGAGCGTCTGCGTCAAAGGTTATTTTGCCCTGCCTGTGGCGGTAAAGCCTATTTCCGTAAAGCCTCAAAAGATGGCAAAGCTGCCTGCTTTGGATCCCGCTATCATCAAATTGATTGCATTGAATTTAAACCTTCGGTACAAAAATCCCGAGAAGAACAAGATGCCATCGAAGTGCATCAACAGCTGGTGGATGCCGATGCGCTGATGATCGATTTTAGCCGTAAACCGAGAATAGCTAAATCTAGCAGCGCCAAGTCAAAGGAAAACGCAGATAAAGCCATACTTAATTCAGCGCAGATTGCGGATATTGAAGTAAAGAAGGTTAACGTTGACACAGTGCAAGAAGCCCCGATGCAATATCAGGTCGACATGCCAAAAGATACCCCACTCAAAGAACAACGCGTCCCGAGCCAAGGTTTAGAAAAGTTGCTCCACAGTTTACTGCGTGGTTCCGATTTAGCCACATCCAACCTCTGGGTGTATACAGATAGTGAGCGTAAATACCGCTGGCGGGCAAAGAATCTATTTGTGAATTTTGCCGATGCCGATCCCAGTGATAATAAGCCTCATATGTATTGGGGGACGATTTCACATACGGATCCAACCATGAATTGGCTCAATCCCGCTGACAGTAAAGATATAGGTATTCCTATCGATGGGGTAAAGGCAAAACTATTAAAGCAATTTGCCATTGAAGATAAACGTGATTTAGAAGGCGCAGGGCTGATTTTATTCGGTAAGTGTTTTTGGAATAAAGAAAAGACCCGCAAAATCATTCAATTATGGAATAACGATCTACAGCGAATTTTTATCTCACCTATTGAAGATTAATCGAGTTATGGATGGTTTGAATAGGATCTAACTGGAAGATATAAGCGGAAAGGGACTCGTTCTCGTCGTAGCAAAAAGACCCTATCAATGCGATTTAGTTTGGACTTACTTGCCACAGCATTTTTTGAACTTTTGACCACTACCGCAGGCGCATGGCTCATTACGGTTCGGCTTTTTCTCAAAAGTTGTGGTCTTAGGTTTATTCAATAAACCTTCTAATTCAATGATGTCTTCAGCAACTTCGGCATTGATTTCGATATTGGCAAACAGTTGGTGCTCGGCAACAATAGCGGCAACTTCAAGTTTACGTGCTTCATCGGCAACGATTAATTGCAGGGGAAAAGCTTCTGTTCCAGGTTTAGCGGTACGTTTAGTGTTGTAGCCATAACTTTCGTGCTTTGGCTTAGGCGTTTTACGGCCTTTAAAGAAAAATTTGTCAGACATGAAGGGTTCCGTGGAGCTGTGTATGAAATTGACGATGCTTATACTATAAAACACCGATTTTATAAATCGAACTCAGATATTTTTTCGATAACTGCGTTTATGACGACGCTTTATTCGGGCATCTCACCACTAAATACGGCTTATTTAGCAGAGGAGGTTATCGGGAGGGATTTATCCGATCGCGTCAAGGTTGCAGTGCAACGCTACTTGGCTGGCATGGTGTGTTTTTCATCGTTATACCAACTAAATCAACACTCATGATAAAACTTGTTTGAAAAATCTTCAGTTAATTGGGTTTGTTAGAAAAAGTCCTTTACCTTTGAGAGTGCTTTTAGCATAATGCCCCACGTCAACAGGGGTGTAGTTCCAATTGGTAGAACAGCGGTCTCCAAAACCGATGGTTGCGGGTTCGAGTCCTGCCACCCCTGCCAAATAAAACAACGGCTTGCATAGAAATATGCGAGCCGTTTCTTTTTTCTGTAACGTATCCTCAATCACATTCCGTCATCTCAATTTATTCGCCGTCATTTCCTTCTTTCAAAAAACTGTCATATCCCTCTTGTAACATTTGAGCGTCATGGCTTAGGTAAATCGATTTGCAACTTTAGTTGTTCTTAACATACAATCGCCTGCCAAATTATTTGAGGAAGTATGGTTTGAACAGTGTGATGCACACAAGACGCACCCTAGCGATATGGCTTATTGCCATATTGGTGCTATTGTCTGTGGCTTCGGCTGCTCACAGTGTTTCCCATTTAAAAGATGATTCAACAACCCATTGTGTGCTTTGCTTACACCAGCACCAAGTACAACATGCGTTAACGAGTACACCCTTTCATTTCCAACTGTCTCAACAAAGCTATATCCGCGTTGAGTTTCAAGTCGTTTCCTTTGAACAACTTTTTAGTCGTTTCTTTAATAGTCGCGCACCACCGATAGCAGCATAACTTTCTGATTAAATTCATTAATTGATTCATTTTTAGTGTCTTGGTTTTACTAAGGCGCTGATGCTGTTTATTTTCGGAGTGAAAATGACTTATTTTGCTTTCCCAAAGCGCGTAGCGCTTTTGATGGGCGCTTTCGTTGCATTTAATTCTTCAATGGTTTTTGCCACTGAGGAGACTCAATCGAGTCAACAAGCTATCGATACAAATATCGAGCGTTTAAGTATCCATTATCGTCAAGCCTACCGTGGCAATGTGCCCTCTGAGGCGCTTCCTCAAGCGATTAGTGTGTTAGATGAACAATTGATAAAAGATGCGGGCCTTACAAGGTTTCAGGATGTATTGGATTATTCCGCCAGTGTAGCGCGGCAAAATAACGGTGGCGGGTTATGGGATAGCTTTTCTTTGCGCGGTTTTCCGGGCAATGAAAATATGCCATCTGGCTATCTGATTAATGGTTTTAATGGTGGTCGTGGTTTTAGCGGTCATAGAGATCTCTCTAATGTGGCCTATGTGGAAATATTAAAGGGCCCAGGTTCTGCACTTTACGGGCGTTCTGAGCCTGGTGGAACGGTCAATATTGTGACAAAGAAACCACAATATGAGACTGGCGGTTATGTTAAGGCATCAGCGGGGAGTTTCGATCAGTATCGGCTCGAAGGTGATGTTACCTCTGGTTTGACGGAGTCAGTGGCTTTTCGTATCAATGGTGCTTGGCAGGAATACGATAGTTTTCGTGATTATGTATTTAGTGACAAGAAGATAGTTACGCCTTCTGTGCGTTGGCAGATCTCCGATAAGGCCTCATTACTCTATGAGATGGAATACCTTAAACAGGAACAGCTATTCGATCGCGGCGTTATTGTGCTCAATAACAATATCAACACAGTATCGCGCTCACGTTATCTAGGTGAGCCTAATGATGGCGCAACGAAGGTTAATGCTACAGGGCATCAACTGACCTATGACTATGAATTAAATGATGATTGGTCATTAACTGCGGGTTATAACTATCGCGATTCCACCTTAAAGGGTTATTCCTCCGATGCTGAGCTGGCAAAGGGGCGTCAATCTTTATTTGATGATGGTCGTACACTGACTCGCCAGCACAGATATAGGGACTATGCCTCTGAGGATAATTCCCTGCGTTTTGAATTAAGTGGTCATCTCGATACCAATTTTATTCGCCATAATTTGCTGCTTGGGGCCGATGCCTATCATTACAATTTGAAGACGGGGCTTTATCGCTATCGAGGTCAAAAAGGTGAATATGCCATCGATATTTTTGAGCCTCAATATGGAGGAACCCAGCCAGAGGTGAGTTTGCTGTATGAGAATGAGGAAACCCAGAAGGCATGGGGCACTTATCTTCAAGATCAAATGGATTTAACTGAAAAGTGGAAATTACATTTAGGACTGAGGTTCGACACCTACCAGCAGGACATTAGTGAAACAGCTAAAGATACCCTATCGGAACAAACCGATAATCGGGTTAGCCCTAAAGTGGGTCTCGTCTATTTATGGTCAGAGGCGTTAAGTTTCTATAGTTCTTATTCTGAAGGCTTTTTACCGCTTTCGGGAACTGATTATGCGGGTAATCCCTTTGAGGCTGAGGAGAGTAAATCTGTAGAGCTGGGCATGAAGTTTAATGGTGCTTGGCTTAACGACCTTTCCATAAATGGTAGTTTAGCTGTGTTTGATGCTAAGAAGAGCAATATTTTAACTTCAGATCCGGTGAATGTGGGGTTTTCTGCCACCTTGGGTGAAGCGAAAAGTACTGGGCTTGAATTAGATATCGCGGCCGATCTGACTGAGTCATTACAAGGCAGACTATCCTATGCCTATCTTAATACGCGTACAGCCAACGATACTTTGAATGTTGACTTTGGCGTACAAATACCCGCAGGAAGTCCACTGGTTAACGTGCCTAAACAAACGGCGAGTGTTGTGTTGAAACAAGATCTCAATGATTTTTCCATTGATGGGCATTTGGGATTAAGTTGGCGCTATATAGATTCGCGCCTCGGTGATTCAGCCGATCCTAGCTTTCAATTGCCTTCTTATCAGTTAGTTGGGTTGTTTATGAACACCCACTTAAGCGACAACTTAAGCCTTGGTGTGAATCTGGATAACATACTGGATGAACATTATATCGCGAGTAGTTATTCCGCTCTGTGGGCCGTACCCGGCGAGCCACGTAGTATTAAAGTGAGTGTCAGCTATGAGTTCTAATATCAGCGCTAATCCAGCGTTATCTTCAGGTTTTACCGAGCAAGAACTGGGTCGTTCTATTGGCCGCACCCGGATCAATAGTATCGATATGATGCGCGGCATGGTGATGCTTATCATGTTACTCGACCATGTGCGGGAGCGGTTTTTCTTTCACATGCAGGTGAGCGATCCTATGGATTTGAGTTCGACCTCTTGGGGGCTTTTTGTGAGTCGCTTTGCCGCCCATTTTTGTGCGCCAGTCTTTGTGTTCTTAACCGGGGTTTCTGCATGGCTTTATGCCAATCGTAACCATGGTGAGCCACGTTCAGCACGTATGTTTTTGATTAAACGCGGGCTGTTTTTAATCGCGCTGGAAATTTTAGTGATTAACTTCTCTAACCTCTCTTGGATGGTCAGCTATTACACCCTCTGGTTACAGGTGATTTGGGTGATTGGTCTGAGTATGCTAGCGCTCGCTGCACTGATAAACCTGCCTAGACCTTGGATGGCCCTTTTAGGATTTGCGATTGTTTTTGGCCATAATCTGTTGACGCCTATTGGTTTTCAGCCCAATGAGTGGGCTTACGGTCTGTGGACCATATTGCACGACCGCGGCTATCTCGTCAGCGAAGGTGCGCTTAGGGTTAAGGTGAGTTATCCCGTGCTGCCTTGGATTGGAGTGATTTTACTGGGTTATGTTGCAGGGCCACTTTTTAGTAATAAGCCGAACGGAAGCAATCTTGATGCATTGGCTCGCCAGCAAAAGCTGTTGTTTTTAGGGATCAGCTGTTGGGTACTTTTTGCGGTGCTACGTGGGTTTAACCTTTATGGCGAAACCTTGCCTTGGCAGTCGGGGGCACATTTGGGTGAAACCTTGATGTCGGTATTTAACTTAACGAAATACCCGCCATCATTAAGCTTTTTACTGGTGACTTTAGGCGGCATGTTCTTTTGCTTAGTGGCCTTTGAGCGGTATTTTGCATCAAATGGGAAAGTGGGTGGGAGATTAGCGCGAGTCGGCCATGGGTTGTCTGTGTTTGGCTCAGTCCCTATGTTCTTCTATATCTTACATTTGTACGTGCTGTTAATGCTTTATACTTTAGCGAAATTCATCTTTGGCGCAAACTATGGTGAGTACTTTGGCGTGAGCAATATAGGATGGGTTTGGTTTATCGCGGGCGTGTTAGCCATCGCATTGTATTATCCCGTTAAGCGATTTAGCGAGTATAAAAAACACAGCACTCAGGCTTGGATTAAGTACCTCTAATCTATTTTGCGTGATCAAGCTTTAAAGGCAAAAGTCGCCAAGTGTTTACTTGGCGACTTTTTTGCTTTGGTCAGAGCAATAATCTATTTAGCGATTACTCTGCGAGTAAGCTACGAAGCATCCAAGCATTTTTTTCGTGAAGTTGAATGCGTTGGGTCAGTAGATCGGCGGTTGCTTCATCATTTGCTTTGCTTACGAGTGGATAAAGTGCCCGCGCATTGCGGATAACGATTTCCTGATCGTTTAGCAGCTCGCGGATCATGGTTTCAGCCTTGGTTACCCCTTGATCCTCTTTGATTTCTGTCAAGGATGCATAGGCTGAATATGAGCCTAATGCTCTGGCTCCCAGTGCCCGTACACGCTCTGCGATAAGGTCGACCGCAAGGGCAAGTTCGGTATACTGCTGTTCAAATAGCAAGTGTAAGCTAGTGAACATTGGGCCAGTGACATTCCAGTGGAAGCTGTGGGTCTTAAGATAAAGACTGTAAGTGTCGGCCAATAACTGGTTTAATCCTGCGGCGATATCTTCTCTGTTAGTTTGGTTGATGCCGATGTTAATCATGGTATTTTCCTTTCATTGTCCTACTCGATGGACTAAGACTAGCAGAATAGGATTTTTAATAAAGCGATTAAAATAGATTTACCAAATCGCTTAATTAGATTGTGAGTGGGTTATCCTTTATCGCGTGTTGCTGCAGTCTCCAAGGCCAGTAACATTAACCAGGCATAACTGGTATTCTTAAGCCATTGTGATCTATGAGTGAAAGAATCTAAGCTAACCCATGAATAAATCAGCCTATTTAGAAGCCATGGCGATTACCTCTTGGCGTATACGTGACACTAAGGTTAAGCCCTATCAAGTAATTTGGGATGCCGATGACGCGTTGCCGCAAGCACAAGCACTTATTGATCAGGTGCTTGAGTTAATTGGTGTCACGTCAGATGAATGTGATTTTGATTGTCAGCTCCATAAAGGAAAGCAAATTATTTGGGATTTACGTCGCCATAAAGTGAGACCTCGCACTGCGTGGTTAGTCTCTGAGCCTCTGGCGAGTTTACTTGCGGGGAGTGAGGCTAAACGAGCCCTATGGTCACAGATTTGCCAATGGCGTGAGCAGCACATTAAGGCATAAATAACGCTATCAGCTTCGGGACTTAATGCGTGAATATTCAGTACTCTAAAATATTAAATCCACAGTTAACCTTAGTGCGTCTTGAACAAACTGATGTGCCTCAAATGGCCTCAATTGAAGCGAGCGCACACTCCCATCCTATGAGTGAAGGCAATCTTGCCGATTGTTTTGGCGCGTTATACCGCGTATATGGTTTAACACTAGCGGGAGAAATGTCTGCTGAAACGTTAATTGGTTTTGCCATTATCCAACAGATCCTCGATGAAGTGACCCTGATGGACATTTGCTTAGCACCTGAGCACCAAGGTTATGGTTATGGCAAGTTATTACTGAGTGAAGTGATTGAAGCTGCAAAAAACTCTGGCGCTGTGGTGGTGATGCTCGAAGTACGAGAGTCTAATCTTGCGGCCCGTGCTTTATACCAAAAGATGGGCTTTACTGAGTCTGGCAGGCGTAAAGGTTACTACAGTGCAGATGATGGGAGAGAAGATGCGATTTTGATGGATTTCGCGATCACTTCTGAATAGCCCATTTCATTTCACTCAATAAAAAACAGCGCAATGGCGCTGTTTTTTATACAAGATCATATTAAACAATAGCTTATTTAACTTCTTTACCCTGAGCTTGTAGATCTGCATGGTAGCTTGAACGCACCAGTGGGCCACAGGCTGCATGGGTAAAGCCTAACTCATCGGCAAGGGCTTTAAGCTCGGCAAACTCTGCGGGTGGCACATAACGCTCAACGGGTAAGTGGAACTTAGAAGGTTGTAGGTACTGGCCTAGGGTCAGCATTTCAACTTTATGTTCGCGTAAGTCGCGCAGTACTTGAGCGATCTCCTCGTTGGTTTCACCTAGTCCCATCATCAGGCCTGATTTAGTCGGCACATTTGGATGACGTTCTTTAAAGCGTTTTAGCAATTCGAGTGACCACTGGTAGTTAGCACCGGGTCTCGCTTTGCGATAATGCATTGGTGCCGTTTCTAAGTTGTGGTTAAACACATCCGGTGGTTCGGTCGCTAAAATATCTAGGGCTGCATCGATACGACCACGGAAATCAGGCACTAAGGTTTCAATTTTGATTTCTGGATTAAGTTTGCGGATCTCACGAATACAATCGGCAAAATGCTGGGCGCCGCCATCGCGTAAATCATCACGATCAACCGAGGTAATAACCACGTATTTAAGCTTCATATCGCGGATAGTTTGTGCCAATTTAACCGGCTCTTCGGCATCAGGTTTTAAAGGGCGGCCATGGGCAACATCACAGAATGGGCAGCGGCGAGTACAAATTGCCCCTAAAATCATAAAGGTTGCAGTGCCGTGGTTAAAGCATTCAGCGAGGTTAGGGCAGGATGCCTCCTCGCACACTGAATGTAAGCCATTGCTACGTAGCGCTTGTTTAATATCTAAGATACGTTGATTCGACGCGGGTAGTTTTACCCGTAACCAATCGGGTTTACGTAGCATGGTATCGCGCTCGGAGGGCACAATTTTTACCGGAATACGGGATACTTTATCGGCATCCCTTAATTTGACTCCGGGTTGTAAACGTTCTGGCCTATTCATGACGCTGCTAATCCTTGATGATGAACTAGATGTTGATAGCCCAATAATTGGCTAAAAGTAATAGTGAGTTGTTCGCCTGCTTCTGTCACGGTTTGTGGTCCGCCAAGCGCTTTGCATTGTACCATTTCAAGACCGACATAACCGCAAGGGTTGATACGGCGAAATGGCGCGAGATCCATATCCACATTTAAGGCTAATCCATGGAATGAACAACCTTTACGGATGCGTAATCCAAGGGAGGCTATTTTGCATTCATTTACATATACGCCCGGTGCATCGGCCTTAGCGTAGGCTTGGATATCATACTTGGCGAGCATATCTATGATGCTTTGCTCTATATGAGTAACGAGTTGACGTACGCCGACTTTACTACGTTTGATATCGAGAAGAGGATAAACCACTAATTGCCCTGGGCCGTGATATGTCACTTGACCACCGCGATCCACCTGAATAACGGGGATATCGCCAGCATTTAAGATATGTTCACTCTTACCTGCTTGGCCTTGGGTAAACACGGGTGGGTGTTCTACTATCCACAGCTCGTCTGGGCTCTCACTGTTACGCGTGTCAGTGTAATGCTGCATGGCATGCCAAACTGATCCGTAATCTTGTTTTCCCAGGTGTCGGATATGCAAAGTCGTGTCTTGCAAGGGCAACCTCTCCCCTTAAAATTGAGTGGCGTCATTATACGCCTCTTGACCATAAATGTAAGATAGATCACATTTTATAGCCATGAGGAACACTTATAGCACGCGGCGAACGCCTTCGATAGCGGCAAGTTCGGTATACAAAGTTTCAATATGATCTTTACTGGTGACAGTGACGCGAATAGTGATCGAGTAATAGCTACCTTTGCTCGATGCCTTGGTTGTGGGGGCATAATCACCTGGCGCGTGCTTTTGAACGACAGCGACGACTCTATCTGTTAAAGCTTCATGGGCCTCACCTACGACTTTGAATGGGAATGCGCAGGGAAAATCCATCAGTTCATCAAATTTGGTGTCTAACATAATCAGTGCTCTTAATCTGTAATGGGGGATATACCCAAACAACCTGAAGATGCAGGATTCAGGTTGTTTGGGTATATATGGTGGCGATTATAACCGATTCAAGGGGGATGCACTCCCCAAAAAAACAAAGCCACCTTAAGGTGGCTTTGTTCTTCTGGTTCGGTTTAACTAAACCAACCAGAAAACAGTTGCTTAAAGTAATCAACTAATTTGCTAAACCAGCTACCCTCATTCACTTCTTCTAAGGTTACTAACGGGTATTGGGCTATGTCTTTTCCATCTAATTGGAAAAATAGTCGGCCTACAGTTTCACCTTTTTTCAGTGGTGCATCTAATTGTTTAGTTAGCTCAAAATTGGCTTTTAAGTCTTTTGCGCGGCCCCGGTTGACTGTGATAGGTGTATCAGTCGCAACCCCTAAATCGACAGTGCTTTTATCGCCGTACCAAATTTGTTGGGTTGTAAAGCTATCGCCAGCTTTGTAAGGTGTGATCGTTTCAAAGAAACGGAAACCATAGGTCAGCAGCTTTTTACTTTCGGCTTTACGGGCGGCTTCACTTTGCGTGCCCATTACCACAGAGATCAAGCGCATACCATCTTTGGTCGCTGAAGCCACTAAGTTATAGCCCGCTCCAGAGGTGTGGCCCGTTTTTATGCCATCCACATTCATGCTGTTATCCCACAATAAACCATTACGGTTATATTGTTTGATCCCGTTGAAAGTATAAAATTTTTCACTGTATACACGGTATTCTTCAGGCACGTCACGGATAAGTGCAGCCCCTAACAATGCCATATCATAGGCAGTCGTTTTATGGTTATCGGAATCTAAACCGTGGGAGTTTTCAAAGTAGCTATCACGCATGCCGAGTTGTTTCGTCCATGAGTTCATCATGTCAACGAAAGCACCTTCGGTTCCTGCGATATGCTCAGCCATAGCAACACAGGCATCGTTGCCTGACTGGATGATAATACCTCGGTTTAAATCAGCAACTTTAACGGTTTTGCCGACTTCGATGAACATCTTAGAGGAGTCAGGGAAGTTTTTAGACCAAGCATTCTTAGTAATAGTGACATCATCTTCGGGGGATACATTGCCCGCTTTAATTTCTTGGCCAATGACATAACTGGTCATCATCTTAGTTAAACTGGCGGGATTAAGGCTCTCATAGGCATTGCTTTCAGCAATAATTTGGCCAGAATAATAATCCATCAAGACGTAAGCCTTGGCGGCAACGGTTGGTGCATCAGGTGTAACAGTAGGCTGCGCAGCATAAACAGGGAGAGAGGCACTAGAAATTAGCAGCAATGTTTTAATGGGACTTTTTACAAAATTCATCATTAACTTGGCACGTCTTTTGGTTGTATTGAATGAAAAGGGCTAAATAGCTTCGCGAGTATACCACCCTTCGACAGGGGTTTTTAGTGAAGGTTCCTTCATTTGTGGTATTTTTCAGTTAAATCTACATCTTAGCGTTATGAGTTTATTACTCATGAATCATGTAGCTTTCAGGGTATCCATTTTGCTTCATTTTGTTAAGCATCATATCGGCGAGTTCAGCTTGGCCGATGGGACCGAGTTGTAGTCTAAACATATTATTTGCGGGTTGTACACGGGTCTTAACTTGGTATTTTCGCTCAAGTTCTTTTGCTATTTTACTGAGTTTAGCGCGATCTTTAGAGGCGACTAACTGAATATAGTGATTGCCTGTGTCGTTAATGCTGGCAATGGCTGAACTTGTCCCTGCAATGCTACCGATATAAATCACCTCGAGTTTAATGCGAGCTGTACCTGTGGCAAGCATGCCGAGTTTATAGGCTGCCGCATAGGAGACATCCAGAATACGCTCCGAGTGAAACGGGCCGCGATCGTTAATGCGAATAACCACTTGTTTATTGTTTTCTAAGTTAGTGATCCTCGCATAACTTGGCAGAGGTAAGGTTTTATGTGCCCCTGACATTGAGTACATGTCGTAGGGTTCGCCATTCGATGTCTCATAACCGTGAAATTTTTCGCCATACCAAGAGGCTTTACCCGTTTCGGTAAAGCCTTGACCCGTATTCATCACTCTGTATGACTCACCATAAACCGTATAGGGTTTATTCCCCCTGCGGCTGTAGGGTTCATACTTGGGCGTTGCATTTGGCACGTGATCCACATCAGGTGGATTGAGTGGCATTTTGTCGTTTTTTAGCGAATAGCGGCCCTTATTCGGGTCCATATTTTTCTTGCTTGCACTCGTGCTCGCTTTATCTGGGGTCGAAGAGCAAGCTGCAAGCATGAAACATATGAGCAAAGCTAAAAGCAGTGAAAGGTTATTTTTTAGAGGCATGCTGTTCTTTTAATTGTTGGCTAAATTGATAAACGGCCATGGAATATAAAGGGCTGCGATTATAACGAGTGATGACATAAAAGTTATTAAGCCCAAGCCAGTAGTCAGTTTTATCTGCTTGTTTGAGCTCAATCAGTAAGGCTTTTTGAGATACGTCTAAGTCTGTTGCATCGGTCAATACTAAGGTCGGACTCAAAATGTCTGCCACTGTATAGCTAAGCTTTTCACCCGCCCATACCTTAGCTTTAGGTGCCGATTTACTATTGTTTAATGGCAAGGCGACAGGAGCATTCACCTGCCAACCATGTTCGTGGAAATAATTAGCGACGCTACCAATGGCATCCTCAGGACTTTTTAATAGATCACGATTGCCGCTTTTATCAAAATCGACGGCGTAATGGCGATAGCTAGAGGGGATAAATTGGCCGTAGCCCATAGCACCAGCGTAAGAACCTTTCAGTGTACTGATATCTAAATGTTCTTCTTTTACCAGCTTCATCAATTCACCCAATTCTTTACGGAAAAAGGTTGCTCTTGGTGGGTAGTGGAAACCCAAAGTATAAAGCGCATCAATAACCGGATAGTTGCCCGTGTACTGACCATAGAAGGTTTCAATGCCAATAATGGCAACGATAATCTGTGGTTCGACTTGGTATTTAGCTGCTGCTTTGGCAATCGTGGCTTCGTGTTTTTTCCAGAAGGCGAGCCCCGCTTCTAAGCGTTTTTCGGTTAAGAAAATAGGATAATATTGGTCCCAAGGTTTCGCTTCCCAGGGGCGAGTTATTGCATCGATGACCGCTTGGTTATAGTTTGCTTTATTAAGAAAGGCGATAGTTTCTTCGCGAGTAAATCCTTGCTGCATCTGAGTTTGAATAAATTCTTCCTGCAACGCCTCTGGAAGTGTTGGCGTTGGAGCACTGACGGCTTCAATTGCTTGTTCGCCAGCGGGAGTTTGTACTGTGTCACTCGGGGTTGTACATGCAATAAGGCATGAACTTAAACAAAGTAAACCCACTGGAGCTAAATAAGCTCGAAGAATAAGCATGAAAAAGTCCCTAAAATTATCTATCGACAAAACGTCTGTGGGTATGAATGCTCATTAGAATGCCAAACCCTGTCATCAATGTCAGCATTGAGGTGCCACCATAACTTATCAAGGGGAGAGGTACACCTACTACAGGCAGAATACCTGAAACCATGCCGATATTCACAAAAACATAAACAAAGAAAGTCAATGTGATACTACCAGCGAGCAATCTTGCAAAACTGGTTTGAGCACGGGATGCGATGACTAATCCACGACCAATAATGTAGAGATACATGATGAGGAGCATAATACTGCCAACTAAACCAAACTCTTCACCTATTACCGCAAAGATAAAGTCGGTATGACGCTCGGGGATAAATTCAAGCTGAGATTGAGTGCCATCAAGCCAGCCTTTGCCCCAGGTTCCTCCTGAACCAATGGCAATTTTTGATTGAATAATATGGTAACCCGCACCAAGCGGATCTTGCTCTGGGTCGAGCAACGTGAGTACTCGAGTCCGTTGGTAGTCGTGCATCAAAAAGTACCAAAGGATAGGCAAAAAGGCCAAGATAGCGGCGATAAAGGTGCCCACAATAGCCCAACTCATACCCGATAAAAACAATACAAATATACCTGAAGCTGCAACCAGAATGGATGTGCCAAGATCGGGTTGTTTTGCGATAAGCAGCGTCGGCACGAGCAAAATCACTCCAGCTCCCGCCAAGTAGCGTTTTTTGGGGGGAAGCGGAAACTTACTAATATACCAAGCCATAGTGATGGGGAAGGCGAGTTTTATGAGCTCAGAGGGCTGAAACTCCATAAAACCTAAGTTCAACCAGCGTTGTGCACCTTTGTTAATTTCCCCGAAAAAATGTACTCCGAGGAGCAAAACAATCCCAGCTAAATAAATGGGCAAGGCCCAGCGCTTGAGCGCCTCAGGATTAATTTGCGCCATGGTAAACATAATCACAAGCGATAACACCATCCGAAATAACTGGCGCTCCATCATGCCTAGATCTTCACCACTGGCTGAATAGATAACAAACAGTCCAAAGCCCATTACTGCGAACAAACCGAGTAATAGGGGGAGGTCTATATGCAGACGTTGCCAGATATTTTGACGTTCTGTATGGGCACTCATGGTGTTGGTTTCCAAGTGTCTCTAAGCATGTATTCATCCAGCATGGCACGGGCAACTGGACCTGCGTTTGCACCACCCCAACCGGCGTTTTCCATGACCACTGCGAGTACGATTTTAGGATCTTCAAAGGGCGCGTAGGCAATAACTAGCGCATTATCACGGAAATGTTCTGCGATTTTATCTGCATCGTATTTTGTATTTTCTGCCACGCCAATAACCTGAGCCGTTCCTGTTTTCATTGCCGCCGAATAGGTTGCATCGGTAAAGCGAGATTTATGTGCGGTTTGGCGCATCGCTTCGTTGATGATATTCCAGTTTCGGGGATTCTTAAGCTCTATTGGGGGGAACTCATTAATAGGATTGTCAATTTTTGCCGTATTATCCTTCATGGATCTCAGTAAATGCGGCTGAAAGCGACGTCCTTTATTAGCTAAAATGGCAGTGGCATTGGCCAGTTGTAATGGGGTTGCCGTCCAATAACCTTGACCGATCCCAACTGAAATGGTGTCACCTATATACCAAGCTTGATTGTACTTTAAGCGTTTCCAATCCTTGGAAGGCATATTGCCTGCAGATTCTTCAAAAATATCTATTCCAGTATTTTGACCAAATCCAAAGGGTTCCATAAAGCGAGCAATAGCGTCGACACCCACTTTATAAGCTAACTCATAAAAGTAAGTGTCACAGGACTCTACAATCGCACTATAAACGTTAACCCATCCATGACCCCAACGTTTCCAATCGCGATATTTACGTTCTACACCGGGAATTTGCCAAAATCCGGGGTCCCAAATTCGAGTGTGTTCGGTAACGGCTTTTTCATCCAATCCGAGTAGGGCAATCATAGGCTTAATCGTTGATGCGGGCGAGTACTGCCCTTGGGTTGCCCTGTTGATCAAAGGGCGAGATTTATCATTGAGTAACCCACTGTAATCTTTGCTGTTAATACCTTGAACAAATTGGTTTGGATCGTAACTAGGGCTAGATACTAAGGCGAGAATACCGCCATCTCTCGGATCTATCGCTACAATTGACCCCTTATGTCCTTGAAGTAATTCCACAGCCTTTTGCTGCAGTTTTAGATCTATGGTTAGATATATATCCTGCCCCGGTTCTGGCGGCACAATTTTTAAGGTACGGATAGTGCGGCCACGGTTGTTCACTTCTTCTTCGAGGTGACCCGGAATGCCATGTAGTAGTGATTCATAAAATTTTTCAATGCCTTGCTTACCCATATCTTTGGTAGCAGCATAATTTTTCCATAGATCGCTGCGTTCTAACTGGGCGCGATCTCGGGTATTAATCTTACCCACATAACCTAGCACATGGGTTAGTTGACTATTGTAGGGATAGTTACGTTTTAACCCTGCTTCGACTGAAATACCGGGAAATTTGTGTTGGTTGACACTGAAAATCGCCACTTGTTCTTCAGTAAGCTGATTTTTAAGTGTGAGTGGTTTAAAGCGTCGGTGAAACTTTAGCGCTTCGGTAAAGCTTTCTCGCTCGTCTTCGCTGATCTCAATAAGTTTGCCGAGTTCATCTAAGGTTTCGGACATTTTTGAGATCTTTTCGGGGATAAGGTCGAGGGAATAAAAGGGTTGGTTTTCGGCTAGGAGTACACCGTTTCTGTCGTAAATTAAGCCACGGCTAGGTGCGATAGGGACAACACGAATGCGGTTATCGTTAGAGCGGGTTTCATAATCCTTGTAGGATTCAACCTGTAGGTGATAAAGATTTGTTACCAATACACTTAATAGGGCGACCACACAGCAAAAAGTGAATAGCGCACGGCGCTTAAAGAGTGACGCCTCGGCGGCGTGATCATGCATTGTTATCCGCTTTTTTGGCGACACTTATGCTATCTCCGGCTGATCCCATGACGGGTGGTTGACACTCGTTAACATCAAGATCCCACTATTCTCTGTGGTAAGGGTGATTCGTGTTTACGCTCCACGCGCGGTATAAACTTTCTGCAACCACAATCCGCACGAGGGGATGGGGTAGCGTTAATGCCGAGAGGCACCAACTTTGATGGGCAGCTTCTTTGCACGCTGGCGCTAAACCTTCGGGCCCACCCACGAGCAAACTTACATCACGGCCGTCGAGTTGCCATTTACTTAGCGCAGTTGCAAGTTCTGGCGTCGTCCAGTTTTTACCGGGTAGATCTAAGCTAACAATATGGTTGCCTTTGGGAATAGCAGCCAACATTTGTTCGCCTTCCTTTTGCAGGATCCGAACGATATCAGCATTTTTCCCCCGCTTTCCGGCGGGTATTTCGATAAGCTCCAGCGCCATATCACGGGGAAAGCGGCGCTGGTATTCTTCGAAACCACGGGTAACCCAATCGGGCATCCGTGTTCCAACGGCGATGAGTTGCAACTTCATCAGGCTTGCTTTTCTGACCAGAGCTTTTCGAGCTGGTAGAAATCACGGGTTTGATCTTGCATGACGTGCAGGATCACATCCCCCATATCTACAAGTACCCATTCGCTGCTGTCACGGCCTTCAACACCAAGGGGTGGGATGCCTGCTGCTTTGGCTTCAACGACTAGGTTTTCCGCGATTGCTTTAACATGAGTCTTTGATGTGCCTGAGCAAATTACCATGTAATCGGTAATGTTAGATTGCTTGCTAACATCAATAACAACTACATCTCTGGCTTTTAGGTCGTCGATCTTGTCGACTACAAACTGTTTTAATTCCGCGCTCTGCACGCTGACTTACCTCATTAATTTTAAATAGCGCGGTAGTATATCAGTGTTAGGCCACGGAATACATTGGATCGGCTGCCCTGTTTGCGATATCTGGAGAGATAATTTACTAAGGCAAATAAAGTTGTTGTTTTTGAATGTAATTCAAGGTCACAGGCATAAGTGTATTCGTCGGAATTTTTCCTATGGCTAACGCTGAACGTATTTGGGTGGATGAGATATCCTGGGGTGTAATATCGACGGTGAAAATACGGCCATGGATGGGGCTATGCTGTGGATTAGCATTTTTGAGTGTATCCATTGCCGCGCTTCTTGCCATGAGTACCTGCTGCATAGGGTGCTCGTTTGCTAAGTGCCAGCCAGGGCGCTGGCATAATACAAGATTGGTAAACGCAAAAATTTGCTGCCATTTATGCCAGCTTTGTAGATGGATAAATGAGTCCATTCCCATAATAAAAAACAGTTCAGCATCCGGATATTGCGCACTGAGTTGTTCAAGGGTGACAACCGTATAGGAGGGGGTATCCCGGTTGGCTTCGATATCACACAGCTCGAATCCCTCTAACTCTGCACATACATCGGCCACCATTTTGAGACGCTGCGCCGTGGATAAATTGGGCTGATGTTTATGGGGCGGGATATGGTTGGGCATTAGCAGGACTTTATCTAAGCCTAGCGCCTCTTTCACCTCTATTGCTGGGCGAATATGGCCGTAATGTATGGGGTCGAAGGTGCCGCCTAAAATACCAATACGCATATCAACTCTTTGCTTAATCCAAGGTTATATGAGCCAAATGTTGATGGGCTTTAGGGTCAAATAAAAGACAAAGATGGCTAAGTCCTGTCCAATCTTCCTTACCCTGTTGCTTTAAATTAAGCTCAATCTTGGAGGCAAACACTAGCATATGCTCGATTTGCTCTAATGTTAGTCGTTGTAAAGCCGCTTGGTACAAGGGTTTACGCTTATCCCAAATACGATATTTACCCCACAGAGTATTCAGGGCTACGCCTTGAACTTGTTCATTCTTTAGGTTGAGTAGCAGGTTTAATTCTTTGAATAATGTCCATAGCAAGATGGGTAGGGCAGTACCCTCACCATTAAGCTGCGCTAACATATGCTGCGCACTTTGTTGCTTATTGGTCAGTAGTGCATCACTGAGCTGAAACACGGTAAAGCGGGACTGATCTTCAAAGTAGTGGTTTAGCTCATCTGCACTAACGGGTTTGGTCGGGCTTAACAGTTGCAATAGTTGCATGGCTTGATCGGCTGCGAGTAAGTTGCCTTCATACAGTGAATACAGCATAGCGCGGGCATCATTTTGCAGTTGCAGCTTAAAGTGTTGAAGACGCGAGTCGAGCCAGCGCATAAACTGATCACCCTCAGGCGTCGCGCAGGGGATATACATGCCATGGGTATCGAGAGCCTTAAACCATTTACTGTTAGTTTGCTCATTGGCGAGTTTTGGCCCCTCGATAATCAACAACATATCGGGGTTGGGTATCTGCAGTAGTGATTGCAGTGCACTAGAACCTTCGGCGCCAGGTTTGGCATTCGGGAGCGTGAGTTCGATAAGACGTTTACTGGAAAACAGGCTCATGGCGTGCCATTCCTGAGTCAAGTCGTTCCAATTAAAGCTAGTATCTTGAATGAGTTGAACTTTCTCATCGAAGCCTTGGCGTTTCGCAAATTGGCGTATTTGATCCTTAGTTGTTTCGATTAACCAAGGATCATCACCAAAAATCAGGTAACAAGGTAATAATTGATTGAGGTGGCGGGAAAGTTGATCCGGATAGACCCGCATTTAATTGTCGTTCCGCATTAATTCACCTCAATACTCGCCATCGATTGTAAAATACGATCGGCGGCTTGAACGCGCATTTCTTTGACCAGAAGTTCCATTTCACGACTTTTAGCCAATGCGGTACGGGGATCGTCTAAGTAGTCGCGGCGAATTTCAATTTTGAAGGGTTGCGCCTCTTTACCCGGTAAGGCAACGGCAAACTCTACAAGGTAAATCAACTCGTACTCAGCCACATTCCCTGTGGAATAAAGCGATAGTGTCGAGCGCTCTAGCGAGTCTGTCATTAATCTCAAAACGGGAATATCATTTGCAGCATCAACCACTTTGACGTTGTTCAAGCGTAAACGCTCACGAACTAAGCGGGTGAGTTCGCTGTATTCATCCGAGCTAGTCAAACTTAATTGACTGAGCACGTCTGGGATCTGATAACTTCGTTGAAGCTTAAAACCGCAACCAGCACTGGCCATAATGGTCAGTGCCATGATTGCGAAGCATATGCGTTTGATTAGCATAAGTTTTCGCGGTTTCCTATTTAATTTGCCACTATGCTGAGTAGTTTGCCCGGAACATAGATCACTTTACGCACGGTTAAACCTTCTAAGTATTTGATCACATGCTCATCATTCATACCTAGGGCTTCAACTGAGTCTTTATCCGCATCGGCGGCGACGGTGATTTTTGCACGAACTTTACCGTTAACTTGTACAACGATAAGCTTGCTGTCTTCAACCAGTGCTGCTTCATCAACGGTGGGCCATTGGCTGTCTTCGATGTAGCCTGCATTACCTAATTCGTTCCACAGGTTAAAGCTCACATGGGGAATAATTGGGTACAGCAAACGTACTACCGCAGATAAGGCTTCACCGATAATGGCGTTGTCTTGGCCTGTGGTTTGTGGCGCTTTTTGCAGGTGATTCATCAGCTCCATCACGGCGGCAACCGCAGTGTTGAACATCTGACGGCGGCCGATATCGTCGGTCACTTTAGCGATAGTCTTGTGCACCTCACGGCGTAGCGCTTTTTGCTCGCTTGTTAACTTGCTAACGTCTAAGGCTTCGCTATTATCTTGGGCAATATGCTCGCTTGCTAACTTCCACAGACGTTTAATGAAGCGGTGTGCGCCTTCAACGCCTGACTCTTGCCATTCCAGGGTTAATTCTGGTGGTGAGGCAAACATCATAAATAGGCGAACCGTATCGGCGCCGTATTTTTCAACCATCACCTGCGGGTCGATACCATTGTTTTTCGACTTAGACATCTTGCTCATGCCGGTATACACCAGCTCGTTGCCGTCTTTGTCGATAGCCTTAGTAATACGGCCCTTGTCGTCTTTTTCTGTGGTGGCTACATCTAAAGGAGAAACCCATACACGGGCGCCTTTTTCGTTGATGTAGTAGAAGGCATCGGCCAACACCATACCTTGGGTCAGCAATTGTTTGGCTGGCTCGTTAGAGTTAACCAGACCCGCATCACGCAGCAATTTATGGAAGAAGCGGAAATATAACAAATGCATACAAGCGTGTTCGATACCGCCAATGTATTGATCCACTGGTAGCCAGTAGTTGGCTTTAGCGGGATCTAACATTTCGTCCGCATGCGGGCTGCAGTAACGGGCGTAATACCAAGAGGATTCCATAAAAGTATCGAAGGTATCGGTTTCGCGCAGTGCATCTTGACCGTTGACTTGGGTTTTCGCCCATTCTTTATCGGCCTTGATTGGGCTTTGAATACCGTCCATCACCACATCTTCTGGCAGTAATACTGGCAGTTGATCTGCAGGTGTTGGGATCACTGTACCGTCGGCTAAGGTCACCATAGGGATTGGTGCACCCCAGTAACGCTGACGAGAAACACCCCAATCGCGCAGGCGATAGTTAACTTGGCGCTTGCCTTTACCTTCGGCGACTAACTTGTTAGCTATGGCATTAAAGCCCGTTTCGAAGTCTAAACCGTCGAACTCACCCGAGTTAAACAGTACGCCTTTTTCGGTATAAGCGGCTTCGCTAATGTCCACTTCGGCGTCAACTGGCTTGATTACAGCTTCAATCGACAAAGCGTATTTTTTCGCAAATTCAAAGTCACGTTGGTCATGGGCTGGAACTGACATCACAGCGCCAGTGCCATAGTTCATCAGCACAAAGTTCGCCGCCCAAATCGGGACTTGCTTGCCAGTGATGGGATGAATGGCGAAAAGACCCGTAGCGACACCGCGTTTTTCCATGGTCGCGAGTTCGGCTTCCGATGTTGTGCTGTTTTTGCACTCATCAATAAATTGAGCCAGCTCAGGATTGGTTTGCGCGGCGATTTCAGCTAATGGATGACCTGCGGCAATCGCCACATAGGTCACGCCCATTAAGGTATCTGGACGCGTGGTATAGATATCGAAAGTTTTATCGCTTCCTGCGACGCCGAAGGTCATTTCTACACCTTCGCTGCGACCAATCCAGTTGCGTTGCATGGTTTTGACCTGTTCAGGCCAGCCATCTAAGGTATCGATATCGTTCAATAATTCTTCTGCATAGGCAGTGATCTTAATAAACCACTGTGGAATTTCTTTTTGTTCCACAGGGGTATCACAGCGCCAGCAGCAACCGTCTTGTACTTGCTCGTTTGCCAGTACGGTTTCATCGTTCGGACACCAGTTGACCGAAGCTGTTTTTTTATAGACTAGGCCCTTCTCGTACAACTTAGTGAAGAACCATTGTTCCCAGCGATAATATTCTGGGGTACAAGTGGCGATTTCACGGCTCCAATCATAACCAAAACCCAGTAGTTTCAGCTGGTTCTTCATGTACTCTATGTTTTCATAGGTCCACGGCGCAGGCGCTGTCTTGTTGTTAATTGCGGCATTTTCTGCAGGCAGACCAAAAGAGTCCCAACCAATTGGTTGAAGCACATTTTTGCCCTGAAGACGCTGGAAGCGCGCAACGACGTCACCTATGGTATAGTTGCGAACGTGTCCCATGTGGAGTCGGCCAGAAGGATAGGGAAACATCGAAAGGCAATAAAACTTTTCTTTGTTTGCATCTTCAGTGACTTCAAAGGTTTTGTTGTCATGCCAGTGCTTTTGCACTAAGGCTTCAATTTCTGAGGGATTATATTGCTCTTGCATCACTCTATTTCCGGCAGTGCCGCCTATTTATTTGATCTAACGCCATATCGGCGCGAATAAGATCTGCATAGAATAAACTAGAAGTGATGCATTAAAAAGGTTCCTATGAAGGAGTATTGGTTATGAATGATAGAAGTGGCGAATTACTAGGACTGTATCAAGCCTTAATTACCGAGGTGAAGTCGCAATTTGTAGAGGATAACACGCTGACTGCAAAGAATTTATTTAAATCCGTCACCCAAGGTAAGGAGTTTTTGCGTCTAAAAGAACAGGCCGGAGAAGATGAGCTTGCTTTGGTTGAACAATTTTTAAAGCGTGATATTGCCAGCTTTCTTCGAGAACAAAATGCCGATAGCCTCAGCCATAGCCCCAGTTTAATCGCCCTAGAAAATACCCTGTGGCATTGGTTAAGTGAGATTACTGACCGTAGCCAAGTGGAATGGCATGAGTTAACACAGGATTTTAAGCACCACGGTTATTACCAGAGCGGTGATATTGTTAACCAAGGCATTATGGTGTGTACCAATTGTGGGCATGAAATGAGCATAGAGTTTCCAGGGGTGATACCCGATTGCCCAGAATGTGATCATGAAGAATTTACCCGCGAGCCGCTAACACCTTAACCAAGGTGATGATGCTATGCAGTTAAAACGACGCCTTTGCGTCGTTTTTTTTGGGATTGATTAGACCTAAATTGCTCATATTTGCATTCATTAGGCAATATCAACTGTTGGTACGTGAGTAGCAGAGGATTTGACCGCCAAAGGGCGCTAATAAAAATTCAGTGTGAATGGGTTTATGTTGTGAGTGTTTGTAACCTAAGGTCACCATACGTTTACTGAATTTTGCATGATTGCCACGGCCTGGATCGACTAAAACCACATCACAAATCGGTTTAGCATGCTGTTCAATAAATTGTGATAAGAGATCGGCATGTTCTTGTTCATACAAGAGATCGCTGCCAATAATGAGGTCAAATAAACCTAAATTAGTTTGTGCATCTGCCCAACCCGTTCGAACAAACGGAATTGCACGACCGTGATTTAAATCGACATTCTGCTTAAGGAAATTCTCTGACTCGGGATGATAGTCAGTTGCTGTGATGTTGGCATGTCTGTGGTTAAGCACTAGACTTGCCAGCCCTATACCGCAGCCAACTTCAAGAATACGTTTATTATCAATTTGATAATCGGCCATATGATGGGATAACACTTGGCTCGATGGCCAAACTATGCCAAATAATGGCCAAGTTGCGGAGGAAATACCGAGCTTCTCGGCTTCACCATCTATGTCTTCAAATTCTTGATTATTTCTTAGGGTTCTGACATGAATGTCGAGATCCCCAAATTCGTGGGTTTGGTAGCGCACGCGAAGCTGTGCCATAGAGTTGCCTTGACTGTGTACCTTGGTTAAGGAACGAGGTAATGGTACCTATCATATTGGCTATGCAAACAGAGTAACTGTGATTGGTATAAGGCCGCGTCTAATCGTTAACCTTAACGTGGAACGCGCAATGCGCCTAATGTATTCGCAGACAATTGCGGGATAACAAAGATTAATTGGGCTTCACACTAACAGCCTTGGGTGTTTGTCTCATATTGCGGTGGAGTATTGGCATCACTGGCCTGGGTGTAGCGGAAATAGCATTGGTCATCATTCACTAAGGAATTGTTGTTAAGATCATAACCTATATAAGTGATATCAATACCTTGATATTGAATGATGAGCTTATCATCTGATGTGATCCATTTTTCCACATCGGTATTATCGAGGTAACCCCATTTTAGTCGCGTATCTGGAGTACCATCGCCATTGAGGTCGATATCAATAATATCATCGCGCCCAGCTACCGATTGGCTTAGCAGGCTGGGCATTTGCGTTTTTGAGTAAGCTAGCATATTGGCTGTTTTAACGCTGGCCTGCACTTGGCTTAAGGTTTGCCCCCGCGCTTCTTTACTTAAACCGATAAATTTAGGCGCGGCGATCACAGCTAAGATCCCAAGCACAATAATCACCACGACGAGTTCAATTAAGGTAAAACCTGCTGCATCTTGTTTATTGACTTGATAATGCATGGTCTAAATCCTATTGCGCTTTGAAGCGTTGTAGAAAGCCAAATAGCACGAGTAAGCCACAAAGTATTAGTAGAGGGTTTTGACCTATTTTGGCAAACCAAGTTTGTCCAGTCACCAGTGGAATGGTTGCCCGTAATACGCCAGTTTCAAACTGTGGCAATGAAGCGGTGATATTACCTAACTCATCCACTACAGCGGTAACACCATTGTTGGTTGCGCGTACTAAGGGACGACCCATTTCAACCGAGCGCATTTGGGCAATTTCCATATGCTGTAGTGGCCCGTTTGAGGTGCCAAACCAAGCATCGTTTGAAACCGTTAATAGAATATCTGTTCCTTGATTAACGCTATCCCGTAATTGCTCTGGGAAGGCAATCTCATAGCAAATGGCAGGGGCTATCTTATGACCCAAGGCGCTTAAATTAGGTTGCTGGTAATCTCCCCTAGCAAAGGATGACATAGGCAAGTTAAATAAGGGGGCAATGGGCCTAAGCAAGGCTTCTAAGGGCACAAATTCGCCAATCGGTAGCAGGTGATGTTTTTTAAATTCGTTGTTGCCATCACCTATATAATCTGGGCCGTCTTGTTGTTTTTTTGAACTATTACCTAGCACAATCAATGAATTATAAAAGTCATTGTTTTGGTGGCTGATAATCCCTGTAATAATTGAGGTGTGATTTAGATTAGCGACTTTATTGGCGTTATCTAAAAAGTCTTGCACCATAGATTCTGGTGCAGGGATGGCGGCCTCAGGCCAAACAATAATGTCAGCATCAAAATTTTCGCGGGATAAATCCATATATTTTAGTAGAGTAGGCCACAGGGCTTCGGGCTCCCACTTCATACTTTGGGGGATATTGCCTTGTACTAATGCGACTTTAACTGTTTCACCCGTAGGATGAATTTCGGAAAGTTTGGGGGCGGTCCAAGCCGCCAATGCAATAATGGGGATTAAAAGTAATAAGCTTTTAAAGCGCTTAACAAAACAAAGGGCTAAAGCACCGGCTAACATTGCGATAAGGAAACTGAGCCCTAAGGCGCCAATGATACTTGCAAGAGGTTTTAATGGACCTTGGGTTTGAGAGTAACCCGCCCAAAGCCATGGAAAACCTGTCATAACCCAACCTCTGGCCCATTCGGTTAAGGTCCAAAGGGCAGGGAAAAGAGCAAGATTACGCCAAAGTGGGGTGATTTTGCCCTGAGTCAGCCACGCAAGCGCTAAACCCGTTAGCGCGGGATACAAGGCTAAATACAAGGCTAACAAGGCCATTAAACCAACGGAGGCGATGAGCGGCATACCGCCAAAGGTATCCATGCTCACATGTACCCAGCTGATCCCTATGGCAAAGCTGCCGAAGCCGAAGCTTAACCAATAGTAAAAGCTCGCCTTTGCGCAAAGCGATTGGCTTTGCCAAAGGCCGATCGCCATGGCGATAGGATAGATAATCCAGATGGAATAAGGCGCAAATGAAAGCGCTGTACTGGCACCGAGGGCAAACGCCAGTAAGAGTCTCAAGGCGCTGGGTCGGGACTTTTGTTGGGCAAAAGCCCGAATGTTATTTAGCACGTGTAATTATTCTGTGTCTTCGCCAATATTGGGGTCGGGGAGTTTAACCCTGAGTTGGATCAAACGCCTTGTATCAGCGTTAACGACTTTAAACTCTATGCCTTCAATAGTGATGCTCTCGTTGCGCTCTGGCAGATGACCAAAGGCGTGGGATACTAGGCCACCAACGGTATCGAACTCTTCATCACTGAAATAAGTATTAAATTCTTCATTAAAATCTTCGATAGGAGTCAATGCCTTAACCATATAAACCGTATTACCGACTTTACGGATCTCGATATCTTCGGCACTGTCGTGGTCGAATTCATCTTCAATCTCACCGACAATTTCTTCAAGAATATCTTCGATTGTCACGAGTCCCGATACGCCACCGTACTCATCGACCACAATCGCCATATGATAGCGCTGTGAGCGGAATTCTTTTAACAGCACATCGACGCGTTTACTTTCAGGCACAACTACCGCCGGACGGATCACTCGATTGAGTGAGAAGGGCTCTTCACTATTGGAGAAACCGTAAGGGATCAGATCTTTAGCAAGTAAGATACCTTCGATATGGTCTTTATCTTCATTGACGACAGGAAAGCGCGAGTGGCCAGAGCCAATAACAGTTGAGAGCAATTCTTCAACAGTGTTGTCGATTTGAATCGCAACTATTTGCGCTCTTGGGATCATAATATCCCGAACACGCATATCAGAAACTTCTAATACACCTTTGATCATTTCGCGGGTGTCTTGGCTGATCAAATCGCGCTGCTCAGCACCATCAATCACATCCACTAAATCTTCACGATTTTGAGGTTCGCCCTGGAATAACTGACTTACTCTATCAAACCAGCTTCTCTTATGGGCGTTCGTACTCGGGGGGATATCGTCACTCATAGTTTTCTCATTAGCTTTTGATAGGGATTATCTTAGCTAATTATTGTTCCTTATATGGGTCAGTAAAACCTAAGCTTTCAATGAGTTGAGTCTCCAACGACTCCATCTCTTCAGCTTCTTCATCTTCAATGTGATCATACCCTAGCAGATGCAAGCAACCATGTACAACCATGTGAGCCCAGTGGGCTTCTAGGGTCTTTTGTTGTTCACAGGCTTCATTTTCAACGACTGCGGCGCAAATGACAAGATCCCCAAGCAAAGGAAGTTCAATTTCTGCTGGTGCTTCAAATGGGAATGACAGTACGTTGGTCGGTTTATCTTTGCCGCGGTAAGTACTGTTTAGCATTTGGCTTTCGCGACTATCGACAATGCGGATAGTTAATTCAGCCCTATCCATGCCGTTGCCAATCGCTGTTTTTGCCCAAAGCATAAGTTGAGCTTCTGTGGGCAGCCCGTCACTTGTCGTGGCATATTGAACATCTAAAGCTAAATCAAGACTCATGCTTTAACGCTTCCTGCTGCAGTTGTTGGTAGTGGCTTTCTTTCTGTGCTTTTAAGGCTTGCTCTTTTTGATCGAAGGCCTCGTAGGCTTCAACAATCCGTGCCACCACAGGGTGACGTACTACATCTTGGGAGACAAAAAAGTTAAAGCTGATTTCTTCGACTTGGCTTAAGACTTCAATCGCGTGGCGCAGTCCTGACTTGATGTGTTTAGGTAAGTCGGTTTGAGTGATGTCACCGGTGATTACCGCGCGGGAGTTAAAGCCGATGCGGGTGAGGAACATCTTCATTTGCTCTATGGTGGTGTTTTGGCTTTCATCGAGAATGATAAAGGCATCGTTCAAGGTACGACCGCGCATATAGGCAAGCGGCGCTACTTCAATCACGTTTTTCTCGATTAAGCGTTCCACTTTTTCAAAGCCGAGCATTTCAAACAAAGCATCATAAAGTGGGCGTAAGTAAGGATCGACTTTTTGGCTTAAATCGCCGGGTAAAAAACCGAGTTTTTCACCCGCTTCTACCGCAGGGCGAGTGAGTAAAATCCGGCGTACCTCTTGGCGCTCCAATGCATCAACCGCGGCTGCAACCGCAAGGTAGGTTTTGCCTGTGCCTGCAGGCCCAATCCCAAAGGTAATGTCATGGCGCACAATGTTTGCCACATAGGCACTTTGGTTTGGATTACGCGGTTTAATCACGCCGCGGCGGGTTTTAATCTGCAGTGCTTTATCGTCGCCGCTGTCATCCTGTTCAAGGGAAATTGCCTCTTGAATGGCAATATGGACTTGCTCTGGCTCGAGATCCGGTGTACTGCCTTTTATTGTCTGGGTTTCGATATAAAGTTGTTTAAGTAAGTTATTGGCACTTAAACAATTTCGTGGTAATCCAGTGATTTGGAAGTGATTGTTTTTCCTAACAATCTCTACACCTACACGACGTTCGATCTGCTTAATATTGTCATCGAATGGGCCGCAAAGTGATGCCAAACGGCGCGTTTCAGCGGGTTCGAGATACAAATTCATAGTAGTTAATTTACTGGACAAATAGCACTCCCAATAGCGAATAAGAAAGCAAGGTACGAGGTTGGTTAACCATCGCAAGATAATTTTAGTTTACGAGTCATAGCCGATAATTGCTAACGGAAAATAGCAATTGCCTCGGTAGACTTAAATAAAAGTGCGTGAAAGCAAAAGGGCGACTAAGTCGCCCTTCTTTATTATACCCAAGCTACCTGAATCCTGTATCTTCAGGTTGTTTGGGTATATGTACTGTTTAAGCCGATTTAATGCTTATGGCTTAAATTGAGTCACACCCAGTTCGTCATCTTGCTTGCGCTTGGCCAGAATTTCAGCAGGGCGCAGGCTACGACGCAGATC
This sequence comes from Shewanella profunda, assembly GCF_023283765.1. GTDB lineage: Bacteria > Pseudomonadota > Gammaproteobacteria > Enterobacterales > Shewanellaceae > Shewanella > Shewanella profunda. Next base: position 116,032 of record NZ_JAKILG010000002.1, on the reverse strand, counting down.
CATTTCATCTTCACCACGGATAAACTTACCGCGTAATGAGTTAGTGTAAACGTCGACGATTTCGACATCCACGAAAGTCCCAATGTGTTTTGGTTGACCTTCAAAGTTCACCACTCGGTTGTTTTCAGTACGGCCGCGCAGTTCCATTGGATTTTTCACCGAGGGGCCTTCGACCAGAATGCGTTGCACTGTGCCCATCATGTGGCGGCTGTAGCGCATAGCTTGCTGGGTGATACGGTCTTGCAGGATCGCCAGACGTTGTTTTTTCTCTTCCATATCGACGTTATCGGGTAAATCCGCCGCTGGCGTGCCCGGACGTGCGCTATAGATAAAGCTGAAGCTGTGGTCGAAACCGATTTCTTCAATCAATTTCATGGTGTCACTAAAGTCTTCTTTGGTTTCGCCTGGAAAGCCAATGATAAAGTCTGAGCTAATTTGGATCCCTTCACGGGCTTTACGCAGGCGGCGGATGATTGACTTATATTCAATCGCCATATGGCCGCGCTTCATCGCCGTGAGAATACGGTCAGAACCCGATTGCACAGGTAAGTGCAAGAAGCTCACAAGCTCAGGGGTATCTTGGTAAACGTCGATAATATCCTGTGTAAATTCAATCGGGTGACTGGTCGTGAAGCGGATACGATCGATACCGTCGATAGCTGCTACAAAACGCAGTAACTCTGCAAAGCTACAAATTGCGCCATCGTGAGTTGCACCGCGATAGGCATTCACATTTTGACCGAGCAGGTTGACTTCGCGCACACCTTGTTCAGCCAATTGGGCGATTTCAAGGATAATATCATCCAATGGACGGCTGACTTCTTCGCCGCGAGTATAAGGCACGACGCAGAATGAACAGTATTTGCTGCAACCTTCCATGATAGACACAAACGCAGTTGGCCCTTCGGCGCGGGGCTCTGGGAGGCTGTCGAATTTTTCGATTTCAGGGAAGCTGATATCAATAACCGCTTTGTCACCGCGGCGTACTTGTTCGATCATATCGGGCAAACGGTGCAAGGTTTGTGGACCAAAAATAATGTCGACACATTGGGCTCTGTCTTTAATGGCTTTACCTTCCTGTGAGGCAACGCAGCCGCCCACGCCAATAATCAAATTGGGATTTTTATCTTTAAGCGTCTTCCAGCGTCCTAGCTGATGAAACACTTTTTCCTGCGCTTTTTCGCGGATAGAACAAGTGTTGAGCAGGAGAATGTCGGCTTCAGACGCATCTTCAGTCAAGGTGTAACCTTGATATTCGCCTAACAGATCAGCCATCTTGGATGAGTCATACTCATTCATTTGACAGCCCCAAGTTTTAATATGGAGTTTCTTACTCATCAGTTGTGTCGCCCTAAGATGCCCAGTAAAAATAGCGCGACATTTTACCTGCTGTTATGGCTGCTGACCAGCTTTGTCCACACTTTTACCTGTTGGCTTTTGCCAAGGGCGATACCCATACAAATGTTAGGTTTTTATTGTTCGGCTGCACTTGGGCGAGATTAAGATTGTTAACATGATGAGCTTTAGCCATTTCCAACAAACTATTGCGTGCTTGAATGCCTATGTCTTCACGGATTTCGAATCGAAATGCGCTCAACATTTCCGTGGTATCTTGATATAAGGCATAATCGAGCGGGTCACGATAGGTCACAGTAATAGTTTCAATGTTTGGGTTCGCGGCTGCAGTAGCAGCGATGGCTTGTCCTAGTGGTGCTATGCCGAATGTAAGTGCGCTGCAAATCAATAAGCTACTGGTCATTGGTAACAGAGTCAGTGTTTTCATAACATCCTCGCTAATGTATACGGTGGCGTTAATTGAGTGTAGTCAGTGTTGAAACGGGTAAATGTTGTCTTTGTAAGCAACTATGAGCAGATGGGGTTATAGCAACATTTGCTCACGTTTGAGCGCCAATAAACATGCTTTTGATACAAAGTTCGTGGATGTCCCAGCGTATAACTTGGCTTGATGCCATATGGGTAAAATAGATGGCGCATAGATAGTTTGTGAGGATGTCACTTGGGCAGAAATAAAGAAGGGAATATAAGGTGGTCACTAAGATGAGCCAGATTGAAGAGACAAATGCACAGATGACATCCGATGCCACTCATGTTGACGTCACAGATCCTGACGTCACTGGGTTCGATATCATTTTAGTGGGTGGCGGTATGGTTGGTGCGGCTACGGCTATTGGACTTGCTCAAATGGGCCTGAAAGTCGCGGTCATAGAATCCTTTGTGCCTGAGGCTTACCATGTCGAACAGCCGTTAGATGTGCGAGTCTCGGCTATTAGTGCTGCCTCCGAAACCCTACTTAATCGCTTAGGCGCAATGGACGCTCTGCTTAAGATGCGTAATGTGCCTTATCTTGGCTTAGAAACCTGGGAACTGGATGGCTGCATTACCCAATTCCACAGTTCGCAAATTGGCGCCAGCCATTTAGGCCATATTGTTGAAAACCGTTTAATCCAGCTTGCCCTCTGGCAACAGATGGCACAATTGGATGGCATCACTTTATATTGTCCAGATAAAGTGGCGGCGTTTGCCCGTGGATCTGACGGCGTGAGTGTGTGCTTACAATCGAGTATTAAACTTGTGGCTAAGTTGTTGATTGGGGCCGATGGTGCAAACTCACAGGTACGCCAGTGGGCGGGAATTGGTATTTCAGGTTGGGATTATGCTCAATCGGCCATGCTGATCAATATAAAAACCGCACAGGGGCAACAGGATGTCACTTGGCAGCAGTTTACACCTAAAGGGCCGCGTTCTCTCTTACCCTTACCGGGTCATCATGCATCCTTAGTTTGGTACGACGATGCCAATCGCATCAAACAGCTAATGCAACTTAATCATAAACAGCTTGCAGAGCAGATAAGAGTGCATTTCCCCGCGCGTTTGGACGCTGATTTCACCGTTGAGAATAAAGGCAGTTTTGGCTTAACTCGTCGCCATGCACAGCGCTATTACGCCAATAATGTGGTGATTTTAGGGGATGCCGCCCACACCATTAACCCGCTTGCGGGTCAAGGAGTCAACCTTGGGTTTAAGGATGTTGAAGCGTTTTTAGGGGTAATAAAAGAGGCATTAGCCCAAGATAAACCTTGGTGGACCAAAGAGGTTTTGGCTCAATATCAACGTAAGCGTTACCGCGATAACCAATTAATGATGACGACCATGGATATGTTTTACGCAGGATTTAGTAACGATATTTTGCCGCTTAAACTGCTACGTAATGGTGCACTAAAGCTTGCGAACGTTAATTCCCCCATCAAGAAAGTCGTACTTAAATACGCTATGGGGCTTAATTAATTCTTAGCCTACTTGATTTCTCTCCTTGCAAAATGACGCGGCATTTGTTGACTTTGGCTTTGAGTGCTAAAATGCCGCGTTTTTAGCAGATAGGGTCAGCACTCGGATGGTATTTTTCGCTGACCGCCATCGACAAAATAACGATATTGAGTGTCATGAGCGAAATAAAATTAATAGTGGGTCTTGCTAATCCTGGAACCGAATATGCGCAGACTCGCCATAATGCGGGTGCTTGGTATGTACAGGAGTTGGCTCGAATTTGCGGTGTGACATTAGTACCTGACAGCAAATACTTTGGCTTAACAGCCAGAGTGGTATTACAGGGTAAAGATGTACGCTTGTTGATCCCAACGACTTATATGAACTTAAGTGGTAAAGCCGTAGGCGCATTGGCAAATTTTTTTCGTATCACCCCTGAAGAGATTTTAGTCGCGCACGATGAGCTTGATATGCCGCCAGGTGTCGCTAAATTTAAGCTCGGTGGCGGCCATGGTGGTCACAATGGTTTAAAGGATATTATTGCCAAATTGGCTAACGATAAAAATTTTTATCGTTTACGCATAGGTATTGGTCACCCCGGCGATAAAAACCAAGTCAGTGGTTACGTACTAGGTAAAGCACCAGCGAAAGAGCAAGAGCTTATTGATGCCGCTATTGATGAAGCGGTACGTTCAACTGAGATTTTATATAAAGAAAACATGGCTAAAGCCATGACCAGATTACACTCCTTTAAAGCGGAGTAGGGTTTCGCTAGGCGAAATGCCGAATGTTATCTATGACAGTTCTATAATTCAGTAATGTGTTGCCGTTTGGTTGCACAACTAAAACTCGCTGGTGAGTGTGACTTGCTAGCCAATAATTGAGAGAAAGGTAAGCATATGGGTTTTAAATGCGGCATTGTTGGTCTTCCTAACGTAGGTAAATCAACGCTTTTTAATGCGTTAACTAAGGCTGGCATCGAAGCGGCTAACTTCCCGTTTTGTACCATTGAACCTAACACAGGTGTTGTACCTGTGCCGGATCCGCGTCTGGATGCGTTAGCTGCGATTGTGAATCCACAACGTGTACTGCCAACAACCATGGAATTCGTGGATATCGCTGGCTTAGTTGCTGGCGCATCTAAAGGCGAAGGTTTAGGTAACAAGTTCCTTGCCAACATCCGTGAAACCGATGCGATTGGTCATGTTGTGCGCTGTTTCGATGATGACAATATTGTTCACGTGGCCAACAAGGTTGATCCTGCTGGCGATATCGAAGTGATCAACACCGAATTAGCCTTGGCTGACTTAGACAGTTTAGAGCGTGCCGTGTTGCGCCAACAAAAACGGGCTAAGGGTGGCGATAAAGACGCTAAGTTTGAAGTGGAAGTATTAGAAAAAATGCGTCCAGTTTTAGATGAAGCGAAAATGCTGCGTTCAATGGATTTATCAAAAGAAGAACTGGAAGCCGTTGCTTACCTTAACTTCTTAACCTTAAAACCGACAATGTACATTGCCAACGTTGCGGAAGACGGTTTTGAAAATAACCCACATTTAGATGCCGTTCGCGCCATTGCTGCTACAGAAAACGCCATCGTTGTTGCCGTGTGTGCGGCGATTGAATCTGAACTGGCCGAGATGGAAATCGAAGATCGTGACGAGTTTATGGCGGATCTGGGTATCGAAGAACCCGGTCTTGATCGCGTTATTCGTGCGGGTTATGAATTACTGAATCTGCAAACTTACTTTACCGCTGGCGTAAAAGAAGTGCGCGCTTGGACTGTCCCTGTGGGCGCGAGTGCTCCACAAGCGGCGGGTGTCATCCACACTGATTTTGAACGTGGGTTTATCCGTGCGCAGGTGATGGCGTTTGAAGATTTCATCACCTATAAAGGTGAAGCTGGCGCTAAAGAGGCGGGTAAACTACGCGTAGAAGGTAAAACTTATATCGTGAAAGATGGCGATGTAATGCATTTCTTGTTTAACGTATAAGCACTGTTATTCAAGGGCTAAGCATTCGTAAGTTAGGCTAAATAAGAGCAATAGGGCGCAATTTAGCGTATCTGTTGCTCAGTTTGGTGAAGTAATAGCCGAATAGCTTAAGCTAAGGGAAATAGCGAAAAAAAGCTGTTGACCTAGATACATCGAATAAGCATAATACGCCCCGTTCCTCGCTACGAGGGGCGCGCAATACTGAAGTGGCAATGTAGCTCAGCTGGTTAGAGCACAGCACTCATAATGCTGGGGTCGCAGGTTCAAGTCCCGCCATTGCTACCATCTTATAAAGATGAAAACTCGTTATTGTTCTAGCGATTTGCTAGCATCTCTTCAGGATGTAAACTTGAGACTGTGCGGGAATGGTGAAATTGGTAGACACGCCAGATTTAGGTTCTGGTGCCGCAAGGTGTGAGAGTTCAAGTCTCTCTTCCCGTACCATTATTTTAAAGCATGAGTTTAGAAGCATCTGCATCTGTGGGTGTTTGAAACAAATTGTAGTTGGGGTATCGCCAAGTGGTAAGGCACCGGGTTTTGATCTCGGCATCCCTAGGTTCGAATCCTAGTACCCCAGCCATTTTTCAGTTTCCAAGTTGTTTGGGGTATCGCCAAGCGGTAAGGCACCGGGTTTTGATCTCGGCATCCCTAGGTTCGAATCCTAGTACCCCAGCCATTGGCAATGTAGCTCAGCTGGTTAGAGCACAGCACTCATAATGCTGGGGTCGCAGGTTCAAGTCCCGCCATTGCTACCATATTTAAATCCACGTTAAATCATTTGATTTATCTGGGCAAAATCCAGAGCTGTTTGTATGAGCATTTCTGGTACATTTTTGATGCGGGAATGGTGAAATTGGTAGACACGCCAGATTTAGGTTCTGGTGCCGCAAGGTGTGAGAGTTCAAGTCTCTCTTCCCGTACCATCAAAATGTCATCTTCGAGTGAAGATAAAAGTAAAAGTTTATTGGGGTATCGCCAAGTGGTAAGGCACCGGGTTTTGATCTCGGCATCCCTAGGTTCGAATCCTAGTACCCCAGCCATAGTTAAAAAGCCCGTCCTAGGACGGGCTTTTTGCTTTCTGATTTTCAATATTTCCTAACTCTGTATAATAATATTTTATAAAATTCAGTAGATTAACTGGATGTTAAGTGGAAGTTTTAAAAATAAGAAGCAGTGTTGAATAAACCTCAGTGGCCGATAAATAGGCCACTGAGGTTGTTTGATTTACTGTTTTTTAACTTCAGGTATAACAGGTGGTGTTATTTCTGCTGGAACGATTGGAGCGGTTATAGTGGTGGCAGCTTCTGTTACAGGGGTTGTAATGACTGCGTTTTGAGCGGCCTTAACATCGCCAGTGGCTAAGGCTTTGGCTGCATCAAGTTCAGTAGGGCTCACACCTAGTTGCTGTTGTACTTGATTTGCGCCTGCTTCAAGGGCTTTTTGTTTTAGCTTTTGAGGATCCGTATAGTCGGCTAATTCCTTCGGCCAGCTTGGGATCACTTTTTCCGCTTGGTTATTCAATTGTTCGGCAATCACTAAGGGCGCTCCGCCCGTCATCAACATTACAGCCATTTGGTTTGTATCTGAGTTCCATACTAGCCCCGCTTTCTCTGCCATCAGTGGCACGGGAGTATAGCTAGAGACTAAGTAGAATAATGGGCCTTCCTGTTGGATTTTGTCAGCGGTTTTTAACAGCGACAAGGTCGTATCGTAATTATCACCCAACAATGCCTTCATACGATCCTTAATCAAAGGCTGCTCAAACAACCCCACATCATTCGGGTTTAAACCGACAAGGGGTTTAAGCAAGGCCCACATTAGTTGACCTTGAGGTGACATTAATAACAGGGGAGCGACACAGGCATTAAGCATAAGTGCGAGCAAAACAATCTGTAGGCAACGCATTTTTTTGAGCAGAGATGTACTCAAGATGAATTTTCCTTTGGAAGTACCAGCAGTCACTGGCGGCGGGATTGTAGCTGATTCTGATTTGGTAAACGAGAGGTGATAAAGGTAAATTTTAACATTTTTAAACGGTCAAAATATTGATTTTATAATTATGCACGCAGTGCATATTCACAGGTGTTGCAGGAAGAAAGAGCAAGTTTGATTTGATTTATTTTGAACGATTAAATCGACTTACCTTGAAAAGGTTAGTTTTTAGTACTCAGTATGTAAAGTTTGTAAACTTGATACTGTTTGATAATAAATATCATTTAATCTTCAGGCCATTAATTTGGGTTAACGCAATCGTAAATCGCGTTGCAGTAATAAAGGCTGATATTGAAGTTTTTAGGTTCAATAGTGGTCTCTTTTAGAGAATGTCTCATTGAAATTTAAAGTCAGTAAGTCGTCGTTATCCTATGCCCGTATTATCCATGTTTATGTTTCTATGGCGCTGTTATTGCTGATGCTGTTTTTTGCGGTAACAGGGATAACATTAAATCATCCTAATTGGTTTTCAGGGGCAGATCAGGAGCCTTTGCGCGAGCAGGTTGCTATTCCTAGTTATTTACTCCCTGTCGATACTCAAGATCCGCAGTGGCGCTTAGCCGCAGGACATTGGCTAAAAAGTGAATGGGCGATGGATATCGCGAGTGCCGATATTGATGAAGATGAAATTAGTCTCGTCAGCAAAGGCCCTGGAACTTACCGAAGTGTGACACTGGATTTGCTTGACGCAAAAGCCTATGTCGAAAGCCTAGATTACGGTGTTGTTGCCGTACTCAATGATTTACATAAGGGACGAAACACGGGCATTGCTTGGGCTTGGATACTCGATCTGAGTGCAGTGCTTATTATTTTGTTTTCGCTTACTGGGGCTTATCTTTTACTCCCCCAAACAAAGCGGCTTAAAAAGTCTTTGTTATACATGCTGTTAGTCAGCAGTAGTTGCGGGGTCGTGTATTTTTATTTTGTTCCATAAGGAGTGTAGACGAGTATGCGTCATCTTATTCGTTCCATCGCAGTCAGTACCATCCTAGTTAGCTCAGCAGCATTTGCTGCGCCGAAAATGACAGTCGATTTGACTTTACCTGAAATTACCGAAGGCCAATACCATAGACCCTATGTGGCTGTATGGGTTGAAAACCCGCAGGGGCAACCCGTTAAGACGTTAAGTCTATGGGTGTGGAATGAAGGCTATAAATGGCTAAAAGATATCCGCCGTTGGTGGCGTAAAGCAGGCCGTGAAGATATGAGCTTTGTAGATGGTATTGCGTCAGCTACCCGTCCAGCAGGCCGATACAAAATTGATTGGGATCTCAAAGATGACGCTGGCAAATCCGTAGAGCTTGGTACTTACACACTGTTTGTTGAAGTGGTGCGTGAGCATGGTGGACGCGACTTAGTGCGTCACAATATTGATTTGAACGCGGGGGACTTTTCTGTACAGATCCCCGCAACAACTGAAACCGGCATTATCGATATCCGCTTAAGCGGCATGGCTCGCTAAGCTCGCCATAGTTGATCGTTTAACTTAAGGAAAAATATGAAATTACGTCTGATTGCATTATTCACCTCGCTCTGTATTAGCCCTTTGGCAAGCAGCCATGACAGATGGATTTTACCTAGCCATTTTAATGTTTCCGCCGAAAGCCAAGAGGCCGTGTGGATTACCTCCGATGTATCGGCCAGTAACCAAGTTTTTATGATGGATAAACCTTATACCGCCAGTGATGTGCGTGTGTTGCAGCCAAATGGAAAATCAAGCTCTCCAAGTTCAAGTTACACAGGCGGACGTAAGTCGGTATTTGATGTACAACTGACGCAAGATGGAACCTATAAGTTTGAAAAAGAAGTTTCGCCCCGCTATTTTTCTCAGTATAAAGTTAAAGGAAAAGAAGGGGTTGTACGCAGTCGCATGGACAAGAAAGCCACAGCTGCTGCTATGCCAAAGGGTGCCTATGAACTTGAAAGTTCTTTAAATGTATCACGGGTTGAAACCTACGTAACACGTAATAAACCAACTGAAGACGTGTTAAAGCCTAAGGGTGAATATTTAGAGCTAGTGCCAGTAACCCATCCTGCAGATATCGTTGAGAATGAAGCTGCTACCTTGCAATTTGTTTTCGACGGTAAGCCTGTTGAAGGTGTTAAAGTGGCAATTATGAAAGACGGTAGCCTATATCGTAACAAACCAGAGGAAATAGAACTCTCCTCAGATAAAGACGGTAAAGTTTCAATGACCTTACCCTCAGCTGGACGTTATCTTTTGCATGCGGCTATTGAGCGCCCTAATTCAGATAAATCCCTTGCCGATAAAACGGTTAGCGAAATATTTTTAACCTTCGAGGCGGGGCTCGAGTAAGTATTTGAGGTTTCAATTTTAAGTATTTATGCCCACTCTCCCAATGGCGAGTGGGCATTTTTATTGCCATTTCATACTAAAATTTGTGCGAAACTTCCCTAGGTATACAGATTTGAATTTCAATGCTGGTAACTCTGCTTAAGGTTGGGTAAGCTGCGTGAACGCATCGTTCTTGATGCATCAAAAGCGCATAACGATTAGAATAGCGCAATTCCACCCCCATTTGACTGTGTTGACCCTAGCGTCGGCACGGGTTGCTTTTGTTTTAAAGGAGACGAAAGAAGTTATGACTAAGGTTCCTATGACAGTTGTCGGTGCAGAGCAGCTGCGTAAAGAGTTAGATATTCTCAAGTTTGAGCGTCGCCCAAAAATCACTGAAGCGATTGCCTCAGCCAGAGAATTAGGTGATCTAAAAGAAAACGCGGAATACCATGCTGCCCGTGAAGATCAGGGTATTTGTGAAGCTCGTATTCGAGATATTGAGGGTAAACTCTCTAATGCGCAGATTATCGATGTGACTAAGATGGTGAACAACGGTCGAATTATCTTTGGTACGACTGTGACTATTTTAAATCTCGATACCGATGCCGAAGTGACCTATCGTATCGTAGGTGATGACGAAGCCAATATTAAAGAGAATCTGATTTCGGTTAATTCACCTATTGCCCGCGGTCTCGTGGGTAAAAATGAAGGTGATGAGGTGTCTATTACTACGCCTGGTGGCATGACAGATTACGAAATTATCTCGGTACAGTATTTATAATCTGCTTATATACTTTGCTTATAGTGTCATGAGTGTGACTCGTGATATATCCAAAACCGCCTTAGGGCGGTTTTTTGTTGTCCATTAGCTGCGTTTTAGCTCTTGCTTAGAGATTAAGTTTCGCGCTTGGGCTAAGGATGGAGCTCGCATTTAAATAAGATGGACAAAGATTAATTTGTCTCTTTATATACTTTTACCTAAGCTGCAAATCTAGTGAAACATTGTGTGTTGTTGATTTTGCGTGATATCCACAGCCTAGACCTACCATTAAGTATGAATGGTTTATTTTTAGTTTTATAAGAGGGCACGCTTTGGTAAAACATTGGCGTACGGGATTGATGTTAGTTTGCGTGGCGATCATGTTGATCGCGCACTCGGCTAGCTATACGCCGAAAACCTATGTGCAGCGCAGTGAAGCAACTCACCAGCATGTTCAGATGCATAATCTTGATGCTTCAACACCCGATGTAAAACAAAATGCGGTTCCTCATAGCCCGCCAGATGTCGACTCTACAGCCGAGTCTAAGGCGCAAGCCGTTGAAAGCTGCAATTCATTGAATAGTAATGATACCAATCTAGTCCGTTCAGACTCAGCATCTCAGCCAATGCCTTGTCCGAGTTCCGATTATGTGAGCCATTCGGACGACTTAGATTTTGCCCCGATAAATTCACCGCGATTTATCAGTCTTGCCCAGCACGATGTGCGTGAGGTGAAACCTGTTTACTTACTCGCAATGGACTTTACAGCCGAGCCTACGCCAAATGTAGTGGAATCGACCGTTCTTGATATCAACTCAGACTGGACGCTTTCAGCTGTATCTTCCCCCGCCCGCATTTCGGGTTGGAAGGTCTCCAATCTTCAATATCGATTCAGCCAACAAGCCGCTTAACTCGCCTATTTAGGTGTGGCGTTGATAGGAGTCCGCTCTCGTCGATGTTTCATGCCGTGGTCTTTTTGTTCTCACCGAACCCTTTTTTATCACGGTTTACTCGCTGTGATGACTTGAGTCCATCTAGCTTAGCTTGCTGGCGCTCAATGGGGCTTCGGACTGATATCAATATGTTCGCCTAGCTATTTTAATGCTAGACGATAAATCGCGAGTTAATCCCATGGAAAGAAAACCCAATCAACGGCTGCTAAATCACTACTCGGCCTGGAAATATGTAGTTTTAATTGCCACTCTAATTGTGATGTTATTCAGTGCATTGCCGACTTGGTATGGCGAGGATGCGGCGGTGCAAGTCGGCGCTAAGGCGGGTTTAACACTCACACCTATTGCCCTTCGAGATAAGCTACAAGCTGAGGGTGTGACGGTAAAACGCATCGACCAAAAAAATGGCGAAACCCTGATCGTCCTCGATGAGGATAGTCAACAGACCTTAGTTAAAACCTTACTATCTTCTATGGTCACTGAGCCAAAAGAGTTGACCTTGTCCCTTGCCAGTGCGGCACCCAACTGGTTGCAAAGCTTAGGTTTCCAGCCGATTAAACTCGGGCTTGATTTACGCGGTGGCGTCCAATTTTTATTGGATGTTGATATTGAACCCGTATACCAAACTCAGGCCGATACTTTAGTTGAATCACTAAGGCAGTTTTTCCGTGAACATGAAATTCGTGGCGCAAGTGCACGTGTTAGTGCAGCCAGTGTCGATCAAACGAGTCAACTTTATCTCAGTTTGCCCGATAACGATGCGCGTGCTGCGGTGCGGCAGTTTATGAAAGAAACCTATCCTTCATGGCAAGTTACGAATGCCGATAGCGCAAATTTGCAGGCTAAATTGAGTTTAGAGGAACAAACAAAGCTGCGTAATTTGACCGTGCAACAAAACCTGCAAATTATGCGTAGTCGTATCGAAGAGTTAGGGATCACTGAAGCTTTGGTACAGCGTCAGGGGGAACACCGCATCCGTATTGAATTGCCCGGCGTTCAAGATCCAGCAGCTGCAAAAAATGTGATTGGGGCTACGGCGAGTTTGGCCTTCTTCGAGGTGAAAGAGTCTGGCTCTGTGAATGCCATGGTGCTCAACGATAAGTCAGGTAATCCGATTTATGTTAGCCGAATGCCAGTGCTGGGCGGCGATCATATTGTCGATGCGAGGGCAAGCATTGGCGAAATGGGCATGGCCGAGGTGAATATTAATCTCGACCGCGTCGGCGGCCAGAAAATGTCTGAGTTTTCTCGCAGTAAGATAGGTAAGCCTATGGCGACTTCTTACAGTGAATATAGCCGTGATGAACAAGGCAAGGCCAAACAAACCCAAGAGATTATCAGTGTTGCAACCATTCAGTCTCAGCTTGGCGATCGTTTCCGTATTACGGGTGCGGGCACCTATCAAGAAGCGCAGCAGTTAGCGTTACTACTCAGAGCTGGATCAATGACAGCGCCAGTCACCATTGTGGAAGAGCGCACCATTGGCCCGACTCTTGGCGCTGAAAATATTGAAAACGGCTTTGCTGCGCTCGGTTTAGGCATGGGAATTACCTTGTTGTTTATGGCGCTTTGGTATCGCCGTCTCGGTTGGGTGGCAAACATTGCACTGATTAGCAATATGGTGATTTTATTTGGTTTGCTCGCGCTTATCCCCGGCGCCGTGTTGACTCTACCCGGTATTGCAGGACTTGTATTAACCGTTGGTATGGCGGTTGATACTAACGTGCTGATTTTCGAGCGGATAAAAGATAAGCTAAAAGAAGGTCGCAGTTTTGCGCTGGCGATTGATACTGGCTTTGATAGCGCATTTTCTACTATTTTCGACGCTAACTTTACCACTATGATCACTGCCGTTGTGCTTTATTCCATCGGTAATGGCCCAATCCAAGGCTTTGCCTTGACCTTAGGCTTAGGCCTGTTGACCAGCATGTTTACCGGTATTTTTGCCTCAAGATCCCTGATTAACCTCGTTTATGGACGTGATGCTAGTCGTCATGTGAAGGTGTAACTATGAAAAATATCAACTTAAGTAAATGGCGTTATGTCTCGAGTGCTATCTCAATTTTATTGATGTTAGCGTCATTAACTATCATTGGCGTGAAGGGTTTTAACTGGGGCTTAGATTTTACCGGTGGGGTGGTCACTGAAGTTCAGCTCGATAAAAAAATCACCAGCAGTGAGTTACAACCTTTACTTAATACTGCTTATCATCAAGAAGTGAATGTTATTTCCGCGAGCGAGCCGGGGTGTTGGGTGTTGCGCTATTCCGATATAAAGAGTGCCGATACGGAGCCAAGTGCAACTGATATTAAGCAGGTTTTAGCGCCACTGAGTTCAGAGGTACAAGTGCTTAATAGCAGTATTGTGGGCCCGCAGGTCGGTCAAGAGTTGGCGGAGCAGGGCGGCTTGGCACTTTTAGTGGCTATGGTGTGTATCCTTGGCTATTTAAGTTATCGCTTCGAATGGCGACTCGCATCTGGCGCCCTATTCGCGTTAGTGCATGACGTAGTATTCGTGCTGGCATTTTTCGCGTTGACTCAAATGGAATTTAATTTAACTGTGCTCGCGGCTGTGTTGGCGATTTTAGGATATTCCCTAAATGATTCGATCATCATCGCTGACCGCATCCGTGAGTTATTAATTGCTAAGCCTAAGCTGGCTATTCAAGAAATCAATAATCAAGCGATTGTCGCGACCTTCTCTCGCACTATGGTGACTTCCGGGACAACCTTAATGACGGTCGGTGCACTGTGGATCATGGGTGGTGGGCCGTTGGAAGGATTCTCGATTGCGATGTTTATCGGTATCTTAACCGGCACGTTCTCATCTATTTCTGTTGGCACCTCATTACCAGAACTTTTAGGCTTATCGCCAGAGCATTACAAGGTTCAAGTTATCTCAGATACACCCTGATAGCTCAACGTAAAGCGAAAACAAGGAGGCCACTCAATTGAGTGGCCTCCTTGTTAACACAATAAAAATCAAGAAAAATTACTTTGCCTTTGGCAGAGCAATCTTCATTTCTGGCGATTGACGATAAATCACCAGAATATGACCAATAAGTTGCACTTTTGCGGATTGAGTTTCACGTACTATGGCATCAACGATGGCATTTTTTAGCTCTCTGTCGGCAGAGGCTACTTTCACTTTAATCAGTTCATGATAAGCGAGTGCGCTTTCAATTTCAGCGAGTACACCTTCAGTCAATCCATTGGCACCAAGCAGCACCACTGGCTTTAGCGCATGCGCCAGACCTTTTAAATGCTGTTTTTGTTTGGTTGTTAAGTTCATTTCTACCAACTTTTGCTGAGTTACTGTTGAAAAACGGCTATTCTACCCTTATATAGCCTTTGTGTAACTCTCAATTGTTGCGGATTTTAAATGTCAGGTAAAAAACGTACGGCCAGTTCCAATCGCTGGATGCTGGAACACTTTGATGATCATTATGTCAAACTAGCACAGAAACGGGGATTGCGTTCTCGCGCTGCGTTTAAGCTTGAAGAGCTTCAACAAAAGGATCAACTTATTCGCCCAAGTATGACTGTGGTTGACCTAGGGGCCGCCCCTGGGGGCTGGTCACAGGTGGCGGTTAAGTTGGTTGGAGATAAAGGCAAGGTCATCGCCTGTGACATTTTGCCTATGGATCCCATCGTTGGGGTAGACTTTTTGCAGGGGGATTTTCGTGAAGATAAAGTCCTCCAAGCATTGCTTACCCGAGTTGGTGAGGATAAGGTTGACGTTGTGTTGTCAGACATGGCACCCAACATGAGTGGTTCAGACGGTGTCGATCAGCCGCGCGCTATGTATTTAGTGGAATTGGCATTAGATATGTGTCATCAAGTATTGGCACCTAATGGTAGTTTTGCTGTGAAAGTCTTTCAGGGGGAGGGCTTTGACGAATATATGAAAGCGGTTAAAGAAGCGTTCAAAGTAGTTAAAACACGTAAACCGGACTCTTCTCGGGCGCGTTCCCGGGAAGTCTATCTTGTGGCGACTGGGTACAAGTTGTAGTAACCTAGCGTTAATCATCGCAAGACTTAATGAGGTCTAGTAATTTGAGTGACATGGCAAAAAATCTAATACTCTGGGTTGTCATCGCCGTTGTGCTGATGTCAGTGTTTCAGGGTTACTCCCCCTCTTCTTCGTCATCGCAGAAGATGGATTATTCTACCTTCTTAGACAATGTTCGTGATGGACAAGTCGCTACGGTCGAAGTAAAAAGCGACCAACGTACTATCGAAGGTTCTAAACGAACTGGTGAAAAATTCACTACTATTATGCCGTTATATGACCAAGATTTAATTAATGATCTTGATCGTAAAGGTATCACTATGAAGGGCCAAGAAGCCGAAGAGTCAGGGTTCCTAACCCAAATCTTCATCTCTTGGTTCCCGATGTTATTGCTTATCGGGGTATGGATTTTCTTCATGCGCCAAATGCAAGGCGGCGGTGGCAAAGGCGCAATGTCCTTTGGTAAGAGCAAAGCCAAGCTGATGAGCGAAGATCAGATTAAAACCACTTTCGCCGATGTTGCTGGTTGTGACGAAGCAAAAGAAGAAGTGAAAGAGCTGGTTGATTATCTGCGTGACCCCACTAAATTCCAAAAATTGGGTGGCCGAATTCCAACGGGCGTGCTGATGGTAGGCCCACCTGGTACGGGTAAAACCTTGCTGGCGAAAGCCATTGCGGGTGAATCTAAGGTGCCTTTCTTCACTATTTCGGGTTCGGATTTCGTGGAAATGTTTGTTGGTGTCGGTGCATCCCGTGTGCGTGACATGTTCGAACAAGCGAAAAAGTCGGCACCTTGTATCATCTTTATCGATGAAATCGATGCGGTCGGTCGTCAGCGTGGCGCGGGTTTAGGTGGTGGTCACGATGAACGTGAGCAAACACTGAACCAAATGCTGGTTGAGATGGACGGCTTCGAAGGTAATGAAGGCGTTATCGTTATCGCGGCAACTAACCGTCCAGACGTACTCGATTCTGCGTTATTACGTCCAGGTCGTTTTGACCGTCAAGTGGTTGTTGGCTTACCCGATGTTCGTGGTCGTGAGCAGATTTTGAAAGTGCATATGCGTAAAGTGCCGCTTTCTGATGATGTAAAGGCGAGCGTGATTGCCCGTGGTACGCCAGGTTTCTCTGGTGCTGATTTAGCTAACTTAGTGAACGAAGCGGCACTGTTTGCGGCTCGCGGAAATCGCCGAGTTGTAGGTATGGAAGAATTTGAGCGTGCGAAAGATAAAATCATGATGGGTGCTGAGCGCCGTTCTATGGTGATGTCTGAAGCTGAAAAAGAAATGACCGCATACCACGAAGCGGGCCATGCGATAGTGGGTTGTTTAGTGCCAGAGCACGATCCTGTGCACAAGGTGACTATTATTCCTCGCGGCCGTGCTCTAGGTGTGACTTTCTTCTTACCCGAAGCTGACTCGGTAAGTCAAAGCCGTCGTAAATTAGAAAGCCAAATTTCAGTGGCTTACGGTGGACGCTTAGCCGAAGAGATTATCTACGGTACTGAAAAAGTATCAACTGGTGCATCGCAGGACATCAAATACGCGACATCTATTGCGCGTAACATGGTGACTCAGTGGGGCTTCTCGGACAAGCTAGGTCCCTTGCTGTATGCCGAAGAAGACGGTGAAGTTTTCTTAGGTCGCAGTATGGGTAAAGCGAAAGCCATGTCCGATGAAACGGCCACCATTATCGATGCCGAAGTGAAAGTCTTTATCGACAAAAACTATGCTAGGGCGAGACAGATATTGACGGATAATCTCGATATTCTGCATTCGATGAAAGAAGCTTTAATGAAGTATGAAACCATTGATTC
The DNA here is from genome assembly GCF_023283765.1 of Shewanella profunda. GTDB lineage: Bacteria > Pseudomonadota > Gammaproteobacteria > Enterobacterales > Shewanellaceae > Shewanella > Shewanella profunda. The sequence goes on along the minus strand of NZ_JAKILG010000002.1, from coordinate 98,925 downwards.
ACTGCAAATTGATGATTTAATGAATCGCCGTGAAGTCCGTCAACCTGCCGATTGGCAAGTGGATGACAATGGTTCAAACGACAAAGGCAACGGTCATAGTGAGCCAGAGGCTAAACCCGAAGAAGCGGTTAAACCGGTTGAGCCAGAAATTAAAGGCGCTGATGAATCACCCGCTAAGTAATGATGTTTAATTGAAAGAAAACCCCGTAAAGGGGTTTTCTTGTTTTACTTTGCTAGAAATTAGACTGCATTTTCATTGATACACACTGCTGGCACTGATATTTTTCCTCTGACATTAGTCACCTAGGATAGAAAGTGATGGCTTGAAATTAATGACGCAAGCTATGGCAGCGAGTAAAATAGTTAGTGTTCGTATTACAGGAGTAAATGCGTGTTTGAATTGATAGCCGGTACAAAACACCTTTCTTTAGCTTCGCCTATTGTTATGGGCATTCTCAATGTGACTCCCGATTCCTTTTCCGATGGTGGACAATATTCTTCCTTCGAGCTTGCTTGCCAACATGCCGATGAGATGGTGGCCCAAGGTGCAGGCATGATCGATATTGGTGGCGAGTCGACAAGACCCGGTGCCGCAGAGGTCAGCCTAGCAGAAGAGCTTGAGAGGGTGATCCCGTTAGTAAAATATGTTGCGGCGCACCATGATGTGTGGATTTCGGTTGATACCAGTAAACCCGAAGTTATGCGTCAAGCAGTGGCTGCTGGCGCGCACTTGATTAATGATGTGCGTGCCTTGATGGAGCCCGGTGCCTTGGAAGCCGCCGCAGAGTTGCAAGTTCCCATATGTCTAATGCATATGCAGGGCGAGCCAAAGAGCATGCAATCTGCACCGAATTACCATGATGTGGTGGCAGAGGTTTTGACTTTCTTAAATGAGCGGATCGAGGCTTGCGTACAAGCTGGCATCCCCCGTGAATTGTTATTACTGGATCCGGGGTTCGGTTTTGGCAAAAACTTAGAACATAACTATGAATTACTTGCAAAACTAGACCGTTTTGCCAAGTTTGATCTACCCATATTGATAGGATTGTCTCGTAAGAGCATGATAGGGAACCTCTTAGCAAAACCGACCTCAGAACGTCTTGCTGGGAGCCTTGCTGGCGCTATGATAGCGGCTCAAAAGGGGGCTCATATCATTCGTGTGCACGATGTTGCTGAAACAGTGGATATGCTCAAGGTGTTGCAAGCGACACAAGTGTATTGTTAAGCCTCATTATGCTCTCGTTAAGCATTTAATTAGTATTATGATCCCAAATAATTGGGGCACATTTGAGTTTGTGGGGTGATATGAAAGAACGTAAATTTTTTGGAACTGACGGTATTCGGGGAAAGGTCGGTTCAGGTCAAATGACGCCTGAGCTCGCGCTGAAACTAGGTTGGGCCGCGGGTAGGGTGTTATCCCGCAGTGGTACCAAGAAAGTGATCATAGGTAAAGATACCCGTATATCGGGTTATATGTTTGAATCGGCATTAGAAGCGGGCCTCTCTGCCGCAGGTCTCAATGTCATGTTAATGGGTCCCATGCCAACGCCAGCCGTGGCCTATTTGACGCGAACCTTCCGCGCCGAGGCGGGGGTAGTGATCAGCGCATCACACAATCCCTATTACGATAACGGCATTAAATTTTTCTCCACCGACGGCAGTAAGTTAGACGATAACCTAGAGTTAGAAATTGAAGCCGAGCTTGAAAAGCCCTTAGTCTGTGTCGAGTCGCATCTGCTGGGTAAAGTCTCCCGTATAGAAGATGCCCGTGGTCGATATATTGAGTATTGCAAAGGAAATTTCCCCGCAGAGCACACCTTAACGGGCTTAAAAATTGTGGTGGATTGTGCCCATGGTGCAACCTATCATATTGCTCCAGCCGTGTTTCGTGAATTAGGTGCTGAAGTTATTGCGATTGGCGATCAGCCAAACGGAGTGAACATCAACGATAAAGTGGGCGCAACGTCCATGGGCAAAATCTGCGAAACTGTGCTTGCCGAAGGTGCCGATTTAGGTATTGCGCTCGATGGCGATGGCGACCGTATTATGATGGTCAACAGCACAGGTGAAGTGATCGACGGGGATCAGATCCTCTACATCCTTGCCTGCGATGCCAAAGCGCGTGGCGTACTGCGTGGTGGTGTTGTTGGTACGTTAATGTCTAATCTTGGGCTCGATTTAGCCTTACAAGCATTAGATATTCCCTTCGCCCGCTCAAAAGTGGGCGACCGTTATGTGATGGAGTTACTTAAAGAGCTCGATTGGCGTATTGGCGGTGAAAACTCTGGGCATATTCTTAACTTAGATCATGGTACAACTGGTGATGGTATTATTGCCGGGATTTTAGTATTAGCGGCTATGCGCCGTCAGAATGCGACCTTAGAGCAATTAACTGCACCGATGGAAATGTTGCCACAGGTATTAGTCAATGTGCGCTTTGAAGGTGAACATGATCCCCTTAACTCCGATAAGGTCAAAGCCGCGCAAGCGCAAGTTGAATCTGAGCTCGGTATTCGTGGTCGTGTGCTATTACGTAAGTCGGGTACTGAACCTTTGATCCGTGTCATGGTGGAAGGGGACGATTATAGTGCAGTATTAGCCCACGCAAATCTGATTGCAGATGCGGTAAAATCGGCTAGCTAATATTTAGCATTATTGCAAAGCGCTGCAGCTGATACCGATTAAAAATGAAGGTGTTAGCTGCGCAAACGAACAGAAAACAGCTTGGTCGTGTAAAAAGTAAGCATCCCAACCTGATAACTGAAAAAAATCGAATTTAGCTATTGTAACTTAATAAGTGGTTCGCTATTATTCACGCCGCTTTCAGAGGAGACAGTGATGGCACTCAGACGTCCTATGGTAGCTGGCAATTGGAAAATGAACGGCAGTGCGGCATTAGCCCAAGAGTTGTTCAAGAAATTTGCCTCTAAGCTCCAAAATGATTCAGCTGAAGTGGTTTTATGCCCGCCTTCTATCTATCTAGAGAGCGTTAGGCAACTGCTAGAAGCAAACAAGGAAGCGTTAGACGGTTCACTTGTGAGGATGGGCGCACAAAACCTAAGTCAACATGACTTTGGCGCTTATACCGGTGAAGTTTCAGGTCAGATGCTAAAAGATTCAGGATGTCGATACGTGATTATCGGACATTCAGAGCGTCGTCGTATGTACGGCGAGACGAGTAATATTGTAGCGGAGAAATTTGCCGCTGCACAAAAGCATGGCTTAACCCCAATATTGTGTGTGGGAGAGTCAGGTCCAGCGCGTGAAGCAAGACGCACCTTCGAGGTGATTGCGGAAGAGTTGGATATAGTGATCCAGAAAAATGGCACTATGGCTTTTGATAACGCCATTATCGCCTACGAGCCACTATGGGCTGTAGGGACAGGTAAAAGCGCTACACCAGAGCAGGCACAAGAAGTTCATGCGTTTATTCGCAAACGTCTCTCTGAGGTATCTCCGTTTATCGGAGAAAATATCAGAATTCTCTACGGTGGTAGTGTAACACCGAGTAATGCTGCAGATTTATTTGCCCAACCTGATGTTGATGGTGGACTGATTGGCGGTGCTAGCTTAAACTCTAGCGAGTTTTTAAGTCTGTGTACCATAGCGATGAGCGCATAATATGTATGAAGTTCTACTAGTTATTTACTTGTTGGTTGCATTAGGTTTAATTGGTCTAGTGTTAATTCAGCAAGGTAAGGGAGCTGACATGGGGGCCTCATTTGGCGCCGGTGCATCAGGTACTCTGTTTGGTTCGAGCGGTTCAGGTAATTTCCTGACACGCACAACGGCGATTCTTGCCATTGCGTTTTTTACCTTAAGTTTGGTTATTGGCAACTTAAGTGCGAACCACGCAAAAAATGAAGATTCATGGAAAAATTTAGGTTCAGATACTGAACAGGTTACTCAGCCTGTTCAAGATGAAACCGAAAAGTCAGAAACTAAAATTCCTGACTAGTAAAAGGTGTCGCCGAGGTGGCGAAATTGGTAGACGCGCAGCCTTGAGGTGGCTGTGGCCTAACGGTCGTGCGGGTTCAAGTCCCGCTCTCGGCACCAAATATAATTAAGATTGACGATGTAAGTTCTGTCTTAGTTATTGCAAGGAATGACGATAGTCAATATACTTGCACACAGTTGACGCGGGGTGGAGCAGCATGGTAGCTCGTCGGGCTCATAACCCGAAGGTCGTCGGTTCAAATCCGGCCCCCGCAACCAGCTCCTAGTAACGAATGTTTATCGATTCGTTATGGTTTACAGGTTCTTGACACTAAAAACCTCGTGATTACGGGGTTTTTTGTTATCTAGGACTTTTAAATTTGTCGTATATTCTATACGGCGTTGTACTAGGGCTATTAAGCCCTTTTTTGTTTTTTCCGGGGGTCAATTTTGGCAACATTAGAATCCAGACTGGCAGAAATGCTCAAAGTGCCTGTGGAAGCATTAGGCTTTCAACTCTGGGGCATTGAATATGTTCAAGCGGGTAAGCATTCAATACTGCGCGTGTTCATCGATGGTGAAAACGGTATCAATATCGAAGATTGTGCCAATACCAGCCGCCAAGTCAGTGCTGTGCTCGATGTTGAAGACCCTATTCCGACCGAATATACCCTAGAGGTTTCTTCACCTGGTGTGGATAGACCGTTGTTTACTGCCCAGCAGTATGCGGCCTATGTGGGGGAAGATGTAAAAGTTCAACTGACTATGCCTGTCGCGGGCAGTCGTAATTTAAAAGGCGCCATTACAAAGGTGGAAGGGCAAATGCTCTCACTGAATGTGAATGGTAAAGAGCTAGTTGTCGCCCTGGATAACATCCGTAAAGGCAACGTAATCGCTAAGTTTTGATAGTTTCAAGGTGAACGAGGCAAGACGAGATGAATAAAGAGATCCTGCTAGTCGCTGAAGCGGTTTCAAATGAAAAGGCCGTTCCACGCGAGAAAATTTTTGAAGCGCTAGAGATCGCTCTGGCTACTGCAACCAAGAAAAAATACGATGGTGATATTGACGTTCGTGTTTCCATTGACCGCAAAACGGGTGGTTATGATACTTTCCGTCGTTGGATGGTGGTTGATGATCACGGTGAAGCGCTAGAAAACCCTTATCGTGAAATCACGTTAGAAGCGGCACGTTACGAAAATCCGGACATCCAACCTGGCGAGTTTATCGAAGACGATATCGAGTCAGTGGTGTTTGACCGTATTACCACTCAAACCGCTAAGCAAGTGATTGTGCAAAAAGTACGTGAAGCTGAACGTGCACAAGTGGTTGAGCAGTTCAAAGACAAAGAAGGCGAGTTGATCACTGGTGTTGTAAAAAAAGCGACCCGTGAAAGCGTAGTGGTTGATTTAGGCAACAACGCTGACGGCGTATTGTTCCGTGAAGACTTAATTTCACGTGAATCTTTCCGCCCTGGTGACCGTGTTCGTGCATTGCTTTACTCTGTACGTCCAGAAGCTCGCGGCGCACAGTTATTTTTAAGCCGTACTAAACCTGAAATGCTGATAGAGCTTTTCCGTGTTGAAGTACCTGAAATTGCTGACGAGTTGATCGAAGTCATGGGCGCTGCCCGTGATCCAGGCGCCCGCGCTAAGATCGCCGTTAAGTCAAATGACCGTCGTATCGATCCTATCGGTGCGTGCGTGGGTATGCGCGGTGCGCGTGTACAAGCTGTATCTAATGAATTGGGTGGCGAGCGTGTTGATATCGTATTGTGGGATGATAATCCAGCACAATATGTGATCAATGCCATGGCGCCAGCTGATGTCGCTTCTATCATCGTTGACGAAGATAACCATTCAATGGATATCGCGGTTGAGGCTGATAGTTTGGCACAAGCCATTGGACGTAATGGCCAGAACGTACGTTTGGCAACTCAACTCACGGGTTGGGAGCTGAATGTAATGACAGTGGAAGACATGAATAAGAAACATCAGGCCGAAAGCGCCAAAGTGGTGAGTCTGTTTATTAATTCACTGGATGTCGATGAAGATTTTGCACAAGTACTAGCGAACGAGGGCTTTACGTCGCTTGAAGAAGTCGCTTATGTACCTGTGTCTGAACTATTGGCGATAGACGGTTTTGACGAGGATCTCGTTGAAGCTTTACGTGAACGTGCAAAAGCTGCGATCTCGACAAGAGCGCTCGCATCTGAAGAAGCACTGGATGGTGTGGAGCCAAGTGACGAGTTGTTAGCACTTGAAGGTGTGGAAAGACACTTAGCCTATGTTTTAGCTAGCAAAGGTATTGTGACTCTAGAAGACTTGGCTGAACAAGGCATTGATGATTTGATCGAAATTGAAGAATTGACAGAAGAAAAAGCAGGTACGCTCATCATGGCTGCCCGCAACATCTGTTGGTTTGGCGAAGAAGCATAAGTCGATCAACAGGGGGATTTAACTGATGGCAGATACTACCGTAGAGAAATTGGCCACGGAAGTGGGTAAAAGTGTTGAACGTCTGATTGAGCAATTCTCTCAGGCTGGAATTAAGAAAGGCCAAGCCGATAACGTATCTGAAGCGGAAAAGCAGCAGTTACTGGATTATCTGAAAAGGCAGCACGGTGCTGATAGCGCACCGACTAAGATGACGCTGCAACGCAAAACGGTATCTACCCTGAGCGTGGCTGGTAATGGTGGTCAATCTAAAGACGTTAAAGTGGAAGTGCGTAAAACCCGTACTTTTGTTAAACGCGATGTGAATGACACAGTGCTAAAAGCCGAAGAAGAGGCGAAAGCCGAAGCTGAAGCATTAGTAAAAGCAAAGGCCGAAGCGGAAGCGGCTCAAGCGGCCAAAGCGAAAGCAGAGGCAGAAGCTAAGGCAAAAGCAGAAGCTGAAGCCAAGGCAAAAGCCAAAGCGGCGGCAGAAGTAAAAGTGATTAAAGAGTCTTCACCAGAAGTAGAAGCAGCGCGTCTAGAAGCTGAACGTTTAAAAGCGGCTCAAGAAGCTGCAACTAAACGTAAGCAAGATGAAGAAGCGGCAAAAGCGGCTGAAAAGGCCCGTTTGTTAGCTGAAGAAAACTCTAAGCGTTGGGCCGAAGAAGAGCGTCAACGTCTAGAAGCCGAAAGAAACGGCGATCATCACATCACTACCTCTATAGTGGCTCGCGCCGCTGAAGATACCTCTGATCTGGATGAAGAAAAACGCGGACGTCGTGCTCGCAACAAGAGCAATGCCAAAAAGCGTGGCGGCAAAGATGCGCGCGATGGCCGTGAAAAACATATGCGTAACCGCAGCACAGCACCTGAGTCTATGGCGCATGGCTTTAACAAGCCAGTAGCAGCCGTAAGCCGTGATGTGCGTATCGGTGAAACTGTGACTGTTTCTGAACTGGCGCATTTAATGGCCGTTAAAGCGACTGAAATCATCAAACAAATGATGAAAATGGGCTCAATGGTCACGATCAACCAAGTGTTGGATCAAGAGACTGCCCAGTTAGTTGCTGAAGAAATGGGCCACAAAGTGGTGCTTATCCGTGAAAACGAACTTGAGCACCAAGTGCTGCAAGATCGTGACGATGAAGATGGCATCAAGCTAGAATCTCGTGCACCGGTTGTGACTATCATGGGTCACGTTGACCATGGTAAAACGTCCTTACTCGACTATATTCGCCGCGCTAAAGTGGCTGCCGGCGAAGCCGGTGGTATCACACAGCATATCGGTGCATACCATGTTGAAACCGAAAACGGCATGATCACTTTCCTTGATACCCCTGGTCACGCCGCGTTTACCGCCATGCGTGCCCGTGGTGCCAAGGCAACGGATATCGTAGTCTTAGTTGTTGCTGCCGATGACGGCGTAATGCCACAAACTATCGAAGCGATTCAACATGCTAAAGCCGGTAACGTGCCTTTAATCGTGGCTGTGAACAAGATGGATAAGCCGGAAGCGGATATTGATCGCGTTAAGAGCGAATTGTCACAACACGGTGTTATGTCTGAAGATTGGGGTGGAGACAACATGTTTGCCTTCGTTTCAGCTAAGACAGGTGAAGGCGTTGACGAACTGCTCGAAGGTATCTTACTGCAAGCTGAAGTTCTCGAACTGAAAGCGGTGCGTGATGGTATGGCTGCCGGTGTGGTAATTGAATCACAATTGGATAAAGGTCGCGGCCCAGTGGCAACGATTCTGGTTCAAGAAGGTACGCTGCGCCAAGGCGATATCGTTCTGTGTGGTTTAGAGTACGGTAAAATCCGTGCAATGAAAGACGAGAACGGTCGTTCAATCACTGAAGCGGGTCCATCAATCCCTGTTGAAATTCTGGGTCTGTCGGGCGTACCGTCTGCAGGTGATGAAGCAACAGTGGTACGTGACGAACGTAAAGCTCGCGAAGTTGCCCTGTATCGTCAAGGTAAGTTCCGTGATGTTAAATTAGCGCGTCAGCAAAAATCTAAGCTAGAAAACATGTTCGCGAACATGACAGACGGCGAAGTGAAAGAGCTGAACATTGTTCTGAAAGCGGACGTTCAAGGTTCACTCGAAGCGATTACCGATTCATTAACGGGCCTGTCTACCGACGAAGTGAAGGTAAACATCATCGCTCGTGGTGTAGGTGCACTTACTGAAACCGACGCGACGTTAGCCGCGGCTTCTAACGCTATCATGGTGGGCTTTAACGTGCGTGCCGATGCACAAGCACGTAAGACTATCGAGAGCGAAAGTGTTGATCTACGTTACTACAGCGTTATCTATAATTTGATTGATGAAGTGAAAGCGGCGATGACAGGTATGCTGTCTCCTGAATTCAAACAACAAATTATTGGTCTGGCTGAAGTGCGTGATGTGTTCAAGTCGCCTAAGCTGGGTGCGATTGCAGGTTGTATGGTTACCGAAGGTACCATCAAGCGTAGCGCACCAATTCGCGTACTGCGTGATAACGTTGTTATCTTCGAAGGTGAACTCGAATCGTTACGTCGCTTTAAAGATGACGTCGCCGATGTTCGCAACGGGATGGAATGTGGTATTGGCGTTAAGAACTACAACGATGTTCGCGTAGGCGACCAAATCGAAGTATTCGAAACCGTCGAAGTGGCACGTACACTTTAACGATAAAAAGGGCGGCATTAGCCGCCCTTTCGATTTAATGATATTAGCTATGGTACAAATATTATGGCAAAAGAATTCAGTCGTACACGTCGTATAGCACAGCAACTTCAGCAAGAACTTGCTCAGGTGCTGCAACGCGATATGAAAGATCCTCGTATTGGCTTTGTAACCGTAAATGACGTAGATGTCTCCCGCGATCTCAGCTACGCCAAAGTCTTTGTGACCTTCTTCGAAGAAGATAAAGAAGTTGTGCAGGAAAAGCTGAACGCTCTCATCAGCGCAGCGCCTTACATCCGTACCTTAGTGGCTGGGCGTATGAAATTGCGTGTTATGCCTGAGCTACGTTTTGTTTATGACAGCTCATTGGTTGAGGGGATGCGTATGTCTAATCTCGTTAGCCAAGTCATCAACCAAGACAAAGCTAAGCAGCAGCAGTTTGGTAGCGCAGATGAAGTCCTTAATGAGGATGCTACCGACGATACAGATGATACAAAAGGTAAAGATTAATGGCTCGTCGTCCAAAAGGCCGTTTTATCGATGGGATAGTGTTACTGGATAAATCCACTGGCATGAGTTCTAACTTTGCATTGCAAAGGGTAAAGCGCTTTTTTAATGCGAACAAAGCAGGGCATACTGGTGCGCTCGATCCTTTAGCAACCGGTATGTTGCCTGTGTGCCTAGGTGAAGCGACTAAGTTTTCCCAGCATTTATTAGATGCTGATAAACGTTACTTAGTAACAGCAAAACTGGGTGAGCGCACCGATACCAGTGATTCCGATGGTGAAGTGGTTCAGACTCGTCTTGTCGCGTTTACTGAGGCACAACTGCTGAGTGCTCTTGAGCACTTTCGTGGTGACACGCAGCAAGTGCCTTCTATGTATTCCGCGCTGAAATATCAGGGACAGCCGTTATATAAATATGCGCGTGAGGGCATAGAAGTACCGCGTGAGTCGCGTCCTATCAGGGTATTTGAACTTAATTTTATCGGTCTTGAAGGCAATGAGTTAACCTTAGATATTCATTGTTCTAAGGGCACTTATATTCGCACTATCATTGATGATCTTGGTGAAATGTTAGGTTGTGGCGCCCATGTGATCATGCTGCGACGCACCCAAGTAGCTCAGTATCCCTATGCCAAAATGGTGACCTTAGATCAGCTTGAAGCACTCGTGACTCAAGCACATGAGCAACAGATAGATCCGAGCGTATTACTCGATCCTCTTTTATTACCCATGGATACGGCTGTGGCCGACTTCCCTGAGGTAAATGTGCCTGAAGCGAGCGCAGCCTATTTGATGCAGGGCCAAGCTGTGCATGTGGTAGGTCTAAAAGCCGATACATTAGTGCGTATTACCCTAGGGGATGCACACAGATTTGTTGGCATTGGTGCGATGAATGATGATGGCCTCTTGGCGCCGAAGCGACTCATAGTGATCCATGACGAGCCGATAAGCACAGATTAATCCACTCCACCTGTTTGAAATATGCCAGCCTTTTTATTGCGCTAGGGTTGGATTATGGGTAGAATAGCGCGCCCTCTGGCTGAGTTAGTGATCGGCTAGGGATTCATACTATATATTTGGAGAGACACATGTCACTAAGTACTGAAGCGAAAGCAAAAATCCTGGCTGAATTTGGCCGCGGCGAAAATGACACTGGTTCAACTGAAGTTCAAGTTGCTTTGTTAACTGCGCAAATCAACCATTTGCAAGATCACTTCAAAGAGCACATCCACGATCACCACTCACGTCGTGGTCTGTTACGCATGGTTAGCGCGCGTCGTAAGTTAACTGCTTACCTGAAGCGTACAGATGCTGAGCGTTACACTGCACTGATCCAAAAGTTAGGTCTACGTCGTTAATCTCACGTCGACTAACGTAAAAAAGGAGGCTTAGCCTCCTTTTTTATTGCGCGCAGATTAAGTAATGCTGTTTTGGCTATGCTCTGCTGTCTATACTTGTGATCGTTGCAGTTTGGCTTGCGATATATAAGGTTTCAAATTCTGCTTGCGGTAATGGCTGACTAAAATAAAACCCTTGGCCTATCTGACATTGGTTTTCCTTAAGCCAGTCAAGTTGTAATTCATTTTCAATCCCTTCGGCCACAATGGTCAAATTAAGTTGCTTGCCTAACATCAAAATTGTCGATGCAATTGCGCTGTCTTCCGGTAAATCGGATACAAAACAACGGTCGATTTTCATAGTGGTGATGGGGAGATGACGTAGATAGGAAAGTGAAGAATAGCCTGTGCCAAAATCGTCAACAGCAATACCAAAACCTGCCGACTTGAGCTGCTCAAGCTTATTGATTGCTAGCTCAATATCGTTCATTAATGAGGTTTCAGTGATTTCAATTTCTAACAGTTCTGGCTGAATTTGGTAGCGTAAAGCCATTTGTTTGATATCAGACACTAAACTTGCATCGGCAAATTGTTGCGATGCAACATTAATAGCGATAGGGATCGCGAAGTGATACTTTTTTTGCCATTCTCTTAAAACTTTACAGCTTTGCTCAATCACCCAGCGCCCGATAGGAATGATGATCCCTGTTTCTTCGGCGACAGGGATAAATGACATTGGACTAATCAAACGCCCATCTTTTTGCCAACGAATTAAGGCTTCACAGCCAGTCACTTTACCCGTTTGTAGGTCAAGTTTAGGTTGGAAATAAAGCAAGAATTCGTTATTTTTTAAGGCATCATGCAACGATGCTTCGGTGCGCAATCTTACCGCTGCACGCTCGGTCATTTGCTGTTTAAAGAAGGCCCATTGATTTGAACCTGCGGCCTTCGCGCTATACATGGCGATATCGGCATGACGGATAAGATCTTCGGCGCTATTACCATCTTCGGGGTAAATTGAAATACCAATCGATGCCGCAGGGTGAATCGCATGTTCATTTAACTGAATGGGAACATTGAGCTGTACAAGTAGTTTATCGACAAAGTCCGCCGCTTGATCGGGCGAATGCACAGTATCGGCTAAAATCACAAATTCATCGCCACCTAAGCGTGACACTGTCCCCTTATCACCGACAACACGTTCAAGGATTCGGGCAATACGTGCTAAAAATTGATCGCCGAGTGCGTGACCAAGGGAATCATTAATATTCTTAAAACGATCTAAATCGATAAACATGAGTGCAAAGCTACGCTTGTGTACGCGGGAGCGTTGAATGGTGACCGCTATGGTTTCGAGTAATAGTGTGCGGTTTGGTAACCCAGTGAGTGGATCCCTCGTCGCCATTTTACGCAGTTTCGACTGTGTTTGACTGAATTGGATGAGAATTTGGTTGAATTTTGAGGTGACTAAACCGAGTTCATCATCCTTGTGTGCATTGGACACGGGAAGCAGATTTTCATCCGGTGAGTCGGGATCAATTTTATCAATCGCCTCACTGATCCTTGCTATGGGTTGGGTTAGGAAACGGTGGAATACAACCGATAAAACAAGGGTAAGCAAGAGAGCTCGAGCCAAAGTGGCGAAGAAACCGAGTTTTAGTTGTGAAAATAGGGTGTCTGTCAGTTCTTGAGTATCATAGAAAATAGTAAGCGTGCCGATTAATTGTTGTTTTTGTGTGCCTTCAAAATAGAAGGGGCGATATAAAGGACGAGAGATTTCTTTTAGTTCATCGAAAAGGTTATTACTGAGAGTCACAAAGGTTTGTGAACTATTACTTTTATTATTACTGACAGAGACGAACATAGAACCGTCATCAAGTTCGATAACGGCAGAGCCAACGTGTTCAACTTTAATTGCACCTTCTAGGGTCTGCCTCGCTAAGTTGTCATCTAGCGCCCAGACAGCATTGGCTGCGGGTTGCTCTACTGAATTAAGTAATTCTTGCTGAGTGGTAGTGAGCTGCTGTTTTGTGGATATAACGACAAGTGCTATTTCAACAATAAAAATAGCAATGGCAAAAAATAACGCAGTAAAAACAACGAGGTTAGTTTGCTTCCATGTAAGGGATTTAAAGCGACCCGTCATAAAGCTTGTCCTTTATAGTTGCTTTTCGCCATAGGGTGGATCTTCCATATCAGTTTGAAGCACAACTCTTTATTAATTTATCCACTTTAGTGAAAAGATAGGTCTTTGTCATCATTATCTGCTCTTTATCTATTACCCCCAATTGCAGTATACTTACGCGCGTAATTAAAGGTCATTAATATAAGGAATGGGTCACGTGAATCCAATTGTAAAGAGTTTTGAATATGGTCAGCATACAGTCACCCTGGAAACAGGTGTTATAGCGCGTCAAGCCGATGCCGCCGTGTTAGCAAGTATGGGTGACACGACAGTCTTAGTCACTGTTGTTGGTAAAAAAGAAGCCGACGCTGGGCGTGATTTTTTCCCTCTGACTGTTAACTACCAAGAAAAAACCTATGCAGCGGGTAAAATTCCTGGTGGTTTCTTTAAGCGCGAAGGTCGTCCTTCGGAAGATGAGACATTAATTGCTCGTCTGATTGACCGTCCAATTCGTCCTCTTTTTCCTAATGGTTTTAAAAACGAAGTCCAAGTTATCATCACAGTTGTATCTGTCGACCCACAAATTGAGCCAGATATCATTTCTATGATTGGTACTTCTGCTGCTCTGGCTATTTCTGGTATCCCATTCAGCGGTCCTTTAGGCGCTGCTCGTGTAGGTTACATTAATGGCGAATACGTGTTGAACCCAAGTGTGGCTCAACTTGCGACAAGTCAATTGAACTTAGTGGTTGCTGGTACTGCTGCAGCAGTATTAATGGTGGAATCAGAAGCCCAAGCATTACCAGAAGAAGTGATGTTAGGTTCTGTTGTTTATGGTCACGATCAACAACAAGTGGTTATCAACGCGATTGCTGAGTTTAAAGCAGAAGCTGGTAAACCAATGTGGGATTGGACTGCACCAGTTCAAGATGAAACGCTTGTTGCTCAAATTAAAGAGCTTGCTGAAGCGGGTTTAGGTGACGCGTATAAAATCCAAGTTAAGCAAGATCGCTATGCTCAAGTTTCTGTTGTTAAAGCAGCAACTAAAGAAGCCTTACTTGCGAGCAACCCAAATGTTGATTTACGTGAAGTAGACAACTTACTGGGCAGCTTAGAGAAGAAAGTTGTTCGTGGTCGTATTATCCGTGGCGAGCCACGTATCGATGGTCGTGAACCTGACATGATCCGCGCTTTAAGTGTATTAGCGGGCGTATTACCACGTACTCATGGTAGTGCGTTATTTACTCGCGGCGAAACTCAAGCGTTAGTAACTTGTACTTTAGGTACTGAACGTGATGCACAGAAGATCGACAGCATCATGGGTGAGCGCACGAATCGTTTTATGCTGCACTATAACTTTCCTCCTTACTCTGTTGGTGAAACAGGTATGGTTGGTTCACCTAAGCGCCGCGAAATCGGTCATGGAAAGCTCGCATGGCGCGGTATTAACGCGGTTATGCCATCGGCAGAAGACTTCCCGTACAGTGTGCGTGTTGTATCTGAAATCACTGAATCTAATGGTTCAAGCTCTATGGCGTCAGTGTGTGGTACTTCGCTAGCGTTGATGGATGCAGGTGTACCAATCAAGACTTCTGTAGCGGGTATCGCTATGGGTCTAGTGAAAGAAGGTGATGATTTTGTCGTGCTTTCTGACATCTTAGGTGATGAAGATCATTTAGGTGATATGGACTTTAAAGTAGCGGGTACCCGTGGTGGTATTACTGCACTGCAAATGGATATCAAGATCGAAGGTATCACGAAAGAAATCATGGAAATCGCACTGCAACAGGCCTATGGCGCACGTGTGCATATTCTAAATGTGATGGATCAAGCGATTGGTTCGCACCGTGATGATATTTCTGATCATGCTCCACGCATCACTACAATCAAAATCAATCCAGAAAAAATCCGTGACGTTATCGGTAAAGGCGGCGCAGTTATCCGTGCTCTAACCGAAGAAACTGGCACCACGATTGAGCTGGAAGATGACGGTACTGTAAGAATTGCATCTTCAAACGGCGAAGCAACGAAAGAAGCAATCCGTCGTATCGAAGAAATCACTTCAGAAGTCGAAGTGGGCCGTATCTATAGCGGTAAAGTTATCCGTATCGTTGATTTCGGTGCATTCGTTAACATTCTGCCGGGCAAAGATGGTTTAGTACACATTTCACAAATCAGTGATGAGCGTGTGGCTAACGTGTCTGATCACCTTGAACTTAACCAAGAAGTTGCTGTTAAGGTAATGGAAGTGGATCGTCAAGGTCGCGTACGTCTGTCAATTAAAGAAGCACAAACTAAAGAAGTTACAGCAGAATAACTGAGCCATAAACTCAATATTCCCATGTGCTTTTAAGTTATTGCATTGAAAGGAGATCAATTGATCTCCTTTTTATTTGTTCGAATTTAATATAATTGTTATTAATGCTATTCGTTAATAGCAGTCCTAGGGTGGGATTGCTATCATGAATACTCTTCTGCATGTGTTGGGAATCTAAAAAGGTAGAAATGGATGAGTCTTAAAATTAGAACCGCTGTTGTTGCTGTGCTGGCGGGTGCCAGCCTGATGTTGGCTGGATGTGCGACCACTCAGTCCCCTTTAGATAACCATAATGATCTTGAAGGCAAGTTGGTGATTGCACCTGTAATGCCCGACTATAAAGTAGAGGTTACACTTGCTAAGCTAAATGAAATTTTATCTGCCGTCGAACTTACCAATGAACAGAGGGCAAGGTTTCATTATGATCGCGGCGTAATATATGACAGTGTGGGTTTAAGACTACTGGCGCGTATTGATTTTATGCAAGCACTTAAACTGCAGCCAGATCTTGCCGATGCTTATAATTTTCTTGGTATTTATTACACCCAAGAGGGCGAGTACGACAGCGCCTATGAAGCTTTCGATGGCGTGTTGGAACTTGCACCTAATTACGATTATGCCTATCTAAACCGTGGGATAGCACTTTACTATGGCGATCGAAATGAGCTTGCCACTAAAGATATGCAAGCATTCTACGCGGGGGATAATAAAGATGGTTATCGTGCTCTGTGGTTATATTTGATTGAGTCCAAAGATAATCACGAAGAAGCCAAACGTCGATTATTAGAAAATCGTAAGAATCTTGATAACGGAGCATGGTCAACGGTTATTGTCGATTATTATTTAGGCCACAAGCGCCGTGATGATGTGTTTAATGCAGCAAAAGAAGGTCTAACTCATCCAAAAGAATATGCAGAGCGTTTATGTGAAGCCTATTTTTATCTTGCAAAAATGGCGATAGAGCAGAAGCAATATCAAGATGCTGCCAATTACTTTCGTCTTACACTTGCGACCAATATCTATGATTTTGTCGAACACAGATACGCACGTATTGAGCTAGCAAAAGTTAAAGGTTTGCTCGAAGACACAAAATAACCTCCTCAGCCCGGGCTCATCTCGGGCTTTGCCTAGCCAAGTGAGAACTGAGGCGCTATAATTTGCGCCTTTTTAGCGATACTAGTGCATAGGTTAATATGTCAGGCAATAAAGTAGAGGTGGATAAACGTCGCACCTTCGCGATTATATCGCACCCCGACGCGGGTAAAACAACCATTACCGAAAAAGTGCTGCTATTCGGCAACGCTTTGCAAAAAGCGGGTACCGTTAAAGGTAAAAAATCGGGTCAGCACGCAAAATCTGACTGGATGGAAATGGAGAAAGACCGTGGTATTTCGATTACTACGTCTGTAATGCAATTTCCCTATGGTGGCGCCCTCGTTAACCTACTTGATACGCCGGGCCACGAAGACTTCTCCGAAGATACTTATCGTACTCTGACGGCCGTTGACTCATGTCTAATGGTGATCGACTCTGCAAAGGGGGTTGAAGACCGTACGATCAAGTTGATGGAAGTGACTCGTTTACGTGATACGCCGATCGTGACCTTTATGAACAAACTCGACCGCGATATCCGTGATCCTATCGATCTGATGGATGAAGTCGAAAATGTGCTGAATATCGCCTGCGCCCCTATCACTTGGCCTATAGGTTCGGGTAAAGAATTCAAAGGCATTTACCACATACTGCGTGATGAAGTGGTGTTGTATCAAGGTGGTATGGGTCATACGATCCAAGAGCGTCGTGTGATTGAAGGCATTAATAATCCTGATGTGGATAAGGCGCTTGGCAGTTATGCGGCCGATTTGCGTAATGAGATGGAATTAGTGCGCGGCGCATCGAATGAGTTTGACCATGCTGCTTTCTTGAAAGGTGAGTTAACTCCGGTCTTTTTTGGTACTGCATTGGGTAACTTCGGTGTGGATCATATTCTTGACGGAATCGTTGAGTGGGCACCTAAGCCATTACCGCGCGAAAGTGATACCCGAGTGATTATGCCTGATGAAGAAAAGTTCACTGGCTTTGTGTTCAAGATCCAAGCAAACATGGATCCAAAACACCGTGACCGTGTCGCTTTTATGCGTGTCTGTTCTGGTCGTTATGAGCAGGGCATGAAGATGCACCATGTCCGTATTGGTAAAGATGTTAACGTCAGTGATGCCTTGACCTTTATGGCGGGTGACCGTGAGCGTGCTGAAGAGGCATATCCCGGCGATATCATTGGCTTACATAACCATGGCACCATTCGTATCGGCGATACTTTTACCCAAGGTGAAAAATTCCGTTTCACTGGTGTGCCTAACTTTGCCCCTGAGATGTTCCGTCGTATTCGTCTGCGCGATCCGCTTAAACAAAAGCAGTTGCTTAAAGGCTTAGTACAGTTATCTGAAGAAGGAGCTGTACAAGTGTTCCGCCCAATTGATACCAATGATTTAATTGTCGGTGCCGTTGGTGTGCTGCAGTTTGAAGTGGTTGTGGGGCGTTTGAAGAGCGAATATAACGTCGAAGCTATTTATGAAGGCATTAGCGTGTCGACTGCCCGCTGGGTTTATTGTAAGGATGAGCGTAAGCTAGAAGAGTTCCGCCGTAAGTGTAGCCAAAACTTGGCGCTCGATGGCGGCGATAACTTGACTTATATTGCACCAACTATGGTTAATCTTAATCTTTCGATGGAAAGATATCCTGATATTGAGTTTGCGAAAACCCGCGAGCATTAATTCTGTTAGGGTGACTATAGTTGTTAAAATGGCGGTAATTTACCGCCATTTTTGTATCTAATTTACTTTTTGGGGTGCGAGTTATGGCTAATTGGATCACAACATCATGGCAGGCTTACATTCGGTGGTGCGATCGGATGGGATTAACACCTGAGAATCGTCGTTGTTGTATGCCGCGGCTTGAAGATCCTCCGTTAGTTTCAAAGCGTTCTCACTCTTTGACGCAAGAAAAGGTGGTTTCGTCGCCAATTGATAAAACGTCTGAATGAGGTATTTTGTGTGCTAGATACCCATGCACATTTGGACTTTGCCGAGTTTGATGCAGACCGAAGTGATGTCGTGCTTAAGATGCATCAAGCTGGGATAACAAACCTGATTATTCCTGGTGTTTCTCCCTCACATTGGCAAAAACAACTCGCCGTTGCACAGCAATATGAAGCTTATTTTGCGTTGGGCATTCACCCTTGGTTTTGCCCACAGGATGTCGAAGCGGCGATCCAAGCATTAACCTCTCAGATATCAGTGTTGCTTGAGTGTTCTCGATTTGTGGCTATTGGAGAGTGTGGTTTAGATAAACTCTACTCTGCAACTTGGCCGCAACAACGGGCTTGTTTCGAAGCACAATTACGGCTGGCAAAAACAGTTAATCTCCCCGTCATTATCCATAGTGTGAAAGCTCACTCTGAAGTATTGAGCTGTTTGAAAAAGTATCAATTGCCTCGAGGTGGCGTAATACATGCCTTTTCTGGCAGTCCAGAAATTGCCCTCGAGTATATTAAATTAGGTTATAAGCTGGGAATTGGTGGTTTGATTATGAACCCGAATGCCAAAAAATTGATCAAAACTGTATGTGAACTTCCTCTCGAAAACTTCCTACTTGAGACAGACTCACCCTCAATGCCCCCTATAAATGTTACTGAAAAACGTAACCAGCCCGCTAACGCTGTTCTTTTTATAGACAAAATTGCCAATTTGCAAAAAAAATCAAGTGTTCTAATATCAGAACACTTGATGTTGAATGCTATGCAACTATTTGACCTTTAGTTATTTTTAATTAAACAGATGTATGTCGCACCAGCATTCGGCACTAAGCGATTGAAATTAAACTCCAAAAATTTGATCAAAACGACGATTTTCGACTTTTCCTCGGGTATAATCTGACTCGGAAATAGGTTGATTAACAACATAATTAAAAATTGTTAACAATAGGGTGATGGTTAATGAATATATTAATGAGTTTAGTAGGGGTGGTCACCCTACTTGCGATAGGTTTCCTCCTATCGAATAACAAAAAAGCAATTAATTTACGTACAGTGGGTGGTGCGTTAGCCATTCAAGCCGCCTTCGGTGGTTTTGTTCTGTATGTTCCCGTTGGTAAAGATATTCTGAAAAGTGTATCTGACGCCGTATCTAGCGTTATTGGTTATGCACAAAACGGTATTAGCTTCCTGTTCGGCGATTTAGCTAACTTCAAGCTTGGCTTTATTTTTGCCGTTAACGTATTGCCAGTTATCGTGTTCTTCTCTTCTCTGATCGCTGTACTGTACTACCTAGGTGTTATGCAGTGGATCATCCGTATTATCGGTGGTGGGCTACAAAAAGCATTAGGTACAAGCCGTACTGAGTCAATGTCAGCAACTGCTAACATTTTCGTAGGTCAAACTGAAGCGCCTTTAGTGGTTCGTCCATTTATTCCAACTATGACGCAGTCTGAACTGTTTGCGATCATGGTTGGTGGTCTAGCCTCTATTGCAGGTTCAGTATTAGCTGGTTATGCACAGATGGGTGTGCCTATCGAATACTTAGTTGCCGCTTCATTCATGGCAGCACCAGGTGGCCTATTAATGGCTAAACTGATGCACCCAGAAACTGAAGCTGCTAAGAACGATATGGATGAATTGCCAGAAGATCCTGACAAGCCAGCTAACGTATTAGATGCGGCTGCTGCAGGTGCTTCATCTGGTATGCACCTAGCGCTGAACGTAGGCGCAATGCTGTTAGCCTTCGTTGGTTTGATCGCTATGGTCAATGGCATTATCGGTGGTGTGGGTGGCTGGTTTGGTGTTGAAGGGTTAACACTTGAACTGATCCTTGGCTACATTTTCATGCCTTTAGCATTCTTAATCGGTGTGCCTTGGAACGAAGCATTAGTCGCGGGTTCTTTCATCGGTCAAAAGATCGTTGTTAACGAATTCGTAGCTTACTTAAACTTTGCTCCATACTTAAAAGACATCGCTGATGGTGGCCTAGTTGTTGCTGAAACTGGTTTAGCAATGACTGACAGAACGAAAGCGATTATTTCCTTCGCTCTGTGTGGTTTCGCTAACTTGTCTTCAATCGCGATTCTACTTGGTGGTTTAGGTGCTATGGCTCCTAACCGTCGTCATGATTTAGCTAAAATGGGTATACGTGCGGTTATCGCAGGCTCTTTAGCTAACTTAATGAGCGCAACTCTTGCGGGCTTATTCTTAGCTATCTAAGTTAATGAGCGGCAGTTGGGGGAAACCCCACTAACTGGGTCCTGACCATTGCAGGGCAGGATCCAAGTTAATTCAACCATTTTCCAGTAGTGAATATTTTCTCCGATTGCAATAGCCAGAATACATCTAAACTCTAGTTGTTATTCTGTTATAAATGTCGTGAACTCATGGTTAAGTTAATTAACCGTGATATACAGGTCGCGACTTTGTTCACAATTAAAGATTTTGTGTTCGTGATTTTACGCTAGATTATTGAGATTTTTTTTAATCGAGGTAAAATGCGAGCGCCACAAAAAGAACGCTACCCTCGATGGTAGCAAACAAGATAAATGGGGTTGATGATGAAAAACGTTAAAACTTTAGCTTTAGCCGCTACCGCAGTAGCAGCAATCTCTGGTAATGCATTTGCAGCGGATCGTACAGACCTTCACGGTAGTGACTACAAGTGGGTGCAGTTCAACGCTATGTACTCTATCGGTGAAAAACCAGATAACCCAGCTTCTGGCGATCAGCACAACTACTTAGAAATGGAATTTGGCGGCCGTTCTGGCATATTCGATCTATACGGTTATGTTGATATTTTCAACTTAGCAAACGAAAGCACAAACGATGGTGACAAGAACCCAGGTTCTGGCACTAGCAAACTATTCATGAAGTTTGCACCACGTGTTTCTATCGATGCGCTAACAGGTAAAGATTTATCTTTCGGTCCTGTAGAAGAAGTTTACTTTTCTACCCTGTTTAACTGGGATGGCCTAAACGGTGAAGGCGTTAACTCTACTTTCTGGGGTGTGGGCGCTGACGTAATGGTACCATGGTTAGGCAAAACAGGTATGAACCTATATGGTTTCTATGACATGAATGCTAAAGAGTGGAATGGTTACCAGTTCTCTGCTAACTGGTTCAAGCCTTTCTATTTCTTCGACAATAAGAGCTTCATAGCATTCCAAGGTTATGTTGATTACCAATTTGGTGCTGACGAAGACAAAACTGCTTTTGTACCAAAAACCTCTAACGGTGGTAACATCTTCTTCGGTCTATACTGGCACTCAGATCGTTATGCTCTGGGCTATGGCCTGAAAGGCTTCAAAGACGTTTACCTGTTAGAAGATGGTGCTGGTGCACTTGCTCTAGAATCAACAGGTTGGTCACACTACCTGTCAGCAACTTACAAGTTCTAATCTCTTGTAATTGCCGCTGGAGCCGCAATACGCGGCTCCACATTTAGTTTGTCATGAATCTTTATCTAAACCCATTCAATATCTGAGCAGTGTGTTTATATAAAGGTTTGTGTTTTTCTCGCGCTAAAATGGATTTTTCGCGGAAAAGTAGGAACAAGGTTTTATTCGTATCCTCTCTTCCGGTCTTCAAGGATTCAAGTCGTGACCACTTATATGTCATTTAAGTGTCAGGATGCGTATGTGTCATGCATAGGCAAGATTGAATACCTAACAACAAGGTAGTTTGTATAAGCAAATTACTCGGCATCGCCTGAAGGCCCGGCCATAAAAATAATCACAATAATGCCACTTCTAAGCGTTGCTTTATGCGACTGATTTCTATTGATTTATTTTTCTTTTGGAGAGCTATTATGACTGATTTAAAAAAAGCTGCACAACGCGCCATTGAGTTAATGGACTTAACCACATTGAATGATGACGATACCGATCAGAAAGTCATCGAACTGTGTTACAAAGCGAAAACTGCTGCAGGCAACACTGCCGCTATTTGTATTTATCCACGTTTTATACCTATCGCACGTAAGACCTTAGATGAAATTGGCGCTGAAGATATCCAAATCGCCACTGTCACTAATTTCCCACACGGTAACGATGATATTGCTATTGCCGTACTAGAAACCCGTGCAGCAGTTGCTTATGGCGCCGATGAAGTTGACGTCGTATTCCCATACCGTGCGCTGATGGAAGGCAATGAAACTATTGGGTTTGAATTAGTTAAAGCCTGTAAAGAAGCCTGCGGTGAAGTATTACTGAAAGTCATTATTGAATCTGGCGTATTAGCCGATCCAGCACTTATTCGTCGTGCTTCTGAGCTTTCAATCGATGCGGGTGCCGACTTTATTAAAACCTCTACTGGTAAAGTACCTGTTAATGCAACGCTCGAAGCAGCTGAGATCATGCTAACGGTGATCAGTGAGAAGAACACTAAAGTGGGCTTCAAGCCTGCGGGTGGTGTGCGTGATGCTGCGCAAGCTGCGGAGTTTTTAGGTGTTGCTGAGCGTATTTTAGGCGCGAACTGGGTGTCGCCTCGCACCTTTAGATTTGGAGCATCAAGCTTACTTAATAGCTTATTGCACACATTAGAATTAGCCGATGCGCCTAAGCCTACTCAAGGCTATTAATGGCGATTCGTCGCTGATTAATACTAAAAGCGCATATCGAATCTAATTAAGTGTGACCTAAATCTAGTTGGGGACATCAAAACTTGGATAGCATGAACTTGTAATATTGCTACAGTTTTGATGTTTCATTGCAAAGGTAAGCACCAGCGACAGTATACTGGTGCCTATCTTGGAGGCAGTATCATGTTTCTAGCTCAAGAGATTATTCGTAAAAAACGTAATGGTTTGGCGTTAAGTTCCGAAGAGATACAATTCTTCGTTAAGGGCATTACCACTAATTCAGTGTCTGAAGGTCAGATCGCAGCATTAGGCATGGCGGTGTACTTTAATGACATGAATATGGATGAAAGAATCGCTTTAACCACAGCCATGCGCGATTCTGGCACTGTACTTAATTGGCAATCATTAGGGCTTAACGGTCCTGTGATTGACAAACACAGCACTGGCGGCGTTGGCGATGTGATTAGCTTAATGCTTGGCCCTATGGCCGCGGCTTGTGGTGGTTATGTTCCTATGATTTCTGGGCGTGGCCTAGGTCATACGGGCGGCACCCTTGATAAGTTTGATGCCATTCCTGGTTATCAAACTGAGCCATCAAGCGAACTCTTCCGTAAAGTTGTTAAAGAAGTTGGCGTTGCCATTATTGGTCAAACAGGCGATCTCGTTCCTGCCGATAAACGCTTCTATTCTATCCGTGATAATACCGCAACCGTTGAATCCATTTCCCTCATCACAGCTTCGATTCTGTCTAAGAAATTAGCCTGTAATTTAGATGCGCTAGCAATGGACGTAAAAGTCGGTAGCGGCGCCTTTATGCCAACCTACGAAGCCTCTGAGGAGTTAGCCCGCAGTATTGCTGCCGTTGCCAATGGTGCAGGTACTAAAACCACTGCTTTGCTTACCGATATGAACCAAGTACTTGCGTCCTGTGCGGGTAATGCGGTTGAGGTAAAAGAGGCTATCGACTTTTTAACGGGCGCTTATCGTAATCCGCGTTTATATGAAGTCACTATGGGCCTCTGTGCAGAGATGCTGTTGCTAGGTGGCTTGGCGAGCAATGAAGTAGACGCTCGTGCAAAACTCAATCGTGTTTTGGATAACGGCCGCGCTGCTGAAATTTTTGGCAAGATGGTATCGGGTCTTGGAGGACCAGTTGATTTTGTTGAAAACTACAGTAAATACTTGCCGCAATCGCAAATCATTCGCCCCGTGTTTGCCGATGCCAAAGGTTATGCCTATAGCATGGATACCCGTGAGCTTGGTTTGGCCGTAGTAACCTTAGGTGGTGGCCGCCGAAAACCCGGTGATGCACTAGACTATAGTGTAGGTCTAACCCAAGTGTGTGCTCTTGGCGATAAAATTGATTCGTCAACACCGATTGCCGTGATCCATGCACAATCTGAAGCGGCCTTTACAGAAGCTGAAAATGCGGTGAAAAAAGCGATTCACATAGGTGAAACTGCTCCAGAAAAAACACCTGAGATCTACGCTTATATTCGTGCGTCGGATCTTTAAGGAAGAATTATGAAACGTACCATTATTATGATGTTGGACTCCTTTGGCGTTGGTGCTGCGAGTGATGCTGCCAAGTTTGGAGATGTGGGTTCAGATACTTTTGGACATATTGCTAAGGCGTGTGCCGAAGGTAAAGCTGATATTGGCCGTGAAGGTCCGCTGAAGTTACCTAACTTAGCCCGTTTAGGTTTAGGTCATGCTGCGATGGAAAGTACGGGTGCTTTTGCGCCGGGCTTTGGTGATGATGTTGAACTCATCGGTGCCTATGGTCATGCTCAAGAGTTGAGTTCGGGTAAAGATACTCCGAGTGGTCATTGGGAAATGGCGGGTGTGCCTGTACTGTTCGAGTGGGGCTATTTTAGTGAACATCAAAATTCATTCCCCAAAGAACTGACGGATAAGATCTTAGAAAGAGCTGGGCTTGATGGCTTTTTGGGTAACTGTCATGCTTCAGGAACGACGATTTTAGAAGAGCTAGGTGAAGAACATATGCGTTCTGGCAAGCCTATTTTCTATACCTCGGCGGACTCCGTATTCCAAATTGCCTGTCACGAAGGGACTTTCGGTTTAGAAAATCTTTATCGCCTTTGTGAAATTACCCGTGAAGAACTAGAGCCTTACAACATTGGTCGTGTGATCGCTCGTCCCTTCGACGGTACAGGTCCAAGCGATTTTGCCCGCACCGGAAATCGCAAAGACTATTCATTAGAGCCGCCAGCAAAAACCGTTTTAGACAAACTGAAAGCTGCCGGTGGTGAAGTGGTGAGTGTGGGTAAGATTGCCGACATCTACGCTTACTGTGGTATTACTAAAAAAGTCAAAGCTAACGGTCTTGAGGATCTCTTTGATGAGACGTTAGCGGAAGTGAAATCTGCGGGCGATAACACTATAGTGTTTACTAACTTCGTTGATTTTGACTCCCATTACGGCCATCGCCGCGATGTGGCAGGTTACGCTAAAGGACTGGAGTATTTCGATGCTCGTCTACCTGAAATGCTCGCCTTGCTGGGTGAAGACGATCTACTTATCTTAACCGCGGATCATGGCTGTGATCCAACATGGCAAGGTACTGACCACACCCGTGAGTATGTGCCTGTATTGGCCTATGGCGCTGGGTTAAAAGCGGGGTCACTCGGTCGTCGTAACAGCTTTGCCGATATAGGCCAATCAATTGCCAGCCACTTTAAACTTGAGCCAATGGCCTATGGCGAGTCGTTTATCTAATTAAACATACAAGATATCGATTTGGCGGCTGACATTGGGCCGCCAGTAAACAAAGACTTAAGTCTTAATAAAATAAACAGGGGTTATTTCGATGGCAACACCACACATTAATGCTGTAGAGGGCGCATTCGCTGAGACAGTTTTGTTTCCTGGCGATCCATTACGTGCAAAATATATTGCTGAAACATTCTTAGAAAATGTTGAGCAAGTGAATGATGTTCGAAACATGCTAGGTTTTACTGGTACTTATAAAGGTAAGCGTATTTCAGTAATGGGTTCAGGCATGGGTATTCCTTCATGCTCTATCTATGCAACTGAATTAATTCGTGATTATGGCGTTAAAAACCTAATCCGTGTTGGTACTTGTGGTGCGATTAGCACAGACGTTAAAGTTCGCGATGTCATTATCGGTATGGGTGCATGTACTGATTCACAGGTGAACCGTTTACGTTTTAAAGGCCAAGATTTTGCCGCTATCGCTGACTATGAGCTGATGAATGCGGTTATCGAGTCAGCTAAAGTAAAAGGTACAAAAATCCGTGTAGGTAATGTATTCTCTGCCGATTTATTTTACACACCCGATCCACAAATGTTTGACGTAATGGAGAAAATGGGTGTACTAGGCGTGGAAATGGAAGCGGCTGGTTTGTACGGTGTTGCCCATGAGTTTGGCGCCCGTGCACTCTGTGTTGTGACTGTATCTGATCACATCCGTACTGGTGAAAAAACCTCTGCAGAAGAACGTCAAACTACATTCAACGACATGATCATCATGACATTAGACGCTGCTATTACGTTGTAATTGTTGCTCTCGATTGAAAAAGGGTTCGCAGTGCGAACCCTTTTTTATGGGACAAGTCAATAACTTCACTCGTCAGAGTGAGTTTATTGAATTGAGCTAATTGATATTAGCCCGTTGAATCTGTGTCGAGATCGCTGGATTGTGCTGTTTTCTCCACGTCAGTTTTAGCTGTGGTGTTAACTCGGCGCACCATTTTTACTTTAGGTTTGATTGTTAGCGTTATTGCTACGCTGGTCGGTTCAGGGTTAGCTTTTGGTTTAGTCTCGTTTTTTGAAAGGCTTACATTAGACTTTAATTGTGGCTTTTTAGCTGGTTGAACCAGTTCTGTTAAGTGGATGGTATTCTGCTCGCTCTTTATTTCACTATCACCAATGTCTTTTAGCTTGGATTTATCTTCAGCCTTAACTTGGTTAATCGGAGTACCGGCTTTTATTGGGCTCGCTTTTGCATGATCCCTGATACTCTGTTCAATGTTCTTATTCGCATCATCTTGAGTCCCAGATGCTATTAATTCAGCGTTGGGCGATCCCGCTGGTTTTACTGTCTTATTTTTCTTAGGGGTTTGGCGCAATTTGACGCGGGTACGGCGGCGATCAAAGTCAGCGCGTTTAAAAGAAAGGGCGCGGGATAGTAGCATGCCAATTAAGCCAGCAACCAGCAGCATAATTTGTTGCTGCTCCATGTTTAAATTATGCGCTTCTTTAATTTCGTTAAAAAACAGTTTGGTATCGAGTCTAACTTCGACATAACCTAGGTTTTTGCCTTCCTGAAGCACGGGTTCCACATAGGGAGGATATTTGCTGAGGAGTTGATCCATATCCTTTGAGTCAGGATCTAAAACTTCTTTGGTAATGCTTTGGGCAAAGGATAACCGAATCCCTTGATCACTGAATATCGCTGCCGACATGACCTTAGGATCTTCGACGAGTGCACTCGCTAGCCATTGCAATTGTTCATCATTTTGCAGTTGTAGTGCAGGGGCCGCGCTGTAAGCGGTTTGCTGAACCAGTAATCTGGCCATCTTTTGAGTTTGGGACTTTAGAAGCAACTGACCTTGTAGTAGGCTTGTCTGCCACAATTGCACTAAGCCCACCATCAAGGTCAAGGCGATGGCGATTTGGAGTAGTCTACTGATTTTATGGCTTTTCTTAAGCCCTTTAAGATATAACACTTTGACCCTTAACATTTAGAGCGCTTACCTAATCATAATTGATTATGAGTAAGCCCGATAGTTGGAGAACACGAGTCCTATGGAAAGCTTGAACCAAGATGCGCTTTTTTTATGGTTAGCGGCTAGCCCTTCGCCACGGTTTGAATATCAAGGGTATACCTTTGAGGCTTATCAAGAGTCTGAGACTCCACCATTGGGAACGCTTGTACGTATTAGGGTGATTTATCAAGAGATAAGTGCACAGAAATCCCTCGCTGAGTGGTTGTTAACGTTAGCTAGAACATTCAAATTACCCCATGTTTATATTGCGTCAATCAAACGCCAAGTGGCTTTGCATTGTGTTGAACTTGCTTTACCCCTTGAGCCATCGCCCGAGCTGTTAGCGACTTTCCCCCATGCTTGGGCTGAATTGCATATTTTTAATACCGAGTTGCCCAAATTGAGTGTGCCAGGGTTACTTGTGATGGATATGGATTCAACTGCGATTCAAATCGAATGCATCGACGAATTAGCGGCTATGGCCGGAGTTGGGGAGCAAGTGGCGGCGATAACCGAAAGAGCCATGCAGGGCGAACTCGATTTTGAGCAGAGTTTACGCCAACGAGTCGCTCAACTTAAGGGAGCCGATGCCAGTATTATTGCCACTCTGTGTAAAAAATTACCTTTAATGCCTGGGCTTGAACCCATGCTTGCTGAGCTTAAGTTGCATCATTGGCACCTAGTAGTGGCTTCGGGTGGCTTTACGCCCTTTGTGGGGCATTTAAAGCAGCTATTGAACTTAGATGCAGCCTTTGCCAATGAGTTAGTCATTATTGACGGTAAACTGGCGGGCACTGTGACAGGTAAGGTTGTTGATGCACAATTTAAGGCTGATGTAGTAGAGCGTTGCAGCGCGCAGTGGAATATCCCTAAGGGCCAAAGAGTGGCTATTGGTGATGGTGCCAACGATATTCCTATGGTCAAAGCGGCAGATTTTGGCATTGCATTCCATGCTAAACCTAAGTTAGCTGCAGCAGCGGACGCCCATATTCGCCACCTCGACTTGCGGGTGTTACCTTACTTATTACAAAACTAGGTTGTCCATTTATTGGTATTAATCAATATTAAAACAGGGGTTAGAGTAATGACTCTTGTTTTTTGAATGTGAACTGGTAGTTTAGTTCTACTTAATAAACTGCCAGCGACTTATTTTGACTCAGCTTATTTCTGGTGCGACTTCGGCCATTTCACAGACTTCACTCTATATTCCCTATCGGGATGGACAGTTACATCTGCGTCAATTGTTACCCGCTCAGGCCAATTTCTCAAAAACGCCGATCTTGATGCTTCACGGTGCTATGTCTAATGGCAGGGTATTTTATAGCCAAAGTGGTCGTGGTCTCGGGTGTTTTCTAGCTAAGGCTGGTTTTGTCGTTTATGTGCTTGATACTGCTGGAAGAGGGCTAAGTATTCCCAAGATCACCCGGGGTTTTACCCTAGGACAGGGAGAAGTTATTCGCGAGCAGATCCCCTTAGTACAGCAGTTTATCTTGGATTTACATCAAACTACTTGCCAAGGGCTTGCCGTTACTGCGCCATCGCAAGTGCATTGGTGCGCTCATTCTTGGGGCGGCGTGTTGATGGCGAGCAGTCTTGCGCGCTATCCAGAATTGCAGCTAAGTGTCCGCTCACTACTCACCTTTGGCAGCAAGCGTACTATCCGAGTGAAATCCTTTAAAAAATGGTTGATGGTCGATGTATTTTGGAATCGACTCGCTCCCAGTTTAGCGATGGGCCAAGGTTACCTTGCGGCGGATAAATTGCGCGTTGGTATGGATAATGAAAGCCGTGCATCATTAACTCAAAGTATTGATTGGGTGCGGGGTGAATGGTGCGATCATGATGATAGATTTGATTATGCAAAGGCGGCAGCCGATACTCAATGGCCAAAAGCTTGGTTTATTGCGGGGCAAAATGACACTGTACTAGGTCATCCAGAAGATGTCGCCGATATGATTACCGAATGTGGGTTCAAACGGGTTAAATTTACCTTGTTATCGAAAGCGAACGGTTTTAAGCAGGATTATGGGCACGCGGAGATGTTGACCCATTTAGATGCGGCAAGTGATCATTTTCCATTGATCCGTGACTGGTATTTGGCTTTTGATCTTTGCGTGTTAAAGGATTAATAATGCCACTATTGATAGTTGGTAGCACTGCGCCAATTAAGACTGTTTTTGATGCAGTGCAGGATATCTAAGTTCCACTTCTTGGGTTATATCCAATAATTCTCCCACGCCAATAATACGCCATAGCTGTTCTTCAAGCTGTTTCGCCTTGTGATTAGCATGAATATTAATATATTCAAGCTCGCGGCGTAGATAGCTCATATCGGGTTTTTCCGTTGCACCGCGGTAGATACGTAGCGCCATAAATCGTCCCGCAATTTTACTCTGATGAATAAACGTGAGTTTAGCTTGGGTATTCGATATTTCACTCGCCAGTACACATTTTAGGTGAATCTGCCCCCGGGATTGACGTGTAAGCTGGATAAATACTTCAATAAAATCCATATCTTGTTGGGGTTTCATTTGGCGTATAGGATCGAGAATATCTCGCTTAAAGATGCCATCCTTGAGCAATGGCCCCAAATTGTATTGCAGTGTATCAAAGGTGCCAGCCGCAAAAATATCACAGATATCATCCTGTTGAGTGCTAACACCAAGGCAGGCGATTTGGGCTGATTTAGTTGTTTTTTCGACAAAATAGGGCACTGAATGTAGGTCACGTAACAGAATGTTTTTTAAGCCATCGGCAAGCTCTTTTACTTCGCTATCGTTCTGTGTGAGTTGTTCGAGCTTTTCCTTATTATGGGCAATGAGTTTATTTAAAAACTCGACTCCCACATGGGGGGTGTGACCCATAACAGCGGTTAAATGTAAGGTGACACCATTTTTGCGCGTTCTAACTAAACGATAGGGGAGGTGATCCAGTTGGGTTTTACCTGCAATAGTTTGTAACTTTGGAAAGCTGAGCATCAAAGGTTTATTCGACGAGAACTCGGTTGGATTATCTAGGGTTAACTGCATACCTCTACTGGAAATATCTAAACTAATCCCCGCTGCTTTAAGCTCACCTTGGGAGACATTGACTAACGTTTTAAAGGCAAAACGGGCTTCCTGCCGACGTTCACTAAACTGCATTGAAATCGGTTTAATGGAGTGTGTTGTTAGTTTTTGTTGGGCAAAGGTTTTCAGCGTATTAGCATTACTATTGTCTTGCCAGGCTTTATAGGATTCTCTTACGTCTTCATTTGTAAGATCAATAAGTTGTAGTAAATGACTGAATTGAGCCAATTGTTGTTCGACTAGGGGACTGTATTTAGCCTCATCCCCCGGTAACGTGGCGCGGCGGTAACCTTTATCATGGTAGATTTTATCTTGGGTGAGCTTAAAGATCCGCCAGCTAGGTTTAGTCGATGCAAAGCCTAAAAATAATGGCATCATGCCCTTAGCTTTTAGCTCTGCTAGGGTTGCGGAATAAAAGCATAAGCACCCCTGAGCGTTATAAGTAAAGCTAAAAAACAACCCATGGTCTGGATCTTCAGGATGATTGAGTAATGCGGATAGCCTCGTTTGCGTCAGCATTGCCGGTAATTGGCTTACATCATTCTCATCCTGAAAATAATGCACTATTTGTTGGTTATCACGGCTGAGCAGCATATGGCTCAAACCTTGGGTTTGGGTATTGAAATAGAGCGATAGATGCGGTAAATGTGGCAAATAATGACGCTCAAACCCAAGTCCTGAAGCGGTAACGAGTACATCATTTACATCGACTTTATAACGTAGTTTATAGCCTCTGATTAAATTACCGAGCATTTCGCCTAGGGCTTCACTGCCACTAATACGTTTAAGCCTTAACCAAATAAACTCGCCATTCGTTTGGCTATCGACGATTTCGTAGTCGACACCGAGTTGCAGATCGGGGTAATAATATTCTTCGCTAAGCTCAAGCAGTTTTACTTTTAATGGTTTATCAAGGTCAAATGAATGATTAGCCGCGAGTCGAATTCGAGCGCCATTGACGGAGAGATCGGCGGTGATGCCTGGCATTTCTCCGCGTCCCGATTGTGAGACTGTGATACGAATGCTGTAATTCATCCGTTCTTCAGTGCGATTGAAATAACTCCCTAATACCACGCCTGGCACCATAAAAGGTTCGGACTCTATTGCATCAGTTTGTTGTATACCTTGACGTAATTTTTGACGACGTTGTTGGTGAGCCGCGATAACATATTCATACACACCTAAAGTATATTGATTACGGTAGAGTGACATTGCTTCGTGAAGACTGTGTTTGGCGGGCTCATCTAAGAAGTGGCGTTGTTGGCCGAGCATGGATTCAGTACAGGGAAGCTCAGATTTATCCCTAAGATCGATAATACGTGTGCAAGGCGAAGCTAAACGATTGAGTTCCATTTTTAGTAGAAAACGTGTCGAATTGGTCTCATCAATCGTCAGTTGTTGAAAAATCTCATGGAAGTTAGGTTCCATAAGCAGCGGCTTTAGCTGTTCAATGAGCGCACTATGGTTATCTAAACTCATATGAGGGTTCTTTTCTGATGCTTATTTAGTATCGTGCTGTTAGTCTTATGTCGGCAGTATTCACAGTTACTTAAATTGATTTTATACAGATTTTAATAAGTTATGGCAAAGAATAAAACCGCGTACGTGTGTAATGAGTGTGGGCAAGATTTCCCACGTTGGCAAGGTCAATGTAGTGCTTGCCAAGAGTGGAATACGATCACCGAAGTCAGACTCGGTGCTGCGACGCTTGGGCGTGGCACTAAGTTTGCCGGTTATGCTGGAACAAGTAGTAGTGAAGTCAAAACCTTAGATCAAATAGATTTAAATGCCTTACCGCGAATTTTGAGTCACTTTGGCGAACTCGACCGAGTGCTGGGTGGAGGTATTGTCCCTGGTTCGGCGATTCTTATCGGTGGTCACCCTGGTGCGGGTAAGAGTACCTTGTTGTTGCAGACGTTATGTTATCTGGCTGAACAAATGCCTGCGTTATACGTTACTGGTGAGGAGTCATTGCAGCAGGTGGCGATGCGCGCCCATCGCCTAGGTTTACCTACCAATAAATTGCGGATGTTATCGGAAACCAGTGTCGAGCAAATTTGCGAAGTCGCCCTAAAGGAATTGCCTAAGGTGATTGTGGTAGATTCAATTCAGGTTATGCATATGAGTGACGTGGCATCGAGCCCTGGCAGCGTGTCGCAGGTGCGCGAATCGGCCTCTTATCTGACTCGTTTTGCCAAACAAAATGGTATAGCCGTGATTATGGTTGGTCATGTGACTAAGGACGGCAGTCTTGCTGGTCCCAAGGTGCTTGAGCATTGTATCGACTGCTCTGTGATGTTTGAAGGGGATAGCGATAGTCGCTATCGTACCCTGCGGTCCCACAAAAATCGTTTTGGCGCAATTAATGAGTTAGGCGTGTTTGCGATGACCGAACGTGGTTTAAAAGAAGTCGCTAATCCTTCTGCGATATTTTTATCCCGCGGTGAAGAGGAGTCTTCGGGTTCTTTAGTTATGGTCGTTTGGGAAGGTACTCGCCCGCTGTTGGTGGAATTACAAGTGCTGGTGGATAACTCGGCTATGTCTAATCCTCGCCGTGTGGCTGTGGGTATGGATGCGAACCGTTTAGCCATGTTACTTGCGGTAATGCACCGTCATGGTGGTTTACAAATGTCGGATCAGGACGTATTTGTCAACGTGGTTGGAGGCGTTAAAGTTACTGAAACCAGTGCGGATCTAACCTTGTTACTCGCTATGGTGTCCAGCTTTCGTGGCGAGATTTTACCCAGTGATTTGGTCGCATTTGGTGAGGTAGGCTTATCCGGCGAAATTCGCCCTGTACCTAATGGGCAAGAGAGACTCATTGAAGCGGCTAAGCATGGCTTTAAGCGAGCGATAGTGCCAAAGGCAAATGTACCGAAAAAGCCTCCTATTGGAATGGAAGTCATAGGTGTTTCAAAACTATCTGAAGCCCTAGAGGCTATTTAGCGCAGAGTTTGATATATGCTTACCAATAGAAACAACGCATTTGCCTTGGCGCGGTTTCTATTGGGCGAATGAATGCATTTAG
Source organism: Shewanella profunda (assembly GCF_023283765.1). Classification (GTDB taxonomy): domain Bacteria; phylum Pseudomonadota; class Gammaproteobacteria; order Enterobacterales; family Shewanellaceae; genus Shewanella; species Shewanella profunda. The sequence continues at coordinate 65,141 of NZ_JAKILG010000002.1, read as the reverse complement.
TCGGCGTTATTATGCTCTTCAATAAAGAATGCAAGTTCTCGGTTAAGCAGGGTCGAATCCCCAAGGTTGAGCTCAACCATACGTTTAAGATGGCTGATGCTATCGACATCAATAAAATTACATTTTAAACCCAGTTGGCCGTTTCTCTGATGGATTAGCTCGGTTTCCATTTGCAGTTCAATATCGGATTCTGGCAGAGTAAAACTTAAACGAATCGGTTTCCCCGTGTTAATAAAGTCACGTGGTTCTTCAACCAATGCGCCATTAAGGCTGAGGTCGAGAATGGTGGTTTGCCAATGCTCGTTTTCTTGATGTAGTGATGCGCTGGCAGCGAATAAAATCCGCGAAAATTTGCGTCTCTCGTCCATAACCAATTCTTTTCCTTTCATAGCCTGCCAACGGTAGCCTTAATTTGTAGTGCTAAGCATAAGTCATATTTATGTGGCTGTAAAAGCAAGCTAGGTTTTTGTTCAATAACACAACTTAGATCGCATATTACATTTCCATTAATAGTGAGTAGTGAAAATATTTTGACGTTGGGCATTTCGAGTATGAAATTGGTTGGATCTTGTTCTGGCAGAGTTTCAATTGTTTTACTGTGATCTAAAACTACAGTTATTGTATGGGGTTAGCTTGTTTATTGAACAACTGATTTCGGATTTTATCGCTAATTTTTTATCGAAGTGCTGGCGATGTCTTAGCTATCCTTGGGATATTCCAGTATCATCCGCGGCCAACAACGGCTGCGTCAATATGGTTAATGTATTTTAGCCATTGCGAAGCGTCACTGCATGCAGATCATGGATTTTTCCCGCAGTAGGAAAATGATGTGGATCTCTCACCCAAGTCCGATGGATTTGGGGCTCTAATCTGCCGTAGCCAGCGTCGCCAATGGTGTTTTTTACACTATGGTATCGACCCTAATTTTAAGAGATCACAAGGTATAACAATATTATGTCTGAGCACTTAAGTTCAACAGCCGTACCCTCAGGTTCATTTCTGGACCGTTTTTTTTCAATTCATCAACGTGGTAGCACAGCTCGCCAAGAAGTGATTGCAGGGTTAACCACCTTCCTCGCTATGGTTTACTCAGTGATTGTGGTGCCCAATATGCTAGGCCAAGCGGGGTTTGATCCCAGCGCCGTGTTTATCGCCACTTGTTTAATTGCATCCTTTGGTTCTTTACTGATGGGCCTATGGGCCAATTTACCCATGGCAATTGGTTGCGCTATTTCACTCACGGCCTTTACGGCCTTTAGCTTAGTGTTGGGACAGGGCATGTCGATCCCCGTCACCTTAGGTGCAATCTTCCTGATGGGTGTGACTTTCACCCTCGTGAGTGTGACTGGTATTCGTCAGTGGGTACTGGCGAATTTACCCAAAGGCATAGCCCACGGTACTGGCATAGGTATTGGCTTATTTTTACTGTTAATTGCCACTAACAGCGTGCAGTTGATTGTCGCCAATAATGCGGGTTTACCGGTTAAATTAGGTGATATTAATAGTTTATCTGTGATTGCCACTGTACTTGGTTTGGCGGCAACTATTGGTTTAGAGCGCCGTGGTGTACCCGGTGGCATTTTGCTGGTGATTATCGTGCTGTCGTTATTTGGGTTAGTGTTTGACCCAAGTGTGAAATACCAAGGCTTATTTGCCTTCCCCGATTTTACCTCTGAACATTCATTAATTGGTCAGCTCGATATTATGGGCGCTTTTAATCCTGTGGTATTACCGATAGTGTTGGCCTTAGTGATGACGGCAATTTTCGATGCAACGGGAACCATTCGCGCTGTGGCTGGCCAAGCTAACCTGCTCGATAAAGATGATAATATTGTCGGCGGTGGCAGAGCGTTAACATCGGATTCTGTGAGCAGCATGTTTGCAGGGGTGGTTGGCGGTGCTCCAGCAGCTGTGTATATCGAGTCGGCAGCTGGCACTGCAGCGGGCGGTAAAACGGGTTTAACGGCAACGATTGTGGGTGTGTTGTTTTTGCTTATGGTATTCCTTGCTCCTTTGAGTTATTTAGTTCCTGCTTATGCAACGGCACCAGCCCTTATGTATGTGGGTTTATTGATGCTGAGCAATGTGGCAAAGCTCGACTTTAACGATAAGGTCGATGCTATGGCGGGATTGACCTGCGCCGTATTCATCATTTTAAGCTGCAATATTGTTACAGGTATTATGCTGGGCTTTGTCACTTTAGTGGTAGGCCGTATTTGTAGCGGTGAATGGCGTAAGTTGAAGGTAGGTGTATTGGCGATTACCTTAGGCTTAGTGGTGTTTTATATGGGCGGCTGGGCGATTTAAAGCCGTTATTTGATGATAAAAAGCGAGTGCAGGCTTTTAGTTAGGGCTAGCACTCGCTTTGATTTTGTGCGCGACATTCACAATAGGCACGCAGTAAATCTTTCCAAGTGACTATTCCAACCAAGTTTCCGTTCTCTAATACCGGTAAGCAGCCAATATTATTATCTAATAGAAGGCGAGTGGCTGCGTCTAAGTTGATGTGAGGGGCTACAGTAAGGGGATTGCGGGTCATGACTTGATGCACCCGTTTTTGCAAGGTTTCTAAATCTTTGATGGTTTCAGAACTGCTACCAAGATTAGGGCTAATCGCTCGTAGTAAATCCCTCTCAGAGAGCACTCCCTCTAGTTTATATTCATCAACTACAAGCAGGTGATGAAAGTTTGCTTGATCGAATATTTCCTTTGCCACAGTGAGCCGATCGTCCATTTCGATAGTGACGACTCGGGTACTCATAATATCGGCGATAATGATCGTCATGGTACTCTCCCTGTTAATTCTGTTAATGCACAGCATTACAGATACTTATAACAGAGTGGTGCTTAATTAGCCAATCCCTTAGTACAAAGTGTTAACCTATGGCTGATTTAAGATTAAGCCGCACGGCTTTCGGCTAATCCAGCTCCTCGCATTCATCTTCCTGTGCTATTAGCATGCGTTCAGCTTCAGGCAAATGCGCACCAATGTAGCGTTGATACTTTTTACCTTTTAGCTTATGGGTATCGACTAGCACTAGGCCATCGATGCAATCACCAAAGTCTGCATCGATACCAAAGGCGAGGAATTTAACGCCGTCAGCCCGACAGAGTTCACCATATTGTTTGTAAAGCGTTGGGACTGCGGCGCCCATGCTCGCGAGCATTTGTTTAAGCTGCTTGAAATTATTCGGGTAATCATCGTTACTATATAAGTTGTCTAATTGTGCTTTTTGTTGCTGTGATAAGCCAAAGGGTGACATAGACACGGCCATAGTTTGCATGGGCGCAAATTCCCTTGAGTAAAAATGCACCAGCATTTCCCGTGCACTACCTGGGAGTTGATTGCTGATGGATACTGGGCCAAATAGATAACGATATTCAGGATGCTTGGCGAGAAATGCCCCAACGCCAAACCAGAGGTAGTCTAAGCTACGTTTACCCCAATACTTGGGTTGCACAAAACTGCGACCTAGCTCTAAACCTTGTTTCACATAGGGCATAAAACTATCGTCATATTGAAACAGGGACTGGCTATAAAGAGCATTTTCACCGTACTGAGCTAAGACTTGATCACCACTGGCAAAGCGATAGGCGCCAACAATCTCGAATTGTTGCTTATCCCATAGGACAAGATGTTGATAATAAGAGTCGTATTTATCGATATCCCGGCGCTTACCTGTACCTTCTCCTACAGCGCGAAAGGCGATTTCTCTTAAGCGGCCAATTTCCCGCATGATGGGATTACTATCGTGGTGGTGATAGAGGTAGATCAACTTGTTATCTTGAGTTTCCCCTAACAGTTCACACTGTTGCAATGCGGTTTGTAACTCTCGTCGGGATTCTGGATGGGCGATAGCACTTTGGGTGATAAACAGCGGATCTTTATCTTTACCAATGCGATATAAATGATTCTTCAACAGTTTTATTTTGGTCTTAAGCGGAAAATCCATCGAGCGCACGGCTTCATTGGGGATCAGCTCGCCGATTCGGATCGGCATATTGCGTTTGGCCTGTTTGAACATCTCTTTTACTAATAGTAGCGTCGCCAGCGGCTTATAAATCATCGACGCACCGTAGAAGGTGGCTGAGTTTTTGGCATCAAGATAGATAGGTAGCAAAGGTGCATTACAGGAAATTGCCATTTTTAAAAAACCAGAATGCCACTGGGTATCCCTTACCCCGTTGGGTCGCAGGCGCGAGACTTCGCCCGAGGGGAAAATCAGTACAGCACCTTCATTACGCAGGTGCTGGTGGATTTTTTCTAAATGCTGTTTAGGCGTGCCGCCTGTCATATTGCGCACGGGGAGCAGGATTGAATGCAAAGGCTCAAGTGCCATCAGGAGTTCGTTGGCGACGACTTTAATATCGGGGCGAATTTCGCTGATCAACTTGATCAGGGCTAGTGCATCGAGTGAACCTATGGGGTGGTTAGCGAAGATGAGGACTCGCCCTTCACAGGGGATATTTTCAATCTCATTGGCCGGGACGGTAAAGCTAAAATCGAAACTCGCTAATACTTGTTCGACAAAGTCGATACCTTGTAAGTAGGAAAACTGATTGGCGATATCGTTACATTGTTTCTCATTAAGGAGATAACGCAGCATGGCTTTGGCCGGTTTAGCCAGCCAAGGCTTGCCATGGATGGCGGGTAGATTATTTTCAACCACATTATCGACGGTAAAGATCATTGGGTTTACCTTAAGCGTTGACAGCCGCTCTGCATTGTTATTATAGGGAAGGAGTTTTGACGTCTGTTCATTATTATTCATTGGGTTAGGAAGGATAGTCATAGTATTAGGCGACATCCCTTGGCCGAGATTCGAGTTCTTGGGCAGTGTTCGTCCTGCGCGCCGCTGATTTATCGTGCACAGTGCTGTTCACATCGGGTGGACTTTGTACAAGTGCGATACTCTGGAGTATGTCGAGTGTTAAAGTCTGTTCATTCCAGCGGCAGAGCTGTAATTCACCTGCGAGGGTTTCAGTAATTAAACTGCAGTTTTCAACCCAATCTCCGTCGTTAGCGTAAATGATCTGACGCTGCTCGGGTGTACTGTATTGCGCAGCTCTTGGGTGAGTAGAAAGTTCAGGTTGGTGGATATGGCCGCAGATAACACCATCGACATCAAAGTGCTGTGCATAGTCGATCACGGCTTGACGATAGCGGCCAATGGCGACTTGGGCTTTACCCACTCTTGATTTGATATAACTTGCCAGTGACCAATAGGGGTAACCTAAGCGTTCACGTAGGCTGTGAAGATTACGATTAAGGAACAACAGTAAGTCGTACAAATTATCGCCTAGCATGGCATAAAAACGACCGACACAGACATCAGCATCGAATTGATCACCATGGAGCATCAATAGTTTATGGCCGCCAATTCCTTGGTGAATATGTTGGCGTGCAATTTTGATATTCCAAAGACTGAGCTCGGCATAGGGTTTTATCAGTTCGTCATGGTTACCTGGTAGATAAATCACTTGGGTACCGTTTTGCGCTAACTCGATGATTTTTTGTAGCACTTTGTTGTGGCTATCGGGCCAATGCAACTTACGTTTTAGGGCCCATAAATCGACAATATCCCCCACCAAATACAGATGCTGGCAGCGCACCGTAGCGAGCAAACTCAGTAGATAATCAGCCTTACAGTCCTTGCAACCTAAATGGATGTCCGAGAGCCACAAAGCATTAACGGTTATATGTGGGAGGTTTAATATCGATGGGCTTGCTTGTGTGGGGATGGAGGTGTCTAGCGAGGGTGCGAAGTGAGCTGAGCGATTAAATGTGGGCGAAAAATCAGTCTTAGCGCTTTGCGTATTCCCCTTCACTGTAGGGGCAATATTCCTGAAATCAAATCCCGTCATCTCGTATGCACCCTATTAGGCTGTTGACGAGAGCAAGCTTAGCCAGAGGCTTTGACTGAATGATGACGTTTACATGACGTGCAGATGACAAAAGGGGAGTCAGTTGAACTGACTCCCCTTTGGGGTTATTTCAGTGAAGCGAGTTTAAGCTGTTAAAACAGCAAATGTGCTACGCCCGCGATAACGGGTAGTGTTACTAAGGTGCGTAGGATAAACACAACGAAGAGCTCTACAAAGTTCACTGGAATTTTACTGCCAATAAGGAGTGCGCCAACTTCACTCATGTAGATCAACTGAGTGACAGAGAGTGCCGCAATCACGAAACGGGTCATATCCGATTCAATCGAGCTTGCGAGGATTGAGGGGATAAACATATCGGCAAAACCGACCACTATGGTTTTAGACGCTTCGGTGGCTTCGGGAATATGCAGTAGTTCCAGTAAGGGAATAAACGGCATACCTAAGTAGTTAAAGACGGGGGTATGTTCGGCAATGATCAGCGCCAGAGTACCAATCGCCATCACCACAGGAATAATGCCAAACACCATATCGATGACGTTTTTCACACCTTCGTGTAGGACGGTTTTAATTCCTCCCGCATTGGCCGCTTTTTCTAGGGCTTTTTCGAAGCCCCAAGAGAGTGCGCCGTGACCCACAGGGATCAGTTCATCGTCGGGTAAGCGTGGGGTGTCATCGATATAATGGTCTTTCTTCCATGACAAGGGAGGCAACTTAGGCACTATGATCGCCGCGGCAAAACCCGCCAGACACACAGTCAAATAGAAGGGCACGAACATATGCTCTAACTTGACTTGTGAAATTACCACTAGGCTGAAGGTAATAGACACTGCCGAAAAAGTCGTACCAATAACGGCCGCTTCCCTCTGAGTGTAAAAGCGCGCTTCGTACTGTTTACTGGTCAGCAAAATCCCCACACTGCCATCGCCTAACCATGAGGCCATACAATCGATAGCGCTACGACCCGGTAGATTAAACACCGGCCGCATGATTTTGGTTAGCAGGGTGCCAAATAGCTCTAGTAGACCGAAATTCAGTAGCAGCGGCAGTAACATCCCCGCAAAAATAAACACTGAGAACAGCACGGGCAGTAAGTCGTTCAACACTAATGCGCCAGTGCTTGAGGAATTAATCACCTCAGGACCTAGGCCTAAATAGGTGAGCACGATAAACACGGCGCCGACAATACGGGTTATTAACCATAATGGGCTCACATTGAGTAAGCCGTTCAGGAAGTGATTGCCCGTAATAAAGGCCGGTTTAAGCATTTTTGCCAGCAAAGATACGACAGCCATAGCCACGACTATGACAGTCACTATGAGGGTTAATACATCGCTTAATGCGCTTTGTAATGCTTTAGATATGATAGCGATAGGAATCGTAATCGCATCGTTATAGCTGATAGGCGTCATAAACAGCAGCAGGCCTACCAGCGAAGGGACGATAAAGGTGAGTATCGTCTTTATATTGAGGTTTTTATTTTCAGTAGCCAATGGTGTACACCTTAAAGTACGAGTCGCACAAAATAAACTTGAATAAGCTGCCATCCAAACTGTTTTTAATGCCAGTTAAGGTGCATTTTCATTCAACTCAAAAACGAGAATGGGGAAGATTACTCGCTTAGCCTTGCTATGTAAAACGATTCGCTAGTTAGTTTGATATAAGCAGCAAAACAGCATAGTTATTTTTTGAGTATTCCACTTTAGTCTATAGCCATGCTTATCAAACTATCCCTATGCTATATTAAGCTAATCAATCGGTTAGGTGTTTATATGGCGCAGGTTTTTAGACGTGTTTTATTCTGTCGCCTATAATGGGCTCGGTTTAGGTTTGAGTAAAAAATATTACAGTTAAGACATGAAATGCAGCATCAGGCCATTTTTTAGCCGTAATACCTGTGCTGAGCTAGCGGGTGTTAAATAAATAATGCTAACAGTGCGATGCCGATCACCTATTGATTGCTATGGGGCGATTCAAGCTATTTTTGGGGGGAGATTACATTTTTATGCGTGGCTGAGGTGCAATTCTCAATAGTTTTATTCGGTTTTTTTGACGTTGTTGTTCTGCTTAAGGATGACTAAAAAATCGATAATAACGGAGAAAGTAAAAAAATTATCATAAAGCGGATATGTGCCGCTTTAAATCTTTTAATTTCCATGTAAGTTAGTGTCATTCCTATTTAGCTAATTTATTCATGACTGTTACGATAAGAAGCGTCACATGAAAAAGAGTTCTACACTCGCCACTAAATTTGGTTTTCTTGGTATTTTTGGGTTGTTGCTCGGGATTGTAGTGGCGGTATTGGGGTTTAATTCTTCAGATCAACCGCATTTTAACGTTCTAAACCATACCCTAAGTGAATTAGGGACTTATGGGCATTCCCCCCTTGCTGTAGTCCTTAATGGAGGGTTATTTTTTGGCAGTTTAAGCATCGTTTTTTATTGTTTGTCTTCATTGCAAAATGTAACCTCTTGTTGGGGATATCCTTTCTTTATTTGTTTGGCTTTAACCTTCTTTGCGTTAGCTTGGGTCGGTTTATTCCCGGTCAATGTGTACCATTTGCACATTTTAGGCCTGAAATGGTTTTTCTATTTGGGCAGCCTAAGCGCGATATTTTATTTAATCCTCGCCAGTTTGGGCCGGTCAGCATTCGGACGTTGGACTTGGTTATTAGCCTTGATTGTGCTCTGTAGCATGATGACGTTTTTGTATGCTCCGCAATTGGAACTGGGATTAACGGAAGGCGATAGACCTTTTTATCAAGAAATGGTGCAACAACTTCCAAGACCCACCCCATGGTGGCCAGCCCTATTGGAATGGATAGGACTGGGTAGTTTATTATGTTGGACGACTGTACTGCTCATCAGTCAGTTTACTTATAGTCCAAAGGCCAGTAATGGAGATTGACTCATCTATTAGCTGGCATGCGTTGTAAGGCCCGCTTCACCAAACCAATAGCCATCACATTGCTCATCGCTTATGGGGACATAGAGTACCCTTTGTGTCTTAAGGGCTTCGATTAAGGCTTCGGCTTTAGCGATACATTCCGCACTGCTGGGTGACACTCTAAATACATCCACCCCCATTTGATCCATAGTTGCGATTTCACTGCCTAAATCCAAGCAAGCAGCCGATTGGGTTTGAATACCATTAAGTCTTAATAGGGGTTGCATCTCTTGGGTTTGCGCCAAGAGCCCTTTGCTGTATTGGCGACAAATTGTTTCACAACTGTCTTTGGTGAGTTGTTTGTGCCTTGCGGTAAAGCAGCGCGCTGAATGAGCCAGCGGTAAATAGCCGTAGCCAAGCACTTCCACCTCAAAAGCGGGTTTATCTTGTATGACTTGCTCTAACCAAGCTTTAGATAACTCCACTGGCATGACAAATCGCTGCATACCTAAACCCTGCAAAATATCTAAGCTGGCTCGGTTATAGTTGTTAATACTGGCACCGCAGACAAAGGGTAATTTGTGCTCTTTGGCGAGGTAGACTGCAGCCATATCATTGGCTTCTATCATAAATTCGCCGTTATCTACTTGACGCTTGAGCTCGGTATACTCCGATGGCGCCTCAATTAATGCGAGAGTTGAAAGCACTACGTCTTTACCTGCCTGCTTGAGCATTTGTGCAAGTTCAAGATAATCCCCCCATTTTAGTTCGCGTCTGCGGCTACAGACAGCTTCACCTAAATAGACGAGCGGGATTTGGCTGGCTGCAACGTGCTGGTAAAAGTCGATGACTTGTTGTTTCTGCCAGCAATACAGTAATGGGCCTAGGGAAATACGCATAACTCTTCCTTACTTTCAATCTGTTTATCGAGCATTACTGCCTATTGCCAGTTGCGCTCATAGGCGCCAAGCGTTGTGATCTGCCCTTCGGAAACCTTAGCTAAGGCTTGCTCCCACTGGGGTTGACTGTGGAACTTATCGGGATTTTCAAAATAGGTATCTATGGCTTGGCGCCAGACTCTAGTAACTTGCTCAACATAAGCTGGGCTACGTTGACGACCTTCGATTTTTAACGACACTATGCCTGCCTTAGCCAGTTCAGGTAGTAAACTTAAGGTATTTAAACTGGTTGGCGACTCGAGTAAATACTGAGGAGAATCTTGATCATCAGTAATGTAGCGTCCCTTACAAACCACGGGATAACCCATTTGCTCATCCAAGGCTGATTTATCGATAAGCACATCATTGAGCCGAGTTAATCTGTCTTGTCCTTCCTCTTGCCAGCGCACGTGTTTGGCTGGGGAGCAAGAACCGCCTGTGTTGGGTGATTGACCCGTGACATAGGATGATAAATGGCATCGCCCCTCGGCCATAATGCATAGACTGCCAAAGGCGAACACTTCTAAATCCACTGGGCTGACTTTGGCAAGATCGCGCACTTGTTTTATGGATAGCACTCGAGGCAAGACCACCCGAGCAATATTAAAGGCTTCTTTATAAAAACTCAGTGCGCCAAGATTGGTTGCGCTTGCCTGTACAGAAAGATGCAGTGGCAGCTGCGGGTAATGTTTATGGGCATAATCGAGCAAAGAAAGATCGGCGACAATCAATGCATCGATCCCGAGCTTGGCGGCTAAATCTATGGCTTGATACCAGCGATGTTCTTCCCCAGGTTTTGGGAAAGTATTTAAGGTTAAAAAGATTTTCTTACCGCGCATATGCGTAAGCTCAGTGGCTTCCTGTAGCTTTGCCGGAGTGAAATTTAATCCCGCAAATGAACGTGCATTGGTATCGTCTTTTAACCCTAGATATACCGCATCGGCTCCGGCTTGTAACGCCGACTTTAGCGAGGCCAGATTTCCTGCTGGACACAAAAGCTCCATATTCATGCTCCCGATAAATTGATAGCCGCTGAGTTTAGGCAAGATTGAATAGCGGTGAATTGATTTAAAACAGGTTTAAGATCATAAAATCCCGTTAAACTGGGATATATCGTGTTTTATTTTTGTAGGGTACCCATTATGTCCGCTGTTTTTTCAGCAAAATTTGCAAAACAACTCCTTGAAATCACGCCTAAGTTAATGAGTTTCCCCCTCGCAAAAGTGCCGTTTAGCCTTAAAGCGAAAGTGATTAGCCAATTGCTTGGACTTTTGCTAGCTTCGCAAACCGCGGATGATGAACTGGATTTTTTAGCGGAAAAGTGGGTCGCTATTCGGGTTGAGGATTTAAACCTGAATTTTGAAGTGACTTTTGATGGTCAATGGCAAGTGAGAGAGTTAACCCATGCGCAGGTCACCTTTAGCGCTAACTCGGCGGAGTTGCTGTTAGTTGCTGCGGCGAAGGAAGATCCCGATACGCTATTTTTTCAGCGTAAACTGAATATTGAAGGGGATACTGAATTGGGCCTTGAGGTAAAAAACCTATTATTAAGCATAGAATTTTCAACTATGCCTACCCCGATCCGCCTGAGTATCGAAAAGCTGGCTGCCATTATTGAGCGACTGCAAATTGAGGCTAAACCGACGGTTATTCTGAGTAAATCCCCCAGTTTTAACTAATGTGTTCGGCAGAGATAAAGCAAAAGCCCCGAGCTAATCTCAGGGCTTTTTATTGGCTTAACATTGGCTAAGTTTTTTGTGTTAGAACTGCAAATTTCACTAGCAGTTCGTCCTGCGACTCTACTCGGTTGGGATCGGGGTCGATACAGTCAATCGGGCAGACGGACACACAGGTTGGCTTGTCGTAGTGACCAACGCATTCGGTGCAGCGATCGGGGTCGATTTCATAGATCTCTTCACCCATAGTGATCGCCTGATTAGGACACTCAGGCTCACACATGTCGCAGTTAATGCAGCTGTCGTCGATCAGTAATGCCATTAGCTTAACCTAGTTCATGGGGGTTGCGCGTATCCTGACCGTGGGGCAGGTTACGCAGTAAAATTCCGTGGCTTAAGTCGACTTCCTTCGGTACGGGAAGATATACCATGTGTCCAGAACCTAAACCAGCTGCAACCGCTTCAGCCTTGCGATTTTCGAGTTGCTCAATCGTCAAACTGATATTGCCTTGTGGAGTCATCAGCTCAACACTGTCACCCACGGAAAACTTGTTTTTCACTTCGATTTCGGCAAGCCCCGCAAGGTTGCGTTTACCCGTTAGCTCTCCGACAAATTGTTGGGTATCGCTGACAGAGTAGCCATAGTCATAGTTTTGATATTCATCATGCACATGGCGACGTAGGAAGCCTTCAGTATAACCTCGGTGGGCGAGACCCTCTAATTGATTCATCAAGCTACGATCAAAGGTTTTACCCGATGCAGCATCTTCAATCGCTTGGCGATAGAGCTGCGCAGTACGCGCGACATAATAGAAAGACTTAGTACGGCCTTCAATTTTGAGTGAGTCAATCCCCATCTTTGTCAGGCGCTCTACATGTTGGATTGCACGTAAGTCCTTAGAGTTCATGATATAAGTGCCATGTTCGTCTTCAAAGGCTGGCATATATTCGCCGGGGCGATTAGCTTCCTGTAATAGGAAAATTTGATCTGTCGGAGCGCCTGCCCCTAAGGTGGTTGGCGTTTCAATTTGCACCGCATTTGGCATGGCTATGATGTCACCGCTATCGTTTTGCTGCGCTTCGTGTACATCGTATTTCCAGCGACAAGCATTGGTGCAAGTGCCTTGGTTTGGATCGCGTTTGTTGATATAACCCGAAAGTAAACAGCGGCCTGAATAAGCCATACACAGGGCGCCATGCACAAAAACTTCGAGTTCAATATCGGGACAACGCTGACGAATTTCTTCAATTTCATCTAAAGACAATTCCCGTGACAAAATCACCCGTTTAATCCCTTGGCTTTGCCAAAACTTGACCGAGGCCCAGTTGATGGCATTGGCTTGCACGGATAAATGCACGACTTGATCGGGAAACGCTTCACGCACCATCATAATCAAACCGGGATCGGACATAATCAGCGCATCTGGCTTCATCGCCACTACGGGCTCCATGTCCTTGATATAGGTTTTAAGTTTGGCATTGTGTGGCGCAATATTGCTGACTACATACAGCTTTTTACCGAGCGCATGGGCTTCTTCAATCCCTGTGGCAAGGTTTTCCATCTTAAAGTCGTTATTACGTACCCTTAAGCTATATCTTGGCTGACCGGCATACACTGCATCTGCACCATAGGCAAAGGCGTAGCGCATATTTTTCAGCGTCCCAGCGGGCGAAAGTAGCTCTGGTTTAAACATAATGACTCTCGAATTAATTGATACGATAGAGGCGCAATGCGCGGGGGCGGCATTTTACACAATGGGAGTAGGGTTATGCAAATGGCGGCGCCTAACTTTAGCTGTAGTTCGCACTTTATGAATATAGCAGTGTGTTGAGTATAATCTCTAACGTAAGTATACAAATTATTAACGTCAGTTGCTTTTTCTACTCATCTCATCACAGCCAACTGATATACTCCAAGTATTCAAGATGAATGTTCGCAGATTGATGGGAGCTAAGATGTCTACTGAACATCTACTGTTAGTCGGATTATTAAAAAAACTAAAAGATGATGCCTTAGTGTTACCCACCTTGCCTGAAGTGGCAATGCGGGTACAAGAAGTTGTCGGGCGCCCAGATGCAAGCCTTAAACAAGTGGCCGAAGTAATAGGCCAAGATGCGGCTATTTCAGCCCGCATTATCAAAGTGGCCAACAGTGCTTTATACAGCCGAGGTATTCCTGCAGAAAGTATTCGTAGCGCAGTTTCCCGAATTGGTTTAATTCAGATCAAAACTATCGCTACTTCAGTTGCCATGGAGCAACTCTTTATTTCCACCAATGAAATGGTGTGGGAAGTGATGGATGAAGTGTGGCGTACTTCTATTGATGTGACCGCTGCTGCTTGCGCTATATTGCAGATGTACAATAAACGTCGCCCCCCGACTAGACTAAACTCCGATACCTTAACCTTAGCGGGTTTAGTGCATAATATTGGTGCTTTACCCGTACTCACCGAGGCCGAGGCACACCCCGAGTTGTTTACCAGTATTGACCAACTGCGGGCATTAGTGCGAAAAATGCAGGGCCCACTAGGGCGAGCCGTGTTAAAAAGTTGGGATTTTGCGCCTGAAGTGATGGAAGTGGTCGAACGTTGGGCGGATTTACCTTATCTACCAGAACATGTCACTTACTTAGATTTTATCCGTGCGGCAGCCTTCTATACGGGTGAACTACGGACGGGAGCTGAGCTTGAACAACGCCTTGATGTGTTTGTTACGAGGGGATTACCAGTGTCAGCAGATGAGCTAGCCAGTGATGAGTTTATGGATAGATTTCATTCGATTAGAGAAAGTTACCAATAGTTGTTAGGTTACGCGCTAAGGTTGAGGCCTAGGGATGATCACGATGGGATTTATCGGTATAGTGTTGCTTATCATCTTGATAGGTGTGCTCTATATTTTGCTGACAAAATATCACTCTCTGCGTCTGCAGCAACGGTTTTTGGCCCAGCTATGCTTTCAACTCGATCAGCAAAAGCTTGAACGTCGATCCCTTAATATTGCTGTTGTTCCCCAAGAGTTTGCTGCGCTTTATTATTCCTTAAACGAGATGCTAACCGCCTTGCCTGCGGTAGTGGGTAAAGACAAGCTTACAGGTCTTAGTAATCGAGTAGGCCTTAAACGTACCTTAGCGTCTATGATGCCTCTTACCCAAGGGACTATGGTCTTACTCGATATTTATCGGTTTCGTTATGTCAACGATCTCTTTGGCTTTGTGTTTGGCGATATTCTACTTAAGCAGTTTGCTGGGCGTTTAAATACTCTCAGTCTCACCCCTAGATTAATTGCTCGTTTAAACGGTGATGAGTTTTTTCTTTATTACGACCAAACCCTAACAGAAGAACAATTGCTACATCTACGTGGCCGCCTACAAGTGCCCTTTCGCATTAAGGACACGCCTGTTAGTGTCCGTGTGCAGATTGGATGTCTGCAGCTTCAATCACACCATGCCGATGCAAGCCAAATGTTGCGAAGACTCGATCTTGCCCTTAAAAAAGCCCGAGTAACACGTAGTGCTATTGCCTGTTACAGTGAGAATGATGATATACGGCAACTGCGGGAGCTAAAAATCATTGATAACCTTCCCAAAGGGTTACAGAGTAATCATTTATATATGGTGTACCAACCTAAGCAAAATGTGCAAACTGGCTTATGTACCCAAGTCGAAGCATTAATACGTTGGCAGCATGAGGAGCTAGGGGCTATCTCCCCTGGAGAGTTTATTCCTCTGGCTGAATATGCCGGGATGATTGACTTAGTCAGTCAGTGGGCGCTTGAACAGGTTTTAGCCCAACAGGAAAAATGGCGTGCTGCTGGGATTAATTTATGTGTGGCGGTTAATCTTTCAACAAGGGATCTGGACAGTGAAACCTTGCCACAGGAAATTGCATCGCGCCTTGCCTATTATCATTTACCGCCCGAATCTTTGATGATTGAAATTACGGAAAGTACCTTGATGTCGGACTTAAATAAAGCGGTTGAAACCTTAGATAAAATTCGTGCGTTGGGGGTTCGTCTCGCGATTGATGACTTTGGTACTGGGCATTCATCACTCGCCTATTTAAAGCATTTACCTGTGAATGAAGTCAAAATCGATAAAGCCTTTTTAAAGGATATTGAGCAGGATAAATCATCGGCGTACATTCTCGAGGCGAGTATCAATATTGCGAAAAAACTGGGTTATGACGTGACTGTTGAGGGCGTTGAAACACCAGAAGTTCGGAAAATTTTAGTGGCTATGGGGGCTGATACCCTGCAGGGAATATATTACGCTAAGCCCATGAGCGCTACCGAACTAGAAATGAATTGGGCTCAGTTACATCATGGTGCTTAAGGTAATCCTTTCAAATAGATAGATTGTTACTGAGTCCTTGGGTCGCAGTAGCAAATTCTACATGCTTGAATTAAAATCAACACTTAAAGCCGCAATCAAGTCAGCGGGCATAGGCGCTAATTGGCGCGCTTGGTTCATACATACCATTTCAATTGTTGCAGTGACCGCAGGTTTTTTCCCCTGAGGGCGCCAAATCTCCTGATGCCACACTGTGCGGTATTTGCTCTCGAAATAAAACCGCGTGCGCACATCGATAATATCCGCAAATTCCACGCCCTCATGGCACAACATATCGCTGCGATATACGGCAAAACCGAGTTGGCTTTGTTGCCATAACGAACTTAAGCGTTCGGCACCTATTACATGTTCGCGGGCGCGCTCGAAGTACTTCAAAAAATTAGGGTGATAAACCACACCAGAAAAATCCGTATCTTCGTAGTAGATTTGCACAGGAAAAGAATAAGTAGGGCTAAAATGCGGCATGGGATTTAAGCTAGTTTGAGAGTTTGTTATAGCGCGCAGTTTAGCGGTTTATACAGACAAACAAAACTAAAAATGGACATCAAGTATGGAGGGAAGAGTATTAGCATTTTTATATGGTTGGTGTAACTTTTTAAAAATTAACAAGCAAGAAAACAAAAAACCATATTCACCGAGGCGAATATGGTTTTTTTGTAGGGTAAACTTCGCGACTAGCGGATGATCATTTGATCGCGCTCAGGTCCCACTGACACCATACTGACACGCACGCCCATTAAGGCTTCGATACGCTCAACATATTGTTGTGCTGCCACTGGCAGACTCTCGAAGGTGCGACAACCAGTGATATCTTCACTCCAGCTTGGCATTTGCTCATACACTGGGCTTAACGCCGCAGTTTGTGGCCAAATTGGGTTTTCAGTGTGCTCACCGGCATAGGCGACACAGATTTTCAGATCTTTCATGCCCGATAGACAATCAATCTTAGTCAAAGCAATTTCCGTTGCTGCTTGCAGCTCAACACCATTACGGGTGGCAACAGCATCAAAATATCCCATATCACGTGGACGACCTGTGGTTGCACCAAATTCGTTGGCATTTTCACGGAAGGCGTCTTGCTCTTCCATTGCTGTCACTAAGGTGCCAGTACCCACGGATGAACTAAAGGCTTTAGCCACAGCGATCACGCGCTCAGGGCGCAGTGCCGGTAAACCGCTGCCGATACCTGCGTAAGCCGCAGTCACGTTTGACGATGTGGTATAAGGATATTCGCCATAGACTAAGTCGCGGCCAGCACCTAATTGCGCTTCAAACAGTAAGCTAGCATCTTGTTTTTGTAATGCTTTTAATGGCTCAGTCACGTTACAAATAAATGGACGCCAAGGCGCTGTCACGTCTAATAACCATGCTGTCATTTCGGCGGCGGTTTGATTGAAATCGCAGCTTGGATAAAGTGCCTTTAATTGCGGCATTTTCCAGTCGAGCATAAATTGAATGCGTTCTTGTAGCACTTCTGGTTGGTTTAACCAGCCGACTAAAATGCCTTTTTTCATCACACGATCGCCATAGGCAGGTGCAATCCCTTGACGGGTTGAGCCATAGGCTAAATCGCCAAGACGTTGTTCTTCTAAGGTATCTTCTAATGCATGCAAAGGTAAGCACAGGGTAGCGCGATCAGAAATACACAGTTTGACTTCAACGCCAGTCGCTTGCACTTCGGCAATTTCTTTGCTCAGTGCTTCTGGACTTATCACCATGCCAGGGCCTAATACTGCAATGCAGTTAGGGTTGAAAATGCCACTCGGTAATTGGTGTAACTTAAAGGTGCCATAGTCGTTAACTACGGTATGACCTGCGTTGTTACCGCCTTGAAAGCGAATACTGGCAGCGGCATCCGCGGCTAGAAAATCCACGATGCGGCCTTTGCCTTCATCACCCCAATTTGCACCCACAACCACGATCGACGGCATAACATTATCTCCACATTGATTAAGCGGTTATGCTAGACCTCCAATATGAATAAGAGAAATTAATTATAGTTATCGTGCTGATAAGGATCTCATATACAATTGGCTATAATTAACTCCATTTCTGTCTGAAAGGTGGCGCTATGCTCGATCTTCATTGGTTAAAGACTTTTGTCACTCTGGCGGAATTTAAGCATTTTGGTAAGGCAGCGATTGCGCTGCATATGACGCAGCCTAATGTGAGCCTGCATATTAAGCAACTGGAGCAAACCACTCGGGTAAAGCTGATTGAACGTAATCCCTTTAGATTAACGCAGGCGGGATTTCGTCTATTAGAAAGCAGTCAAAAGACTTTAATGGAGCTGCAGATCTGTCAAGCGGATCTCAATGCCATCAACGATCTTAGCCAAGGGACGTTAACCATAGCCGCCAGTGATATCATTTCGCGATTACTACTTATTCAACCTTTTCAATTATTTAAAGCTGAATTCCCGGGTATCGATTTTTCATTGCTCAATACAACCTCATCCCAAGCTTCGGAATTAGTGACTAATGCAGAAGCTGATTTAGGGTTTGTTATTGCACAAAAAGAGAGCCAACCGCTTCATTTTACTGAGTTGCAACAGATTAAATGGTGTGCTTTAGGCGATAACCTAGAACTTTGGCAACAGGCAAGGCTGGCCGCCGATGCGCCACTTGCCGAGCAACCTACTCTCATTTTGCTTGGGCATGACACTCGCACTAGGGAATTGCTGGATCCCGCTTTACCATCGCTTAATTTACCAAGCTATCGCATTATGGAGGTGGGCAGTGTTGATGCCCAGATTGACTGGGCAGAAGCGGGATTTGGCGTAGCAATAGTGCCGGAGTTTTCAATTTACACTAAGACCAATTTGGTAACCAAAGTCACACCATTACCGCAATTTCCGAGCACGAGTTTAGGTTATATAGTGCGCCAGAACCAAATACTGTCAAAGGCGATAAAACAGTTATTACACTGGGTAAATCAAGAGATTATTCGATCGCAACAGTCTTAGATATAGCGATAAGTTACTTAACTTAACCCTAGCGCTCAATGGTGAGCAGTTGCTGATATTGTCCACTGTGTTTTAACTGAATGATCCCTTCATCCAGAGCTTGTGCTAACAGTGCGGCCTGTGGGTTTTCCTTCGAAAAAGCTAAGTAAATATCGCTGCTGTGGTTATGAAATATGGGGACGATTTCGTCGCTAACCCCCATCTTGTGTAGATTCTCTTTTGCGACCATATCGAACATTAACGCAGTATCAATACGACCAATTAACAATAAATTGATCAGCTGCTGTTGGTTGGCGACTGTGACAATATTGAGCTGTTGTTGTTTGACTAGCTTGGGGAAATCATCGCCATATTCATAGCTTTTTATTACGCCAACAACGGTACCCTTTGGTAACATCCATTTATTGTTAGCAAGAATAGGCTTTTGTTTTTTTTGATAAAATGATGCCGTTGCAACAAATAAAGGGATCTGTCCAAATACAAAACGTTGCTCAGTGCTGGCTTCGCGGGTGACATTGAATACGCCATCAACGGCACCTTTTTCCGCCATCATTAATGCGCGGGAATAGGGCACAACGAGGCTGTTCACTTCAATATGCGACTGTTTAAATGCTGCTTGGATTAAGCGATGGGAAATGCCTTGACCAAGTTGGTTAGCAAAGGGCGGCCAACCATCTTCGGCGGCTAAGGTAACAGTATTAATTGGGGCGGCAAGGGAGATTGCATCGCTCTCTTGAGCCTGTGCTATGCCATATAAAAGAGTAATAAGTAGCAATAATGTGCCAAGCATAAATGATAAGGGCAAATAAAATGCCTGCCGCATTTTAATACTTGCTCTACTCTCTATGCGCATTTTACTTCCATTTGAGTCTGCTCAAGATAGGGCGTTTATAGCATAAGTCTTTATAGGTAGGCTAATGATTTTCTAGCGAGTTAGACCTTTTGTTAAACATCCTCAGAAGCGCAAAAATCCCAGTGCGATAGCGAGGTTGCACTGTGGTTTCCTATAAATTAGTCACTAAGGTAATTTGATTGGATAAAATATGTTGCATCCGATGCAGATGTCTCATGCCGTGAATAGTTAAGGTTTCAACCGAAAAAATAACCCCAGTAATGCCATGCTTTCACTGGGGATTTTATTATGTAGCGGTCACTTATCGCTAAGATAGCGCATGATTTCTGGGGAAATTCGCGAGCACTAACTCTGCTACTTTACGCAGTTCCTGTGGGCAAATACCGTTGGTGGCTTGTACTGCCATACCTTGCAATACCGTACCTATATACCGGGAAAGCAGTAATGGATCGGCATTTACGGGCAAATCGCCTTGATCTTTGGCACGTTGGAGTCGCTCGCACAGGGCGATTTCACCATCGCGGCGACGACTGATCAGGGTATCTTTTATCGCTTGCCCCGCTTCACTACAGGCCAAAGCGCCTTGAACAATCAAACATCCCTGGGGGTGGCTTTTATCCACGAAAGAGCTGGCGGCACCCATTAGCATAGACTCAACGACCTGATAGGCAGTTTTCTGTTCAAGTGCGGGGTAGAAAAATGCACAGGGACGTTGTTCATATAATTCTATCGCTTTGAGAAATAACTGTTCTTTATTACCGAAGGCAGCATAGAGGCTAGGCTTATTAATGCCCATAGCTTGGGTGAGATCGGTTAACGATGTACCTTCATAACCTTTGCGCCAGAAGACTTCTAAGGCTTTTTCTAATGCATCGTCAGTGTCGAAGGCTCGCGGGCGACCTACACAGGGCGTCTGGGTGACGGTTGACATCATTAGGCTCCTCAATTTTCAATTGCCCCTAGGATAGACATGGGTTTAGTTCATGTCCAGCCACTCTTGCTCACTGATGACTGACTAAGGGGATTTGTCCTACTTAGTCATCGAAGTGTCACCTAAGTTCAGCATTCAATCCGTGTCAGTCAGCGTTCGCCTCAATTTCATAAAAATACTTTGAAGATCAAACTTGTGGCTTTCCGCCTCAGGGCGCAATTCATACCTAAGGTAAGTGCGCACTTTTAATTTAATACCTATCGGTACATAAATTTGTTGACAGAGTCATTTTACGCTATATATTACCGTTCAGTACAGAACATTTTTTACCAGTCGGTATTTATTCGGTTTGGTTTGTAACACAGATGAATGTGTGTAGTTCGAACAGCGTGAAATGCCCGCCACCTTGAGGATAGTAATATGATGAGTAACAAACCCTTACGAATAATGATGTTAACGGCTGTGGCCGCTTTCGTTCTTTCAGCTTGTGGTGAGCAAACAGCGCAGCAGGGGCCAGCACCGAGTACGCCTAAGGTCGATGTCGCCCAAGTATTGCATGAGCGAGTCACCGAATGGGATGAGTTTACTGGCCGTTTACAGGCGCCAGAAAGTGTCATCCTTATCCCACGAGTCTCGGGATATATCGACTCAGTGAATTTTAAAGAAGGCGCCTTAGTGAAAAAAGGCGATGTGTTGTTTCGTATCGATCCAAGCGTGTTTGAAGTGGAAGTGGCCCGGTTAAAAGCAGATCTTGCTAGCGCACTCTCTGCTGAGCAACTGGCCACTAACGACCTTGAGCGTGCTCGTAAGTTGTTTGACCAAAAGGCGGTATCCGCTGAGTTACTCGATACCCGTGAGTCGAACAAACGTCAAATGGCGGCGGCGGTGGCCTCGGTTAAGGCGGCACTGATGCGCGCCGAGCTCGATTTAGCCTATACCCAAGTACAAGCACCGATTGATGGCCGCGTATCCTACGCTAATGTCACCGCGGGCAACTATGTCACCGCAGGGCAAAGTGTACTGACCAGTTTAGTGTCCACCGCCAGCATGTATGCCTATTTCGATGTGGACGAGCAAACTTACCTTAAATACGTCAAGTTAACCGCGCAAAACAAGCGTAACGATCCCCGCGCCGGCGATAATCCTGTGTATATGGCCTTAGCCAATGAACGCGATTATCAGCATATCGGCATGGTCGACTTTGTTGACAATGCGATGGATAAGCAGACGGGTACAATTAGAGTTAGAGCCACTTTTGACAATGAAGACAATAGTTTATTGCCTGGCTTGTTTGCGCGTCTTCGCACCGCGGGCAGTGGCGCCTATGAGGGCATCTTGATTGACGATAAAGCCGTTGGCACAGATCTTAATAATAAGTTTGTGCTGGTCGTTGGCAATGATGGCATGGTCGAATATCGCGGCGTGACCTTAGGTGAGAAAGTCCAAGGACTACGCATTGTAACCCAAGGCTTGATGGCGGAAGACAAGATCGTCGTCAATGGCATGCAACGTGTTCGCCCTAAGATGCAAATTGAGTCAAACATAGTTGAAATGGCAGATAGCGACAAGCTCGAAGCACTGCGCCAAGCCCAGTTAATACTCGATAAAAATCAAGATAATTTGACGGCGCAAACGGTCGAAACGGCTCGCCGCAGTTAAGGAATAACACACTATGTTGTCGCAGTTTTTCATTAAGAGACCGATATTTGCAGCCGTACTGTCACTGCTGTTTTTTATCACGGGGGCGATTGCCGTTTGGCAGTTGCCGATAACTGAATATCCTGAAGTGGTGCCGCCAACCGTAGTGGTCACCGCTAACTATCCTGGCGCAAATCCTAAGGTGATTGCCGAGACAGTTGCTTCACCACTCGAGCAGGAAATCAACGGCGTCGAAGACATGTTGTATATGTCATCGCAGGCGACGTCCGATGGACGCATGACCTTGACCATCACCTTCGCGATTGGCACGGATGTGGATAAGGCACAAACCCAAGTGCAGAGCCGAGTGGATAGGGCTATGCCGCGTCTGCCACAGGAAGTACAACGTTTAGGCATAGTCACTGAAAAATCATCGCCAGACTTGACCATGGTGGTGCATTTGTTATCGCCGGATAACCGTTACGACATGTTGTATCTGTCTAACTATGCGGCGCTGAACGTTAAAGACGAGTTAGCGCGGATTAAAGGTGTGGGTGCGGTACGTTTGTTTGGTGCAGGGGAATATAGCCTGCGAATTTGGCTCGACCCGAATAAAGTCTCGGCACTGGGCCTATCGCCTGCGGACATTATTGCCGCCGTGCGTGAGCAAAACCAACAGGCGGCAGCGGGCAGTTTAGGTGCTCAGCCCAGTGGCAGTGCCGACTTTCAACTCTTAATTAACGTTAAAGGTCGTTTAACTGAACTGTCTGAATTTGAAGATATCATCATCAAAGTCGGCCAAAACGCTGAAGTGATCCGCCTAAAAGATGTTGCCCGTATCGAGTTGGGTGCCACCAGTTATGCACTGCGCTCTTTACTCGATAATAAGGATGCGGTCGCCATTCCTGTATTCCAAGCATCGGGCTCTAACGCGATTCAAATTTCCGACGATGTGCGCGCCAAAATGGCAGAGCTATCTAAAGGATTCCCTGAAGGACTCGAATACGAAATCGTTTACGATCCGACGGTCTTCGTGCGTGGCTCGATTGAAGCTGTGGTAAAAACCCTGCTCGAAGCCGTGTTGCTGGTGGTGCTAGTGGTGGTACTGTTCCTGCAAACCTGGCGCGCATCGATTATTCCGCTGGTGGCCGTGCCTGTGTCTTTGGTCGGTACCTTTGCCTTTATGCATCTGCTCGGTTTCTCGTTAAATGCCTTGTCGCTATTCGGGCTGGTGCTCGCCATCGGTATCGTGGTTGATGATGCCATCGTCGTGGTCGAAAACGTCGAGCGTAATATTGCCGCAGGATTAAGCCCAGTAGCGGCAACGCAAAAGGCGATGAAGGAAGTGACTGGCCCGATTGTGGCAACCACCTTAGTGCTGGCGGCGGTGTTTATTCCAACCGCGTTTATGAGCGGTTTAACTGGGCAGTTCTATAAACAGTTTGCCTTGACTATTACTATCTCGACCTTTATCTCGGCGATTAACTCACTGACCCTAAGTCCGGCATTATCGGCGCTGTTACTCAAGAGCCATGATGCACCTAAGGACGGCTTAACCCGTCTAATGGATAAGTTGTTTGGTGCTTGGTTATTTGTACCCTTTAATCGCTTATTTAACCGCGCATCCGATGGTTATGGTTACTTAGTGCGTAAGGTGATCCGTTTTGGCGGCATTATTGGTCTAGTGTATTTAGGCATGGTGGCGTTAACGGGTGTGCAATTTGCCAATACACCAACGGGTTATGTGCCCGGCCAAGATAAACAGTATTTAGTGGCCTTTGCCCAGTTGCCCGATGCGGCATCCCTTGAGCGTACGGATAGTGTGATCAAGAAGATGTCTGAGATTGCACTAAATCACCCCGGAGTCGCGCACTCGATTGCCTTTCCTGGCCTTAGCATCAACGGTTTTACCAATAGTCCTAACTCAGGCGTGGTGTTTGTCGCGCTCGATGATTTTGACTCGCGTACCAGTCCTGAACTGTCGGCGAATGCCATTGCAGGACAATTGAATCAGCAATTTGCTGCTATTCAAGACGCGTTTATTGCCATCTTCCCGCCGCCACCTGTGCAAGGCCTCGGCACTATAGGAGGGTTCCGTCTGCAAATTCAAGACAGAGCCAACCTTGGTTATGAGGCCTTGTATCAGGTGACCCAACAAGTGATGTACAAGGCGTGGGCCGATCCTCAGTTAGCTGGAGTTTTCTCTAGCTATCAGGTGAATGTGCCGCAACTTGAACTGGATATTGATCGTACTAAAGCGAAACAGCAGGCAGTGTCGCTCGATCAAATCTTCCAGACATTACAAACCTATATGGGCTCGACCTATGTCAACGACTTCAATCGTTTCGGTCGAACCTATCAGGTGAATATGCAAGCCGACGAGGTGTTCCGTCAAAGTCCGCAGCAGATAAGTCAGCTAAAGGTGCCGAATCTGAATGGTGACATGATCCCGCTAGGTTCGTTCATCAACGTCAGCCAAAGCTCAGGCCCTGACAGAGTGATGCACTATAACGGTTTCACAACCGCTGAAATCAACGGTGGTCCAGCACTCGGAGTGAGTACAGGCCAAGCGCAGGCGGCGATTGAGAAAATTTTGGCTGAAACCTTACCTAATGGTATGACTTATGAGTGGACCGAGCTGACCTATCAGCAAATCCTAGCGGGCAATACGGGTCTTTTGGTTTTCCCGCTGGTGATCATCTTAGTGTTTATGGTGCTAGCCGCCCAGTACGAGAGCTATCTTAATCATCCCAATGACCTTACTTTCAGCCCTCAGTGGTGTGCTGATTTACGGCGGGGATAATAATATCTTCACCCAAATTGGCCTGATAGTGCTGGTGGGGCTGGCGACTAAGAATGCTATTTTGATTGTCGAGTTCGCGAAAGAGAAACAAGACCATGGTATGGCACCTATGGAGGCGATATTAGAGGCAGCAAGATTACGTTTACGTCCTATCTTGATGACATCTATCGCCTTTATTATGGGAGTTGTGCCTATGGTGTTCTCCACTGGTGCGGGCGCCGAGATGCGTCAAGCCATGGGGGTGGCAGTATTCGCCGGTATGATAGGGGTAACAGTGTTTGGTCTTATCCTCACACCGCTGTTCTACTACGCACTGGCAAAGCGAGGCAGTAAAAATGTCGTGCAGTTAGAAGGTATTTCTACAAACCAACACCATGAAAAAACATAAGCTTCTATCTATGATTTTGATGTGAGTTTATCGTGTTAAAGGCCTGTGAAAACAGGCCTTTTGCTTTGTGGTGCTGATGTCGAATATACAGTCACGGTTTTTAACTTAAAGCAGTAAAGCCTCATCTATCGGATGAAACTGATTAGTCGCATCCCTTAAGGATTTTGCCGTAAGAGTGGGGACGCCATACACTTGGGTTTCAACCCCATATTTTTGTGCGACCTTTTCCAGCAAGAGATCGAAATCGCCATCCCCAGATAACAAAATTACAGTATCCACCTCGCTCGCCGCTTCCATCACATCAATTGTAATGCCCACATCCCAATCGCCTTTGGCCGAACCATCGCTGCGTTGGATAAACGGCTTTAACTTTACCTCAAAACCTATGTGCTTTAGCGCGTCTTGGAATTTCAACTGCCCATCGTCACCTTTGTGGATGGCATAAGCAACAGCCAGCACTATGTCTCCCTCGTAGCCTAAGTGCTGCCACAATTTACGGTAATTAAATTGACGACCATAGGCTTCGCGGCAGGTGTAATAGATGTTTTGCACATCGACAAATAAAGCGATTTTTTTCAAGATGATATCCAGCCGAGGGGGAGGGAAACACTATAACATACAAAGATGACCCCGAATGCATAGGGCGTTATTCGTGGGCTAATGAGCAAATTTGGTGAATTTTATATTCGATGAATGTTGTTGATGAACCCCAGTTATACCCATAAAACAAAAGGCCAAGCCGCTTTGCGCCTTGGCCTTTGTTGAGTAATCGCATTTACGTTTTAGGCATTAACTCATTTTGTTTGGCCGCTTCTTGCGCGGCTAACTCCTGTGCCTTGATAGCCGCTTCCAGTTTTGCTTCAACATAACCCGGTGAATGGGTTGCTGCCGAGATTAACCGGTACATGGCGGGGATCACAAATAGTGTTACAAAGGTGGCAAATGCCATCCCAAAGAACACCACTGTACCTACGGCAATACGACTTTCTGAGCCCGCACCCGTTGAGAAAATGAGGGGGACGGCACCGACAAGTGTGGTGAAGGCTGTCATTAAGATTGGCCGTAAACGACGGGTCGATGCATCAATAATGGCTTTATCAAGCTCAAAACCTCGGTCTCGTAATTGGTTAGCAAATTCAACAATTAAAATACCATTTTTGGTCACCATACCGATAAGCATGATCATACCGATTTGGCTGTAGATATTGATGCCTTGACTGGTGACTAAGAGGCCTAAGAAACCACCAAATACGCCCATAGGTACAGTAAACATCACAACTAACGGGTTAATAAAGCTCTCAAACTGAGCGGCTAAGACAAGATAAGCCACCAGCAAAGCTAAGCCAAATACAATCAGAATACTGCTTTGGTTTTCCTTAAACTGTTTAGATTCACCCGTGTAGCTAACGGAAATATCCTTAGGTAATAATTCGATTGCTTTATTTTCTAAGAACTCTAGTGATTCACCTAAGGTATAACCCTCACTGATGTTGGCCTTTAGCGTGATCGATTTTTGCTTGTTGGTGTGGCTGAGTTTTTGCGCCGAGGCAACTTCTTCAATATGAGTCACAGTGTCTAAGGTGACTAATTCACCTTTTGCGGAGCGCATATAGATTTGGCTTAAGTCACCGACGTTATCAAAGCTGTTTTCATCGCCACGTAGATAGACATCGTATTCTTCACCGCGATCAACATAGGTGGTTTCTGTGCGGCCACCGAGCATCACTTCTAGGGTTTGCGAAACTTCATCGACACTGATCCCAAGTTCAGCAGCGCGTTCTTTATCTACGGTCACAATCAGCTCTGGTGTGGTTTCGGCGTAGTCTAAGTCTGCACCTTCCATCATAGGGCTAGCGTTAGCTTCCTCTTTTAAGATCTGCGCCCATTTAAACAGCTCACTATAATCGGAGCCGCCAAGCACAAATTGTACGGGTTCGCTCGATTGCCCTCTAAAGCCTGGCATCATAGGGCGAACCATCACATCGGGGATATCTTTTAGGGCAGAACTAATAATACCAAGGGCTTGCTGCGCTGTGACATCTCTGTGTTCCCAATCTTCTAACTGCATGATAACAAAGCCTGTTTGATCGCCTGCACGGCCACCAAAGGCGGGAGCTTGCACACTAAAGGAGCGCAACACACCTTGACCGAGTAAAGGCATGAGTCTGTCTTCAACTATGTCCATGTTGGCTGTCATGCGGTTATAACTGGTGCCTTCAGCGCCTTTCACAAAGGCGTATAACACGCCACGGTCTTCCTGTGGTGCCAGTTGTGACGGAACCTGTTGCATTAACCAAACGCTGCCACCCATGCAAGCTAAGATCACTAATGGGGCGATAAGGCGAAATTGAATCGCTTTAGCCACACCTGCGCGGTAAACCTTTTCCATTCGTACAAAACCGCTATCGACCCAGCGATTAAAGCGATTGGGTTTGACATTAGCTTTGAGCAATTTACTGCTAAGGACGGGGGTAAGTGTTAATGCGATGAGTGACGAGAACATCACAGATACCGCAAGCATTACCGAAAATTCAGTAAATAGCAGTCCGACCATACCTTCCATAAATGATATAGGCAGAAACACCATCACCAACACAGCCGTTGTGGCAACAACCGCAAAACCCACTTCACGGGTGCCTTTATAGGCCGCAAGCAGCGGTTCTTCCCCTTTTTCTATATGGTGGAATATGTTTTCGACCACCACAATGGCATCATCGACGACTAGGCCAATGGCGAGAATTAATGCCATTAAGGTCAATAAGTTAATCGAGTAACCAAATATATTAGCAGCGATAAATGCTGAAATAAGTGATACGGGCACTGTCACCGCAGGGATTAATGTCGCCCTAACTTGCCCAATAAAGATATAGAGCACCAATACCACTAAGGCGCCCGTCACAAAGAGGGTGTTATAGACCTCGTTGATTGAACGGTCGATAAAGACAGTTGAATCGAAGTCGACCACTAGACTTGTCCCTTCGGGAAGAAAATTTTGTACGCGATCGACTTCTTTGTGCACCTCTTGGGCCACCACTAATGGGTTGGCATCGGACTGAGTAATAATCCCTAAACTGAGGTTTACAATACCATCGCTTTTAAAGGTTGAGTTTTCATTCTGTGCGCCAACGGCGACATCGGCCACATCTTTTAAATAGATAGGCGTACCATCGCTGGCGGTGCGTACCACTAAATAGTCAAAATCCTTTGGTGTGTAATATAGACGTTTCGTCCTCACTGACATGACAGTGGTGTCATTACGAACTTGCCCACCGGGTGTTTCTACGTTTTCCTTACGCAATGCATTGGTGATATCCGTGACGGTCACGTTACGTCCTGCCATTTGCTCGGGTCTGAGCTTGACGTACATAACCTTATATAAACCACCTGAAATACTGATAGAGCTGACACCGCTGATCAGGCTGAATCTATCTTCCAATACGCGCTGGGCATAATCGGTCAATTGGGTGCGGTCCATCATGCTAGAACTTAAGTTGACATAGACAGAAGGTTCACCCGAACCATTGTCTTTAGAAACCACGGGATCTTTAGCATCTTCTGGAAGGCGACGTTGGGCGCGGGCAACCGCATCACGGACGTCGCTTACACCTTCGGTTAAATTCCAGCCAAGGAGAAATTTAACCGTGATACGTGAGCTACCATTACGTGTGGTAGAGGTGATTTCATCAATACCACTGATCCCTGTGAGTTCATCTTCGAGGGTTTTAGTGATTTGGCTTTCCATAATGGCCGCGGAAGCACCGGAGTAACTGGTACTGATGGTGACCACTGGGCTTTCAACATCGGGCATTTCACGTACCGACAGTTTAGTGAAAGACACAAAACCGAATACGCATAGCAACAGGCTTAAAACGATTGCAACGACGGGGCGTTTAACTGAAACATCGGACAGCCACATTATTTGGTCTCCGTCGCTTTAGCATTTGAAGGTTTTGCTGCTTGCTCTGGACTAGCCGTATTTTTAGACCCGAGTGTAACCTCATTGATTTTTAAGCCATCGCGCATGTTCACTAACCCTTGAACCACGACTTTATCGCCAATTTTTAAACCGCTATCGATAAGCACTTGATCACCAACACGAGCACCTAAAATCACCTCCGTACGCTGGGCAATATGGTCGTCGCCAACAACATAGACATAGCGTTTTGTACCTGAGTATTCCAAGGCTTGGACAGGCACGATCGGTGCAGATATGGCGGGGAATGTGATGGTAGATGACATCATCATGCCGGGTTTTACACGATCTTTAGGATTGTCGAATTGCACGCGGATCTTTAGGTTCAATGTTTCTTCATTCACTCTCGGATCGATAGCCACCACTTTGCCCATAAAGGTTTCACCAGGCCAGGCACGGCTTGTGGCCGAAACGGGCATACCAATGCTGAGCTGCGCTAGGAAATGCTCAGGAACCTGCAGATCGAGGCGCATGCTGGATAAATCATCCAATGTCATCAGCTCAGTTCCGACACTCACCATCTTGCCTTCGCTGAAATTAATTAAACCGGTTTTACCCGCAAATGGTGCTATGAGTGAGTGATAATGCAAATCCGCTTGGGCAGAGGCTAAACGTGCCTGCGCAATATCTACACTTGCTTTTTGCGCATCAATTTCGGTTTGAGTAATCGCATTACGGCTGATCAGTTTTTCAAATTCTTTAAGTTTACGCTTCTCATCATTTAGGTATGCATTAGCTTCGGCCACTGCGGCCTGTGTTTTCATATCATCGAGTTCGATTAAGAGCTGGCCTTTTTTCACGGCTTGGTTTGATGTGACTGCGATTTGTTTTATTTTGCCAGTGACTTGGGGGGCAACCACTACAGCGCGTTCTGCGGCGAGTTTGCCAATAAGCGAAATAGATTGCGCCAGCGGATGCTCAACCACTTCACCTGTCACCACGGGAACAGTGCGCATTAGATGTGGGGCGCTCTCGGGTTTAGCCGCTTGAAGGACATCACTAAAACTTACTGCTGCGGCAACAACTGCAAGCAGGGCTATGGCAATAATGGTTTTTTTCATTGGAATGATTATCTCGCACAAAGGCTGTTAAGAGGGCGATAGCGCTATGATGGCTATTCTAATGAATAACGTACGCTTATTGGGTAAAAGTTTGTAAAGTTAAGCTCACGAAAGTGAAAGAAATTGTGTTTTTCATCCAATTAAGACAATTAATTTGGCAATTAGGGTGTTTTCTATACTGAGATGGTATTGGCTAAACGCAATATATTGAAAAACAAAATAATACGGATAAGGTCTCAAGGCGGCAAGCAACAAGGCGAGCTTATGGAATAAGTCTGCCTTGCTGTGTGATGGTTGTTCAATTATTGCATGGCATTCACAACGGTTTTGCTATCCACAAACTGCTCAAAGCTGATGATTTTACCTTGGTGTAATTGCCAAAGATGAGCAACTCGCGCGCTAAAGGTTTTACCCGTTTTTACATAACGGCCTGTATAAGTACCGTAGGCAAAGACTTTATCTCCTTGAGCGACATAGTCTTCAATCATGACGCGATAGTTATCCCACTCGGTTCCTAGTCTATCAAACACATTGGTGGCTATATCGCTAAAACCTATGTAAGTACCTGCATAGGGAAATCTTTCTGCCTCTGTCCAGCGTGCATCTACCGCCAGCGCTTGCTGCAGGTTATGGGCGTTTTCGGCTGAATTTTGTCCTTCATAGGTACTTTTTACGATGGCGAGATTAGCCTCGGTTTGCCTTAATAATTGGGCTTCAGTGGTTAAATGCGCCTGTGATCCGTGTTTTTCAATCATATGCACCTCAGCTTGCTTGGTTATAAAGGCATCAGGGTTATTCATTATGGTCATCAAATTGTGTTTCTAGGTGGCTTAACCACTGGGCGGGTTGGCCGTAGAAGCGGTTGATATTAATGGCAGTTAGTTTGCCGTCCTCTGCCTCCATCGCCATCGAAGGAAAGCCTTGGGCACCAATTTGATTGAGCAGCGCGCGTGACGCGGCAATATGCTTATACAGTTTGCCTTCTCCTTGGGCGTAATGTAGCGCAAAGGCTGCTGGGTCGAGCCCAAGCTCTGTGGCTATTCTTGCGAGATTGCCTTCATCACTGGCACTGTGGCCATCACGGTAATGGGCGAGTTGCACTGAGTGTAGATAGGCTAAACTGTCGCCGCCTATAGCTTCGACTGCGAGCATGGCTTTAATGGGCGGCGCCGAGTCGAGTACGATTGTGGTATCACGCAGCAGACCGTCGAAATAGTTTTCCCCAAAAGTCTGTCCGGTTAACTCGGCAATGCGCAAGTCATGCGGCATAACATAGTCGCGCCAGTTAGCATCGATTTGTTTACGTCTTGGGCCCGTGAGCATACCGCCGCCGTGGAGCTTAATGGTAAAGCCAGCTTTGGCTGCAACGTCGAGTAAAGGCGCTGCCGCATAACACCAGCCACATAAAGGATCGATAATGGCGTGCAGAGTGCGCGTTTGGTGAGTTTGGCTGTGCATTCTAAACCTCTTAGATTCTGACATTTTTAACTAAAGCTTTTTAAAACGATATATTAGGCACGCAATCTAGTACGTGCCTCAGTCCACCTAACGGCTAATCTCGATGGGCTTACATAGGCCAGGTCATTTCGCCCATGTAAACTTTGGCGCTGATCTCTAGCCCTGCATCGGCTGGCATTTGTGGGTATAGTGCTAACATCTTTTGGATTAATTGGGCTGAATCCTTCGAGGCTTTTGCCGCCACTTCAAAGGCTTTTACATATTCACGGGTAAAACCGATGGCGCGGGTATCAAAGCGAGCCTCGCCTAAGTAGTGACCTGGGATAACGGTAGTCGGCAGCAGTTTTTCCATTGCATCTAAATGGGTTAACCATTCCTGCCGCTCAGAGGCAGTTTGACTGTCTGCCATCCAAACATGCGTGTTATCAAATACTTCTACGCCACCTGTAATGGTTTTTGCCGATGGCACCCACAGGAAAGTGTGTTTAGGGTGTTTATCATTAAAACCTTTAATAATCACTTGCTCACCGTCGATAGTAAAAGTGTCACTGTGAATCGCCTTAGGTAACACTAATTCCCTTGGCGCATTGTCTTTTAAAATCGGCCCCCAGTAGGCGAGTTTGCCTTCCATTGAGGCTTTAATGGCATCGACAGTAGTTTGAGTCGCGACGATTTGTGCATCGGGGAAGTGCTTTTTAATCACGGCTAAACCGAAATAAAAGTCAGGATCGCTATGGCTGATATACACCTGAGTCAGTTTTTTACCGCTGGCCTTAATGGTATCGACCAATGTTTGGGCATCGTTATTTTGAAATTGCGCATCGACTAACATCATTTCATGCTCGCCACTGATAAAGCTCGATGACACGGCAAAGATGCTATTTTCGCCCGGATTAAAATGGCTCACTTGCAATGGCGCAGCATTGACCGCACTGAGTCCAGCCAGCAGCAAAGTGGCAGCTAGGCTGATTTTAGACGAGGCCTTCAACGTGGCGTTAACTGTGTTGCGTATTGCATAGCTTGATGTGTTCATTTTGGGCTCACTTATAGTCACAGGATGAGAGTAAAGGGTTCGATTTAGCATTCATTGATTTGCAGCTGCTGCGAAAGTGAGTTAAGTATAGGTTGCAAAAATCACTAGATAAATGCGTTATAATGCCCATGTTTGTTGCATAAATCGGATGAATAGCCGCGTATACTCTTGCACTCTTGGTTATGTGCGTAATGAGTGAGCCCTTGAGTAAGTCAAAGTGAGTGGAGATAAGTAATGGACAGACTCGAAGCGGCTAAGGTGTTTGTCACTATTGTTGAGCGTGGCAGCATGATTAGCGCCGCCAATGCCTTAGATATGTCGCGTTCTATGGTGACCCGTTACTTGAGCGAAATGGAGGAATGGTCTGGTGCTAGGCTGCTTCATCGCTCGACGCGCAGCCTCAGCTTGACGCCAGCGGGTGAGCAAGTGCTGGATTATTGCCATAAATTACTCGAACTGGCTAACGAAGTGCCGTCGGTCAGTAACGCAGGTATGGCGATTCCGCGGGGATTATTGCGCATTAGCTGCTCACAGTTTATGGCGCATCAGATCTTAGCGCCCGTGGTGCGCCAATACTTAGCCAGTTATCCGCAGGCGAGTGTGAATTTCCACGTGAGTAGCCAAACCGTCGATCTGGTCGCCGAGCGGATTGATCTGGCAATTCGCATCACTAATGAGCTCGATCCTAATCTTATCGCAAGGCGCTTGGGTGAATGTGAATCTGTAGTATGTGCCGCCCCCAGTTATCTTGCGGCGCGAGCCAGCGTGCTGCATCCCGAGGATTTAACTCAGCATAACTGCTTAACCTATTCCTACTTTGGCGATGTGATGTGGCGCTTTTATCAAACCGATATGGCTGCGAAACAGGCTCAGTCGCTGAATTCCGAGCCTCATTCAAACCAAGATCAGGCTGTAAATCTAGGGCAAGCGTTTAACGTACCGGTGAATGGTAATTTCAGCGCCAATGATTCCATGGTGGTACTCAATGCCACGTTAGTGGGCGAGGGGATTGCTATGCAGCCCGTTTGGGCGGCAAAACCCTATTTAGACTCGGGTCAACTGGTGCCTTTGTTAACTGAGTTTAAGCCCCAGTCACTCGGTGTGTATGGCGTATATCAATCTCGCAAACATATGCAACCTGCACTTAGGGTGATGATGGATATGCTGGTGGCCTACTTTGCTAGCTTGAAATAGTGCTAGCTTGAAATAGTGCCAGCTTGAAATAGCGATAAAATTCACGCCCTAAATTGAATGGAATAAAAAGGAGCTTAACCCTTTCGAGCTAAACTCCATTTTGTAGGCTTGTAGAATCTAGAACCTTTTATTTAATCATACGCTTATATTTCAAGCGGTGTGGCTCAACAATATCGGCGCCATAGGTGTTTTTCAACCATGCCGAGTATTCTGTGTAGTTACCTTCGTAGAAGTTCACTTGGCCTTCGTCGCGATAATCCAGAATGTGGGTCGCGATACGGTCGAGGAACCAACGGTCATGCGAAATCACCATAGCGCAACCTGGGAATTCCAGAATCGCTTCTTCCAGTGCGCGCAGGGTTTCAACGTCTAAGTCGTTGGTGGGTTCGTCGAGTAACAAGACGTTACCACCCGCTTGCAGCAGTTTGGCTAAATGCACCCGGTTACGTTCACCGCCCGACAGAGTGCCGATGACTTTTTGCTGATCCGCACCACGGAAGTTGAAGCGGCCCACATAGGCGCGGCTTGGAATTTCCATGTTGTTGATGCGCATGATGTCTTGGCCACCTGAAATTTCTTGCCAGATAGTGTTCTTATCATTCATCGAATCGCGGAACTGCTCAACCGAGGCCAGTTGTACTGTTTCACCCAGTTCAATCGTGCCGCTGTCTGGCGTTTCAGCGCCCGATAACATGCGGAACAGGGTCGATTTACCCGCGCCGTTGGCACCGATAATACCGACAATAGCGCCCTTAGGCACAGAGAACGACAGGTTGTCGATCAATACGCGGTCACCGTAAGACTTAGTCAGGTTATTCACTTCGATGACCTTGTCACCTAAACGTGGTCCGGGCGGAATAAACAGCTCGTTAGTTTCGTTACGTTTTTGGTAATCGTTAGTGTTCAGTTCTTCAAAGCGCGCCATGCGGGCCTTGCCCTTAGATTGACGGCCTTTGGCGCCTTGGCGTACCCATTCCAATTCCTTGGCAATGGTTTTTTGACGGGCGCTTTCGGTGGCAGATTCTTGCTTTAAGCGAGCATCTTTCTGCTCAAGCCATGAAGAATAGTTACCTTCCCACGGAATACCTTCACCGCGGTCGAGTTCTAAAATCCAGCCAGCGGCATTGTCGAGGAAGTACCTGTCATGGGTAATCGCGACCACAGTACCAGCATATTCCTGCAGGAAGTGCTCAAGCCAAGCCACAGATTCAGCATCCAAGTGGTTGGTGGGTTCGTCGAGTAACAGCATTTCAGGTTTTTCAAGCAGCAAGCGACAAATCGCCACGCGGCGACGTTCACCACCGGATAATACTTCGATTTTCTCATCCCAATCTGGCAGACGCAGGGCGTTGGCGGCGCGCTCAAGGATATACTCTAAGTTATGGGCATCTTGGGCTTGAATAATGGCTTCGAGTTCGCCTTGTTCTTTAGCAAGGGCGTCGAAATCGGCATCCGGCTCGGCGTAGGCGGCGTAAACGGCATCGAGGCGAGTCAGGGCATTTTTAGCCTCAGAGACCGCTTCTTCAATCGCTTCACGCACGGTTTGCGTCGGATCGAGTTTAGGTTCCTGTGGTAGATAACCTATTTTCAAACCCGGCATTGGGCGTGCTTCACCTTCAATTTCGGTATCGATCCCCGCCATAATGCGCAGTAGTGTCGATTTACCTGAACCGTTGAGGCCTAATACGCCAATTTTGGCACCGGGGAAAAAGCTTAAAGAAATGTCTTTAAGGATCTGCTTCTTAGGTGGAACAACTTTGCCCACCCGCAGCATGCTGTAAACAAACTGAGCCATTTTTCTCTATCTTAAGTGACTAATGATGCGGCTAATTCTACTCGATTGCGCGCCGAACTCAACTCGACAATGAGCCAAGTTCAAGCACTATCTGCAGGAATTTCATGTTTCAAATACTGGGATTGTGGTCACGTTCCGAGTAGAATACCGCGCAACCCTACCTATAAGAATTGGCTGCTGGAGTAAGCAATGCTGAAAAAAGATATGAATATCGCAGATTATGATCCGGAACTGTTTAACGCAATTCAGAATGAAACTCTGCGTCAAGAAGAGCATATTGAGCTGATTGCTTCTGAAAACTACACCAGTCCACGCGTGATGGAAGCGCAAGGTTCACAGTTAACCAACAAGTATGCTGAAGGCTATCCAGGCAAGCGTTACTACGGTGGTTGTGAGTATGTGGACGTAGTTGAAACCTTAGCGATTGAACGTGCTAAGGAACTGTTTGGCGCAACTTACGCTAACGTGCAACCTCATTCAGGTTCACAGGCAAACAGCGCTGTTTACATGGCATTGTTAAAACCTGGCGATACCGTACTTGGCATGAACTTAGCTCATGGTGGTCACTTGACCCATGGTTCACCGGTTAACTTCTCTGGCAAACTATACAACATTATTCCTTACGGTATCGACGAGTCTGGCAAAATCGACTACGACGAAATGGAACGTCTGGCCGTAGAACACAAGCCTAAGATGATGATCGGCGGTTTCTCTGCCTATTCAGGTATCGTTGACTGGGCAAAAATGCGTGAAATCGCAGATAAAATCGGTGCTTATTTATTTGTCGATATGGCACACGTTGCCGGTCTTATCGCAGCTGGCGTTTATCCAAACCCAGTACCACACGCCCACGTTGTGACTTCAACGACCCACAAAACCTTAGCAGGTCCCCGTGGTGGTGTGATCCTGTCTGCTGCTGACGATGAAGACTTGTACAAGAAGTTGAACTCTGCAGTATTCCCCGGCGGTCAAGGTGGTCCATTGATGCACGTTATCGCAGGTAAAGCGGTTGCGTTCAAAGAAGCCCTAGAGCCAGAATTTAAAGTGTACCAACAGCAAGTGGTTAACAATGCTAAAGCTATGGTTGAAGTATTCCTTGAGCGCGGTTACAAAATCGTCTCTGGCGGAACCAGCAACCACTTAATGCTAGTTGACCTGATTGGCCGTGACTTAACGGGTAAAGAAGCCGATGCCGCCTTAGGCAGCGCTAACATTACCGTGAACAAAAACTCAGTGCCAAATGATCCACGTTCACCCTTTGTGACATCGGGTGTGCGTATCGGTACGCCAGCGATTACGCGCCGTGGTTTTAAAGAAGCGGAATCGAAAGAGCTGACTGGCTGGATTTGTGACATCCTTGATGATGCTAACAATCCAGCAGTGATTGAGCGTGTGAAGGGCCAAGTATTGGCACTTTGTGCACGTTTCCCTGTTTACGGCTAAGTTGCCAGCGCATCTTCGCATAAAGAAGATGAAGGGCCGAGATTGACCGCCGGCTGACTTGATACATATAACATCAGGTACTTAGCATCTGGCACTTAACATTAGGTTGTTAAGCTCAGGTAGTTAACCTCAGCCCATAAATAGGATAAAATCCCATGGCCGCATCTCGCGGCCATTTTTATTGGTAAAATCTTAGGCTTAAATTCACTGAGTTTGGCCGAGATTTAACCGGTAAAGCCATTAACGCTTTACCACCATTCACTGGCAGGAGGCTCAATGCATTGTCCATTTTGCAGCGCGACAGATACTAAAGTCATCGATTCCCGATTAGTGGCAGAAGGCCACCAAGTGCGCCGTCGCCGAGAATGCACCGAATGCCATGAAAGATTTACCACCTTCGAAGGTGCCGAGTTAGTCATGCCTAGGGTGATTAAGCGCGATGGTTCACGTCAACCCTTCGATGAAGAAAAACTCCAAGGTGGCATGCTGCGTGCCGTTGAAAAACGCCCCGTGTCTATGGATGAAATCGAGCAAGCACTCAGCAAAATCAAGTCCACCCTGCGCGCCACGGGCGAGCGGGAAGTGCCGTCTGAAATGGTCGGCAACTTAATGATGGAGCAATTGATGAACCTAGATAAAGTCGCCTATATACGTTTCGCTTCTGTGTACCGCGCCTTCGAAGACGTCTCTGAATTTGGCGAAGCCATCGCCAAACTGCAAAAGTAGTCATTCAGCTTTTGTCGCCTAAAAAGGCAGACGTGCAGTTGCTAAAAGCGTGAAAAGACAGGTTTTATAAGACAGGTGAAAGCCGAAACCTTTAACAACAGGGTTGAACATGAGCTTGAACATAAGTTGGTCCGTACTCGATACCCAAATGATGAGCCGCGCGATTCAATTGGCGCGCAAAGGCTTTTACACCACGAGACCCAATCCCAGTGTGGGCTGCGTTATCGTTAAAGATAACCAAATCATCGGTGAAGGTTATCATCAAAAAGCGGGTGAGCCCCACGCCGAAGTGCACGCACTACGTATGGCTGGCGAACACGCCCGCGGCGCAACGGCCTATGTCACCTTAGAACCCTGCAGCCATTATGGGCGCACGCCGCCCTGCGCCTTGGCACTTATCAATATTGGTGTTAAACGTGTGGTCGTGGCGGTGGAAGATCCTAATCCGCAAGTGGCTGGTCGCGGTATTCAAATGCTGCGTGACGCCGGCATTGAAGTGGATGTGGGATTACACCGCGATGAAGCCTATGCCTTGAATTTAGGCTTTATGAAGCGCATGGAATCAGGTTTACCCAGAGTCACGGTAAAATTAGCCGCGAGTCTCGATGGTAAAACAGCCCTGTCGAATGGTGTGTCTAAATGGATAACCGGCCCAGAATCCCGCCGTGACGTGCAGCGATTACGCTTACGTTCCTGCGCGCTGGTCACTGGAGTTGAAACCATATTGGCAGACGATCCTTCGCTCAATGTGCGTTATCAAGAACTTGGTGGTTTAAAAGACAGTCTAACCGAGGCGCAATTACTGCAACCATTAAGAGTGATACTCGACAGCCGTGCCCGTTTGCCGTTATCGGCCGCCTGCTTGGCTATCGTATCGCCAATATTGTTGGTCTCGACCGTGGCTTATCCCGCAGAGTTTCAAGCACAATTGCCCTCCCATGTGAGTTGCCTCCTGTTACCCGCAATTGCAGGTCGTGTCTCGCTTCCTGAACTATTAAACTATTTAGGCCAAAGTTGTAATCACGTGCTGGTGGAAGCGGGTGCAACCTTAGCGGGCGCTTTTTTAGCAGAGGGGCTTGCCGATGAGTTAGTGCTATACCAAGCGATGAAAATCCTCGGTGGGCATGGGCGTAATCTGCTGCAATTGCCCGATTATCAAACCATGGCACACATTCCTGCACTAACTTTGGTCGATGAGCGCAAATTAGGGCCAGATACCCGTTTAATCTTAAGCGTTAAGCTTGATACTTCTTTATTTAATTAAGTGAGTTAACCATGTTTACTGGGATTATTGAAGCCGTTGGCACCCTGCGCAAACTGGAGCGTAAAGGCGATGATATTCGCCTGACCGTGGCAAGTGGCAAATTGGATTTAAATGATGTGCGCTTAGGCGACAGTATTGCCACTAACGGAGTGTGCTTAACGGTTGTGCAGCAATTAGCCGACGGTTATGTGGCTGATGTTTCAGCGGAAACAGTGAGTCTAACTGGGTTTGCCAACTATAAAGTGGGCACTAAGGTGAATCTTGAAAAGGCCGTCACCCCAACCACACGCTTAGGCGGCCATATGGTTAGCGGCCATGTCGACGGTATTGCAACGGTTGAGCAACGCTTAGTGCGTGGTCAAGCTATCGAGTTTTGGTTAGCCGCCCCCGCAGAGCTTGGGCGTTACATTGCCCATAAAGGTTCCATCACCATTGATGGCGTGAGTTTGACGGTTAACGAAGTGGATGGCAGCCGATTCCGCTTGACCATAGTGCCGCATACCGCAGGTGAAACCACGTTAATCGACCTGCAAGCGGGTGATAAGGTGAATATCGAAGTGGATTTAATCGCCCGTTATCTAGAACGCTTGATGAGTTTTGATGGCAAAGACAGTAAGAGCGGTGGCGTCACCATGGAAATGTTAGCCCGTGCTGGGTTTGTGCGTTAGGCACTGGTAATAACCATACTTACGTATAGAATTTCATAACAACAGCAAAATCATAAGGTCCTACAATGGCGCTGCACAGTATAGAAGAGATCATCGAAGATATTCGTCAAGGCAAAATGGTTATTTTGATGGATGACGAAGACAGAGAAAATGAAGGTGACTTGATCATGGCGGCCGAAATGGTGACGCCAGAAGCGATTAACTTTATGGCCAAATATGGCCGTGGGCTCATTTGCCAGACCATGACCAAAGCCCGTTGCCAGCAGTTAAATCTGCCCTTAATGGTCACGAATAATAACGCCCAGTTCTCAACTAACTTTACGGTTTCTATTGAAGCGGCGGAGGGCGTGACGACCGGTATTTCGGCCCACGATCGCGCCGTGACGGTAAAAACGGCTGTGGCTAAAGAGGCTAAAGCGGCTGATTTAGTGCAACCAGGGCACATCTTCCCGTTAATGGCACAGGACGGCGGTGTATTAATTCGCGCCGGGCACACAGAAGCGGGCTGCGATTTAGCCCGTCTTGCGGGACTTGAACCATCGGGCGTTATCGTTGAAATTTTGAATGAAGACGGCACTATGGCTCGTCGCCCAGATTTAGAAATTTTCTCCGAGTTGCACGGCGTCAAAATTGGCACTATTGCGGCATTAATTGAATATCGCAACACCAAAGAAACTACGGTTGTGCGTGAAGCTAAATGCAAATTGCCGACCCGTTTCGGTGAGTTTGATATGGTGACCTTTAGAGACACTATCGACAATCAACTGCACTTTGCCCTAGTCAAAGGTGAGGTGAAAGCAGATTGTTTGGTGCGCGTGCATTTGCAAAATACTTTTAACGATTTACTCCATTCAGAGCGCGATCAGCAACGCAGCTGGCCACTCGAAAAGGCGATGGAGCGTATTTCTGCAGAAGGTGGCGTATTGGTTTTACTCGGGAATCAAGAACATCCCTGTGAAATCCTTTCTAAGGTGAAAGCCTTTGAAGCCGAAGATCAAGGTCAAGCACCTGCTTCTGCAAAATGGCAGGGGACGTCGCGCCGTGTGGGTGTGGGTTCGCAAATCCTCGCCAGCCTTGGCGTGACTAAGATGCGCCTGCTTAGCTCGCCTAAACGTTACCATTCGCTTTCTGGCTTTGGCCTTGAAGTGACCGAGTATGTGGCGGACTGAAACCCAAAGTTACACCGAAGTAAAATTAACAATTTCTGATAATTTGCATAGGGCTCTGGGCAATTTGCTGTGATATCATGTCGCCACTTTTCGCCCCGAGCTGGGTGCTTTAGCTAAATTAGGTAAGATAATGAACGTAGTTCAAGGTAATATCGAAGCGAAAAATGCCAAAGTTGCGATTGTAATTTCGCGTTTCAACAGCTTTTTAGTTGAGAGCTTGCTTGAAGGTGCACTTGACACGCTGAAACGTTTTGGCCAAGTCAGCGACGACAATATCACTGTTGTCCGTGTACCAGGTGCGGTTGAGTTGCCGCTAGCTGCGCGTCGCGTAGCTGCCAGTGGTAAATTCGACGGTATTATCGCATTAGGTGCGGTGATCCGTGGTGGTACTCCTCATTTTGATTTTGTTGCAGGCGAATGTAATAAAGGTCTAGCTCAAGTTGCTTTAGAATTTGATCTGCCTGTTGCCTTCGGTGTTTTGACCACAGATACCATAGAACAAGCGATTGAACGTTCAGGTACCAAAGCGGGTAATAAAGGCGGCGAAGCTGCTTTAAGCCTGCTAGAAATGGTCAATGTTCTGCAAGAACTTGAACAACAGTTGTAATAGTAGGAAAAATAATGAAGCCTTCTGAGCGCCGCAAGGCCCGCCGTTTAGCCGTTCAAGCCATCTATTCATGGCAACTAAGCGGGAATAACATTGCCGATATCGAGCATGAGTTTTTAACTGAGCAGAGTCTCGACGGTGTGGACGTAGCTTATTTTCGTGAGCTATTTTCAGGCGTTGCAACGAAGAAAACCCAATTGGATGAGCTTATCATCCCGCATCTGGAACGCCCGATCGATGAGGTGTCTCCAGTAGAAAAAGCCATAGTACGTTTAGCGACCTATGAGCTGACTTTCCGTAAAGATGTGCCCTACAAGGTCGCGATTAACGAAGCGATTGAGTTGGCAAAAGCTTTCGGTGCGGACGAGAGTCATAAGTTTGTGAACGGACTGCTCGACAAACTGGTTGCACGCAAGTAATAAAGACAAACGGTATCCTAGGATACCGTTTTTCATTGCTAACAAAGGTGGCCGATGTAAGTCGTGCCAAACTGTACAGTGAAAGAATTCCAATTAATTGAATGTTATTTTAACAACCGCGGCCCCACTCGCCGTGATGTGAAGCTTGGCATCGGCGACGATTGCGCTTTAGTGCAACCCGCGGAAAACAAGTCGATTGCAATCTCCTGCGACACCTTAGTCGAAAATGTCCACTTTTTCCCCGATATTCCTCCTGCTGCCTTAGGTTATAAAGCCTTAGCCGTAAACTTATCCGATCTGGCTGCCATGGGCGCCGAACCTGCGTGGATGACGCTTGCCTTAACGCTGCCTGAAGTGGATGAAATTTGGCTCAGTGGTTTTAGCGAAGGTTTATTTGAGGCTGCTGACTACTATGGTATTGCCTTAATTGGTGGTGATACCACTCGTGGTCCCAGAGCTATTAACATCACAGTGCATGGACAAGTTCCTCAGGGGAAAGCGCTCACCCGTCATGGTGCTAAAGCGGGTGATTGGATTTATGTCACAGGTACACTCGGAGATTCTGCCTTAGGGCTAGATATCATTCGAGGCACTCAACACGCCAGAGCTGAACATAAAGAATTCCTAATCAACCGTCATTATCGTCCGACGCCAAGGGTATTAGCGGGCCAAGCATTGCGTTCATTAGCCTCTAGTGCTATCGACCTATCCGATGGATTTATCTCGGATATCGGTCATGTACTTAAGGCTTCTGCGGTGGGAGCTGTTGTCGATGTGGCTAATATTCCCCTGTCCCGCGCGATGCAAGATACCGTTAGCGATGAACATGCCTTGGGTTATGCTCTGACCGGTGGCGAGGATTATGAACTGCTGTTTACGGTTCCTGAGTCCCAAAAAGGCGCGCTTGAGACCGCCTTGAGCCATGCAGGGGCAAAGTTTGTTCGTGTTGGACAAATCTGTGCGGGCAGTAAGCTCAAGTTGCAACTCAATGGTGAGCCCTTTACGCCGCCGTATCACGGTTTCGAGCACTTTTAATCGAAGAGCATGTTAATGAAATGGTTG
The DNA here is from genome assembly GCF_023283765.1 of Shewanella profunda. Lineage (GTDB taxonomy): Bacteria > Pseudomonadota > Gammaproteobacteria > Enterobacterales > Shewanellaceae > Shewanella > Shewanella profunda. The sequence continues at coordinate 21,960 of NZ_JAKILG010000002.1, read as the reverse complement.
TCAAAGGATCAGGTGTTAACTCGCCTATCATTAAAAAATCCTGTGCACTTTTTGGCCTTAGGTTTCGGCAGTGGGCTTGCCGCAAAGGCGCCGGGGACTTTTGGTACTTTAGCCGCAATCCCTTTATATTTACTCTTAGCACCGCTGCCTCTGGGGTGGTATTTGGGTTTGACTGTATTCGCTGCTTTGGCAGGCATTTACATTTGTGGTCAAGCCGCTAAAGATATGGGGGTGCATGACCATGGTGCGATTGTATGGGATGAAGTGACTGGACTACTCATTACTATGATAGCGGCACCTGCAGGCTGGATTTGGTTGTTAGTCGGCTTTGGTCTATTTCGCTTTTTCGATATCATCAAGCCTTGGCCTATTCGTTGGCTTGATGCCAAAGTCCATGGTGGCTTTGGCATTATGATCGACGATGTTTTGGCCGGCGTATTTGCGTTTATTTGTCTGCAAGGGCTAGTGTGGTGTTTTAACTAACATTGCTAACAGCTAGCCCTTAGTTTTTATTTTGCAGATTTTGGAAATTTAGAGTCGTTTAGTGACTTTGTACCTTATCTGCTTTATTTCTGTTATTGCAGCAGTTCCCTTGCGTTCGCTAGGGTATTGCTGGTGATGGTATCGCCGCCTAACAATCTTGCGAGTTCTTGAATGCGTTGCTCACGATCGAGCGACTTCATTGTGGTCTCAGTGCTTCCCGCCTTATTAAATTTATCGACGAACATATGTTGATGACCATTACCTGCGACTTGAGGCAAGTGAGTCACACACAGCACTTGGGTCGATTCCCCTAAGCTGCGCAGCATTCGGCCTACCACTGCGGCGGTAGGTCCTGAGATCCCAACATCCACCTCATCGAAGATCAATGTCGGTGTGGCAACTTTCTTCGCCGTAATCACTTGAATGCCTAACCCTATCCGTGAAAGTTCACCACCTGAAGCCACTTTAGAAATAGGTTGCAAGGGTTGGCCAGGGTTAGTGGTTACCATAAATTCGATATTGTCACTGCCGTTGGCTGACATTTGCTCTGGGTGGAAATTGACTTCAATAGTAAATTTACCCTTAGGCATATTCAGTTCGTGGATTGATTGAGTCACTAGCTTATCGAGCTCTTTAGCATATCTGGCACGGCTTTGGCTGAGCTTTTGGGCATTGCTAAGGTAAGCTGCTCTGCTCGCTTCGACTTGTTGCTGAACTTCTTCGAGTTTGCTTTCATCACTGTCTAAGGTGCTGAGCTCTGCTTTTAATGCTAGATGATGTTCCGCCAGTTTATTTGGGCTGACATGGTGCTTACGCGCCAGTTGCATGGCTTTTGATAGCCGTTCTTCTAAATAGGCGAAATGGGTCGGATCGAGTTCAAGCTTACTCAAATAGTGCTGTAATTCGCCTGCACTTTCTTGTACTTGGATTAAGGCATCGTTCAACATAGTGCTGACATTGCTTAATGCGGGATCGTAGCTTTGCAGATCTTCTGCAAGGGAAACGACGCGATTAAGTAGTGACTCAATATTATTTTCTTCGCCATCTGTCAGTAGATCAAGACTCGCCTGACAGGTATCAATGAGCTCAGTGCCATTGGCTAAGCGTTTGTGCTCTTGTTCAATTTCCTCGAATTCATCGACTTTAAGATCAAACTCATCGAGTTCTTCTACTTGATATTGCACTAATTGTTTACGGGCAATCCGTTCATGCTGAGAGGCTTCGAGTTGTTTTAGATCGGCTTCAATTTGTTTGCAGCGTTGAAAACTTGCGGCAACCGTATCGATAAGTAATCTGTGGTTGGCATAACTGTCGAGCAGGGTGAGTTGATGTTCGCTCTTTAACATCGCATGGTGAGCATGCTGGCCGTGGATACCTATAAGCAACTGACCCAATAATTTGAGTTGTGTCAGCGGCACTGGATTACCATTGATGTAGGCGCGTGAGCGGCCATCGCTACCGATAGTGCGACGTAGGATACACTCATCATCGAGTTCAAGATCGTTGTCTTCTAACCAACGTTTAGCCAATGGAATATCATCCAAGGAAAAGCGGGCGCTGACCTCGGTTTTATTGGCTCCTGGGCGAACACTGCTGGCATCGGCACGATTGCCTAGGCATAGACCTAGTGCATCGATGGCAATCGATTTACCCGCACCGGTTTCACCTGTGATGCTGGTCATGCCGGGGCGAAAATCCAGTTCTAAAAAACGGACGATAGCGAAGTTGTTAATGCTGAGTTGGCAAAGCATAGTGAATTCCTGTCGAAAAATATACCAAACCACTGTATTGATAAACAGTATATACTGATTTTATATACAGTAAAGTGGCTTGGGTAAATAATCGGCATAATTAGCGGTAAATACTTTCAATTAACTGATTATGCATGGGTTCTTACTAGGCTTTCTAATATGGGCAGACTGAAAAAAGTGACTAAGGTGCCGAATAAAATGCCCTGAGCACTGGTTGAAGCCTGAGTATTGTAGCGCTGGGCGAGCAAGTAAACGCTGGCTGCTGTAGGCAGTGCGCTGAGGATAACGCCCATAATCAGATAATCGCCATGCACACCGCAGTATTTCAACATAAAGTAGACTAGCACGGGCTGTATACCCAGTTTAAAAAGGTTGATTAGGCCTAACTCTAGGAAGTTTGAGAAACTAAAAATCTTGCTATCCTTTTGATACCGCATGGCTTTTGCGAGTACCATACCAATAGCAAATAGGGCGCAGGGGCTTGAGGTGTTACCTATTTGCTGGATCATTAGCGCCAGACCTGAGGGCAGTTTTATCTCCAGCGCCGAAATACCTACGCCAATCAAACTACCAATAACGATAGGATTTTTACCGACAGCCATTGCCATTATGACTAAGGCATGGTGTTGTCTTTGGGTGTTAGTGGCAAGTTCTAATGATACTAGCGCGACTGCAAACATAAGTACCGATAGCAGACTGGCAATGGCCGCAGCAACTAAAGCACTGTGTTGTTGTGGAAAGATTATCATCAGTAATGGAATACCTATAAACGCGGTATTACCAAAGGTGGCATTTAGGGCTCTAATTGTAGCAATCGCGTGCTCTTTTGGGTTGGCGATAAGTGAAATACCTAAACAAATTAGGTAGATAATTAGCATTGCTGCACTATAGCCTACAATAAATCCCCATTGTAAGATTTCGTTAATTGGCTGCTGAGCTAGGGCGATTAGCATGATCGCAGGAAAGGCAATGTAGTACACATATTGGTTTAATACTTGATCCGTTTCCACGGGGAGAAGTTTCAATTTTTGTACTAGTGTACCTAGTAGCATTATCCCGAAGACGGCAAACAGCGGGGTTAATAGTGTCATTCCCTCACTCATCCTTATGATTGGGTATTCGCAATGTAAGATAGGCTCATTGAGTACCATCTTGATCCAAATACATATGCCTGTACTAAATAGATTTAGCAGTTCATTTATACCGATAACTGAATTAGTAATATTCGAACTAGCGCAGTAAATTGTCCTGCAAAATAACATACCATTTGCAACTGATACTATTGCGCTATGGTCGTATATACCCAAACGAGCTCAAGATACGAGTTTCGGTGCGTCCACGGTGCTTCAATTCACAGTGCTTCAATTCAAGGTACATCAATGACAGAATGTCGGTCACCTTTTGAATTGGTGCAACACGGAAGTGGTGTCCCTTCGGCGCTCCGTCCAGCATGCCGTTAACATCAGTAGCTGGATCCTGCAGCATGAGGTTCTGTGGGGGGATAGATAATAATTCTATGTTTGAAATACAATGATTTAGCAATATAGTTGATATGTAGACCTAAGTAGCCTATAAAAATTTGGATGTGATATGAGTGATGATTTGGGCGGTGAATTACAGCTTCTTTATCTTTTTGTGCACTTAGTGAATGCAGGAAGTTTTTCACAGGCGGCCAAAGAGTTGGATATGCCCATTGCGACCGTGAGTCGTAAGTTAGCCAAATTAGAAGAAAAGCTCGATAAGCAACTCTTTATGCGCAGCACTCGTAAACTGAGGTTGACTGAAGAGGGATTAGCGTTATTTCAGCGTTATCAGAGTGTCATAGCCCAGTTTGATGAGCTTAGTGGCATTGGCAGTGATAAACCCGAAGGGACGTTGAGAATTGCCGCACCGATTTCTATTATCTCTATCATCTTTATCCGAGCTCTTAATGAGTTTGGTCGTTTGTATCCTGATATTCGCCTGCATATATCCCAGAGCAATGAGTTGGTTGATTTGATCGACAAAGGGATTGATGTGGCGATTGTTGGTGGCGCTCAGCCTGATTCTTCATGGGTATCGAGCACATTAGGCGAGTTAGATTACTGTTTATTTGCTACACCAGAATATTTAGCAAAGGCACCTAAGTTAACCCATCCAAATGATTTAGAAGCGCACCAACTTATCAAAGTTTGGCCATTATTTAATTGGCATTTAAAGCATCCAAACGGTGAATCCTTCTATTTTAATGGGCCGACCAAGCTAACATTGACGGATTTACATGGTGCTATTGAGGCGGCATTGGATAATGGTGGGATTTTGTACGGCCCTGAATTGTTTGTAAAACAGCAGATTAAAGAGGGCCGACTCAAAGTATTATTACCAGAATGGATGGGTGAACAGCGGCGGATTTCAATTTTGTATCATCAACGCAGTCAGCAACCGCTGAAGGTGAGAGTGTTTATTGAGTTTATGCAGTCAAGGTCGCCAGAATTGTTTTCTATGGCTTAAGTTGCCTTTGATGTTGAGCACTTGCATCGCTCAAGGCATCGTTTAATGACGATTATCTGCAATGCGGCTTTGCTGGCCTATGGTAAGTTTCCAACTGTCTATGCAACTTTCGCTATGGGTATAAATCCTTGATAAACAATCTTTCTCATCGGAGATTGCACTTGGACTGCGATAGTCAGTCAATGATGACCCGTTTACGCCGTGTTATCTTAGAGTGGCTTAATACTTTGGGATAACACGGATTAAACTTGCAAGTTTAGATACATGTAGGCTGTTAGGCGATGCTAATGCCAATATTGGATACACCTGCTTCGATGATGTCTTTGCGTAGACCTTTTACCAATTCCGCAGTGATTTTTGGATTTTCTTCAATAATTTCGAGCAGAGAATTTTGTAACTCCTTCTCTTCTTCCATGACTTCATGGGCGAAGACGAAATCATCTAGGGCGTCATCGACTAAATCGACATCGCTGATGGCTTCAATATAGTTCGCCACAGTGCTTGATGATAACTTACTGATATTGGTTATATCTTCTTCATTTTTATCTTGGATTGCACTTAGCAATGTTGAGAGTGCAACAACTGCATCCATGGCGGGATAGACACCATAGGCTTCAAAATCGGCAGGATCGGGTGTGTTATCTTCCAATCGCTGTAGATGGACATCAATATTAAATTTGAGTTTATTGTCGTACTGGGATTGCCATAACAACTCTAACACTGTGTTTAAAACTGCGGGATCACCAAATTCGCAGACTTCTGAAAACAGTTGATAATTGGGCAACATACGCTGACAAAGAGCAATGGCAAAGAGTTGTTTTTGAGGTAGTTCTAGCGCTTTAAGACGCTTAAAGAAGCCCGTTTTTTTGGTCATCTGTTATTTCCGCTGATAGCTGTGATAGCACTTGTTTTGCCGCTGATTCTACCTTAGTTAACTCATCAAGTAACTCTAGTATTTCGGGTTCGAGATCTTCCACAGGGGTTTCACGTTTTAATGCTGATTCAATCTCTTGGCATAATCTTTGGGTGGTGGGTACACCGCAATAGCAGCTAGCCCCGTGTAATTTATGGATAGTACTGAGCATAGTAGCCTGATCATTTTGGTTCAGCGCCGTCTGAATTTTCTCTACCGTTTCTGGTAGTGAGTCCAGCAGCATTCTTAACATCTCAAGTGCTAGGTTCGATTTATGATTAGCTTGGGTTAAACACAGATCCCAGTTAAGAGTATGCAGATCAAAATGGGTAAACTTAGGTCTTGTTATCCAACGATTGATAACCATTTTTAGCGCAGCTTCATCGATGGGTTTAGGTAAATAACCATCCATCCCGCTGCCTAATATCAATTCACGTTCTTCGGCAATGGCATGGGCGGTAACTGCGATGATTGGCGTATTACGGTTCATCGAGCCTTGGCGAATCTGCTTCGTCGCGCTAATTCCGTCGGTGCCCGGCATTTGGATATCCATAAAAATCAAATCGAAGGTGCGGGTTTTAGCTTGTTTGACCGCCTCATCGCCATTATTAACGGCAATCACAGTGGTGACTAATTCACTAAGTAAGGTGTCGATAAGTTTTAAATTGGCAAAGTTATCATCCACGGCCAATACCGTTAAGGATTGACGCGCCGCAGGAGCTACGTTTGCAATCGGGGTAGGTATGTCATATTCCAATGGAGGGTAGAGCATATTGCGGGCGAGTTGATGTTCACTGACAGGCAGTGACAGTACTGCATCCGCACTGGGCCGTATAAATTTTGTCAGGGTATCTTGCTCTTGGCAATCATACAGAACGACTAAACAGTCAGTCTTCGTCTTCGCGAGATTTAAGGTGCTGACTAATTGCGTCGCATCACTAAAACCATGACAACTTAACAGAATATAATCGTATGGCGCTTCGGTGGTCGCGAGCGTTGTCAGCAAGCTAGGGATATGCTGGTGATGAGTGACTTTGGTATCCCATAGACGCAATTGGCGGCCTAAAACCGCATGAGTCAGTACTCTAGGCTCATAAAACAGAATGGTTTTACCTTTGAGCTTGTCCAATGGTAGTGAATCACCAATTTGGAATTGTCCTAAGCCCAGTGGCAAAGTGAACCAAAAATTTGAACCCTTATCGATGGAGGAGGTAAAACCTATTTGGCCGCCCATTTGATTAACCAAACGTTTAGTGATCACTAAGCCAAGTCCTGTGCCGCCAAAACGTCGAGAGATAGATGAGTCCGCTTGACCAAAGGCTTGGAATAAAAAGTCCTGTTGGCTTTCGTCGATGCCTATGCCTGTATCAGTTACATCGCAGCGGAGGACCACTTGTTCCTCTGATTGGCTTTGTAATTCAAGTTTAACTAGCACACTGCCAGAGTCGGTAAATTTGATTGCATTACCGACTAAGTTATTGATGATTTGACATACGCGCATGGCATCGCCATTCACACTGTCAGGCACATTGGGGGCGATATCGACCACGAGCTCTAAGCCCTTAGCTTGGGCGCTACCCGAGATCAACGTAATGGCATCGCCTATGGTTTCCCGTAAACCGAAGGGCATATTTTCCAACACCATTTTGCCGGCTTCGAGTTTCGAAAAGTCGAGAATATCGTTAATGATAGCTAGCAGATTGGTTGCGCTACGTTCAATGGTATTGATGTAGTCAACTTGGCTCGAATGCAAAGGGGTTTTAACCAGTTGTCGCGCAAAGCCAATCACGCCGTTCAGTGGCGTACGTAGTTCGTGGGACATATTGGCTAAGAATTCAGATTTAATGCGACTGGCTTCTAAGGCGCGTTTTTTGGCTAAATCTAACTCGACGTTTTGGATCTCAATTTGCTCTAAGGTTTCGCGTAAATCAGAGGTGGCTTGGTCGATATTTTGCTGCATCTCATCGTGGTATTCCGACAATGACCCTGCCATCGCATTAATACCGCGTTTGAGTAAATCCAGTTCGCCAATTAAATTACCATCTAAGCGTGCATCTAATTTTCCTTCACGGATCTTTGCGACTACCCGTACCATTTCGGTAATGGGTTGGGTTACATTTTTCACTAACCTAAAAGTGAATAACAGGTTTAATTGAACGCCAAGTAACACAATGATAAAAGCGGCAACGGCGGCTCTGTGCTGTTCGAGTAGAGCGCGTTCCTTGTTGATAATGACTGAGATATAACCCAGTAATTCACCATCATCGTTTTGGATCTCCAAATTCGCGGGAGCAGCAGAAGGCGCACTAGCAAAAATTGGCGTTCGTAGAATAAGGCTGTCGCCAACATGTTCGATTTCGGTTTTGTGTAAATTGTTTAGCGCTTCTTTATAGCGCATGATCTCAAAATCTTTGTGGTAATGGGATGTGACAAACAGTTGATTTTGGATGTCAAAAATGGCGATGGATTTGACTAAGGTCGATTTGTTGATTTGTGCGGCGGCGAGCAACCTCTTAGTCGCTTCGCGATCATTCCCGAGTAAACCAATTTCACTGGCAATAGCTAAAGGCTCGATAATATTACTGCCTTGCTCAATCAGCGTATCTTCGAGCTCATAAAAGCGGTTTATGGTAAAGTAACTGCCCAGAAGGATACCGACCAAAATAGTCGGTGCTAGCGCCAGCACTAGCACCCAAGAACGCAAGCTGTATTTGGTCATGTTGTTGACAGGGGTCATAGCAGCGGCGGTGTTTCCTGTGAAAGAGACTAAGATAATTTTATAAGACTGCCAGAAAGAGGGCGGTCTTTGCCAGTATTTTATTGATTTAGAGGCCGAAATGGCGCAATTTTTTAAAGCAAAACCAAATAGTTCCAAACAGTTGTCGGCTAAGTTGTCGCTCACTGTCAACCAGCTCGATCATCTAGGTGCTGGTATAGCACAACATCAGGGGAAAGTCGTGTTTATCCCTAGTGCTCTACCAAATGAAACTGTGATGGTGCAGTTGACTGAGCAAAAGAAAAATTACGCTCGTGCTAAATTAATTTCGGTTCAAACTCCAAGTGTTGCACGGGTTACGCCTGCATGCCCCCATTACCATACTTGTGGTGGTTGCGATTTGCAGCATATGTCTTTAACGGGCCAGCGAGAACACAAGTCGGCAGCACTCCTCGATATCATGGCTAAATTTGCCGGTGCTGAAGGTGGCGAGTTATCACCCCCGTTAACGGGTGAGGGTTGGCACTATCGCCGCCGCGCACGCCTTGCAACCGTATTCGATAAAAATACCAAACACTTAAGTCTAGGCTTTCGCGCGGCCAGTAGCAGCAATGTGGTTGCAATAAGCCAGTGTCCAGTACTGGCAAAACCCTTGTCGGATTTGATTACTCCCTTTGCAAAGCTGTTAAACCAACTTTCTGCTAAGTCGAGCCTAGGCCATTTAGAGCTTATTGAGGCAGATAATGGTCATTTTGCTGTGCTGCGTATCACTAAGGCGTTAAACGATAAAGATTTGGCTAAGCTGTCAGCCTTTGCCGAGCAGCACCAGATCTACATTTGTCTGCAGGACAACGAAGGGCAATTCCAAGGTGTCGGTGCCGAGTTAGTATTACCTGTTTATCAACTGTTAGATGAAAATGCTGAGTCTGATGCGGTGAGTTTAAGCTTCACGCCCGGTAACTTTGTGCAAGTGAATGGGCAGGTTAACAAGGCGATGGTCAACCAAGCCATGAATTGGCTAGCCCCCGAAGCGGGTGAGCGTATTTTGGATTTGTTCTGCGGCATGGGGAACTTCAGTTTACCCTTAGCGAAAATGGGTGCAGATGTGATTGGCGTCGAAGGGGTTGCCGAGATGGTGACTCAGGCGCGGGTGAACGCTAAAGCTAACAATCTGGATAAACTGACCTTTTACCACGGCGACTTGAGTGCGGATTTATCCCTTGAGCCTTGGATGGGCAAAATTGATAAGTTGCTGCTCGATCCTGCTCGAGCTGGCGCTTTTGAAAGCTTGCAATGGTTGAAAAAAATGAAACCGCGCAAAGTGGTTTATGTGTCATGTAACCCCGCCAGTTTGGCCCGTGATAGCGCTGTGCTGTTAGATCGTGGTTACAAGCTGCAAAAATTGGGGTTAATCGACATGTTTCCTCAAACACATCATATTGAAGCCATGGCACTGTTTGAATTAACCAAGTAATTTGCGCTGACAAAGTAAGCAAAGCGTTTGAAAAACGTAAAAAATGTGAATATTTGGTCAGTTAGGTTTGACAAGTTCGCGCCAATGCTGAAGATAGGAGAGCCGAAGTGGTGCCCACTTTCTCTCTGAGCACGGATAAGGAAATAAATTAGATGGTCTCTGTTCGCGAAGCACACTTTAACGATCCCGATTTTAATCTAGACGATTGGGTGGCTCGTTATGTCAGTCAGGCAGATGAGGCGCAGATGCTGCTCACCTTGATTGCACAGGTCGAAGCCTTACCCGCTAAGAGTCCTGCCGCGAAAAGAGAGCTACTCGAACGTGGGCGCGAGATGATCGAAATCCTCGCGCCACTGAACATGGACATAGAAACCTTACAAGCGGCGATTCTGTTTGTGGTGTTCGATGCGGGGTTACTGACCGAAGAAGCCATTCAAGAAAAATTTGGTGAGCCACTGGCGCGTTTAGTCGCGAGTGTCGTGACCATGAACGCCATCGGCGCCTTGAAAATCAATCCCAATAGCCGCTCAACCGAGCCGCAAATCGATAACATCCGCCGCATGTTGCTGGCGATGGTCGAAGATGTGCGTGCGGTGGTGATCAAACTGGCCGAACGTGTGTGTTTGCTGCGGGCGGTGAAAAATGCCGATGAAGAAACCAGGGTGCTGCTGGCCCGCGAAATTGCCGATATTTATGCGCCGCTGGCTAACCGTTTGGGTATTGGTCAATTAAAGTGGGAGCTGGAAGATATTTCTTTCCGCTATTTGCATCCAGACACTTACAAAGATATTGCCAAGCAATTAGATGGCAAACGGCTGGATCGTGAAGTCTTTATCGACAAGTTTGTCAGGGAGTTGCAACAAAGATTAGATGAAGATCAAATTCGCGCTAAGGTCTACGGTCGGCCGAAACACATCTACAGTATTTGGCGCAAGATGAAGGGCAAACACCTCAAATTTGATGAGTTGTTTGATGTGCGTGCCGTGCGTATCGTGACCGAGCGTCTGCAGGATTGTTATGGCGCATTGGGTGTGGTGCATACCCTTTGGCACCATATTCCACGGGAATTTGACGACTATGTCGCTAACCCTAAGCCTAACGGTTATCAATCGATTCATACCGTAGTGGTGGGGCCTGAGGGCAAAACCGTTGAAATTCAAATTCGTACCCAAGACATGCATGAAGATGCCGAGCTGGGCGTGGCCGCACACTGGAAATACAAAGAAGGCAATCATTCCGGTAAGCAAAGCGGCTACGAAGAAAAAATTAACTGGCTGCGTAAAATTCTGCAATGGCAGGAGGACGTGGTCGAAAGTGGCAACTTGGTTGAAGAAGTGCGCAGCCAAGTGTTTGAAGATAGAGTCTATGTGTTCACCCCAAGCGGTGAAGTCGTCGACTTGCCACTGGGCTCAACCGTGCTCGACTTTGCCTATTACATTCACTCCCAAGTGGGGCATAAATGTATTGGTGCTAAGGTCGATGGCCGTATTGTACCGTTCACCTATCAGGTCGAAACCGGCGAGCGTATCGAGATCATCACCTCGAAACAGCCCAACCCCAAGCGCGACTGGCTTAACCCAAATTTAGGTTATATCCGTACCTCGCGGGCGCGTTCGAAAATCCAGCATTGGTTCAAGCAGCAGGACAGAGACAAGAATATTGTCGCCGGCAAAGAAATGCTTGAATCCGAATTGGCGCGGGTGAGCTTGAAAATTAAAGATGCAGCCATCGCGGTCGAGCGCTTTAATATGGCGAGCATGGATGACTTACTTGCGGCGATTGGCGGCGGTGATGTGCGTCTGCATCAAGTGGTTAACCATATTCAGAGCCGTCTGCGTCTGGACGAAGTGTCGGAAGAAGACGCCGTCGAAGAATTAGTCAAGAAAGGTCAACATAAGCCGACTTCTAGTGGCCGTGGTCAGGTTGAAGTCAATGGTGTGGGTAACTTGCTTAACCATATCGCCCGTTGTTGTCAGCCAGTTCCCGGTGATGAAATCTTAGGTTTTATCACGAAAGGCCGTGGCATTTCTGTGCATCGCGCTGATTGTGAACAGGTTAAAGAGTTGATGCGGGTTCACCCAGAGCGCGGTGTCGATGTGGTCTGGGGCGAAAATTACTCCGGCGGTTATCGGATGCGTTTACGGGTATTGGCCCACGATCGCAGCGGTTTATTGCGTGACTTAACCTCAGTGCTGGCCGCCGAAAAATCCAATGTATTGGCCATGAGCTCATCATCGGATACTAAAAACCAGACCGCCGCGATTGAGTTGGAACTGGAGCTTTATAACCTTGATGGTTTATCGCGAGTGTTATCGAAACTCACCCAAGTCGATAGTGTGATAGAGGCAAGACGACTTTAAGGCTAGTAACGCCTTTCGAAGCAGTAAGTATCTAGAAACCATCTAGAAGCTAGAAAGAAAGTAATCAAGGATTAGAGCGGCAGGGTGAATTTCACCTGCCGCCTTTTCATTTGGCTTATTTTTTATGGAAATTGAGCTGCATGACTTGTTAGTTCAGCTGCGATGTTCTTAGTGTTAGCCTGATATCACCCATACAGGTGTGCCATGGCATTCACTCTCCGACACTGTGGATAGAAGCCTAGGGATTCTAAGCTTATGAACGAGCTATGGAGGGCGAATATTTCGAGTGAACTAAAGTAATTAAGAAAGGTACTCCTTGCACCCACTTGATTTTGGAGATAACGCATAGATCGTCATGTCCATAAGCAGAAAAAGGTGATGACGATGGCCGCAATCTCAACGTCAGGAATCGCTGTTGGGCAATTCACTTTGACCTTGTCAGCCAGCATTATCCTCATGGTCATTCATACACCCTGCGTTATTTGTCTTTTACATAAGCAAGGCTTTATCCGCCAATCCCAAAGGCGATGGCGCTCACAGATAACAAAACTATTAATACCAAGCCAACATCCAACACGTTAGGCAGTTTGAAGTAATAAAGTACATCATCCACTTTCCCAAGGATGTTCAACACCAGAAAGTTCGACTGTGGAATGACCTTGAGCTGCGGCTCAAAGACCTTTACCGCAAGCTTGCCACTCTCGACCGCGGCCTCAATGCTCCACACATCAGCTGTCGTTTGGGTGTGAGCACCTGCTAGAACAAGGTTGGATATTGATGTCTTTTGTTGTGGCATATATTGCTGGGTGTGGGTCGAATTCACCCATTTGGGCTGCGCAGATGTTATGCCTTCGGGAGAAAACGCCCATTCATGCCAAACTTTGATTTTTACAATGGAAAAGTCTTGCCAGCTTTTGCCGCCGTTAGCCTTTTTCACCAGTTCATCTAGGGCATCACACTGCTTTAATTGAAATAACACTTCATCAAGGAATTGCTCCTCAGTGCATTGTTCCAAACAAAGGCCATGAACAGGGCCTGGGACTTTTGAAACGCAAGCAGTAATCGTCCATAGTGATTGAATATCTTCCCCCAGTGAACTCGACTCTCCCCACGCTTGTTCCTGAGCAAAAAGTGTCAGGTTAAAAGCGGAGTCTGAAATAACCAGCGCGCATCGCTTTCGCGGCCAAGACATTTTTTCTTTGAAGCCAATTCTAAAAGACACTTGGGTATGCGGCCCCTGTTGTACCAAGGATTTAAAAAGATTGAGTTTCGGTTGATTTTGAAGCAGCGGGGTTCTGTCTAGAATATCTGCCGCAGAAAAGGGATTCAGTGCGAGGACATAGATATCGGCCTGAACGGTTTCGCCATTGTCCAGTTCTGCCGCTGTTATGCGGTTATTTTCAAAACTCAAACGATGAAGTGGGGTCTGCCAATAAAACTCAACCTGCTTTTGCTTCAGGTCATCGACCCACTTATCAAACCAAACCTCACTGCTGGGCCCGTTCAGAAGCAGCCATCCCGTACGGGCCTTGTGTTCCCATGGCCCTCCTTCACTGTCTGCTTGATGACGATAGCAATACTTAGTGACCAATTGCTTACGGAAAAAATGCGCCACATGATGGAAAGAAACATGACACCAGTCAGAGCCCACCCAAGGGCCAAAAGTGGAACTCCAGGTACTCAGTGTCGAAGCGGCTAAATAAGGTCGCCAAGCTTCTTTAGCGTTGATGTTGCTGTACTTTTGGCTACTTCGGGTATTTGAACACCATGCTTTTCCCATCAGCCAACACCAAAGCCATTTTTCTTTGGTCGTCATACTAAACAGGTTTTCCAAATCGACATTGCTGGAGTTAGAATCACCAAAATGAGCTGAACCTGAATTAGGCGCCAAGCCGAATACCACTGGCCGAGAAAGAATATTGTCATAGAGACTGGAATGCTCATCAAAGGGGATCTCCTTGATGAGTTCGAAAAAATTATTATACCAAGGGCCCATTCCATGCCAAGAGTATTCAGAAGGCATACCCTGATCTTCTTTCCTTCTGGCACTTCTAAAAAAACCACCCGCATCCGCATTCGCCTCGAATACCTTGACTTTATACCCAAGTTTTGCAAATTCATGCGCTGCCGTTAGTCCGGCAATACCACCACCAAAAATAGCGACACTTTTCGCTTCTGTAGATGATTCTGTGGATTTAGAGATAGCTCCAACTAACATTTAGCACCTCTTAACATTATCGTTGTTTGTGTCTAACGTGCTTTTAGGGGGGATTTTATGCTTTCATGTTTCTTGTCATCCAGCCAATAACTGGGGCGACCATAATGATGGTAAATATGCATTTCCGTCTTACGATCAACTGGCACCGTTGGGTTATACGGCGGAGCGTCTTTCACTGCCTGTCGTGTCAGATTGACAGACGCCTTGGCATCGGGCCAACTCACATCTTCGATCCAATCAGCAGGAATCAGCACTTGATGACCTAGCCACCTGTTACTCGTATTCACTATCAGGTATCGAATGGCCCAAGTTTCTTCATCGATAAGCAGGTCCTGTATGTGGCCAATGTCACCATCGGTCGCATGAATGCGGTAGTCGATTACTGCCTGACAACTACGCAGATGAATGTCGTCATCTTGGTGCTGCTCGGCTTTAGTTTGTGCATTAGTCTTAGCTACTTCTGGATGTTCGACATCAGGTGGAGACGCTAAGCCGACGTAACCCGTTAACATCATATTCGGATACACACCCCCGCCCCACATCCCGTCACCGCCCCAATAATAGGGATAGCCGTAGTACTCAAGTAAGCGAATTTCTTGCTGTCGAGAGACAGGTTTTTGGGTGCTGATGTCGGGGCTGTTCTCGACTTGAACTTTTGTGATAGAGACGGGCAACAGCTTGTCCGCCCAATTAGCTTGGCCTATCGAGATAGGCGAAATCAGTACTTTTCTACTGGAAAGCCAAGTGCCAGTGTCAACAACGAGATAGCGAATGCACCAAGTTTCGTCATCGAAATAGACATCTTTAACATGACCAATGTTGCCATCTGTAGCACTGATGACATAGTCCTCCATATTCTTAACTGTGCGTAACATAAGCACTGTCTCCTTCGAATGTTTGTTTTCCTAGAGGGTTGATACCTATGTAGTATGCAAAAGCGGTGACGCTGTCCGTACGCTATCTAACGTAAGTATCATTTTTGTGGAAGTGATGAACTGCCAGATGCCTAAGTCGCCGAGTTCGCAGCCAAATCCAAACTATTTAGTGGGTGCGTGAACACACTGACACCAGACCGCTGGTCATTCACCATAGAAAATACAATCGATAATGTTAAAGGTTGTGGGAAACATTTTTAGTGGGCGATATGAACACACCAATTAAAAAATTAATTTTAGCGGCAGATCTGGCGCTGGTGTTAGTACAGCTTAGCCACATGGCGCTGGCTGATACCGTGTCTCAGGAGATGAGTTATTTCAGTGTCGCTTGCAGGGTAATATCTTCAACACCAGCAAGGGCCTTCGATACCGGACCGTCACACTTTGCCGCAGCCGCAATCTCTTGGAATTTCGCTTCGTCGATGCCCGCAACCTCTGCGATCATAGTCAATGCGATGCGGTCTATAACGAAACCTTCGCCTTGTTTAGCGAGACGTACACTGGCCTTGGTGTCAATATTGGCGGTGGTAAACCCTGCCTTGTCGCAGGCGAATGAAAACGCCATCGTAAAACATGCGGCATGGGCGGCAGCTAGTATCTCTTCAGGGTTCGTGCCACGTCGGTTATCCTCGAAGCGACTACCGAAGCCATACGGATATTGCTTCAGTGCATCGGTCTCGGTACTTATTTTACCTTGGCCTTTCTTACCTTTACCTTGCCATTGGATAGTTGCGATTTTTTCAATCATGGTGTGTCTCCTAAATATCAAAATTGCTCAAGAAGGGTTTCATTTTCGACGCTAATGATCGGGCAAATTGAGACGACTTATATTGCCAACCTATGCCAGTCTGGACTTGACCATAGGTATCCGTCTGTACGGTATGCAACAGATATGATAGCTGCGAAGGCGCTAATGTGATTGCGCTGGGCGTTGCAGATCCTCACCTACCAATCGAAGATATGCTTCTCAAGATCGCTTTTGTACGCTTTCATTTCAGAGGATTAACGGGCCATATATGGCCTGTTATCCGATAGATGAGACTGACAAGTGCTTATTAAGCAGAGAAAATCAGGCCATATATGGCCTGATTTATTGGTTGCCTGATTAATTGATTGATATTTTCAACCGCTCATTCTCACAAACCAACACATTTTTATCACACTGAATCTGCGCTAACTTCGCCATCCGTTCTGTCGCCTGAGCTGTGGCACGTTGGAAACCCAATAAGCCCAAAGCAGCTGATGCTGCGTCCGTTACGCTGATAGCGTGGGCGTCTTGCACTGTCAGCAATAAGGCGTTTGTGAGCTCGGCATCACAGACGTTTTCCAGCTTACGGGTGGCTGTGTCGACGCTGTTCCAGTTTCTTAACTTGACTGTACTGCGGCCATGCGGCCATAACACTTCATCGCTATCTAACTGGATTAATCCTTTGGCAATAGCGCCTGTAATGGCTTGGTCTACAGTGCGTTTAATTTTGGCGCCAACCCTTGTCAGGCCTGCAGCGTTGGCTAAACGAGTAGCAACTAGGCTGGTGAATATTGGGTATTCGGTTTCAACAATACGTTCAACCGCATACACCAACATACTTAAAGGGATGGCGCTGAAATCATCGACATGCGGAATATTGAGCTTAGACACATCGGCTTTTTTATAGGGCGTAGTACAGGCTTCAAATTCTGATTGTTCTTCTTCAATCCGCATTATTGGCGTTGCAATGGCCTCTGGCGCAGCAACTTTGTGTTTCACTTGTATGGTGCTATTGGCTTGTGCTGCCATTGTTACCATCAGTTCGTCATGTTGGGTTATGGCTTTGTCTATGAGTATTTTCAGGCGATGTAACTCTGCATCTGGATCTCGAAACCAGTCAGTAGACCAAATGCGTTCAAAGCTCCAGCCAAGGCCTTCCAGTACACTTTGCCGCAACCTTTCGCGGTCGCGTGCCGAAGTAGCTCCATAATAGCCTGCGCCGTCATATTCCAGCGCCAATACAAATTTACTTGGGTCTTCAGGATGCTTGATGGCTAAGTCGATGTAATAACCCTGACTGCCGACTCGGGTGGCTACCTGATACCCCAAACGCTGGATTGCCTGATGCAGTAGGGTGCCAAAAGCAAAGTTTTGTTCCTGCTGTTTTTCATAGGCTTTGTTCAACTGGCCTGATTCGGCAAACTGCAAAAAGATTTGCAGTGAACGCACACCAAAAGTGCTGTCTGCGCCAACTTTTAGTTCATCGCCTTTGAAGTTGGCGAACACTTCCATTGCCAATCGTGCACGTGAAATCAATACGTTTAATCGCCGTTCGCCGCCCGGTTTGTTCAGAAGGCCAAAATTCTGGCTCAGCTGGCCTGTGCTGGTTTTTCCGTAACAAATGCTGATCAAAATAACGTCGCGCTCGTCGCCTTGCACGTTCTCCAGGTTCTTTACAAAAAACTCATCGCCACCTGCATGGCGTGCAAAGAATTCGTCGGTTTCTGGCTGTAAGCGGCGCACTTTTTCCAGCTCAAGCAAGATAGCATCTCGTTGCGAAAGGCTAAACGCAACAACGCCTAACGATAGGTGAGGTTTAGTTAAAGCGTGATTCAGTACTGCTGCTACAACAGCTTTTACTTCGCCAGTATTAGTGCGAGAGCTGCCTTTGTCGTAATGTGTTTCAGGTAAATAATGAAACTTCAGTCCTGTTGCATCGGGGTGAAAGCCTGGGCTTGGAAAGGCCACTAACTTGTTTTTATAAAACTGGTCGTTGGACACTGCGATCAGTGAATCGTGGCGAGAACGGTAGTGCCAGCGTAGCATTTTACTTGCCGCACCACGGGCTTCCATTAATGCCAGAATACTTTCCATTTCTGCGGTGGCGCTGTTTTCCAGTTCTTCCTCTTCCAGTTCAACAGCTTTACCAAATAGGTTGCTTGGTGGCATTTGCTTACTGTCACCTACCACAATCACTTGCCGCCCGCGCAGCATTGCGCCTAAGGCATCGGGTGCTGGAATTTGACTTGCTTCGTCAAAAATCACCAGGTCAAAATCTAACGCACCTTGTTTTAGGTAGGTGGCGATGGACATAGGGCTCATCATAAAAATAGGTTTTACTTGCTGGATCACTGTACCTGCTTCAGCCAGCAATTTCCTAATAGGAATATGGCGTTTTTTCTTACCTAACTCACGCAGTACTAATTCCATTTCACCTTTAGCTGTTTTCTTTGGCAAGCGCTCGTATAGGCTGTTTACTAAAAATTCTTGGGCGAAAAACAAACTGTTACCATCAATACGTTTAAAGTCGCGTAGGCTTTGTTCATGTTTATTACGGTCAAAGTGCCGTATTGCTTCTGAGCTGTCATAGGCATTGTTAACCAGACCAGAATAATAGCTAAGTTCGAATACCGTCATTAGCAAGTCTGGGGCTGCATGCCATGAGTAAGCATGTTTAGTGAAGTCATTGATGTTATAAGGCTCAAACGCCTTAATAATCTGGTTGTAGCGTGCAAAATCGTAAAGTAGGGCAGAGTTTTTCCAGCCTTCTAACCAGATATTTAGTTGCGTAAATTGCATTGCTGCTAAGTCATGGTTTGGATTGCTGTTGGGTATTTGTATCAACTCTTTCAGTGTTTTCAATTGTACAGATATGCCTGTGCAGAGCGCTGTCAGTGAGTTTGTATGGTCACGCAGCAGCTTTTTATCAAGGCCCGTATCAATCAGTTCAGCCAATGACTGCGACAATTCAAGGCGGTTTACCTTTGTGTAAAAGGTGTTTATCCAGCTGTTTATTTGCGTTAATTCACTGTGCTCCGAAAATTCGCCTTGCCACTGCGCGCCAAAAGTTTCAGATAACAGAGTGTGGTAGCTAGTTAACTCTTTTTTCGCGCTTTGGTAAGTTAAGGCAGTATCTAATGCAGTAAGCCAGTCGGTAGACGAAGCGGGCAGCGCGCCAAGCCAAAGCCCTGCTAACTGTGCTTTGGCTTGGCGATAGCTGGACGACAGGAAACGCCACCATTTATCTGTTTTGCCAATAAGCCCTTGCCTGATACTCAGCAAATCGGCATCCAGCGCTTGAGCGATAAAATGCTGTTCACTGCTTGCTTTGAGTGATAAGAAATTGGCCAGGCAGGTCAGGCCGTTATCTATCCTCTTTGTTTCTAAAGCCCATATGGGGTTATTTACTTTAACGCTTTTAAGATCTGGCACTTCAGATAACCAGCTTGTAGTTGAAATCAGCGGCGTGACTTGTTGCAAGCTTTGTGGTTTCTCAAGCTTGAGAAAAATACTGACAGTTTGGGCTTGGGTATCAAGTTGGCTAAGTAATTGGCATATCTCCGCCAAAGTAGAGGTTAATGCCTGCTGCAACGCAGGTGAAAAGTCAGTGCGGCCAGATATCGCAAATGGATGCGCTGCAGGTATGCCAACGCATGCTAGTTGCAGCACTAATTCAGTCACCAGTTTTCTGGCATTGCTGTATTGCTCTGCTGTCCATTGTTCGAAGTAGCTAAAGGGGAGGGCTGGTAAGGAGTTGTCGGGATCCTTTGTCTTCAATTGCAGCAATGAGCCCAACGCTTCAATGTAATTGATACCGCTACGCAGAATAGGGGCTCGGATAGCATGCACATAAGCATCCAGCGAGGCTTTTGATTCAGCTAAATCTGAAAACTCTTGCTCCCGGTTTGCTGTTTGTGGCCGACCTTGCTCAAGTGACTCAGCAATAGAACCAAGCACAGATTTCTTGGTACTTTTGTGACTATGTAGTTCGAGTACGGCGTAGCCCATATGAGTTTCATCAAGGCGTTTTTTCACCACCTCAAGTGCTGCCATTTTTTGTGCAACAAACAGCACCTTTTTACCCAGCGCAACCGCTTCGGCAATAATGTTGGTGATTGTTTGGGATTTACCTGTACCTGGCGGCCCTTGAATGATCAGGTCCGCGCCAGACTTCATCGCCAAGATAGCTTCAATCTGGCTGGAATCGGCGTCTTTTACCAAGTGGAGTTTTTCTGGATGATTCAGATCTGCAGGATTGATCTCTGCATCGTGGGAAAAGCCATCACGAAATAAGCGGCCAATCAACGGTAACTGTGATGGTTTTTTTCCTTCCGGCCAGCCTGTAGGGTCCAAGTCCATGTACATTTGAAACTTGCCAAAAGAGAACAGCCCTAAACCAATTTTATCCTGATGCACTCGCCATGAAGGTTGCGCTGTAATCGCATCTGATACCGCCTGATAATAATCTGTGATGACCATCTCATCAGAATAAGCGGGAAGCATTAACTTAAACTCAGTCCTTAGTTTTGCAGCTAAGGTCAGGTTTGAACCCAGCTCTTCGCCTGTGTAGCGCAATTTGAAGCTATCTCTGGCTGATGATCGCATTAGTTGAACTGGGATCAGAATTAAAGGTGCATATCTTGAAACAGATGAGTTTGTTGGCTCATTCCACTGTAAAAAACCAAGTGCTAAATACAGAACCTCAACACCTTGCTCTTGCAGCATTGTATGGGCTTCGGTTTCCAGTTTCAGCAGGGCTTTATCCAGCTTGGCGGGCACTAATCCGGTTTGTAGGTATTTGTCGGTGAAGCGGGCCGCTCCCTTTTTCTGTTCGAGGTATAAATCAAGAGGTGGCAATTCCAAATCATCGTCGGTCTGAAAGAATGATCCTTCATCTTCGCTGTCGGCAATTTTTTGCTGATAAGCTTCTGGCAGTGGTAAAAAGCTGAGTGTGTTTTCTTGCTCAACGAGCATTTCAAATATCTTGGCAGATTGCTCATCAATAATGTCGAGGGCTTTACTACCACTGCGGTAATTCAGCTGAGGGTTGGATCGAAGACCCATATCAAGTAATTCCAGACGCGCACGTTCCAGTTGCTGCTCAACAACCATAAAAATCCATCTCCGAGATATGCTGAACAGCAATAGTTTTCACTAGGTTTTGCTGGTGGCGTTGTTTAAAAATCTACCATATCAACGGTTGTTTCTAAAAGCAATCTTGCGAATTATTAGAATGATAAGAACAAGTCGTGCAGAAAGTGAGTGGGCGTATATTGCTTTTATGAGCCGTTTATAAATTTAACGAAATTAGCTAAAGTTGATGGTGCTATTCGCCATGAGATTACTGCTCAACTTATGACTAATTAGGAAAAATGTGCTCCAGCAATTCTGGGTATTCCCTTTTGCAAGCAAATTATCTAATCGGCCAGCCTCCGAGGAGCTATTACGCGCTACGGAATGATTTAATCAACAATGGAAATCCGGTTACAAGGAAATCCGGCTAAGGAAATTCGGCAAGGAAATCCGGAAGGAAATCCGGCGAAGGAAATCCGGCCACCCAAGTTAAAACAACATAATGCACTCGAAGTTTAGATTCAAGCAACGACAAGTCACTAAGTCGCGAAAAAACCGACAAGGCAGGGTTCAAATGGATAAGGATGAGCTAAATTGTGCTATTTAACTGAAAAATGGTGATTTTTAGCAAGAGTTACCTAACCCATTGTCTGGTTGGCTGTGTAGAAAGATAAAGCCGATGAATAAACTTGAAGTCAGCCTGCTTTGAGGTGCTGGCAGCAAGACGCAAAGTGCCGTCGTCGCTTCTCTAAATGCTCACAGTAATCGGTAAGTTCTTGCAATGTTCCCACAGGGCCAT
>NZ_JAKILG010000001.1 GCF_023283765.1 Shewanella profunda | reverse complement strand
ACATGTGCAACAGCGCTTGAACCGTTGCGATTTCGTTACCTTTGGTCTGTGTATCTTGCTGATACAGCACAATTCCTTGTTCGGTATCAAAGGCCGAAACGAGGTGTAGCGCATTTTTAGCGCCATGTTGATTAACTGCACCCCGCAACGTTTTGCCGTCGATAGCGATTAATGGCTTGGATGAGGCCTCTCTTAAGCTATTTGCCCAACAAAAGAGCGTTAACACCAGTATTTCGGTATCGATAACTTTAATGATCCGAGCAATGGAATGCCGAGTCGGGATCCCGTTGTCAAAATCTCGATGTTTACGTAGCCAAGATAGGTTCTCTTTGCCGAATTCTTCGATAGCTTGCCAGCCATCACAGCCTGAAGCGATTGAGGCTAAAACAAGAAAAATAATATCAACTAAATCATGGTCTAGGTTGATGTGAGAGCGAGGGTCTTCGATGAGTTTCAAGTGTTCAAACAGTGACATAGGGAATAGGTCGTTAGCATAACATGCTTGCTCTGATCCTGTTTAAGCCTAAAAGTTTCCGTTAGTTAACAAAGTATGATCCCGCCCTGCTTAAATGCCCAGTCTAAGCCGAGCGCAACTAGCGCTCGGCAGAATATCTAAAACCAATTTAAACACATAGAATAATATTTAAAGATCATTCTATTTATATTTTAACTTCGTTATTTAGAGGCAGTAATGGCTTATTCTTTTTTTAGCGATCTTTTTCAATCTTTTATGCTAAAAACCAAAACCTATTATCTACAGAACAGTTTTAATGCCTCACTACGTCCAACGACATTGGCAGGAGTGATAGCTAAACTCGAATACTTAAAGAATGACACTTCAAGCAATAAGATCACTGTTGGACGCCAGATATGTTTGATTAATCTGCAGGATCAGCAGGAATACCAAGTAGAACTGGTATATCCGCAGAAACATAAACCCAGTGCGGGTCGCTTCTCGGTGATATCGGACCTAGGTGCGAGCCTACTTGGACGAACCCAAGGGGAACTGGCACAGGTGAATATTTTAGGTAAACCTGTACTTTTTATGATTAAGGATGTGGGTTTCCCCCAAAAAGTATCAAGTAAAACCATGTAGTGACAAAGTATTTATAGCATTTTATTTTATGGACCCAGTATGTTCAACTCAGTGGCAACATACTATTAACTCGCTATTGGTGATACTTAATAGCGGTATAATTTAACATGAAAAATAAAAGGAGATATTATTTTGAAGTCATTAACCAGCCGCGACATTTACTCAAGGTAACTTAATTTTCATTTAACCATTTTTACCAAAATCTCACTCTCAAAAGTCATGGCAGCGCTTTAGTGTAAGAGGTAAAAATTGCTAAGGAGTACATTTAAAGCTTCTGGTGTTAAATAGATTATTTATCTTGCTAAATGGAACATCTCAATTTAAGCCTGAAATAAAAATTGAGTTCAACTATTGAAACCGAATTGCGGCGCGGATTTGAATAGTTACTTCACTTTGGAGTCAAAAACCATGAGTAAAGAAAAAGTAAAAAAACCGCCAATGAAGACCTTAAAAGAGAAACGTCAGGATAAACGGAACCGCCAAAAAGCATCTGACTAATTTATCCAACAATGTAAAAACCCTTAAATTATCTCTTTAAATAGGCCAAAAATAGGGTGCCAAATCAAATTGGTACCCTATTTTATTTCACGTTTTACTGCACTATCTCAATATCCTCTCTTTATGTACTAACCTACTTATGTACTAACTGCGCAACTGTACTAACTCACGCGGCGGCGATACTGTTCAGGTGAGCACTGGGCATATTTTTTAAACATCACGATATAAGGCGAAGTTTGGTTGTAGCCGAGCGTCAACGCCACCTCTTTGATCGCGAGCCCCTGACGCAATAATTGTAATGAATAGATAAACTTATGCCTTTGCCTTAACTCGGTAAAACTCATGCCCAGAACCTCTTGGCAGCGACGGGCTAAGGTGCGCTCCGTGGTATGTAACTCACCCGCCCAAGCTTTAAAGGTCTTTGGACTCGCAGGATCGGCTTCAAGCGCCTGCAAGAGTGGCTGTAGTAGCTTATCGGTCGCCGTTGGAATAAATTGCGATAACACTTGGCCTAAAGTCAGTTGATCGAGCAAGACCTCAACTAAGCGCTTATCTGTTAAGGTTTCTGCCACTTTGACTTGCCGCTCACGCAAGTCATTTACTATCGATTGAGCTATGGCAGTTAAAGCCAAAAGACAGGGCTCAAGGGGGAGATTTTGTGATCTTTTCACCGTGATATTCATTGAGCAATAATGGATGCTGCGGCGAGTATAACTTTCATGCTCAATCTCGGCGGGTACCCAAATCGCATATTGCGAAGGGGATAAAAATCGCTGTCCTGCAGCATACAACTCCATAATTCCACCGCTAATTAACTGTAGTTGCCCCCATGTATGTTGATGTTTAGGCGTCACAGTATTTGGCACAAAAGCTTCATAGTTGAAGAAAATATCGGCAAGCGGCTCTTGCTCAAGCTGTAAGGGATGGAAAACCGTTTGCATCTTATATTTTTACCTCTAGCGATAACCACAAACCAATACGGAAAATAAGACAGTAAAATAGCAACTCTGTCCGTATAGGAACTGACCTTGTCTTATAAGCGATATTTGTATCATAACTGACCAGCGATAATAGCGACCACTTTGATTTTGTCGACCCTAAAGTCAATACACTAAGGTAAGGCCATGCTGTATCTATTTCCCCTGCTAGCTGTAGTGATTTGGGCAGGTAACGCTATCGTCAACAAACTTTCATTTGGGATTATTGATCCAGAAGCGATTGCTTTCTACCGCTGGTTTTTTGCGATGCTACTCTTAACTCCCTTTGTGGTGACTTCTGTATGGCAAAAACGCCAACAGATAAAACCCCTATTGCCCAAGTTCGTCACCTTGGCACTGCTTGGTATGGTGCTCAATCAGAGTTTGGCCTATTTTGCCGCTGCCACTACAACAGCCACAAATATGGCGTTAATTACCTCACTTGTCCCTATGATCAGCCTGTTTTTAGCCGTACCACTGCTAAAACAAAGACTCTCGCCATTGGCTTTTAGTGGAATGTTAGTCTCACTGTTTGGGTTAATTTTTATGCTCAGTCACGGCAATATATTGGATATTGCCATAGGGATAACCGAGGGTGACTTATTATTGCTCTTTAGTGCCTTTGTTTATGCACTCTATGGTGTGTTACTTAAACGCTGGCAACTGCCATTATCGACTTGGGAATCGGTTTATATTCAAGGGCTAATCGCGGTAATTATGCTCACACCGCTACTCTTTAGTAGCCCTAGCATAGCAATTACCAACCAATCGGCACCGCTTATTATGTATGCCGCTATCGGAGCCTCACTGTTAGCACCATGGGCTTGGATCAATGGTATTGCTCGGCTCGGAGCGGACCGTACTAGCGTGTTTTTTAACCTAATGCCGATTTTGGCAGCCATACTCGCGGCCATAATCCTCAATGAGACCTTAGCGATTTATCACTACATTGGTGGATCTATGGTCATTTTTGGGGTGATGTTAGTACAAATAAAACCTAAAACTAAGGCTGTTTCAACCTTAGCCTGTCCAGAATAACGCCATCCCAGATAATAGGCCTCGATGCTTTTAGTCGAGGCTTTCTGCTCTATATCCACCATAAATACAATCTGCCGCTGTGGAAGCAAATCTCTAAATAACAACTAAACTATTGAGTAAGTTATCAATGGAGATATCTCTATGTTCAACAGTATTCGCGTTAAGTTTTCCCTCATGTTTATCATTATGGCGACGGCACTCATTGTTATGGCGATTACGGGAGCCATGCAAAATAGAGCCACTCTTAAACAAATGCAGGAATTTAGCCAACAGTTTAACCCTGCCATTTCAGCAATTTTGAATGCGGATCGCGATCTATATCAGGCTCAACTCAGTCAAGAAATGTTACTCACAGAAAGCCTAAGCGCCGATGACCGCAAAAGCGAGATCGACAACTGGCAGGAAAATGTCGACCAAGCAAGGGATCGAATGGCGGAGTTTAAACAAATTCTCCAAAACCACTCCCAAGTAATGCAATCAACCAATGGTTTTGAAGCACAATTCTCTCTCTGGTATCAAGCTTCATCTGAAGTCATTAATGCCGTGAGAAATAACAATGTTGAACTTGCAAGACAAATACAAGCAAGCAAAGCACAAAAAGAATTTAAGTCCTTAAGAAATATCTACAATGCCGCAGGCGAGGCTGCGGATAATAGGGTAAAAGAGCTGGATTTACAGACATCCGAACAGGCGACAACGCAAATTCAAATATCGGTTACTATCGCCAGCTTAGTTGCCATTGTCGCTCTTCTATTGGCTTACTTTGGCCCCAAAATCATCGTTAATGCCATTCAGGATATTACTGACAGGATCAATGATATTGTGGATGGTGATGGTAACCTCACCCAAAGGATCCCCATCAAACGCCAGGATGAAATCGGTGAGCTTGCGACTGCTTTTAATCAGTTTGTCGCGCAGCTACAACAAATGATCATCGCCATTATTAGCCAAACCAAGGATGTAAGCGAAACCGTTGAAAGCCTAGCGACTAAATCTACAACAACGATAAATATCAGTCATGAGCAAGAGCAATTTGTCGAGACTATTGTCACCGCAGTGAATGAAATGAGTGCGGCCGTAAGAGAAGTGGCAAGTAATGCACTGCATACCGCAACTGAGATCACTAAGGTCAATGACCAGACAATTGAAGGCAAAAATATTCTGTCACAGTCAGTTAGCCATATCCAACAACTCTCTGAATCCGTTAAAAATGCAGTTACTGTGATTGAAAAACTTTCAGTAAATTCGGCCAATATTGCTTCCGTACTTGATGTGATCCGCTCTATTGCAGAACAAACCAACCTACTCGCGCTTAACGCTGCCATTGAAGCCGCTCGCGCTGGCGAACAGGGGCGAGGCTTTGCCGTGGTCGCCGATGAAGTGCGAACGCTGGCGAGTCGCACTGAAACATCTACCCAAGATATTCAGCGCATGATTGAAGAGTTACAACGTGGGGTAAATGATGCGGTTAAAAGCATTGAGTCGGGCGCTACTCTTACTACATCGACAGTGACCCTTGCCAGTCAAACTCAAGATGCATTGGACGAAATCCTTAACTCCACCTCCAAAGTCAGTGAAATGTCCACCCAAACGGCTACTGCGACCGAAGAGCAAACCCATGTGACCGAAGAAATTAATCGTAACTTGACTGAATTATCTGATAAAACAAGATACTGCAACTTAGTGATCCAAGAAACGCAGCAAATAGTGGTTAACACTAAAGCTATTTGCAGCAATCTACAAAAAGAAGTGGCGCGATTTAAAGTTGCTTAAGTTTATCCCTGGTGTGTCCTTGGGGTTTCCCCTTGGACACATCAGTAAAAGTTCACAAAACCCCCATACTCAGGGGTATGTACCTCTCATATTCCAGTCTCTCCAAACAGTAAAAATGTCCCTAATTTAAAAAGCAAAAAAGTAAATCCAATGATTTTAAACAACCTGCTAATAACCAACAGTTCACAATGGAAGTAAAAACATCTAGACGTCCAAATTGACAGCTTAACAGGGATCAAATATGCTTCGCCTCAAGTTGCTAGGATATGATGCCGATGCGGCACGAAATTTAAGCGAGTTTGACTGCCAAGGATCCCGCGGATAAAACTCTGAGAAAAAAGAGAGACAACATTGAGCCATTCAGCACAAACATCTTCACCAAATAGCCCTGCATCTTTTATTGCCCTGCTGCCGCTATTTGTTTTCCTCGGTCTTTTTATTGGCGCTGGCGTCTATTTTCAAAGTCAGGGGGTTGATTTTGCCTTCTACCAATTACCGAGTGTTATCGCCATTTTACCCGCCATCATTCTGGCGTTGATTTTATCAAAACAGAAATTAAACCAATCAATTGATACCTTTATTTCTGGTATCGGCCACAGCAATATTATTGCTATGTGTTTGATTTATCTACTTGCAGGTGCCTTTGCTGCCGTTGCCAAAGCCACTGGAGGTGTCGATGCCACTGTCGCCTTGGGTTTATCCTTAATTCCATCAAACCTGCTATTACCCGGTTTCTTCGTGATCGCAGCCTTTATTGCAACGGCCATGGGAACCTCAATGGGGACTATTGCGGCAGTCGCCCCGATTGCATTAGGTGTTGCCGACCAAGCACAAATCGACTATGCCCTAATGGCGGGTGCTGTGATGTCCGGTGCACTCTTTGGCGATAACCTTTCGATCATCTCAGATACCACTATTGCAGCAACCCGCACTCAAGGCTGTGATATGAAAGATAAATTCCGCGAGAATTTGATTTTTGCTATCCCAGCATCATTACTGACCTTAATTGCCTTTGTGTTTGCTGGCCAAGGCCAAGCAGACTTAGCAACACAAGATATCGATTTGATTAAAGTGCTCCCCTATATGACCATTTTGATCTTAGCGGTAGCGGGTTTGAACGTGTTTGTCGTCTTGACCCTCGGTATTTTGCTTGCGGGTATGACAGGTTTATTGACTATGGATTACGGCGTTATCCAGTTTGGTAAGGATATTTACGCGGGTTTTAGCAATATGCAGGAAATTTTTATTCTGTCTATGCTGGTCGGTGGTTTAGCGGCGCTGATGCAACAACAAGGTGGCCTCGCCTTTGTTAGTCAGCAAATTGAAAAGCTGATTGTCCGTTTCTCAAAGGCACAGGGTGAAGCCTCATGCCGCGCCGCTGAACTGGGCATGGCGGGCATAGTTGCAGTGACTAACTCTTGTGTTGCCAATAACACAGTCTCTATCGTTGTTACTGGTGATATTGCCAAGGATTTGGCCGAAAAACATGGCGTCAGTCCAAAACGTGCCGCCAGTGTACTGGATATTTTTGCCTGTATTATCCAAGGACTAATCCCCTATGGCGCCCAAGCGTTGCTTATCGCATCCACCTTTAGCATCACGCCTCTAGCAGCCGTTTCACACGCTTGGTACTGCATGATTTTAGCTGTAGTTGCCGTTGTGATTGTTATTTTCCGCAAACGACACTAATGCATCTAATCGGCTAGGCTAAAGGTTATAACAAGGAACGCGCTAAGCGTTCCTTGTTATTTATGAGTACGCTCTTTTACGCCGAACAACCATTTGGTGCTTAAGTCTCGCCTTTGCGATGCAGCGCCTATCGAAAATACTGTATCATCGCACCCAAGTACGCCAAATACTTTAAGATAAACCATGCGCTTAGCAAAATACCTCGCCCAATGTGGCATTGGCTCACGCCGTGAAGCATGTCGTTTAATTGCAGCGGGACGAATTACACTCAATGGTCGTACCGCTAGCCACACAGATCCCGTCAGTTTAGACGAGACTTTTCACTGTCTGGATAGGATAGAGTTAGACGGTATTCCAATCTCATCGGCAGAAAAATTAGTCTATTGGATGTTCAATAAAGCCGTAGGCACAGATTGCCGCCTGCTTGAACAAGATAAAACCAGCCTATTGCATCTACTGCCCAAAACGCCAAGACTCTATCCTGTAGGCAGGCTCGACAAAGACTCACGTGGCCTGTTGCTGCTTACCAATGATGGCGCTTTGACACACAAACTAATGCACCCAAGCTTTGCCCACAGCAAAACCTACCATGTGCAGCTTGATAGGCCTTTTGATGATATTTTTCTTACCAATATGGCGGAACGCGTAAAGTATAAAGAGGTGCAAACCTTACCCTGCCAAGTCAGCCGTCTGAGTTCGGACAGCTTTGAAATCGTGCTGACTCAAGGACTGAATCGACAAATTCGGCGTATGTCCAAGGCGCTCGGATATCGCGTTATCGATCTTGAGCGCGTCGCCATAATGACGCTGAATTTACGCGAATTAGCATTGGGTGAGTTACAAGAAGGGCAAATGCGGCCACTGACAAAATCGGAAATTGCAGAGCTAAAAGCAGCGCTGGCAATAATATAAATTGATGGTTGGAATTTTACATTAAGCCAATATCTGTTAATCGTCTGCCCCAAAGTAAGACCTTGGAGTTTTCTAAACTTCATTTGAATGCTTTAATCAAAATCAAAGTCGTGGGGCTTCCCCCCCTGATGTTTAATCAAGAGTCGACCAAGGATGACTGCTCGTCCTATCAAAAACGTCCATGTTAAACTACCTGCTCGATATCCCTATCTCGCGCTCAAAACGGCCGTTGGCCTTCGCCCTTGGATGCTCCAAGACGCCCCCAACGGAGTTGAAAGCCCCTTGTGCTCATTGCCAAATTTGCTATCGCTTCCGAAGTCACCGCTTTACATCCATGTAAAGCACCCCAGTTCGGCAATCCTTGCCTCTCGCTCATAAGCGCGAAAATCATCGATTTTCATTCGCCCCTGCACCTGCGAAAGCGAGTCGGTCATATATGACCGAACTCACGCACTCTTTATTAAATCAAGAGCTCTATTCGCCCTGCGGCAACTCCGAGGGGAGGTGTATTCCTTGGAGTTTTGAGTCGTTAGATAGCGATTCATCAGCAAAAAATAAGCGCAAAGAATGATAAAGCTAAAACGATATCAAGTGATTAGCTTCAAAGCTGTATAAAAAACAGCTACCGCCAAAAAGCAAATTCCTATAGCATCATTTATACCAATTGACATGGATATGGCAGCGGCCATATTTCAGATTTAGTCAACAAGCGATTTATGCCCAGCAAACAATGCAGCGCATCAATACTAAGACATTAGTTTTTCGGAGGAGACAAAATGCCTAGGTCAGAGACAGTATTACAAATATTTGTTGCATCACCGGGGGATGTCACCGAAGAGCGAGAGGTTCTTGAGTCGGTAGTAGCCGAACTTAATCGCACTTGGTCAAAATCGCTAGGGGTACGTCTAGAGTTACTGCGCTGGGAAACCTCTACCCGTCCCGGTATTGGCAGCGAGCCTCAAGATGTCATCAACTCGCAAATTGGAGATGAGTACGACGTATTCATCGGGATTCTGTGGGGGCGAATTGGTACTCCAACTTCTAGGGCTGCATCAGGCACTTTGGAAGAATTTGAACGGGCGCATGCTAGGTGGGGTGCTGATCCTAGCTCCGTTGAAATAATGGTTTACTTCAAAGACAAAGCAATTAGGCCTTCAGAGATCGATGGAGATCAAAATAACCGCGTTCAAAAATTCAAACATTCCTTGGGCGATGAGGGGGTTCTTCACCGCACATTTGAGGGAATTGATAATTTTGAGTCATTGGTACGAACACATTTGAGTGCCGTGGCTCAAAAGTGGAGCAGAGGGCAATCTTCTTTCTTACAAAGCTCAATGTCACCACCTGTCGTACTGCCTGGCACCGTTGTCGACATATCTGACGATGATTTAGGATTTCTTGAGTATCTTGATCGCTTCGGGATGTCTATGGAGCAGATGAGTGCTGGACTTCATGCAATTACAGATGCAACAGTCTCGATAGGAGAGCAAATGACTCGCCGAACGACTGAAATCCAGGAAGTTGGAGAGATTAACGAGCCTCAACGCATGAAAGATGCTCGGAGGGCAGTCAAAGCTTCGGCTGAAGATATGAACAGATATGCGGATATCATGGATGGCCAGTTACCTCTCCTTGCCCGATCACGCAAGGAGGCTTTTGAGGCAATAAGTAAGGCTTTATCTTTATACGAAGACTTTGACAGTGAAGATACGTCACCAATTGATCAACTTGGGCAGTCTCTTCGCTCTATGGTTGAAGCTGCTGGCGGCTCATTAGTTGGCATGCAGAGTTTTAAAACAACGGTTGGTGGGTTACCTCGCCTGACGACGGACCTCAACCGGGCAAAGCGCCGCGTTGTCAAGTCTCTTGACGAAGTGATCGCTGAGATACAGGCGACAATAAATACTGCAGATAGCATAGTAGATTCACTGCCTTGAGTTCAAAGCGCCAAAAATCTAACAAAATATGTGGAATATACGAGGTCAGTGAATATGTAGGGTCATGGGGAATATGTGGGGGCAGTGTAAACTAATCTGGCCACCAAAACTTTCCCAATGCCACCAACCATTAGTCCATTGAATCTAAAGCGCTTTTATCAAAAAATATGTTACATAATCTTTTAAATCTACAGGTTACGCTAATGCTAAAAAGGTGCGCCATGGTGATTTGCGAGACGACCGTCCGCCCCATGGACGGGGCGGTCGAGCATCCAAGGATGGACTGGCTGCGCGTCGACGAGTCAATGTCATGGCATGCCTGTATGAGTGGCAAGCAGCGAGCACAAAGCTCCTAATAACTGAAGTTATAGGTCTCACTAGATGACTACCCAGCACTGACCAACATGTTCCAACCGCAAATCGAGTTACGATGAATCCCCGCAATTCGCTCAAACCCAACCAATTAAAAATTTATATAAAACGGCTTTCTCACCATCAGATGACTCAGGACAGTTTCTAATCTCCAAATAAAAAATAGCGATAAACTCAGTAAGTTTATCGCTATTTTGTTGTGTTGTTATTGCAGTATTTTTAAAGCACTACATCGCACTTGAATGCTAATAATCCAGCCACTACAGGCCAGAGCATTGTTGATGCGGCAATGGATTATTTAACGATTTCCATCTCGGCTAATAGATTGTCGGCATGATCTAAATACTTCATTACCCACAGCATATAACGGCTATCCACTTGGATTGAGCGGTTGATATTATCGTCATAGGCCCAGTCACCGATAATGCTTTCATAGACGCCATCGAACAGCAGGCCCACTAATTCGGCGCGGCCGTTTAAGGTAGGTGAGCCAGAGTTACCGCCGGTAGTATCGAGAGTCGATAAAAAGTTCACTGGTACAGAATCAATTGATTTCACATAGAAATCACCATATTGCTTCTGTTTGATCAGATCTAACTGCTTTTTAGGGGCATCGAAAGGATCAATGCCGGTGTCTTTTTGCACTATTCCCTCTAAACGAGTGAATGGCAGTGCGACCAAACCATCTTTTGGTTCATAACCTTTCACATGTCCCACTGTGACACGTAGGCTTGAGTTCGCATCGGCATAAACGGGCTTACCTTGCTCGAGGTTGTAGGCAATAATGGCATCCATATATTGCGGACGCACCTTCATCAGCTCACCCGCTAATTCTTTTTCTTTCTTCTCCTCGCTCATATCTGTGTCATACATAGCGACAGCAAATTGAATAAAAGGATCTTTAGACGCTTTAAAATCAGCAACCGATTTATCCATCCATGCTAAACGTACATCTTTGTTGCCTAGCTCGGTTTTGGCGTACATTTTATCGAGTGTTTTAGCTAACTTAGCTTCGCTGAATTTGCTGTCGATACCAAAGGCTTTATCCAATGCGGGTAAGCGCTTATTCTCAGGAAGGGCGGCATAGCGTTTAAGCATATCGAGCAACACGGCTTTATCGACGCTTGGCGCATAACGGCGATCGATTCGCTCCATACTCGCTTTAAAGCGCGTCATATCACGTTCTTGGAAACCAGGCTCACGTTCCATATCGGGCAGTTGCTTCTCATTGGCTAAACGGTATAAATCACGCGCCGTAGGAACCATAGTCGTATTGCCAATATAACTGAGTATCATGTCACGCTCTTGATGCTCATTACCTTTCACAATTAGCGTATCTAATTCTGCTAAGGTTTTGCCGTATTTAGCTTCACGATTGCTGTCTTTGGCAACCCATGCAGCAAGCTCAGCCTCACGGGCTTGACGGTCAGCTAGCATGGTTGATTTACCGTAAAACTCGATCATTGAAGTGAAGTTTTTCGCATAGTTGGCAAGGCCTGCAATTTGGCTCTCATACTTGATACGCTCGTCACTGCCCTCGGGGGCGGTATCTTTAATGATCTCGATAAAACGCTCGCGCAGTATCTTACCTTGAGGGTAAGCCCACTCGAATTGATTTTGCACTTCGTTGGCGGTGCGGTATCTGTTGGTGCGACCTGGGTAGCCTGCAACCATCACAAAGTCGCCATCACTCACGCCTTTAGCCGATACTTTTAGGAAACTTTTGGGCTCATAGGGCACGTTTTCCGCGCTAAATTCCGCCGGTTTTCCCGCTTTAGAGACATAGGCACGGTAGAAAGAAAAATCGCCAGTGTGACGTGGCCACATCCAGTTATCCACATCACCACCGTATTTACCTACGCTTCCGGCTGGGTTATAAACTAAGCGCACGTCACGAATTTCGAGTTGTTTTACTAGATAATATTCGAGGCCGCCGTGGAAGCTATAAACCTGACAGCGATAGCCATCTTCCTTTTCACATTCAGCGACTAAGGCTTTTTCTTGTCGCTCAACACCTTGGTAAAATTCATTACCCACCTTTGACTCAAGCCCTGCTTTAACACGCTCGGTCACATTGGAGACATCTTCAGTCACATAGATCCGTGAACCCGGTGTCGCAGGTAATTCATCGGCAAACGTCTTAGCTAAAAAACCATCTTGCAGCAGGTTTTTTTCAGGGGTGGAATTATATTGAATCGCACCATAGGCACAGTGATGATTCGTGACCACCAAGCCCTTTGGCGATACGAATGATGCAGTGCAACCGCCAAGGCTTATCACGGCATTCATCGGAAATTCGGTAAGTTTAGAAATTGATTTAGCATCAATTTCTAATCCCTTTGCTTTTAGCTCATCGGCCATAGCGGGTAACTGGTGGGGCTGCCACATACCTTCGTCCGCCTGAGCGCCAAAACTAGCGGCAACGGCAACTGTAAGTAACCATTTTTTCATTATGTTAAGTCCGTTTTATGTGAATAAAGCCGCGCGCAAGCAAGGCTATTTGTTGTCATTCATCGTCAATAGTAGGGCTAAATGCCCTAAACCTGATTGCCTTAAAACCTAAAAAGCAAAAAGTCAGGCACCGGCCTGACTTTATCACATGATACACAGCTTCCAACAGACTTTGACAAACTCGCTTACAAAGCAAATACATCTGAGTAATAGTACAGGCTAAACTTGCTTTTAAAACGGCTCAGATAATCACGCTCGATTAAAGCGCCACAAATAGCTGTGCGCCAATAATAATCGCACCTATAAGACCCGCTAAAACTAATGCAATCGAACCACCTGCAACTTGGTAACCTATCGCTTGAGGTTGACGCTGGCGAAGGGCCATAGCAATCGGCAAAAAGATAATCATCACCACTAAAGGTACAGCTGCAAAACCGAGTACCGCCACAAAGCCTTCGGGCACATATAGCGCGCACAATAAGGGTGGTACGAAGGTTAATAACCAAGTTTGAATACGGCCAACAGCGGTATTTTTGGCACGAGTCAGCTCGGCGACAAAGTCATACAAACTTAGGGTTACGCCGAGGAAAGAGGTAATTAAGGCTAAATCAGCAAATAGTGAAATACATTTACTTATCCAAGGAGTATTTGCGATTTCTTGCAAGGCGGTGACTAGGGCGGGTAACGATCCGTTAAAGCCGCTTACCTCTGCACCACCCACAGTACCTAAGGTCACCAGTAACCAAAAAACATAGCAAGCCAATGGAATCGTCGAACCAATTAACAATACCTTGCGCAGTGAAACCACATCGCCATCCAAATAGCGCACTAAGGTTGCAATACACACATGGAAACCAAAGGAGGTGAATACCACAGGGATCGCCGCCATCCAGCTGCTGGTCATTGACTCGGCAATTGCACCGGTTGCCATGCTAGCAAGACTCACTTCTGGCAATAAAAACAGCACCACAATTACTAGCAATAAAATCATCAAGGAAAACAGGAAACGTGAAATCTTATCCACCCAAGCCACACCTAGCGCAGCGAATCCACCCAGAACCAGTGTAAACAACAGTACTGCGACTTGATTATCTAACACTATATCGAACATGTTTTGCGCTTTTAATACTAACAGCGATGAGCCGCCCGTAAGATAAGCTGCTGTTAGAGCAAACAATAAACTTAAAAATGACGCACCTTGGATAATCTGGCCCTTTTTACCGAGTAGCTTACCGGTAATAGCATGCACATTGTCACCGACGCCAGAGCGCAAATTAATTTCTAGCATTAACAACGAGGTATAAGCGGAAATGCCCCAAATAACCACCAGTAATAGAATTGCCGGAATAATCCCTAAAGCCGCGGTAGCTAAAGGCAAAGCTAACATGCCTGCGCCAATTGCCGTACCAGCAACAATGGCGATCGAGCCTAGTATTTTTGAATTCACACAATAATCCTGTTCAAGTTTTACTTATTATTTTTATCAATATTTTTGAGTCGATTTGAAGGATAAAGCCCTGCGTCACTATGTCGTCATTAAACTAAAAGCGTCATAAAACTTAAAGCATCCAATCAGATCTTGATATAACAGATCAATTGGCCCCAATAGCTTTTGAATATTTCAACTCAGTTGCCATTGAGGCTAACTAAATCGATTGAAGAAAAGTGACGTGACTTTCAATGGTGATGGCCCTAATAAAGTACCGATAAAACGCATCGATAAAGAGATAGCTTGGGACATTAACAGAGCAAAACCCAGTGGGCAAGCCAGTTATCAATAAAGCTGAATGGATTTTTATATAGCAACAACTTAATAGCGGCTCAGCAAACAAAAAATACAAGGTATCAAATCATCGTCATTATTTATGCTCCTACTCACCAAACCTTAAACTAAACGCCATAAGTCACCCTAAAGAGAGCTAAGCTGCCACATTAACATCTCGCCCTTGAAACTCTGCTTCACTTAGCTATAATGCACGCCTCGCTTCGGGGGAGTAGCTAACTGGATTTCGAACTATCGTTATCTAGGGTGAATATCAACATACTTGGCAACAGGCCATGGTATTCACAGCAAGTCATTGATTTGCCAAGCAAGACCTGAGCACGATAACCGCACCTAGGGGTGGACGGTCTATTGTGCTTATGTCTAAACCACCCCTAAAGGATCACACTTGGAAGCATTACTTGCCTCAACCTTTACGGTCGCTATCGCCGAAATTGGTGATAAAACTCAATTGCTTGCACTATTACTCGCCGCAAGATTTAAAAATAAAACCGCGATTATTTTAGGTATTTTGCTATCAACCCTATTTAACCATTTTGCCGCAGCTTGGGTTGGTCAATGGGCCATCACTTGGGTGAACCCCGATCTTGCCCGCTATTTGGTTGCCGCCTCCTTCTTTGCCATTGCACTCTGGGTATTAATTCCTGACAAAGTGGATGCAGAAGAAAGTCGCTTCTATAAAATGGGGCCATTTTGGGCAACATTTATCCTGTTCTTCATTGCCGAAATGGGAGATAAAACTCAGATAGCCACTGTGGTATTGGCCGCAAAATACGATGCCCTCGCCATGGTTGTTGCTGGTACAACCTTAGGCATGTTGATCGCCAACGTCCCTGTGGTTATTGCGGGGCACTTTAGCGCTGAAAAATTACCTATGCACTGGATCCATAGAGGCTGCGCTGTATTATTCGCCCTATTAGGTGTAGCAACACTGCTGTTTTAATGCCCTAAATTCCCTATAGGATAGGCCAGTTCAGCATTAATCTGGTCTATCCCATTCAAGCGGCTAATCCGATGTTCCTCGACTTTGCCTAGAGTACTAAGATATTTTTCATGGCTGACGTCTACTTTATTCCCCTTAGATATTTTTGTGTATAATGCCATCAATTCACAAATTAATAATTTTACATTTCAACAACATAAGTTGCAGATGGAGTTCTAATGGCTATAGGGATATGCAGGGTAATTTGTACCACAATCACGCTCACTCTTGGGTTAACGGCTTGCGATAATTCGCTTTCAAACAAGTCAGCTAGCATCCCCACTCAAAGTGAATATCAGATTATTTCCACCGTAAGCCTTGATGATGGCTTTGAAACCCGCAAAGTGATGCAGGCGCGATTGCTGCTGGATTACCAATTGCAAGATGCAGAAGGTAAAGCGGCCAGCTTAACGACGCCGTTAACCCATAACGCCCGCTTTTTTCTCCAACCTAACCTGTTGCAAATAAGCGACTATGGCATGCCTATTCCGGTGAGTAATATCGCCCCCCAAAGCCAGTCCAATGAAATCGTGCAATTGGTTAAAGACGGCTTTAATGTGGAGTTCAACAAGGGTGAAGCGCGGCAGCTAACCCCCATCGCGAAGGTGGATCAAAAAGAGATCATCGAGTTATTTGAGCACTGGATTAATCTTAAATCACTGTTTGAACAGGCTCCAACCTTGCCCGTAGTGCTAGAGCCTAGGGTTGGCTATAGCATTAGCGCCCCCATGGACGCGCGCTTAACTTGGACGGTTGAGCAAGTGACCGAAGATAAGTTATTTGCGGTAGTACAAGGAGAGAAAGACAACTTTAAGGCCTATGGCAAGTTCGAGCTTAACCGCAAAACT
The DNA here is from genome assembly GCF_023283765.1 of Shewanella profunda. Lineage (GTDB taxonomy): Bacteria > Pseudomonadota > Gammaproteobacteria > Enterobacterales > Shewanellaceae > Shewanella > Shewanella profunda. Next base: position 205,379 of record NZ_JAKILG010000001.1, on the reverse strand, counting down.
GGTTGGTTAGAGAGCATGGCGTTTTTTCAACAGGAAGCGCACCAAGGCAGTACTCTCACTCGCCGCATCGCCATGGCGCCCAAAGATAGCCCTTATATCATGAACATGCTTTGGCATGCCGACGCTCGCTACGATGCCGAGCGTGATATAGATGATCTGCAAAAAGAGCTATACCCCATTAGCGATGTGCCGCGGGAATATAAAGCCCATGATAAGGACTTTATAAAATCCTTATTACCTGATCAGCAAGGCATTCTTGATAATATTGGCCCATGGGGCACTAATACACCAGAAGTGCTGCAATTGCGCTTTGTCCATAATATGAGCCCGCGATATGTGGTTGCCAATGTGCATTATGAAGACTTAGCCGCCTTTGATGCCAGCGGAAATCCGATAGACATTCACTTCTGGCAGCACAGCAGAGGTTTGGCGATGAATTTCAACCGCTCGATTGAATCTTCGGTGGATCTTATCGCCACAGGCTGGGACAACACCGCCAATAAACTCAAGCAGATAGACCATATCACCGCCAAGCTGACCCTTATCCCTGAAAGCAATAAGATAGTCGAAAAGTCGTGGGATGAACTGGTCGCGAATCCTTACGTCTTTGGCGATGCGAGCCTCACAATTCAGGTGCTCGACGCCGAGGCAAAGCTATTTAAAGTCGTAACAAAGCAGAGTAAGACTAAAAACATTAACCTTCCTTTTCAGCAATTTAAAGGGAAGATGGCCGAAGCCCGTCGCGATAGTGATTATCCCAAATGGTTAACGGTGACGGATAAGGAACTGCTGGGGGAATTAATCGGTGTCGATGAGCCTCATCACCTTAGCACCCGCGCCCTGCTACTTAAGTTAGATGAGATCCCTAAAACCGTTGTAATCGTGGAGAGCCAGCCACAGTCGGAGTTAACCCAAACCAAGAACATCCGCTTTGTGACCTTTACCGACTACAACCAAAATCTGGCGAATCCCCTAAGCGAGTTTGGCAATTCAAGCCTTGATAGCTTCCTCTATCAGGATCTTGAGTCATCAAAAGCTGAAATCAGTGCGATCCAAGGGATAAAACCTGAGACTGACAATGGCCATAATCTGTATATTCCTATGTCAGCCGCATTAGCGAGTGCCTGTAAACCTGAAATAGAACAAGGTTTTAATGAAGGGAAACACGCCGTCACTTGGCTGTTTGAGCCCAATGCCCCAAACGGACCAGCCTATACCCTGATGACGCCCGACCGCGAGCGGCAGTTTTTCTACGATAAACACATCCAAGGTAAAATCCATTGCCAAGGTGATATCAGTTGGCAACCCTTAGATCAGGCCGCTAGTCCACGTCCTTGGTTAATCGATTTACAAGCTTGGCTAACAAAAACCGGTTATGACAATGAGCCGAGTAAAGATCTTAAGAACTACTTTAAAGTCGAGGATGCCCAAGGCAAATCCCTAACGATTCGACTGCCCGAAACCCCCGAACTGCGGATTAAAGAGGCGCTGGTCGATGGCCGCGATTTGAGTGTAGCGGGCCCTGCCGCGAAGGTGAGTTATATGACTCTCTCTCAAAATCCCGTCGACATCCCCTATGAATTCACCTTTAAACCTTTGCCATAAGGAGCGGTTATGCGTCTATTTACAGTAAAACGGTTCCTTGGAGCACTGGTACTTGTCAGTATCACTATCAGCACCAATGCCAATGCAGAAAACGTGCTACTCGATGAACATTGGAAGATCGTCAAAAATAAAAAGTTGGCTCGCTACTATTTAAAGCAATCGACTGAAGTTATCGACGGAAATTATAAGGCCGAGATTTATTACAAAGACAACGATATGCTTTTCTGCGCCAGTTCCCTCGCCGATAACAATATCGGTAAAACACTCACCAGTGAACAATTCCGCGGTGCTTATCAATGTTACTTTGAGGATGGCAAGCCCTATGAACAAGGCTTTCGCAACGAGCAAGGCCAACTTCATGGTTTGCTCAAAAAATATATTTCAACGGGCCAATTGTATGTTGAATCACACTATGAAAATGGTGTGAAACAAGGCCTTGAAACGGGTTACTGGGAAGGTGGGAAGATCCGTTACAAAACCATCTATAAAGATGGTAAAGAGGTCGGCATAAGCGAGCTCTTTGATAGCGAGGGAAAGCTTAGGGGCAAGGTCTGTAATAGCGGCACCTGTGTTACCCAGTACTATGACAATGGCAACTTACACCTCGAAATCCCTATGGTGGACGGGCTCACACATGGCAACGAAACAAACTGGGCGTTTGGTAAAATTATCTCGACCCAAGCTTATGTTAAAGGTAAGAAACACGGGGATTACTTCGAATATTTCGACGATGGCAAGGTAAAGCGCCACTACCGCTACCACAATGACTATAAAGTCGGGGAACAGTTGGATTACTATGAAAATGGCCAGATAGCACAAAAGGAAATTATAGAGGCACCATGGAATGTGACCTTATCGGTTCAGTATGATGAAAAGGGCGAAATGCTCAGTTCAACCGAAGAAAAACACCAAAACAACAGTTGGGTTTACCGTAAACATCAACGCTTTAGTGAAGGTCAATTGATCGTAAATACTGAGGAGGACAAGCTTAAAAAATGGGTCCTCAACGAAACATTTGCACAAGGTGAGTTAATTAGCCGCAGCGAGCATATCGATAACAAATTGACCGGGTTATATCTGCAAACCCTGAACCGCACTCAAAGCGTAAAAGTTATTACCCGCGAGTATTTTAAAGAGGGCAAGCGCGAAGGCCCCTACGAAATGCTGAAAATTAAGCATGAAACAGGGGAACAGTGGCTGGCCGAACAAGGCCAATATGCCAACGACAAGCCCGTTGGTGCCTGGAAGAAACAACAAGAAGATGCCACCCTCACCTTTAGCTATGATGCCCAAGGCGAACTCCATGGCGAGTTCCGTAATGAGACAAGTTCAGGGCAATTGCTTGAATTAATAAGCTTTAACCATGGCAACCCCGAAGGATTAGTGCAACGTTACGCCACTAACGGCCAATTGTATGAAAAGGGCGAATACCGCAATGGGCAGCAGGATGGCGACTGGGTGTACACCCATGGTGAGTTCGGTTTCAACCCAAGGCCAAATCCTGAGAGACGTTATTGGTACGGACGCTTCGACCAAGGTAAACAAGTCGGCCATTGGGAACTGCGTAATACTGAAGACTATGTGCTTGAAATAGCTAATTATGACGAGCAAAGCAGGTTTCATGGTAAACAATACGAGTTCAGGGATGATGGCTGGATACAAGTGATTAATAGCTACCATCATGGCGAGTTTTTAAATCAGGAAATACCGCCTCCAGCGATTACCTCGGACGATGTTTTCCCCATTTTTTAGCCTACGGTTTTTGAGTGTGAGGCTTTTAGCCTAAACCGCTGAGTTAATCCAGTAATAAAAACCGAACCGCTGTGCACTGCATTGAGTGCACAGCCCAGTAGGGATCTCCACTACCATATAAACATTTTAAACATTGCTAAAATGACGAACACAGAAAGCAATCCCAGCCAACCGATACAACGAGTCACCACTTTGTAGTGGTCAACTAAATTTGGCCACAGCTTTAGAATCTAACCAAAATCGTCGCTCTGATTCATTTGGGCTCAATCCTGCATTGTAATGATGTGGCCTGACTTCACAGTAATAACCAATGATGTAATCAGTCACATCTTGTTTAGCTTCGCTAAAACTCTTGTAGCCTTGTGTCGGGATCCATTCCGTTTTTAAACTCCTGAAAAATCGCTCCATTGGAGCATTATCCCAGCAGTTACCGCGACGGCTCATGCTCTGGGTTATTTGATATTTCCACAACCGTTGACGGTATTTCAAGCTGGTATAATGGCAGCCTTGGTCTGAGTGGAATATATCGATATAAGACTGCTTTAGTTGGTAAAACTGAGTCGGTGGATGTAGGGAAAACTCTTGTATCGAATCGAGCAGAGTCAACTTGCCCGTTGCCGTCTTTAGGTATTCCTGCGTAATAATCGTGGGTACTGCGATATAAATAGAAGCAATAAGAAGATACATAAAGCGCGAGTGACTTCCCGTAAACTTAAGCAGTTTAAGCCTAGGCCTAAGGAAGAAAAGCAGCAACCAAGGAAGTAACAGAGGTAACCAAAAATAACCTATGTCTTCGTTCACATTAAATAGTTGCAGTAAAAACCAGTGGATAAGGCTGTAGCCTAATATAAATAACCCACTGAGATATAGAACGGGAAAGTAAAGCAGTTGGCGTTTTTTTAACTCTAGATCCACGCGTAAATCATCCTTGAGAACAGCTTAAGTAAATAAGTTAGGCCAAATAGGGGGAAATAAACTAGGAAAACGCATTGCCATTGACATGCATAATGGTAAAAGTCCACACCACAAACGCCAATGGTATATGCACTAAAGCATAGAAAAACTGATCGAGTCGCCCCATGCCTTTTGCCAACCAAATCAAGTACAGATGTAGCGCAATAATAAGCGGAAATAGTGCAAGTAATGGATATAAAGCCACGGGACTGGCATCCGCCAACACACTATGACTGAACAGCGCCCAAGCCACCATAATGGCTGTCGTTATGGGCGGAGTGGCAATGCGATATTGCTCTGGATAGGGAAACATCCTGTGGCCTCTATTTTCTGCATGAATAGACTTAAGATCGGATGGGTAGCCGTACTACCACTTTTGGGCAATCAGCTGCGCTTTAAAACTCACATGTTCCAAGTGAGGTTCACTCAATTGCCCTTCAAAGTAATGCAAAGGTTGCCAGTTAGCAAATGCTGATTTGAGTTCATTTTCAGTCAATAAAAAATCAGGGTTGCGTGGTCGTCCTATTTCAGCTTGGCGCCATGTAAAGGTTTCATAGACAATGAACCCCTTGGATTTAACACTCGCCGTTATCTGCGTCAGCAATGGACGATGCAAATAATTGAACACCAGCACAATATCAAATGCTTCTACAGGCAAAAGGGGGGCCGAATTGGCCTCTAAATCCCATTGAAGTTTATGAGCATTCGAATGTTCAATATGTAAAGCAGACAGCTCCCTATCGATAAAAGTAACGTCGGCGCCTTGCGCTAAGAACCACAGGCCATTACGGCCAGAACCACAGGCTAAATCAAGCACTTTCAAGCCCACTAAAGATGGCCAAGGGAATTGGGTTATTAATGCCGAAGGCTTTAAAAGTGTGCAATCATTTTGAAGCATTAGCCTTTAATCTCTTTTTTAGTTTCAATTTGTCGACGGTGCACAATAGAGTAATGCCGAAGTCCAGCAGGACCATGGGAGACTATAACAGATAAAAACAACACCAGTATAAGCAGCTCAGGTTTATAGCTCGCCAGCGGTACAAACAAGCAGAGTAGACCTATTTTTACTACTGTTAACGCCCCCTTGAGCTGAATAAGCCAGCGCCAATCCCGCACAATTTCCCAACACATTAATATGCTCCCTGTCGACATCGCGATATACCAGTAGTTCAACCACAGGGACTTTTCGACACCGAGTAATATTCCGCCACCCGCACCGACTACCCCGAGTATATGCAAAGCTCTTAAGCTCGTTTTACTCAGTCGCTGTACCCAAAAACGTTTTTCTGACACATGATCTTTATGCATAGATTTAACCTTTAAAAATCACACAGGTAACATATAAGTAAAATAATAATAAATTTTTCACTCAAAAACTGGCGGAATGTCACTTATTATATAATACTTAATCCGGTAAATATTTACGTATTTACACTAGAGAGATTTCACATAAAAATACACAATAAATACAATAAAGTACAAATTAAACACGCCAAGCAAACAAAACTAAAAGTTTAATTAAACTGACCACAATCTAACCTGTGTAAATATGCTATCTACAGCAAGTTTTACTATTTCTAATAAGTGATTCCTCTCGGTTTGACTTCTATTTTTCGCCATATTGCACAATTTAGATATGTTATTTTCGATATAACAATCATTATGTGACGCAAATACACATATACCTCTTTAGATAGTGCTAACTTTGTTAGTGGAGAATGCTCTAAAGTGCGTGAGCTATGAAAAATATCAATATCACGCCACGATGAATAACCCTTATTAAGTAGATGAATGTACGGCGGAGGAACTATCATGTTCACAAGAAAGATTCAAAAAACAGCACTAGCCATGCTGATCTCTGGCGCAATGGCAGGTACTGCCTATGCTGCGCCAGAAGTGCTAGCCGATTTTCACGGTGAAATGGGTAGCTGCGATAGCTGCCACGTTTCAGAAAAAGGTGGCGTCACCAACGACAACCTTACCCATGAAAATGCCCAGTGTGTTAGCTGCCACGGTGATTTAAAAGAATTAGCCGCCGCCGCACCTAAAGACAAAGTATCCCCCCATAAATCTCACTTAATTGGTGAAATCGCTTGTACAAGCTGCCATAAAGGCCATGAAAAATCAGTTACTTATTGTGATGCTTGCCATAGCTTTGGCTTCGATATGCCATACGGTGGTAAGTGGGAACGTAAGTTTGTACCTGTTGATGCTGACAAAGCGGCCCAAGATAAAGCCATTGCCGCTGGCGCAAAAGAAACTACTGATGTCGTAATTATCGGTTCAGGTGGTGCAGGTCTTGCCGCAGCCGTTTCCGCCCGTGATGCTGGCGCAAACGTCATCCTACTTGAAAAAGAACCTGTCCCAGGCGGTAACACTAAACTTGCTGCGGGCGGTATGAACGCTGCTGAAACTAAGCCACAGGCTAAGTTAGGTATCGAAGACAAGAAACAAATCATGATCGACGACACCATGAAAGGTGGCCGTAATATTAACGATCCTGAATTGGTCAAAACCTTAGCCAACAACTCATCAGACTCTATCGATTGGTTAACCTCTATGGGTGCCGATATGACAGACGTTGGCCGTATGGGTGGCGCAAGTGTTAACCGTAGCCACCGTCCAACAGGCGGCGCTGGTGTGGGTGCCCATGTAGCACAAGTCCTTTGGGATAATGCAGTTAAACGCGGTACTGATATTCGCTTAAACAGTCGTGTAGTACGTATTCTTGAAGATAAGAGCGGTAAAATTACCGGCGTATTAGTGAAAGGTGAATACACGGGTTACTACGTGATCAATGCCGATGCTGTCGTTATCGCTGCCGGTGGTTTTGCTAAAAACAATGACCGAGTAGCTAAGTACGATCCTAAGTTAAAAGGCTTTAAAGCAACTAACCACCCAGGCGCTACAGGTGACGGCTTAGACGTTGCTCAGCAAGCTGGTGCAGCGGTCCGTGACCTAGAATTTATCCAAGCTCACCCAACCTACTCCCCAGCAGGCGGCGTGATGATCACCGAAGCTGTACGTGGTAACGGTGCTATCGTGGTTAACCGTGAAGGTAACCGCTTTATGAACGAAATCACCACCCGCGACAAAGCATCTGCGGCGATTCTGCAACAAAAAGGTGAAAGTGCTTATCTGGTATTTGATGATTCAATCCGTAAGAGCTTAAAAGCAATCGAAGGTTATGTGCACCTGAAAATTGTGAAAGAAGGCAAAACTGTTGAAGATCTGGCTAAGCAGTTAGATATCCCAGCAGCTGAATTGGCTAAAACCATCACTGCATACAACGGCTTCGTAAAATCAGGTAAAGATGCTCAATTTGAACGTCCTGATTTACCACGTGAATTAGTTGTTGCACCTTTCTACGCTCTCGAAATCGCACCAGCGGTTCACCACACTATGGGTGGTGTCGTGATTGATACTAAGGCCGAAGTGAAGAGTGAAAAAACGGGTAAGCCTATCGATGGTTTATATGCAGCAGGTGAAGTCACTGGTGGTGTTCACGGTGCTAACCGCTTAGGTGGTAACGCTATCTCCGATATCGTAACTTACGGCCGTATCGCGGGTGCCTCTGCCGCTAAATACGCTAAAGATAAAAAGTAAAATGCAGCAATGAGGGTTAAAGGACTAACCCTAGGCTCATATAGCAGGATTTTTGATATGAGAGCCATTGCTGAACGTTCAAGCAGAATTCAATAAACCAATAAGCGAGCCGTCAGGGTTCGCTTTTTTTTATGTCAAATTGATGATGACGGTCACTCTTTTCGCGGGGTAACCCCCTAAGGCTAAGGACAAAAAGTACTAACTCACTTACACTCATTAACAGATAACAATATCAGGAAACTGGATAGGTGATTGAAATGAGAATTGGATTTTTTAGCGCAAAACAGTACGACATGGAATATTTTAACCGTACCAATGTCGCATTTGGTGCGCAAATAGAGTATTTCGATTATCGCATGTGCATGCAAACGGTCAAACTAGCCGAAGGTTTTGACATCATTTGTGCCTTTGTGAACGACTCACTCTGTGAAGAAGTGCTAGTAGAACTCGCCAAGGGCGGTACAAAAATTATCGCCATGCGCTGCGCAGGCTTTAACAATGTCGATTTAGTCGCCGCTAAACGCTTGGGAATGCAAGTGGTTAACGTGCCCGCCTATTCCCCCGAATCCGTGGCCGAACACACTGTCGCGCTCATGTTAACCCTGAATCGCAAAATTCATAAGGCTTACCAACGCACCCGTGATGCTAACTTCTCCCTCGAAGGTTTGGTTGGCTTTAATATGTTCGGCAAAACAGTCGGTGTGATTGGTACAGGGAAAATCGGTGTGGCGACCATTAAAGTGCTGCTCGGTTTTGGTTGTAAGGTGATCGCCTTCGATCCTTTTATCAACCCAGCAGTATTAGCCCTAAATGTGGAATATCAGGATCTCGATTCCCTTTATGCCAACAGCGATATCATCAGCTTACATTGCCCGCTGACCGCGGATAATCATCACTTACTCAACAAGGAAAGCTTTGCCAAGATGAAACCCGGCGTGATGGTGATTAACACTAGCCGCGGTGGCTTACTCAATGCCTTTGATGCAATGGAAGCCTTAAAACTTGGCCAAATCGGTTCATTGGGGCTGGATGTGTATGAAAACGAAAAAGGTTTATTCTTTGAAGATAAGTCGAATGAAATCATCCAAGACGATGTATTCCGCCGTTTATCTGCTTGCCATAATGTGATTTTCACTGGGCACCAAGCCTTCCTTACCGAAGAAGCCTTAAGCGCTATTGCCAAAACGACCTTGAGCAACCTAAAAGCGCTCTGCGCTGGTGAACTCTCAGGTAATGAATTGTTTTAACTGACAGATAAATTCCTGACTGCTAAAGTGAGGCTTCAATGTTTGCAGCCTCACAGAGGGATCTTAATATGCTAGTCACTCAGGAAACTCAGGATATCTCCACGCCATCAGGGCTGATGCGAACCTATGTCTACCGCCCTGATGCACAAGGGCAGTTCCCTTGCATCATCTTCTACTCCGAGATATTTCAGCAAACCGCACCCATCGCCCGCACCGCCACTATTCTTGCAGGCCATGGTTTTGCCGTATTAGTGCCTGAAGTATTTCATGAACTCAATCCCATAGGCACCGTGCTGGCCTACGATGATCCGGGTAAAGACAAGGGCAACGCCGATAAATTTGCCAAGCCTTTAGAACACCATGATAGCGACACCCAAGCACTGATCGATTTTGCCACTCAGCAAAGCTATTGCAACGGCAAAGTTGGCAGCATGGGAGTGTGTATCGGCGGTCACCTAGCCTACCGCGCCGCGCTCAACCCTTCGATTCTCGGGGCATTTTGCCTTTACCCAACCGATATTCATTCCAATACTCTGCCGTGCGCCTACGGTAATGATTCTCTGAGCCGCAGCGGTGATATTCAAGGGGAATTAGTGATAGTGTTTGGCAAGCAAGACCCCCATGTATCGCCAGAGGGTCGAGTATTAATCCACCAGCAATTAATGGCGCTGAATCGCAATTTCACTTGGCTTGAAGTCAACGCCCAACACGCCTTTATGCGCGATGAAGGTGAACGCTATGATCCCGCATTGGCACTGCAAATGTACCTGCAAGCTGTGGCGTTTTTTCAAAGAGTGCTTCGCTAGGTCAGAAATTAACCATATACGATATTAAATACTTAAGGAAAGAGTCGAAGAAATGAAACCCTATAAAAATTTATCCTCAAAAAACTTAGCGTTACTGTTAATGATTACCCGAGTAACAACCGTTATTTCGCTGTTAGCCGTCGCGCTTTCATTGATTGGCCTAGCAAGTCAGTTTTGGATGACACGCGGACTTGGCCTTAACTTTTGGTCGACTGTGGGCATAGCAACGCTTATCCCCTCCCTACAAGTGCTTTTGGGCTCCGGTATCATAGCTGCTATCATTGCCTTCGAAGAATCTTACCGCCAAAAGTCAGAAGCCTATATTGCATCGTTAAAATAGTACAGCTTTCAACTAAGACTAAAACCTTAAGCATGATTAAGGTTTTAGTTAGATTCTAAAGCCGTGGCTAAATTTAGTTGACCACTACTCGGAGTGTCACTGACTAAATGCATTTAGGTAGAACGAAGCCGGATGTCAGCATCAAAATCCCACCCAACCCATTACAAAATAACAACTCCAATTACTCAAGATCAAACTTCTTCTTCCCCTCAAGTAAAGCCTGACGCTCGGCAAGTGAGCTCTGATCGGACAGCTTTAATACTGCTTTTTGCAACATTAAGTTATTGGGGTAAGTGATGGTATCGCCGTTATCACGGTGAATTAGCACATGGAACAGCGCGATTTCGATAATCACACCACTGATATCTTCATCCTTATCGACCACTCGAATACGTTCACCAATGCGATAGGGAAACACGAAGAAGATCAATACGCCAGACGTTAAGTTACTCAAAATCGACCACTGGGCGACTAAAGCAACGCCCATAACCGCAAAGGCAGAGGACACGAATAGCGATACATCCTGATAACCAAGACCGAGCGAGACAGCCATCAGTGAAAGCGTAATAAAAAACATCACATAGGAGATAAACCGTGTGACTAAACTGGTACGTGCCACGCTTACCTGCTTCAACTGTGCAAGTTTTCTTACCCAATGGGTCAAGGCGCGCTGTAAAAAGATAAACACTGCAATATAAATACAGGCAAGCAGGATTTGATTTGTCATAATAGCCACTCAATTTTGAAACCGTCTGAATTCTAACTTTTTTGCGTAACCAGTTATACCACCCGCAAACAAGCCAAGCAGCAAACAGAGTAACAACACACTATGGTCGATTCTACCCTCTTACATGAAACCCAAGATTCGTTTGGCCCAATTCGCGTGCTCGATTACGACGACTCACGAATACTGTCCTTTGGGGATAATGACGAGCAGAGTAAAATTCTCAAGGCTGCGCCGCATATTCCACAACACACCTATGTGCAGGCCATGTTGTTAGTGCTGCTGTTTTGTAAACCTAAAAGCGCTATCGTACTCGGTTTAGGCGGTGGCGCAATTATTCACGCCCTGCGCCATTTCGATGCGGCGATAAAACTCACTGCGGTAGAATTGCGTCCTGCAGTTATCGAGTTAGCCAAGCGTTATTTCCAATTACCGATAGGTAAAAAACTTAATCTTATCAACGGTGATGCTATTGCCTTTTTGGCCGAGGGTGATCATAAAAAAGTCGATGTGATTTTTGCCGATATCTACAGTGCTAAAGGGGTTGAAACTGGGCAGTTCTCTCCAGTGTTTCTCGGACAATGCACGCAGCTCATTAAACCCAATGGGTATTTAGTGCTCAATTGCTGGAAAGAGCATAGCCAAAATCGCGAATTATTAGCCGACTTACAACAACACTTTGCCCATGTGAACGCTTGCCTGACGGGCGGCGGCAATTGGGTGATTTTTGCCAGTCAATCGCCACAACTTTTAGGTACCTCGGCCCTCAAGAATAGTGCTCAATCGCTATCGCAACCATTGGGCTTTGCCCTTGAGCGATCACTGACACGCTTTGGACCTTGGATTTAAGATTAATATCAGCAAAATAGCTTAAATTAGTTAACCCTAAGGCTGAGCTTTGATATTCTTCTCACACTCCCATGATATGAGCTGTCACCATGAAAAATAATAATAAATTGATGTTAAGCCTTATTACGCTGGCCTGCCTTAACACTGTCAATGCGAACGCAGAAATTTTTAGTTTTGACACTCGTAGTTCACTCAGCTCAGATACATTAGTGCTATTCCAAAGTGCTGATTCCACCACCTATGGTATCGATTTTTTACCTCAGTCGACCCAAGATCAGTTAAACCTTGCCACGGCTGATAACAGTTTTGCGGGCAAACAAGGGGAAATTTTAGAGATTTTAGTACCGAGCGAAATTGGTGCTAAACGGGTATTATTGGTGGGGATTGGTGATGCAACATCATTAACCCCCGGTGATATTAATACTATCGGAGGTAATCTGGCAGCTAAGCTCGAAACTGTTCCGCAAACCAGTGTTCGCGTACTCAGCAAAGGCTTAAGTGCTATGCCGCTATTTGCCTCTGAGCTTGCCCACGGTATTGAGCTACGCAGTTACCGTTATACCCAATTCAAGGCAAGCACCCATGCCGAAAAGAACTATCAAATTGCAGTCGATGATTTAAGTGCCAACCAAAAACACCATAAAAATCTACAGGCGGTTGAAGCGGGTGTGTTTTTAGCGCGCGATCTCACCAATGCCCCTGCGGGGATTATGTACCCCGAAAGCTTTGCCAATGAGGCGAGAAAACTTAAATCCCTCGGGGTTAAAGTCACGGTATTAGAAGCTAAAGATATCGAGCGGTTAAACCTTGGTGCATTAGCGGCGGTAGGCAAAGGGAGTGAACGTCCACCTAAGTTAGTGGTCGCCCATTGGCCAGGCAGTAAAGACGCCCCGATTGCACTAGTCGGCAAAGGTATCACCTTTGACTCTGGCGGTTACAATATTAAAGCTACGGGCACTTCAATCGCCCGCATGAAGTCGGATATGGCGGGTGCAGCCACTGTACTTGGCACGGTTAAAGCGATGGCAATTCAAAAAGCCCCTGTAAACGTCGTTGCCATTATGCCCATGGCAGAAAACATGGTATCGGGCCATGCGATGATTCCAGGAGATGTGATTAAAACTGCCCAAGGTTTAACGGTTGAAGTGCTCAATACCGACGGCGAAGGTCGCTTAGTGCTGGCCGATGGCCTCTGGTATGCCCGTGAAAATTATAAGCCATCGGTGATTATCGATGTTGCAACACTGACGGGGTCAAAAGTGAGTGCGTTAGGTAGCGTTTACTCTGGCTTATTTACGGATTCAGAGCCTTTGGTGCAGCAACTTACCTATGCAGGTCAACAGGTTGGTGAGAAGGTTTGGCGCTTACCCTTAGATCAAGCCTACGATGAAGAACTAAAATCTACCATTGCAGATTTGAAAAACACAGGCAAAGAAGGCAGCGCAGGTGCATCCTCTGCCGCTATGTTTTTAAAACGCTTTGCGGGCGAACAGCCTTGGGCGCACCTCGATATCGCGGGCAATGCCTTAACCGCGACCGATACCGCGGTTGTGCCCGCGGGGGCGACAGGCTACGGTGTGCGTTTACTCAGCACTTGGTTAACTCAGCCAAAAGCGCAGAACTAGAATCTAGAACAGCAGTATCTTGTTTTAATTGAATTTATGTTTTAAGGGATATCACTGATATCCCTTTTTTTATGCCCGTAATTTGTCTCGCCCCATGTTCAGTAAAACAACCTACCAGCACCAAACCCGCGCCAGTCGTGGATAACCCAATTGATTTCAGTCCGAGCTTATCCTGATTCTAGTAAATCGATTAGGATGATAGCTTTTATCCGTTATCTTATTAAGTATCGAATCGGTAATATGCTTTACATCGACGGGGCACAGGCAAACGTCCTCGTTATGAACTTAAGCAATCATCAACTCAATGGAAGCATAAAATGACTCAATCAATTATCAACAGCACAATCAAACCATTCAAAGCCACTGCATTCCACAATGGTGAGTTCGTTCCAGTAACTGAACAAGACCTGTTAGGTAAGTGGTCAGTTGTATTCTTCTACCCTGCTGACTTCACCTTTGTTTGCCCAACAGAATTAGGCGACATGGCAGATCACTACGAAAAACTGCAAGGTATGGGCGTTGAAGTTTACTCAGTATCAACTGACACACACTTTACTCACAAAGCGTGGCATGACACGTCAGACACCATCAAGAAGATCAACTTCCCAATGCTGGCTGACCCAACAGGCACTATCAGCCGTAACTTCGGCGTGATGATTGAAGAAGACGGTTTAGCACTGCGTGGTACTTTCGTGATTAACCCAGAAGGCCAAATCAAGGTCAGCGAAGTGCACGATTTAGGTATCGGCCGTAGCGCTCAAGAGCTTGTTCGTAAAATTCAAGCAGCTCAATATGTTGCAACTCACGATGGCGAAGTTTGCCCAGCTAAATGGCAACCAGGTGACGAAACATTAGCACCGTCTTTAGACCTAGTTGGCAAAATCTAATTTCGTCCACAAAGCATCACCCCGCCAATCTAGTCCCGCCCCCTGCAAGGGTCTAGATTGGCACCCCTTTATATCTCCCTTTTAAGCGATTTTGGAGTCATCACATGTTAGATACGAATTTAAAAAATCAACTGCAAACCTATCTGCAAAACCTCAAGAGACCAGTTGAACTTGTCGTGTCTGCAGATGAGAGCAAAAAGTCTCAAGAATTAAAAAGCTTAGCCAATGACATTGTCAGCCTATCTTCTCTGGTGAGCCTGAAGGAAACTCAGGGCGAACGCACCCCTGCGATGACAGTGATTAATCCACAGCTTAATACGCAAATCAGCTTTGCTGGTCTGCCTATGGGTCACGAATTTACCTCACTCGTGCTGGCCTTACTGCACACGGGTGGACACCCAATCAAACTCAGCGATGACATTATCGAGCAGATCCGCAATCTGCCAGGCAAATATGCCTTTGAAACCTATGTATCACTGACCTGCCAAAACTGCCCTGATGTAGTACAGGCATTGAACATGATGGCGGCCATTAACCCGAATATCACTAACGTGATGATCGACGGCGCCCTGTTCCAAGACGAAGTGGCGAGCCGTAATATTATGGCCGTGCCTTCTGTCTACTTAAATGGCGAAGTATTTGCAGCCGGTCGTATCAGCATTGGCGAGATTTTAAATAAGTTGGATACCAATGCCGCAAGCCGTAAGGCCGATGAAATTAATGAAAAAGCGCCCTTCGAAGTCTTAGTGGTTGGCGGCGGCCCAGCCGGCGCAGCAGCCGCTATTTATGCCGCACGTAAAGGACTTCGCACCGGTATTGTTGCCGACAAGTTTGGCGGACAAGTCGCTGAAACTGTCGGTATCGAGAACTTTATTTCGGTCAAAGCGACCGAAGGTCCAAAACTAGTGGCAAACCTTGAAGCCCATGTACGAGACTACGAAGTCGACATCATGGACAACCAAAAAGCCGTATCGCTAAACACAGATGGCTTGTTCGAACTTGAACTGGCAAGTGGCGCTAAGCTACGTAGCCGTACCATATTGTTAGCCACAGGTGCGCGCTGGCGTGAAATGAACGTCCCAGGCGAAAAAGAATACCGCGGCAAAGGCGTAGCATACTGCCCACATTGTGATGGCCCGTTATTTAAAGGCAAACGTGTGGCGGTGATCGGCGGCGGTAACTCAGGTATCGAAGCGGCTATCGATCTTGCGAACATAGTAGAACATGTGACTGTGCTGGAGTTTGATAAAACCCTGCGCGCCGACGATGTACTGCAACGTAAAGCGGCTTCTATGGGTAACATTAAAATAATTACCCAAGCAATGACGACTGAAGTGACGGGCGATGGTACTCGGGTTAATGGCCTGAACTACACAGACAGAGTCACTGGCGAGGGTCACCATGTAGCACTTGCGGGTATCTTCGTGCAGATTGGGCTAGTACCGAATGCGGAATGGTTGAAGGGCACTATCGATTTAACCCCAAGGAGCGAAATCATAGTCGATGAGCGCGGACAAACCTCAGTCCCAGGTATTTTTGCCGCAGGTGATGTCACTAACTCACCTTTCAAGCAAATTATCATTGCCATGGGCAGCGGCGCAACCGCATCACTGGGCGCATTTGATTACTTAATTCGCCACAGCGATGAAGAGACCGCCGCGACCAAAGCAGCTTAAGGCTTCGTCAACGGACATCAAAATAGCCAGCATTTGCTGGCTATTTTTTGATGTTAACTAAGGCATTGATAGGGATTTTCTAACCGAATTTGCATTAACATTTCAGGGGTATCGACCGCTTTAAAACCAAACTGGGCGTAGAGTCCATGGGCATCGCGGGTGGCGAGCATTATGCGTCTTAAGCCTTGTAATTCAGGATGTTCGAGAATCGCTGTCATCATCAACTTACTTAAGCCTAAGCCGCGGTGCGACTCAAGCACAAACACATCGGCAAGGTAAGCAAAAGTGGCTTTATCTGTGATTAAGCGGGCAAAGGCCACTTGCTGATTATCCTTATCAAATACCCCAAAACAAAGACTATTGGCTAACGCTTTTTGTAGCAGCGCCCTTGGTATTCCCTGCGCCCAATAGCTGTTACTGATAAAACCATGGATAACCTCAAGATTCATTTCAGTTTGATCTCTACTGACTCTGTATCCCATTTCCTGCTGCATTTTCCCTTTCTCCGTGATTTTGCGTTAGCGCCAGTTCAGGTTTTACTCGCACTGATAAATATCATAAATACCACAGCTAATAACACCACTTTAGCTAATGAATACAAAGCCCCCGCTAGAGTACCGCCGCCGTGGTAACTAAAGGCCAAATGGCGATTGAGTTCAGTTTTAAAAGACTTAGCTAAATGACGGTAAGTGAGAAAGTAAAACAATGAGGCAGCAGGCCAAATGCCAACAATGAGCACTTGCCCCTGCGCCTTATCGGTCAGCAGGGTCGATATGAGTGGGATCAAAAGACAAGCAACATATATCCAAGCAAAGCGTTTAAGTAACTGTCTTATTGTCTTGTCATTTATTGGCTTCAACTTAGCTCCTTGTCTGTTGACTCCATCAAAATTGCATCGCGCCCCGTGAACAACGTCATATTTGCTTTTGCATAGCCTGCAGTTATATTGCTTTAACTACATAGCTTCGATTTGCTCAACCATTAACTGCAGCGAGAAATTGCCGCGATACTCATTCACATCGAGTTTATACACAATACGGGCATGATTAATGGTCGCATCGGGCCAAGTGTGCAAATCCACATTGAAGGCGATGGCATCGAGCATCACTGTGCCGCATTGGGTTTCGAGCACTAACTTTAAATGACGCTCACCGACAATTCGCTGCTGAACTATCCTAAAGTAACCATCGAATAACGGCTCCTCGAAGGCTTGTCCCCAAGGCCCTGCACTTCGCAGCAACTGGGCAATGTCGAGATTTAACTCTGTAGGAGTGAGTTCCCCATCGGACCAAAGTTCACCCGTTAGCAGCTCAGGTTTCAGCAGTTCACGCACCGCATCATCGTAGGCCTTAGCAAACGTGGCAAAACTGCCCGCCTTGAGCGATAAACCGGCCGCCATCGCATGACCGCCAAATTTGATAATCAATCCTGGATGGCGAGTGTTCACTAACTCCAACAAGTCGCGCATATGCAGCCCTTTGATGGAGCGCGCCGAACCTTTAATGTCACCATTGCCTGCATCGGCAAAGGCAATCACGGGTCTGTGGTATTTATCCTTAATGCGCGAGGCCAAAATCCCGATCACACCTTGGTGCCAATCCTCTTGAAATAAGGCGATACCCCAAGGTAACTCGGCTTCGTTGAGCTTTAAATGCTCTAGGCTTTTTAAGGCTTCCTGCTGCATACCGACTTCAAGCTCACGGCGCTCTTGGTTTAAACCATCGAGTTCGGCCGCCATTCGCCGCGCATGCATAATATCTTCGCAGAGTAGCGTTTCGACCCCTAAGGCCATTTCATCGAGGCGACCCGCAGCATTAAGCCTTGGACCGACGGCAAAACCAAAGTCGGATGCGACGATACGCGCCGGATTTCGCTTCGCCACTTCAAGCAGCGCGGTAATACCCACACGGCAACGACCCGCTCGCACACGCTGTAAACCCGCTTCGACTAAAATACGATTATTGGCATCGAGTGACACCACATCGGCGACTGTGCCAAGGGCGACGATATCGAGCAATGTACCTAAATTGGGCTCAGCGATGCCGCGGGATTGATACCAGTTTCGCGTCCGCAATTCTGCCCTTAGCGCCGTCATCAAATAAAAGGCAACGCCAACACCGGCAATCGATTTGCTGGCAAATGGACAACCCGGTTGGTTAGGGTTCACTATCGCATCGGCAGCGGGTAACTCATGGCCAGGCAAATGATGGTCGGTAATCACCACTTGCATACCAAAGGCTTTGGCTGCGGCAACGCCGTCAATCGATGAAATACCATTATCAACTGTGATTAATAGTTCAGCCTGTTTCGAAGCGGCAACAGCGACAATTTCAGGGCTGAGTCCATAACCATAATCAAAGCGATTAGGGATCAAATAATCCACTTTCACTGCACCTACCATCCGTAGCGCCAACATACAGACACTCGTCGATGTTGCGCCGTCGGCATCAAAGTCACCGACGATTAAAATCGACTTATCCGCCTGCATGGCATCAGCAATAATGGCTGCGGCTTCGGCCAAGCCTTTCATGGTTTCAGGGCGCAAAAGCCCTTGAAGCACAAGCTCGCACTCATGGGGCATCACGCCTCGGCGAGCATAAAGCTGTTTTAATAGGGGCGGAAGATGGACGGGTAAATGGCTGTCATCAACGGTTGGGCGACGGACTATCTTATGGATCAAGGGACTCAAACTCTCATGAAATCGTGGCAATAAGATAACAAAAAGGTGAGCCCTAAGCTCACCTTTAATAGGATAAATTTTACCGTGATTCGAATTATTGACGCATATCTAGGGTGCGTAATAAATCTTCTGGTGGTTGATAACCAGGGATCATACTGCCATCTTCAAGGACCATGGCTGGTGTGCCATTAACGCCAAAGCTTGTACCTAACTCATATTGCTCGGCAATTTTAGCATCACATGTTGCTGCAGCAACTTTGCTGCCGGCTTTAGCATCTGTCATGGCTTTTAATGGATCTTTAGCACACCAGATAGCCTGCATTTCATCGGCATTAGCCGAAGGCACTCCTGCACGGGGAAAAGCTAAATAACGTACTGTAATACCAAGCTTATTGTATTCATCCATTTGGCTATGTAACTTGCGGCAATAACCACAGCTCACATCGGTAAATACGGTAACAACATGTTTTTCATTCTTGGATTTGTAGACCAACATCAGATCTTCAAGCGGTTTCATCATCGCGATACGTGGGCCAGCTAATGCGGCCTCGGTCAGGTTTTTCATGCCTTTATCGATATCATATAGATTACCGTGGAACAGCTTTGAGCCATCACGACTGATATAGAGCACGCCGCGATTAGTCATCGCTTGATACAAACCTTCAATCGGTGAGTCCTGCATTGAAATCACTTCAACATCTAACACCTCACTGAGTTTTTGCTTAATCGCAGCGGTATCGGGAGAGGTAGTGGTCGCAGCGCTGGCAAGTGGTGCAACTAGGAGGGCAAAAACTAAGGATAATGCTGGGGTCAACTTCATGGGACATCCTATAAATTGTGTCGCGACAACGAGATATTGGGGCCATTCTAACTCGATATACTCAATAGACCCTGTATGGTGGCAAAAAGTTACAGACAAGCCATGCAGAATGCAAATTTATACTGTAACTAAATTCAACCTCTCGGGTGATGCTGTTGGTGCAACTCCTGTAATCTTGCCCGTGCCACATGGGTATAAATCTGGGTGGTTGATAAATCACTGTGGCCCAGAAGTAATTGCACCACCCGCAGATCCGCGCCATGGTTTAATAAATGTGTGGCAAAAGCATGGCGTAATGTGTGGGGTGAAAGCGCAGTTTCAATCCCCGCCCGCAGCGCATAGAGTTTAATGCGGTGCCAAAAGGTCTGCCGCGTCATCATCTGCCCGCGCTTAGAAGGAAACACTACATCGGATTGTTTATGACCGAGTAATTCCTGCCGCGCAAATTTTAAATAGGCTTCCACCTCGGTAATCGCCAGTTCACCCAGCGGCACTAAACGCTCTTTCCCCCCCTTTCCCACGATTCGCACTAAACCTTGTCTAAGGCTCATTTGATCCATAGTTAGGCCAACGAGTTCACTCACCCTCAGCCCCGTCGCATATAACAGTTCGAGCATAGCCTTATCGCGACATTCTACGGGATCATCAACATTGGGCTCGGTGAGCAATCTATCTACCTGAGATTCGCTTAAAGAATGGGGTAAATGACGCGTTAACTTGGGCGACTCTATCAAAGCCATAGGATCGGCAGTAATCTGTTTAGTCAGCACTAAATAGGTATAGAAACGCCGTAAACTACTGAGTAATCTTGCGCTGCTGCTACGAGCAAAATTTTGCTCCAATCTAAATGCTAAGTAGGACCGAACATCTGCCACACTAGCCTCAATCAAGGTGACACCATGGCGACGTTGATGGCGATCAAAATGGCGCAAATCAGTACGGTAAGCAGACAGGGTATTGTCACTCAGTCCTTTACTAGACCAAAGATCATCAAGAAAAGCATCGATAAGCGGATCGCTCTGATATGTCTTAGGCACACATACTCCATAAAAAACGGCGTAATCGAATGATACGCCGTTGATATTAACCTAATTGGCCCGCCACAGGCAGACTATCGCAGCCGCTGTCAGGCTGCGGTTAATGTTTTAGAGCGGCCACGGCCAAACACTAAACATAAAACAATGGCAATGAGTGTAGGCAGCAACCATGCCATGCCCTCGTCGTAAAGAGGCAACATAGATAAAGCGGGAGCCATACCATTCACTAAATCAATAAATCCCTGCGCAAGGGCATTAATCCCTTGCCCATCGGCACCGATTAAACTACTCGCAGCAACCTTCAAACCATCAAAGATCCCGAAAAATAGTGCCACCGACAGGGTCACACGGTGGGCAAACTGCGGATTAGCAAAGTAATCGGTCAAAAAGGTCACGGCAACTAAGGCAATGGCAACAGGATAAATGGTCATTAATACTGGGATACTAATCGCGATAAGCTGTGTTAAACCAACGTTTGCCACTACCGCGCAGATCACGCTGAGTAATACCACCAAGAAACGATAAGATAGCTTGGGCAACAATTCATTGAAAAACTCAGAGCATGCGCTCACCAATCCCACCGCTGTCGTTAAACAGGCTAAGGTCACTACGCTTGATAATAAGACAGAACCTAAGCTGCCAAATTCGTGAGTCACGTAATTAGTTAATATCTCACCCCCATTTTTAGCGCCAGCGGCGATATCGCCTGCGGTAGCACCTAAAAAGAACAGTGAAACGTAAACAAAAGCTAATCCTGCTGCAGCGATAAAGGCGGCGCGAATAAGATACTTAGTCTGCGCACTCGGCTGTTCAATGCCCTTTTTACGCAAGATATCAATAATCAACATACCAAACATTAGTGAGGCCAAAGTATCCATGGTGTTGTAGCCTTCCAGAATACCTTTTGTCAGCGGATGTTGTTGGTAATCACCCACGGCTTGCCCCACGTCTGATGCAGGCAAAAAGAGTACAGATGCTGCAAGACCAACCAGTAATAACAGTAGAATGGGGGTCAAAACTTTACCTACGCTATCGAGCAACTTACCCGGAAACAACGCAAGTAACATAGTGATAGTAAAGAAACACAGAGTGTAGATAAGTTGCGATAGGTTTAGTTCTAAACTACCGAGTAACATCGTCGTGCTAGTGTTATCGATAAAAGGTTTAGCGCCAATCTCGTAGGCCACTAAACCTGTACGTGGTGCTGCAAATGCAGGACCAATAATCATATAAATCGCGATAGCCAATGCCGTTGCTGCAAATACTGGCAGCATAGCCATAACCTTACCTTGAGCCTTAGCGACAGCAATCAGTCCAACTAAAGGTAAACCTACGGCGGTAATCAAAAAACCCAGCATAGCAAGGGGCATATTATCGCCAGCTAACATACCCGCAAAAGGAGGAAAGATTAAATTGCCCGCCCCTAAAAAAAACGCGAAGGTCATGAAACCTAAGCCTAATGTATCCCCGATACTCATCTGATTGTCTTGCACTGGAAGCCCCATCTTGTCTTATTGTTTTTTTACAAACTTAAGTGATTATGTGTCGATTAGCTATAGCTAAAACAAAGCCCATCCGGAGTGCAAATCTATGTTTACACAATTCCGTGGTAAATATGGCTGATATCAGCCGAGTTTATAAACAAAGATGGGATAAAAAATAGCATCAATGGCTATTTTTACCTCAAAAAACCCGTTTACCTATCCGTTAACCATAAAAGTGATTAAAAATGGGGGCGAAACTAATACCAGACTTGAAAAATCAATGCAAGTTTACAAGGTAGATTCGCTTAAAAAAGTAAAATAATGCTAATTAACTGCTAATTGAGGGTTACAAAGCTAATAAATTTAACGGCCAATTAAGTGAAATCTGAACTAAAAAGCGGTAAATAACCGATGAAGTTTCGCGGAGATTCATACAAAAAGCATAATAAACACTGTTTAAAAGCGTTAGCCAAAAACTCGAAGTCAGATTTAGAATACGCGCCAATCAATTACACTTTAATCCCAAGTCCTACATAACACTGATCACCCATGGCATTTACTTTCAAACAATTTCATATCGATGACCTTAACTGCGGTATGGCCGTCAGTACCGATGCGGTAATCTTGGGGGCTTGGGCACCGCTGACAAGTGCTAAGCGGATCTTAGATATAGGTGCCGGCAGCGGAATATTGAGTTTAATGGCGGCTCAGCGCAGCCAAGCAGAGATCACTTGTATCGAATTAGACGATAGTGCCGCCCTCGCTTGCCAACACAATATCGCTCAAAGTCCTTGGGAATCTCGGATACGCTTAGTACAGGGGAATATTCAACAACTTAGCCAAGCAGAAGAAAATCAAGGCTATTTTGATCATATTATCTGTAATCCCCCCTATTTTGAGCATGGTCCTCAGGCGCAATTATCCCAAAGGGCGATGGCACGCCACACAGATCAATTAAGCTTTAGCGAGTTACTCGCAGCAATTGAGCAATGCCTCGCGCCAAAAGGATTCGCCAGCCTGATCCTGCCGATACAAAGCCTAAATAATTTTAATCGTTTACTTGCACAATCTGCGCTGAGATGGATAGAGAGAGTCGATATCAAAAGTGTTGAAGGCAAAAGTGCTAATCGGGTGTTATGCCTACTGACTGCACAAACTAACTGTGCAGTTGAACCTAAGGTGAGCGAACTCACCCTTCGCGAAATTTCAGGGCAATACAGCCAAGCTATGGTGCAATTGACCCAAGATTTTTACCTTAAGCTCTGATATTGCAACCCACACTAACAGCTAAGATAAACGCTGCTCCGTTTCACTAAGCCAATGAAAGGCCAATGTCTAACAAAAACGCTAACATATTGATCAATAATGTATTGCATTGTTAGCGCTATCATAGAACTGTGTTTGTACAGAAGATAAACACCGGAGAGATAGATAAGTTATTTAAGTTAACCAACATAACCTTTATAATGCTCGGCTATTATCCGTCGAGACGCCGTGCATGCAATTTGAAGATTTCCACCTTGACCCAAGTTTACTCGAGTCACTTAAAGCCATGGGGCATCATTCGCCCACCACAATTCAGCAAGAAACCATCCCCTACGCGCTAGAGCAAAGGGATATTCTGGCACGCGCCCCGACAGGCACAGGTAAAACCGCAAGCTTTTTGCTGCCCGCACTACAACATTTAATCGACTTTCCCCGTCGATTCTCGGGCCAAGCACGTATTTTAATTCTCACCCCCACCCGTGAGTTAGCGAGCCAAATTCATCGCTATGCTTGCCATTTAGCCACGGACCAAGGGTTAGATATCGTCATCATTACTGGCGGTGTTCCCTATGCTCCGCAGGAAGAGGCGCTTGCTGGCAACGTGGATATTCTGGTTGCAACGCCAGGTCGCTTGATGGAATACCTAGATAAAGGCAAATTCAGCGCTGAAGAAGTCGACATACTGATCATCGATGAAGCCGATCGTATGCTCGATATGGGCTTTTCATCAGTCGTCCAAGCCATAGCGCTCGAAGCCCAAGGTCGTAAACAAAACATGCTGTTCTCAGCTACCTTAGAAGGCGGCGGTGTGCAGCGATTTGCCCGTGAAGTGCTAAAAGATCCTATCGAAATCGATGTCGATGCACCCCGTAGCGAAAAGGCAAAGATCCACCAATGGATCCATTTAGCCGACGATAAAGATCATAAACTTGCCCTACTCTGCCATTTGCTGCGCCAAGAAGATGTCAAACGTACTATCGTATTTGTGAAAACCCGCGACATAGTTTCTAGCCTAGAGGGCCAGTTACTCAAAGTTGGCATTCCCTGCGCCTTTATGCGTGGCGATATGGAACAGAAGAAACGCTTCCAAGCCTTAAGCCGCTTTACTAAGGGTGAAGTCAACGTATTGCTGGCAACCGATGTTGCCGCCCGCGGTATTGATATCGACGATATCACCCATGTGATCAACTTCGATATGCCTCGCTCTGCCGATACGTATATTCACCGGATTGGTCGTACTGGCCGCGCTGGCGCAAAAGGTACCGCGATTTCGTTGGCCGAGGCCCACGATATGCGTATCGTCGGTAAGATTGAACGTTATATCGAACAACCGTTAAAACGTCGGGTGATTGAAGAGCTACGTCCAAAGAATAAAGAAGCGCGCACACCGGGTAAGAAAAAAGCCAAAGTGAAGGCGAAAGAAGCGGCGAAGAAAACGAGCAAGAAAGAAGCGGCAAAAAAAGCCAGTAAAATAGCCAGAAAGAAAAAGTAATTCATTCTTTACCGCTAAATATAACAAGCCGCAATTGCGGCTTTTTTATTACTCAAATTTAACTTAGTGTCTGCTTATATTTATTAAGAGTATGAAATACTGCCTAAATAAAACACGATTAAATTTCATATAGTTGACCTAACTTAATCTATTTTAAGCCAATAATGGAACTCTCGCTCAATGCTTTGCTCTAATTTTCACCAAAGTGTCTACAGAAAAAGGTAATACCGTTTTTAACATCATCTTTAGACACATTTTATTTACAAAAATAAATTTATTGGTACGTCAGACTCTGATACTTTATGCCCATTACGCGATTAGCATGGATGTAGCCACAATATGATAAAAACTATACTGAGGAGATTATCTCCTCTTTTTATTCTGCTGCTATTTGTTTTAGGTGCGGCCTTGTTAATGAAAACGAAGGAGGCACCAGAACAAAAACCGGAAGAAATGCCTATTCCTATCGTCGATGTTATAAAGGTTGAGCAACAAACAGTATCACTAAACCTGCCCTCCTATGGGGTTGTGACCCCTAAATATAAGACGCAACTGGTCACTGAGGTTCAAGGTAGAATGTTGACGATTTCGCCTCAGTTTGTCGCAGGCGGTATAGTCAAAAAAGGGGAACAATTAGCACAAATCGAACCCTCAGATTATGAGGCCGACTTAATGCAAGCAGAAGCGACTCTGGCACAATCCATAGCCGCACTTAACGAAGAAATTGCCCGTGGTGAAGTCGCTAAAATCGAATTCAAAGGCTATGACAAAGGTTTGCCACCCGAGTTAGGTTTGCGTATTCCCCAACTCAAAAAAGAACAAGCCAATGTTAAATATACGCAGGCCGCATTGGCTCGCGCACAACGTAATCTTGAACGCACAGTCATTCGGGCCCCCTTTGACGGCATAATCAAAGCAAGAAATGTCGATTTAGGTCAATACGTTAGCCTAGGCACTAACCTAGGTGAACTCTATGACACTCGCATTGCCGAAATCCGCTTACCGATTTCCAATGACGATCTTGCCTATCTAGAGTCGGTAGATAATCCCGATACTGAAGTCACCTTAAGTGCATCGCTCGCGGGTAAAGAAAACACTTGGTCAGGTAATATTATCCGTAGTGAAGGCGTGATTGATGAAGAAAATCGTATGGTTTACTTGGTTGCCGAGATTAAAGATCCTTACCTACGTGAACAGAAAATCGCCGGCAGTTTACCGTTAAAATACGGCAGTTTTGTCAATGCTGTTATTAAAGGTCGCACCGTCGATGGCATAGTCAAACTGCCCCGCCATGTGGTTCGCAACGAGCAAGTAGTCATTATTGATGATAAGAATATCGTTGAAATGCGCCACGTGAATGTAGTCCGCAGCGATTTAGAGAATGTCTATATCAAGGACAGTTTAAAAACAGGCGAACGAGTTGCAACAAACCACTCCAACAATATGGCTAATGGCCAATTGGTGAAGGTGCTAGGCGAGGCGGCATTACCCGTTAATGTGCCTAAAGGAGAGACTCCAGAGTCCAGTCTTGCGGCATCTGGAGTGAAATAATGGATACTCAAAAAGGGATCATAGCTTGGTTCGCCCGTAACAGTGTGGCAGCGAACCTGTTAATGTGGGCATTGCTCGTCGGCGGCTTATTCAGCACTGTCTTGATCAATAAAGAGGTATTTCCTTCTTTCGAACTCAATTTGCTAAATATTTCCGTTGCCTATCCGGGCGCGGCGCCGCAGGAGATCGAAGAAGGCATCAACATTAAGATTGAAGAGGCTATCCAAGATATCAACGGTATCAAGAAGGTCACTTCAGTCGCCAGTGAAGGTGTTGGTTCAATTACCATTGAAGTAGAAGATGGCTACGATGTACAAAACGTATTAGACGAAGCCAAGATCAGGTTAGATGCTATCGCCACCTTCCCTGTGAATATCGAAAAACCCAATATCTATCAGATAAAACCCGAGAACAATGTTATTTGGGTGTCAGTTTATGGCGATATGACACTGCATGATATGAAGGAGTTAGCTAAAACTGTTCGTGATGATTTAACCCAACTGCCTGCAGTGACCCGCGCGAAGGTCACTGGGGTGCGAGATTATGAAATCAGCATCGAAGTTTCTGAGGATAAGTTACGTGAATACGGCCTAACCTTCTCGCAGGTCGCATTAGCAGTGCAAAACTCCTCCATCGATTTACCCGGCGGTTCAATTCGTGCCCAAGATGGCGATATCCTGCTACGTACCAAAGGCCAAGCCTACACGGGCGATGACTTTGCCAATATAGTGCTGACCACACGCGCCGATGGCAGTAGAGTAATGTTGCCCCAAGTCGCGACGATCAAAGACGATTTTGAAGAACGCCTAGAATACACTCGCTTTAATGGTAAACCCGCAGCGATCATTGAAGTCATCAGTATTGATGACCAAAACGCCTTAGATATTGCCGCCCAAGTCAAAGAATACGTCGAGAAACGACGCGCCACACTACCCGCGAATGCACAACTCGATACTTGGGGGGATATGACCCATTACCTCCAAGGCCGTTTAAATATGATGATGTCCAACATGTTCTACGGTGCTTTGCTGGTATTTCTTATCTTGGCCTTGTTCCTCGATTTAAAATTGGCATTCTGGGTAATGATGGGTCTGCCTGTATGCTTCCTTGGCACTATGTTGATCATGCCATTAGAACCTTTCTCTATGACGATCAATATGCTGACCCTGTTCGCCTTTATCCTTGTACTCGGGATTGTGGTGGATGATGCCATTGTTATTGGAGAGAGCGCATACAGTGAAGTGGAACGCCACGGCCACTCAATCGATCATGTGATCCGCGGCGCGCAAAAGGTTGCTATGCCCGCCACCTTCGGGGTATTAACAACGATTGCCGCCTTTATTCCTATGCTGATGGTTTCCGGCCCAATGGGGATCATTTGGAAATCTATCGGCATGGTGGTGATCATGTGCCTCGCATTCTCCTTGGTCGAATCTAAGTTCATTCTTCCCGCGCATTTAGCGCATATGAAGTTCAAAAAACCGGGTAAACCTTCGGGGTTCTTTGGTCGTTTCAAGGCAAGATTGAACAATGGTGTGCAACACTTTATTCACCACCATTACCGCAATTTCCTCGAGCGTTGTATCCAACACCGCTACAACGTCGTCGCCGCCTTTATTGGAGTGTTGATTGTATCCATTGCCCTAGTGGCGAGTGGTAAAGTGCGTTGGGTATTTTTCCCTGATATTCCATCTGATTTTATTCAGGTTCAGCTTGAGATGGATGAAGGCAGCTCGGAGCAAAATACCCTCAAAGCGGTGCAGAGCATTGAAGAAGCGCTATACCAAATGAATGCAAATATGGAGAAAGAGAATGGCTATCCAGTTGTCAAACATAGCTTTATCAATATGAGCTCTCGCACTTCAGCATTTATTTTTGCCGAACTCACCAAGGGTGAAGATAGGGAAGTTGACGGGGTCACCATTGCTAGCGCTTGGCGTGAACAACTCCCTGAACTGCTATCCGTTAAAAAACTTAGTTTTGATGCCAGTACCAACGGTGGCGGAGGGGGCGATATCTCCTTTAGATTAACCTCAGCGGATCTCCAAGAGTTATCTGCAGCATCGCTGGAGCTAAAACAAAAGCTGGCAACCTATGAGGGCGTATACGATATTGCTGACAATTTCTCCTCTGGCAGCCACGAAATTCGCTTGAAAATCCGTCCTGAAGCCGAAGCCCTTGGCTTGACACTTTCCGATTTAGCCCGTCAGGTGCGTTATGGTTTCTATGGCTATGAAGCCCAGCGTATTTTGCGTAATAAAGAAGAAATTAAAGTCATGGTGCGCTATCCATTAGAACAGCGTCGAACAGTGGGT
Organism: Shewanella profunda; assembly: GCF_023283765.1. Taxonomy (GTDB): domain Bacteria; phylum Pseudomonadota; class Gammaproteobacteria; order Enterobacterales; family Shewanellaceae; genus Shewanella; species Shewanella profunda. Next base: position 176,663 of record NZ_JAKILG010000001.1, on the reverse strand, counting down.
TATCTTGAAAATATGTTGATCCGCACCCCGCAGGGAACGTCAGTCCCCTTCTCGACGGTGGCACAAATTGAAAAAGGTGATTCCTACGCTTCTATCACTCGTGTCGATGGTAAACGAGCCATTACTATCACAGCAAATGCCAATAAAAACATAGTTGAACCTTCAAAGGTGGTACAGGAAATACAAAAAGATTATCTACCCCAATTACAGGCTAAGTATCCTAAAATTCAAACCGCATTAGATGGTGGCAGTTTGGATGAGCAGAATGCTATGGTCGGTTTAGTACAAGGCTTCTTCTTTGCCCTGTTCACCATTTATGCCCTGATGGCGGTGCCGCTCAAATCCTATAGCCAACCGCTGATCATCATGTCTGTTATCCCTTTTGGAATTATCGGAGCCCTGTTTGGTCACTTAGTCCAAGGACTCGCGATGAGCGTCTTAAGTCTTTGCGGCATAGTGGCATTAGCGGGGGTAGTGGTAAACGACTCATTGATTTTGGTCGACTTTGTTAACAGAGCGCGCCAACAAGGACTTTCTGTCAGACAGGCGGCAATTGACTCAGGTTGCTATCGCTTTAGGGCAATTATCCTTACCTCACTCACCACCTTTGTTGGACTTGTGCCTATTATTCTCGAACGCAGTTTACAGGCACAAATAGTGATCCCGATGGCGACCTCCCTCGCCTTTGGTATCCTGTTTTCAACTGTGGTAACACTGATATTAGTGCCGCTGCTCTACATCATTCTGGATGATGCTAAACGCACCGGTAGTCGGTTTTTCCACTGGTGGTGGCGCCCTAAAAAAGCCGAAGATATGCATTTAGATACGGCAGACACCCACGCCATGGAGTTTAAGTCCATAAGCGAAAAGCTATAAACTGGACGAACCTCGATAAAAGAGAGCCTAAGCTCTCTTTTTTTACGCTTGATTCTATTCAACTTATACCAATCGTATTGACTGTGTTTTATGAAAACCAAAGTTGCGATCTAAGTGGCAGTTATCCTTAAGGGCTTTAGTTAAACTCGCTGCAAGTCATCGTAGCAAGCAAATAGAATTTATATTATGCCGAATTCAATCCCTCCCAAGATCAGGAACGAGGCTCATATAAAAGCCACTGAAACATTACCCAATGGTAATGTCACCCAAGAAGTGTGCACAAATGAAACCTGTGCGACTGAAACCTTAGTCTACGATATCCGTAAAAGCCGCTATCTCAATATCACGGGACGCTGCACCCTACGCTGTGTTTTCTGCCCAAAACATAATGGCAGTAAGCAGATCCATGAATATCAACTGGCCTTAAGCCACCAGCCAAAACCAGAAGAAATTATCCCATTGCTAGGCAATGTCCATGATTTTGAGGAATATGTCTTCTGTGGTTACGGTGAACCTACATTAAATCTACCGACCCTAATAGCCGTAGCCAAAGAGATCAAACAAAGGGGTGGTCGAGTACGAGTCAATACCGACGGCCTAGGTAATCTTGTCCATCGCCGTAATATTTTGCCCGAATTAGCCGAGTGTGTAGACAGCCTATCGATTTCGCTCAATGCGGATAATGAGGCTGCCTATAACCAACATTGCCGCCCCAAATTGGCCGATTCCTATACCGCCGTAAATGCCTTTATCGCCCTAGCGCCACATTATATTGAAACAGTACAAGTATCTGCTATTGAGGGGTTAGAAGGCGTCGATATTGATCTCTGCCGTGAACAAGTGCTTGCAAATGGTTGCGATTTTAAACACAGGATCTTAGGTGCGCTTGGTTAATTTAACTAAACTTGGTTAAATCAATAGAAGACAATACTGTGCCAAGGCTCGCAAGTGAGTCGGTTGTAGAAATCCGACTGTTTTAGGCATGACTCTCCATCCATTTACACGGCGGAACAATTCTTTCGTGTTAACTCTTTCGTGTTAACATAGCCGAATTAATGGCTCATAAACACATAATCGGCCCATGCTGAAGCAAACCCCAAGCATACACAACCTAGCACCGCGACTCACATTGACTCAAGGACAGCATTGGTCCCATCAACGCCTATTGGCCGTTGCAAGCCAATTATCCATGTTATTGATTTGCATGCTTATAATAACTAACCTTATTATTACTTTAGGTGAGCGTCGCCTCCAAGAAGAATGGGCAACCCAGCGATATAGTGAGCTGCAAACCATTGGCACCTTAATTACAGATAAAGTCGCCTTTCAACAATTTAGAACCCAATTGTTTGCCAAAGATGAGTTACTTAAACAGTACCTAAAAAATCCCACTACAGCGCAGCAAAAAAAATTACAGGAAAGCTGGCAAGAACTCGTACAGCATATTCCGGAGTTACTCGGCATTAGCTTGTTTGATCCCCAAGGCAATTATAAATTTTCAACACAATCGAACTTCAGTAGAGATGCATTACCCCCCTCACTACTTGAAACTAGCCGTAGCATGGGGGGAAGAGCGGTTTATACTTCACCGCTCGAATTTGTTCCCCTGGACGGAATGTTAGAACCTTATATGTATCAAATGGCTTGGCTCGAAAAACCCGATCAGGGTTCGATGGGATACCTCATTGCCTATGATTCAATGGTGCAAATGCTTGAGACAATAAAACCTGCATTTTCGAGTGACAAATCTCCGATGTTAGTGCTTGATACCCAAGGGTTACTTTATGCGGGTATGAGCAATCTCGCTCCACTTGCTAATATGCCAGAAACCCTAGGCGCTAGCCTACGCCAGAGTAATCCTGCTCTGTGGCGGGAAATGTCCATGAATAACTTTGGTCAATTCCATGGTGATGAGGCAACCTTTGTCTATCTTAAAGTTGAATTAACGGCGCAGCAGGAGACTCGCCGTCAATACTTTTTACTTTCCTATATTCGTCATGCTGATATCGCGGCACGCTTTGCGCAATGGCAAAACATTGTGATAGTCGCTGCATTAATACTCACCTTACTGGCCGCGTGGGTTATATTACTGAGTCATATGTATCGCCTTCAACAACGGTCACGCCAGTACAGTATCGATGTTGCTAATGGTTTATTTAACAGTGATATAGGTTTTATACTCGCCAACGACCAAGCGAGGATCATTAGCGCCAATGCCAGAGCATCTGAATGGACCTTAGTGCCCCTCGATGAGATGACTGACCGTAGCTTACAAAGAACCCTTTGCCTAGATGATGTCACCCACGCCCAAATGATGGACCAAGTGTATAGACAAGGAGAATGGTCGGGTGAGCTCTCACTCGAAAGCATTGGAGGCCCAACGCTACGAGCTCAAATACGCCAAGCGCCGCGTGTTGGCAGAGGTTTACCCCATTTATTGGTGACGCTCACTGACATTAGTGAGCTTATTACCACTAAGCAACAAGCCTTCTTAAGTGATTTGCTCTGTGATAATACGGTTGCAACTGCGCTGACGGATGCCAATGGAAAACTCATTAAGGTCAATCCTGTATTCGATAGTCTTATGCAGCTTAATGGTGAACTCAACCATGATCTAGCGACACTGCTTGCCAATGATATAGGTAATCAGTGGCAACGGATCACGGCACAAATCAGCATGCAAGGCCAGTGGCAAGGTCAAATTCTTTGCTCACCTAATCTGCGTCACTCAAATTGCTTGCAAGCAACACTTAAGGGTCATGTCGCCGCCGATGGCGAAATTAACTTTATTATCTGCACGTTAGAGCAAGCTGCGGATCGTATTCACGGTGCTGAGCCACGAAACTATGTGCCTCACCGCAGTACTATTTTACTCAATCTATCTGATTTAGAACGCTATTTTACTTCTTTAGCACCACAGAGCCGTAATCTTTCCAGCCTGTTGCTGATGGATATCAATCCAGAGGGAATGCTGAGCCATATGAGCGATATCGATCAGCTCGAAACCCGCCAACAGGAAGTAGAAGTACAGCTATTACTTGAAATACCAGCAAGTTACCAAATTCTACACTGGCAACTCGGTAAGATTATTGTCATCTTACCCAATACCGATGCGACCCAAGCCCATCATTTTGCGCTTAACACTATGGAAAAGTTAAATAGTAACGGACTAGGTGAAGGGATCACTATCGGCATTGCAGGTTATAAGGAAGGCCAAACTTTAGAACAATATCTCAGCAATGCTGAAATCGCACTCAAACGCGCAAAGCAAAATAATGATCAAAACATTGGCCAAGCCTTTACTCGTCATCAGCCTTGATTGCTGGTGAGTTAATAGCATCAGAAAGTTGGCTCTGCGTAATTTCAATAATGGCAGAGCGATTCATGGTGATCTTATAACGGGTATATTGTGGCTCCTCGCGGCCCTCACGCAACACTAAAATTAAGTTAACTTGATAGCGGCGTTCGACAGATCCATGGCTAACCTTACCTTCGACTTCCTTGTAAATTTTTGCCTTGCCCCGTTCTAAGTAACGGGCAAAGGGTACAAAACTGAAATTGACCTGTTCCTGAATGGTCGAATAACCGGCCTGAAATTCACTCTGGTTAACCTTAGTGGCAATTTTATAATGCAGGATTTCGGCATCGATTTTATTTTGGCTACGCCTATGTTTTAGGATTTCACTCACCTTCTCAGGTAAATCCTGCTGACGCATAAATTCTAGCCATACTAACTGTTTCGCGATGACGGCCTGACTTGTGGTGTCCCGCAAAATCCTGCTCCAACGGGGTCGTCCACGTTGAATAAATCGCCACATGGCATTACGCACATCATCCTTAAAGATTTCCCTAAAGCCATAAATCACCGCTAACGTCAGTACTAACGCAATAGTAAAACCACTAAAAGCCCCCTGGGCTTTAATGATTAATGCCGATACCACTAACATCACTAAGGCAGTTGCTAAACCGGTGGTAAACTTTTTAAGGCCAATGCCTAGTGGCTTTAGCTCTTCCTTAAGCACAACCCCTTGTTGGATCAAACGACGCAATAACAACATCTTGTTTGAAATACGATTAGGATCCTGTTTAGTTTGCGCCGAGTTGTAATTATTCGCATCACGGTATGCACACTCATTGCGGCAAAGTGTTAAGACTCGTTCTTGGATATCGGAAAAATCGCTCGTTCGAGTCGCATGGGCAAGCACTTTAAGCAGTTGCTGCTCACAGAACCAAGAAAGGTAGTTATCGGCATTTTCAAAGTAGGATTTCCACTTAGGATCCCCTGGCTCATTACGGCGAAACTTCTTCAATAACAAACCAATTTGCTCACATAGCTCTTCGAGGGCGAGGTAAAAATGCGCCACATCGGTAATCTGATGAAGTTCTTTCACATCATTTTCAACTGCGACAGCAAATTGATAGGCAAACAGGTTGAGATACAACCTGAACTCTTCCACAGTTCGCCGATTTAAACTGGCAAAACGACCTTGTACTAAAGGTAAATGCAGGCCTTCAGAGTAATAGGAGCGACGGCCAACTATCGAACTGTAATAGTACTCTTCTTCATCTAACGTGCGCGAACCTATACCCATCTCCTTTGGTAGAAAGAAATAGAGATCGAGCTGACGGCTATCCCCTTTTTCCATCTGGTGGCTGAACTTAATGGAGAGGGATTCTTCTTGTTTGACACGAATCTTAGACACAAAGACCTTTAATGCCCTCACTGTGTGGGGCTAAGCAGTTGTAAACCAATGGGGATAAAACATAATCTAAACTGAAACCCAACCAAATACACTGATTAAATTCGGCTATTGACGATTCGGCAGCCACAAACAGTATTGCTAGGTTGAAACAACACCACAGCGTAGTCTTGGCTAGCATCGCTGTCGAGTATCTGAATACTGAGATTATGCGTGCCGGATTCACTAAAATGTAAGCTGCTGATGTATGAAAGATATTTCATGTGTTCTGGCCAATCTTTTTTTGCCACATCCTCGGATTCTGTTTTGGTTTTGACCGACACATTATAGGTCATGCTGTTGGGTTTCATACTCTGTACTTCACCCTGCATTAAAAGCATACCTGCGCTAGTGCCATCAAGATGAAAGTAACGGTAGTTAATTTGCGCATTACTCGCAGAAATGAGCACATCGACTAATAAATAAAACTTTCCATCATCTTGGGCATTATCGTTGCGATCATACAGTTCTGAACTGCAGTTAAAGATCACCGCTTTATTCGAGACTGATTGCAGGTAAATCACACCACAGGCCGCAATCAATGCGGATAGGATCAGCAGATTAATCGTCCACTTTAGCCAGTTAGCCACAGATCCCAACCTCCTGTAGCCACTGAGCATCAATAAACTCCTTAGGCCTCCTAAGATCCGCAATCTTGATATTACGGATAACAGACTGCCCAAGCTTATGACCTCGTAGTGTTATATAAAACAACTGCTTATCATGGGATAAAGAGGTATAAACGTCAGCCCAATCACTGCGTCTACAAGCGATAAGTCCTTGCCCTAAGCGTTCGCCTAACTCAAATAACAAGGTATTATTGGTTTTTGAATTGGCATATAAATACAAACGAATATGCTGACCTGATTCAAGGGGTAGCTCAGTCGACATTAAGGGTTCAGTCGGTATGCTATGGTCAATCCGGCTGATATAAAAGAGGGAAACCGCTAACATCAGACCAAAAAGTAACGACACTCCCCACCAAGAGAATGAGAGCAATCCTGTATGGTGAAGATGTCTAGGCAGTTGGCTATAGGAAGTATGCAGTAAGTAACCTTGTCCTTTGACGGTTTCTATTAAACTTTCATACTGAGGACCCAAAAAGGAGCGGAGCATAAACACCGCCCTTGCAACTGAGGTATCAGTTAAGGGAGGATGTGCGCCGTCTCCTGTCTTAAGCACATGCTTAGAAACGAGTTTTCCTTGATGCTCCACAAGTAAACTTAATACCTGTAGTTCGGCACGCGGAAGATGCCATGACTCATCTCGGGACTGCTCGACAAGCAAACCCCGATCTCGATCAAACCAGCAACCTCCCAATTGCATAACATCCCCTCAAGCTCATAAAAGTACAGGGTTAAGTCTATGCAAGATATCTAATTATTACTGTGATCTTGCTAACCCAAAGAGTGCAAATAGTTTAATTTCGTGAAACACACCTCAGGTCAGATCCAATTGGATGAAAATTTGCCTTGGCTCACAGGGATAAATCCGATTTTACACCGTAGAAATTACCAACAAATGCATTTAAATTTACATAAATACAACAAATAGAGTGATATAAGTCAGCATGCATTCGATTTAATTAATTAAAAGGTTAATTATCGTCATATAAAATCAATCATATTTTGACTATTTTGCTGATATTTCCCAGTCAAATATCCTTCTCTACAAATCACAATATTTATCCTCCTAAGCCCTAAACTCATCTCACCAATGTTGCTTTACCATTTGATAAATAAAAGTAATTACATAGAGGACATAGAAGATGAGCATGAATCGACGCCAAGCATTAACCCGTATTATCGGTATTAGCACCGCTGCAGCGGGCGCCACTCTTATGGGAACCTCAGTTCTCGCTGCGACCAATGCCGATGGTCAATATCAATTAGCTATAGGTGAAAAACTCAAATATGTGCCACTCGATCCTATGGCAACCGCAAAATTGGCCTATGAAACCGGTGGTGGTTGTATGCACCAAGTTTTTCACGCCGTTGTGACTATGCTAGCCCAGTCCAATAGTGCAGATGCCGACAAGTTCAAAACTATACCGACTGCATTAGCCGCCTATGGTTTTGCGGGGGTAACGGGTCAAGGTACGCTCTGTGGCAACCTTAATGCCATAGGTATGCTAGTGAATATTTTAGATAACATTAATGGTCAGAATAATGCGGTCATTGCCAATACCTTCCGCTACTACGAAAATACTACATTACCTTTATCCTCTGCTGAATTTGTTGCAGGTATTGGTTCTACCGCAGAAAAAACGGCCCTTGTCGGCAGTTCATCAAAAGCAAAAAGCGTTTTATGCCACTCATCAATCAGTAATTGGTCGAAAGCTTCTGGCTTATCATTTGCGAAGAAAGGTGAACGCTGTTATCGCTTATCCGCCTCGATGGCCTACTACTTAGTCGATGTATTGAACCGCGCCTATCAAGGGGAAGATATCGCCGGACTCGTTGGCAGTAAACCAACGCCCGATGCGCAAGATTGCCAAAGCTGCCATGGTAGCACTAGCACACTAGGCTCAGCGGCAAGTGTAAAAACCGATATGGAGTGCACTACTTGCCATACTGGGCATTTTAATTAAGGGGGCTGTGATGAAATACCCATTACTCGCAGTGACCTTAGCGGCACTGATGCTTGTAGGATGTGGCAGTGACAGCAATAATACGGAGGAAGAAACACCGCCGACACCACCGCCACCTCCCGTCGAAAATACAGTAAACATTGATGAAGCAACTGAGATAAATCTCAAGCTCGAGCAATTTGACTCGAGTACAGGGACAATTCAATTTTCACTGACGGATGCGCAACAAGAAGTGATCACAGCTGCAAAAACCTATGATATTTACTATTTTGGTTTTCCAGACAAGGACAAGGGTTCCTCTAATCCTAAGGCATGGAAACGCTGGCATGTTGCCCAAAGTTATCGTTGCCAAAGCCTTGGTGAATGCAGCGGCAAATTAACCGAAGTGACCAGCGGTCAATATCAATTTGAGATAGCAGGCTTAGATTGGTCGGAGCAGGATCCAAGTGGTTCAGTGGCACAAATTAAAGTCGCGATTCAGATCTACGGCGCAAAAGCCAATAACGAGCTGAGTTTAATCCAAGTTCTACCGCAATAATCCTTCTCATCATATCTCCAAACCAATAGAGGCATCCGTAGATGCCTCTATTCTTCAACTTATTTTTAGAAGATGGATGCCCTAAAACATCGCCGAATTCATCCACATATGTACCCAAATACTGGCTGCATAGCCTAACGCTATCACAGGTGTCCAACGCAGATGTGCACCAAAGGTATAAATCCCCCTAGCTTGCCCCATAAGGGCAACCCCAGCAGCACTACCGATGGATAATAAACTGCCCCCCACACCTGCAGTCAGCGTCACTAATAACCACTGCCCTAAACTCATATCTGGATTCATGGTTAGTACGGCAAACATCACCGGAATATTATCAACAACCGATGATAATAGCCCTATCGCGATGTTGGCATAGGTTACATCCCAGTGCTGATACATAGCTTCAGACACTAGGCTCAGGTAACCCATAAAACCTAAGCCACCAACACATAACACCACCCCGTAGAAGAACAACAGAGTATCCCATTCAGCGCGAGCAATACGGCTAAATACATCAAAGGGCACAACACTACCGAGTTGCTGTAAACGCAATTCATCGTGTCTTAGTTCTGCTTTAGCACGTTCGCGTGCCACCGAACGATCGAAGGTTTTACGCAAGTAAAAACCAAAAAATTGCAGAAAGCCTAGGCCTGTCATAATACCTAGCACAGGTGGCATACCAAAGAGCGAATGAGCACAAACCGCGGCTGCAATAGTAAACAGAAATAGGGCGACAATACGTTTAGCACCGGGTTTAGTGTAAACCTGTACCGTTTCAGCTTCAGGCACATAATGTGGAATAAACATACTCATAATGGCTGCAGGCAGAACAAAGTTCACTAAAGAAGGAATAAATAAATGGAAGAATTCCTCGAAGTGTACCACCCCCTTTTGCCATACCATTAACGTCGTAATATCACCAAATGGACTAAAAGCACCACCCGCATTGGCAGCTACCACAATGTTAATACAAGCAAGGGTGATAAATTTTCGGTGCCCAGCACCCACCTTCATCACCACGGCGCACATCAATAATGCAGTGGTGAGGTTATCCGCCACGGGGGAGATGAAAAAGGCCATAAACCCCGTTAGCCAAAATACGGTTCTCAAACTAAAACCACGGCCGACGAGCCAAGCACGAATAGCATCAAATAAATTACGCTCTTCCATCGCGTTGATATAGGTCATAGCAACGAGTAAAAATAACAATAATTCTGAGTATTCCAATAAGTTATGCTTAAACGCTGCCTCAGAAATTTCTGACATGCCATTTTGTGTATACACAAAACCTATCATGCCCCAAATAATTCCCGCCGCAACGAGTACGGGTTTTGACTTACGTAAGTGTGACTTTTCTTCAGTCATTACCAATAAATAGGCAATCACAAACACAAAAATAGCAATGTAACCCACTGTGGCGGTAGTTAAATTAAGACGTTCAATTCCGTCTGCCATCGCCCAAGCTGCGGGCGAAAAACCGCCTAATACTGCAACACAAAATAGGCAGAGAAATGCCATTCCACTGCCCCTAAACAACCGCTGTAATTTCATTAAGTTGATCTCTACGTGGGAATGAGTTTAGAAATTACCATACCGAGTCAATAGAAAATATTGATAAGAAGCATACTTCTGAATACCCATTGATGGCTCATTGCCTAAAAAGCATTAATTTTTGTCAATCTTACCGATGGCTTAAAGTCTGTTGACGTTTCTAGATTGATTTTGTTGGTTCTGATAAAAACCTGAAACTCACTTACGTATTAACCTAAACCTGACAATAAAAAAGCACCCATAGGTGCTTTTTGGTTATATCGATGAGACTTAGCCAATTAAAACGCGTATAGCAGCGTCATATTGGTTTCTGTGTCTGTGCTTTTCTTATTGTCCAATGGCTCACTGTTATAGCGCACAATAATCGCAAACTTCATTGCCAAGGAGCCGATAATACTTGCTGTCAACGAGGTTTCCGAGCGCGCATCTAACTTATCACCATAATCAGCGACAAAACGCTGTTGGAATTTAGAGGTATCGGTAATTTCAGTTTCAAAGTTAATCACGCCGTGGGCAACGACACTATCGTTTGAATCCTGCCCCTCTAAAACTGCCTGTTCAGAATCAAGCCGTTGGTAGATATAACCGGGACCGACTTCAACATCTAAAAAAGTTTTACTGGTATCGTAAAGTCTATGACCATAACCTGTTGCACCTGACAGGGTGTAATCGTAACCCGTAAATGGATCGACTTCGTAGTTAGCATTAGCAAACCAATAACTACGATCAGCCATCTTATAGTTACCCTGCGCGCCCGCTAAATAGCGTTTGGCAGTGACACTACCGGTATCTTCCTTGTATAAACCTTCGAGCAGGTACTGATTTTCCCAATCCCCTAACTCGTGCTTAAGATTTAAACGTCCCTTGTAGGATGAAGTATCCGTATTACCTGTGGTTAAGGTTGCACCTAACTCGGCTTCACCAGCGAATGTCTTGTCGCCTTTGACAAAATCAGCCCCTGCATTAGCCATAAAAGGTGCAGCCATTAATATCGCTGCGGTCAGTACTTTCTTCATGTCCATCCGTTCCTATTTCGTTGTACCAATCTTATTAAGTATCCGTTCGGCCCAGCACAGCCGGATAAATACATCTTGATAGGGTTAGTACTCCTAAAAAATGCGCGCAATACTAACATTTACGATTCAGAAATGAAAATCGCACCTATTTTAGGCATAAAAAAACCCGCTTAAAGCGGGTTTTTAGTTAGCCTAAAGCTTACATGTTGATCTGAGGATCTAACGCACCTGACTGGTAGGCTTTATACATTGCTTGTAAAGACAATGGTTTAATCTTAGAGGCTTGACCAGCACAACCAAAGGCTTCATAACGAATGGTACAAATATCCGCCATCGCTTCCATTGACGCTTTTAGGAATTTACGTGGGTCAAATTCACTTGGATGTTCTGCCAAATATTTACGTACAGCACCTGTTGAGGCCAGACGTAAATCGGTATCGATGTTAACTTTACGCACACCGTGTTTAATACCTTCAACGATTTCTTCTAATGGTACACCGTAGGTTTCTGGGATCTGACCGCCATACTGGTTGATGATCTGCAGCCATTCTTGTGGTACAGAAGATGAACCATGCATCACTAAGTGAGTATTCGGAATGCGGGCATGGATTTCTTTGATACGGTCAATACGCAGCACATCGCCCGTCGGTTTACGACTAAACTTGTACGCACCGTGACTAGTACCAATCGCAATAGCGAGTGCATCGACATGGGTATCGGCAACAAAACGCACCGCTTCTTCAGGGCTAGTCAGCATTTGGTCGTGGCTTAATGTGCCCACTGCACCAATACCGTCTTCTTCACCTGCTTGACCTGTTTCTAGGCTACCTAAACAGCCAATTTCACCTTCTACCGACACGCCACAGGCGTGGGCAAAAGCCACTGTTCTGCGGGTTACATCGACGTTGTACTCGTACGATGCGGGTGTTTTACCGTCGGCCATTAACGAGCCATCCATCATCACAGATGACATGCCTAATTGGATAGAACGCTGACAGATATCAGGATCAGTACCGTGATCTTGGTGAATACACACCGGAATATCAGGATACTGCTCAAGGGCTGCGGTCATTAGATATTTTAAGAACTGTGGGCGCGCATATTTACGTGCACCAGCCGAAGCTTGCACAATAACAGGGCTGTCTGTCGCTTCAGCGGCCTGCATGATCGCACGCATCTGTTCTAAGTTGTTTACGTTAAACGCAGGCACACCATATCCATGTTCTGCCGCGTGGTCGAGTAGTTGTCGTAGGGAAATTAACGCCATTTTTTTAACTCCAATAATAGGGTGAGTTCACTCACCGAGGTCGCTATCGTTTGGATGGATTTTGATGCTCATCCACTTAAGCACTGGCTATAAATGCTTGTCAACACCAAAGAGGATGAGCGGTTTTTATAATTCTTTTGTTATCAATCGCGGCGTCTTATGCGCCGCTTTCTGAAGCTTAATCCTTAGGCGCCACGTTTTTCTAACATAGCCACAGCGGGTAATTCTTTACCTTCGAGGAACTCAAGGAAAGCGCCACCGCCAGTTGAAATATAAGAGACTTTATCGGCAATACCGTATTTATCAACCGCAGCTAAGGTGTCACCGCCGCCAGCGATAGAGAAAGCTTTTGAATCGGCAATTGCCTGGGCGATACGCTGAGTACCTTCACCAAATTGGTCGAATTCAAACACCCCTACTGGGCCGTTCCATACGATAGTGCCAGCAGATTCGATGATTTTAGCTAAGGCTTCTGCGCTGTCTGGGCCGATATCAAAAATCATATCGCTATCACCCACTTCACTCACCGATTTTAAGGTTGCCGCCGCAGTTGGGCTAAACTCACTCGCCACCACTACATCGGTCGGCACGGGAATATCGGCACCGCGACTCTTAGCGTTGGCCACTAAACGTTTCGCTTCGTCGATCAAATCCGCTTCATAAAGCGATTTACCGACATTGTAGCCCGCCGCCGCGATGAAAGTATTAGCAATACCGCCACCAACAACGAGCTGATCTACTATGCCTGATAGACTTTCTAACACTGTCAGCTTAGTTGACACTTTAGAGCCACCGACAATCGCCACCATAGGACGTGCTGGATTATCTAGCGCTTTGCCTAATGCATCTAATTCTTGTGCCAATAATGGACCCGCACAGGCGATCGGCGCAAACATACCCACACCGTGGGTCGATGCTTGGGCGCGGTGCGCAGTACCAAAAGCGTCCATCACATAGACATCACAAAGAGCGGCCATTTTCTTAGATAGCGCTTCGTTGTTTTTGCCTTCGCCAACGTTAAAACGCACGTTTTCAAATACCACGACTTCACCGACGGCAACTTCAACGCCATCTAAATAGTCGGTTGCTAAACGCACAGGGCAAGACAGGGCTTTTGCCAAATAATCAACCACAGGTTGCAGAGAATATTCGGCATTGTACTCACCTTCAGTCGGACGACCTAGGTGGGACATCACCATCACAGCCGCACCTTTTTCAAGGGCCAGCTCGATAGTGGGTAGAGAGGCGCGCAGACGTGCATCACTGGTGACGACGCCATTGCTGACAGGGACATTGAGATCTTCGCGGATAAGCACGCGCTTACCTTGTAGATCCAAATCTGACATGTTGATAATTGCCATGGTAACGCTTCCTTTTATAATCAAAAAACAAACTGGTTTCACACTCGGGAAGTTGCCACCTTTGCCATTCGACATCCCGTCGAATTGGGGCATTTTAACTTAAGCCAAATGTGTAAAAATCTTTAATCGCTATGCTTTGCCGCGATCATCGCTAAACTCGTATCTAACATACGATTGGCAAAGCCCCACTCGTTATCGCACCAAAGCAATAACTTTACTAACTGCCCTGCACTCACGCGAGTCTGGGTACCATCAACAATGCTGGAGCGGGGATCATGGTTGAAATCGCATGATACCAAGGGCTCATCAGTATAGCCTAAGATGCCGTTAAATCGTCCATTGGCTGCCAATTCTAATACTTGGTTCACAGTAGCAATATCAACGGTTTTTTCTAAGGTCACAGACAAATCAATAGCGGTCACGTTAATGGTTGGCACGCGCACCGAAATCGCTTCAAACTTGTCCTTCATATGCGGCAAAATCCGCTCAATTCCCCGGGCAAGTTTAGTGTCTACGGGGATGATCGATTGGCCAGCGGCGCGGGTGCGACGCAGATCATCATGATAAGCATCAATCACTTGCTGATCGTTCATCGCGGAATGGATAGTGGTAATAGCACCGCTTTTCACACCAAAGTGTTTATCGAGCACATCAATCACAGGAACAATACAGTTAGTGGTACAAGAAGCATTAGAGACAACGGTATGTTCGGCGCGCAGTAAATCGTGATTGACACCATAGACGATGGTGCCATCGACATCGGCCGAGGATGGATGACTGATAAGCACGCGTTTAGCGCCAGCGCAGATATGGGCTTCACAGCTTTGACGGTCTAATAATACGCCTGTGGCTTCATACACTATGTCTATGTCCATCTCGTGCCAAGGGAGCTTTGCAGGATCTGGCTCATGGAGAATGCTAATGGCATCGTCACCGATCAACATATGATTATCGACAAGCTTTACTTTGTGTTGAAACCGACCGTGGGTGGTATCGTACTGGGTCAGGTGAATAATGGCTTCAGGTTTAGCTAATTCGTTAATCGCGACAATCTGTATTTGCTGACGTTTTCCCGACTCATATAAAGCACGAAGGATAGAGCGGCCGATACGACCATAACCATTAATAGCGACTCGGATCATTGAGGTCTCAGCTTCCTCTAAATACAAAAACGGCCTGCAAACGATTGCAGGCCGTATTATACAGATTAACACTTCAAAAGTTTAACCTTTTGTATTTAATCTAATCCTTTGGCTGATTAGCCTAGTGATTTTGCTGCATTCAGCACATTTTCAACGGTGAAACCGAAGTGATTCAGCAATACATTACCAGGCGCAGACTCACCAAAGGTGGTCATACCAACGACAGTGCCTTCAAACCCTACATACTTGTACCAGAAGTCGGTATGAGCCGCTTCGATAGCCACACGTTTAGTCACAGCACGGGGTAATACTGACTCTTTATAAGCCGCATCTTGCTTATCGAACTCAGTCGTTGATGGCATAGAAACCACGCGAACTTGTTTACCTTGTTCGGTTAACGCAGCCGCAGCATCCACCGCCAGTTGCACTTCACTACCTGTGGCAATCAATATTAGCTCTGGTGTACCCGCACAATCTTTCAGCACGTAAGCACCTTTAGCCACATTGGCTAACTGCTCAGCGCTGCGCGCTTGGGCTTTGAGATTTTGACGGCTGAAGATAAGTGATGTTGGCGCGTGACGACGCTCAATCGCAGCCTTCCAAGAAACCGCCGTTTCTGCCGCATCACATGGGCGCCATACCGCCATATTTGGCGTCATACGCAGGTTTGCTAACTGCTCAACGGGTTGATGTGTTGGGCCATCTTCACCTTGACCGATTGAGTCATGGGTATAAACGAAGATGTTTTGAATCCCCATCAATGCCGACATACGCACTGCGTTACGGGCATACTCCATAAACATCATGAAAGTGGCACCGTAGTTGATAAAACCACCGTGAAGTGACACACCGTTCATAATGCCGCTCATGCCGAACTCGCGCACACCGTAGTACACATAGTTACCCGCTGGATCATCTTGAATACCCTTAGAACCTGACCATAGGGTTAAGTTAGACCCCGCTAAGTCAGCAGAACCGCCTAACAGTTCAGGCAACATAGCACCAAAAGCACCGATAGCATTTTGTGAGGCTTTGCGGCTCGCAATGCCTTCCGCTTTGTCCTGTGATGCTTGAACAAATGCCTGTGCTTTTTCTTCAAAATCAGCAGGTAATTCACCCTTCAGTACACGGCGCTCATATTCAGCAGCCAGTTCTGGGTACGCTTTAGCGTAAGCGGCGAACTTCTCGTTCCAAGCGGCCTCACGGGCAGCACCGGCTTCTTTGGCATCCCAACCGGCATAAACGTCAGCTGGGATTTCAAATGGAGCATGTGGCCAACCAAGGAATTCACGGGCTGCTGCGATTTCTGCATCACCTAATGGCGCGCCGTGACAATCGTGACTACCAGATTTATTTGGAGAGCCAAAACCGATCACGGTTTTGCAGCAAATCATAGTCGGTTTATCGGTAACGGCTTTTGCCGCTTCAATTGCCGCACGAATCGCATCGCTATCATGACCATCGACGTTAGCAATCACGTGCCAACCGTAAGCTTCAAAACGCTTTGGCGTATCATCGGTAAACCAGCCTTCAACATGACCGTCGATAGAAATACCATTGTCATCCCAAAATGCGACCAGTTTGCCTAGGCCTAAAGTTCCAGCTAATGAACAGGCTTCATGGGAAATACCTTCCATTAAACAGCCGTCACCTAAGAAACAGTAAGTGTAGTGATCAACGATATCGTGACCATCGCGGTTAAACTGCGCCGCTAAAGTTCTTTCAGCAATCGCCATACCGACTGCGTTGCTAATGCCCGCACCTAATGGACCCGTTGTGGTTTCAACACCTGGGGTATAACCGTATTCAGGGTGACCCGGCGTTTTTGAATGTAATTGACGGAACTGCTTCAGTTCATCAATCGGTAACTCATAACCCGTCAGGTGGAGTAAAGAGTAGATCAGCATAGAGCCGTGACCGTTAGAGAGGATAAAACGATCTCTATCTACCCATTTCGGATTGTTCGGATTGTGCTTAAGGAAATCATTCCACAGCACTTCAGCAATGTCTGCCATGCCCATTGGGGCGCCGGGGTGGCCTGAATTTGCTTTTTGAACTGCATCCATACTTAATGCACGGATTGCGTTGGCGAGTACTTTACGGGAAGACATGCTCTCTCCTGCTTAATTTGTGGGGTCTAGCGGGCAATTTGGATGCATATTTTCCCCTACATAAAGGGATGACGCAAACGAAAAATGCACCTAAAAACCCAAGTTGGGCCTATTTAAAGCACTAAGATTGGCGTAATCCCATTATTATAGCCAGCAAATATGTGACATTAGTCATACAAATAAACAAATAGAGATAATTTATTTGTCAATCAAGCCTCAATTCCCCAAGGGAGAAAATAGCCTAAACTAGGGCGTGCAGATCCTAAAACTAACTAAGGAATGATGTAAGGGAAATCATAATTTCTACTTTAATTCATTAAGTTAACTATTTAGCTCATACCGATAGTGATAATGATAATTTGGGGCACACCTCACTTTACACACAAATATTTAGCTTAGGGGGTGTCATCAAAGTGAAATTCCACTAAAATAGCCGTCTAGATGTAGATGCTTCTACACGTTTGAATGCTAACGACGAGATTTTCCTACTATGGCAAAGCACTTGTTTACTTCTGAGTCGGTCTCAGAAGGTCATCCCGATAAAATTGCAGATCAGATTTCTGATGCTGTGCTAGATGCAATTCTGGCCCAAGATCCTAAAGCACGCGTGGCGTGTGAAACCTACGTCAAAACTGGCATGGTATTAGTGGGTGGTGAAGTGACCACCTCTGCCTGGGTTGATATTGAAGAGCTGACCCGTAAAACGGTTCGCGAAATTGGTTATACCCATTCAGACATGGGTTTTGATGCCGATTCTTGCGCCGTATTAAACGCCATTGGTAAACAGTCTCCCGACATTAACCAAGGTGTTGATCGCGCCGATCCGAAAGAGCAAGGCGCAGGCGACCAAGGACTGATGTTTGGTTATGCCAGTAATGAAACTGACATTCTGATGCCAGCACCTATCACCTATGCCCACGCATTAGTGAAGCGCCAATCAGAAGTGCGTAAAGATGGTACCCTGCCTTGGTTACGTCCAGATGCGAAAAGCCAAGTCACCTTCGCCTACGAAAACAACAAAATTGTTGGGATCGATGCGATTGTACTTTCAACCCAGCACAGCCCAAGCATTAACCAAGCGGATTTGATCGAAGGCGTGATGGAAACCATCATCAAACCTGTACTGCCCGCACAATGGTTAAGCAAAGACACTAAATACTTCATCAACCCAACAGGCCGTTTTGTTATCGGTGGACCTATGGGTGACTGTGGCTTAACAGGTCGTAAGATCATCGTTGATACCTACGGTGGTATGGCGCGTCACGGTGGTGGTGCATTCTCTGGTAAAGACCCATCGAAAGTTGACCGTAGCGCGGCTTATGCTGCCCGTTATGTGGCTAAGAACATAGTTGCAGCAGGTCTTGCTGACCGCTGCGAACTGCAAGTGTCTTACGCTATTGGCGTAGCAGAACCGACGTCTATCAGTATCGAAACCTTCGGTACGGGTAAAGTGTCTGAAGAAGTGCTGATCAAATTAGTGCGTCAACACTTCGACCTACGCCCATACGGTCTGACAGAAATGCTAAATCTTGCGCGTCCGATTTATCAAGCGACTGCCGCTTATGGCCACTTTGGTCGCAGCGAATTCCCATGGGAAGCGACGGATAAAGCCGAAGCACTGCGCGCTGACGCTGGCTTATAATCTTTATATTAAAATGTATAAAAAACCGCTACCCAGCGGTTTTTTTATGCCTGCAATTTGGATTCCCCAAAGCAAGATAATTGTATCGCCAGTTGTGCAGCATTCATTATCATTGCTTCCTCAGTGACTCGCCGCCTCTTTGTTTAACAAAAAGCGTACCTAAGGGCTCAACTAAAACATCCTGTTTTAGAAGGTCACAGGTGCAACAATGCCAATCTTAACTAACCCTCTAGCTGTTCGTTCAGCGAAAAAGCTATTGCCCCAAGTGTGTTTCGTAGTTTGAATGCTTTAATCAAAATCAAAGTCGTGGGGCTTCACCCCACACCCGACCAAGGAGGACTGCTCGTCCTATCCTCCTTGGATGCTCCAAGACGCCCCCAACGGAGTTGAAAGCCCCTTGTGCTCATTGACAAATTTGCTATCGCTTCCGAAGGATGCGTCCCTGCACCTGCGAAAGCTAGTCGGTCATCCATGACCGAACTCACGCAATTTGTCTATTCGCCCTGCGGCAACTCCGAGGGGAGGTGTATTCCTTGGAGTTTTGAGTCGTTAGATAGCGATTCATCAGCAAAAAATAAGCGTGAAAGAACGAGAAAGGTAAAACGATATCAAGTGATTACCCATCAAACTGTATAAAAAACCGCTACCGCAAAAAAGCAAATTCCTATAGCATCATTTATACCAATCTACTTGGATGTGACTGCGGCCATATTTGAGATTTAGTAAACAAGCGATTTATGCCCTGCAAACAGCGCAGTGCATAAATACTTAAGACGTTATATGTTTCAAATTAGATTCCGAGGATTTAAATATGGACAAAGATCTAGATAAACATCGTGTTATTGGTATCCGTCACGCTTTAAGAGCATTTAAAGATGATGGTCTGATTGATGAAAAAATAAACTTCCCCAAAGATGCTAGTGATGAAGTCAAAAGGCTAATCATTGAGACTGCACTGAAATTTTATGAGCTTGGCGCAGAGGTAGGTGTATATAAAACTCTCAACTACATAGGCGACGAGAAGTTTCAAACTTATAAACGGAATGGTCAGCGATACATAACAGCAAATGTTAAAAGTATTCAGTGGCAACATACCTTTCCTGTACAGGCAGGGCTTGCAGAAGAAAAGCAAGTTAAAAACATCAAAATTACTATAGATAAACTCGGCTTCGAGTAAGCATATAACAATGCGCATCACTCGCTCCCGTTGGTCGCTGGGATGCCAACCCACTGCACGGCGCGTGTGCTTAGCGTTATACGAACTCAAGCATGAACAGAATCAGTCAGAATATTCAAAGCTACCTTTTAGATTTCGGCTTAAGCAATGTGAGTGGAAGCCCATATGATAATGCTTACGACGTTTTCAAAAAGAACAAGAATGAAATTAACCTAGTCGTCATGGGAACAAACGGAAACATGACCGATTATAAGAAAACTAATAAAGAATGGGTTTCTGAAAGATCTAGAAATTCCGATTACTGCCACCTGTCTAAGGGTAACTGGGGTAAATCTCCTCTTCGTGAGGAGCTTTTAAAGCTACCGAGCGTATTAAATGACTATTACGGAGATGAAACTTTCGATAAATCAAGGATGATACTAACTAACGGACTTCTTCTAGCTTCTGAAGGAGTTTCCGATATCCCCAATAGATTCAAACAGCTAAAAGAGAAAAACACCGATTTCAGTCGTATTGGTGATATCGTAAAGTCTTCAATGGACTTTTTTCACAACTGCACCTTATCTTTGTCCAGCCCAAGCGTTATTTTCGCATATGGAAATGCTGACTCTGGTCACTCTGCATGGAAATATCTAACCCAGTATTACAAAGTAAAAAGCGACATTATATCTATACCCAAGGGGAATACTGGCCACTACAAATTCTGTTCAATTACTATTGGAGATAGAAAAGTTCATGTAATAGGCTCACCTCATCCATCCTACGGGTATAACCATCTAGAAAGCGACTTAATCAGCAAAGGTCTTTCAAAAATTGCTTGAGACCACCAAGCGTATTACAAGCATATTAAAGCCGACTCATTACACGCTTGCTGGGTCGGCATAGGGTCGAAAAGACTAGCAAGCGTATAATGGGCACCATATGTGAGCGTTAACTCATACAAATTTTAATCTGAAACATACCAATCGGAGCATTAGTCCTAGCTCGTTTTTATCCCAAAACGAGAGTCACATATCTGCTTTAAAACAAACAGGCTACACCGATGTTAAACAGGTGAGCCATGGTGATTAGCCAGACGACCGTCCGCCCCATGGACGGGGCGGTCGAGCATCCACGGATGGACTAGCTGCGTCTCGTCGAGCAAATACCATGGTTCGCCCTTCAATATGGGCCTGCATTTAATAACCAAACAATAAGTCATTTAGTGGTATTAGCCCTTCTATATTTAACGCTCTTCTGTCCAATACCGAGTTCGTGATAGTTGCTATATGATTTAAAATCACAGTAATGATTATTGAATCGCGTAATGTCTTTAGTGCTTTTATAAAACAAAAACACCCAATTTTAAGGACGGAATCTAAGTGAACTTTGACGTTATTCATGAAGAAAATAGCGCGATTGTCGATGCATTAGTCGAAGGCGTTAGGCAATATAATTTTGAAATTTTAGGGAATGAAAAAGTATTAATAAAGCAATACTGAGCAAAAATTACCGTATAAACACACTTAACTAAAAGCTCTAAAATCAGAGCGCTAATATCAAACCACTTAGCAATGATCGAAATGGGCGTTTTGCATACAGAGTAGACCGATCTGCTCTTGGGATAACAGTGCGCACTCTACGTTATTTTTTACCTTTACTCGCTCAAAATCATCGGCCGTAACATATTCTATTGCCACAGAATAAGCATTGGTTCGGCCGCAATCGAGCCAGATGTTCCCAACTTGAGCCCAGTAATGCAGCGATTGACCTGAGTCGCAGACAAACTCGACTTCAAATCCCCTCGCCTCACACTCATGGTGCGCGCACTCGGATAGAACCAATCTCAAGTTGTCCCAAGCCGATAACTTGATTTCGGTATAGGCGGTTAAGAGTGACTCAACAAATGGATCGTTCACGTATTGATCTCCTGAATATTCGTCAATAAAGACACTGTTCTCAATTGCGATAATCCGCTATCTGACTTATGTCTTCGCCAACATTAAATAGTAATCCCTTGCTGAGACCGTGAAAAAGTCCACCACCTGCATTTGCGCTTTTCCCGAGTGAGCGGCAAATGAACGCTCATTTTCCTCTGCGATAAAAGTCAGCATATAACTAAAATGCGGCGCAACAACCGAGCGGAGCGCCTTCACTAAGGCTTCAAACACTCCGGTTCCACGATAGGTTTGATGTACCCAAATAGGTCCATATTGGCAGCTATTATTTTTTGTCAGCTTTGGGTCATCCCAACTTAGCTGAGGCAGACGATTTAATAGCGAGCGATAGATCGGCCAAGCCTCGAAAAACGCCCAACGCCCTGCTATCACATAGCCGATAATTTTCGATTCGACCTCGGCAACCATAACCCAATGATGACTCACTAATTCACTGAGTTCATTGCGAGAAAATGCCTGACCTTCAAGGCCAATATTTATCGAAGCTAGCTCATCATTGAGATGTCGTTTCTCAAGCATCACCAACAAATCAATATCTTGCGGGGTCGCTAGTCGTATTATCACTGCAATACTCTCAGTATTTAATGTATTAAGTCGATTCGATTTCAATAATACCAATCACATTAAATATCTAGTCAGTTCAGAGCCTCACAGGCATCTCAATCCAAGGCGCATTGACGCAGAAATGGTCATTCCCTTTTAAGTCAATGCAACACCGGAGTGGGGTGCCTGTGTGGCTCCCGAAGGGCGGCTGATGTTAACGTCATGGCAACGCGCTTTATACTACGTTTAAGGCTTCGACAGGCACCACTATGCCTTCAAGCCTTCGCCTTGTCTAAAGCGCGTTGAACTCCCGCTGAATGAACAGATATTTAATACGATTGGTATAATTATACATTAGCTAAAGGGCAACCCAAGCCTATTGCTCTTCGATGTGAGGATTATTTGTGATAATCATTTGCTAAATATCCTTTTGCTTTCCAAACTTAAGGATGTTTTTTCATCGCTCAAAAAAAACTATGTTACCCGAAACCATCAATCCCCATATCAGCCTACTCGACAGTGATCATCAACAAGTTAACTTAGGTCGCTGGATGCACCAATGTGAGTTACTTAAAAGCTATTACAACGCCACCAGTGTATTTGTATTACAAACGACCAATTTGGGCTTAGAAATCATTGTCAGCTCCGCGAATAAAACACCACTTTTTACTGCTGGTACTATTTACCCCTCTGACTTCAGCCTGTTTCAGCAAATGGTAAACAACCAACCCGATGGAAATTATCAAAATCTCGCCAGTTTTATGCATGATGAGTTACCAAGGGATTTCAATGGCATCCAACAGATTCTTTCACGCCCCATCGCATGGCCAGACGGCAGCCAATTTGGTGCACTATGCGTACTAAACCCCCATATAAATGACACCCTAGGCAATGCGGCAATGCTTGAACCCTTCCAGATATTATTGCAGCAGGAGTTATCATTACTTTGCCAGAACCATCGTATTGAATCTCTCTCAATGCGTGACCAAGAAACGGGCATGCTCAACCATTATGGCTTTGTGATGATGGCGCCAAGACAGCTCAATTTAGGTCGTCGTTTTGGTGCCCATGCGGGGATTATTTTCTTTGAGTTAGCTATTCAACGCGAGGCGGATAAACCGTTAGAAGAAAAACACCACAGATTACTGGGTAACTTGATCCAAGATACAATAAGGACTGCCGATGTCGCCGCCCATTACAGTGTCACGCAATTTGTTGTGCTTGTCTTTGTGGACGGTGAACGGGACGTATTGCACATTATAAAACGCGTTGAAAAACTGCTAGAGCAACAAAATCATCAACTCAAACTTGACACTGGCTATAGTTTTTTTACACCAGAATCAAGCGCTAAACTTGCACCTATGATGGAGGAAGCTCGCAATAAACTGAGCTCAATGCACCCCTCGACTACTGGCTCATCAACTACTGGTACCTCGACGACTGGCTCCTTAACGATTGATAGTGCCGCGCCAAATACACCGATGCTCGATTCTAGTCTGTACGATAATCCTGCCGCTGATTCATCAGAGCTGTAATCAGCGTCATTTTTCATCCTGTTGCTTAGCCCATTGGATAAAAAGCACGACTGGATAGGGCGACATCAACATTAACCCTAAGCCGATAAGGCTTGAGATTAATAACATACCGCTGATTTCTAGACTCCATTGAGTCAACATATAAAACCCAACGCCACAAACTAACATTAACACCCCTAACCAATGTAAAAACTTCAACAAATTCATAGTACTTTTAATTGCATCTACCATATAAACCTCTTTAGGTTTTGAGCTAAACTTGTCAGACTGTGGGCATAATCATGGTAAAAGGAATAGAAACGATGTTAAAACAAACATTCATAGTAAGCGCATTGCTGCTCGGATTAACCGCTTGTCAGGGCTCTGACATAACAAAAAACAATGCGATTCCATTACAGGGCAGTTGGCGCATTGAAGCCATTCAAGGTCAACCCGTTATCGATTACAGCCCAGCACAAATCACCTTTGAAGCCGAAGGTAAACTCCATGGCAATAACAGCTGCAACAACTTTTTTGGCCAATATATTCAGCAAGGGCAAGAGCTTAAACTAATGCCAGCGGGTAGCACAATGAAAGCCTGCGTTGATGCACTCATGCAGCAAGAGCATAAAGTCATGCAAGCGATGCCATTAGTCGCAAAAGCCAAGTTAGCCGAAGGTCGCCTAACGTTGCTCAGTAGCGACAACAAGCCAGTGCTGATCCTCAGCCAAGTTAAATAGCCTTATAAAAAAACCGCCATTGGCGGTTTCTTTAGGTTTTAACTTGGGCCTGTTCCTAATTTAGATCACTACGACCAGAGTGAACCCCTCTCAAGGACTCTACTCGCCATAGAAGATTTATGCATGTCTGCGCTTACTATCGACTTAAGTGCCGACGATTGGAAACAACTATCTAGTACAAAAAACAAGCTACACATTAGCATTCTTAGCCGCTGCATTTTCAAGGGCGGCATTTTGCTCTGCTAACACGGCGCTTTGCGCCATATCGGCATTGTAATGATCTTCATCAAGCTCATCTTCTGATTTTGCAATCACAATGGTTGCCACTAAGTCACCGGATACGTTTACAACCGTACGCGCCATATCCAAGATACGATCAATACCCGCAATTAACGCCACCCCTTCCAACGGTAAACCCACTGTCGATAGCACTAATGTCAACATCACTAAACCAGCACCGGGCACCCCAGCGGTACCGATAGAAGCTAAAGTCGCAGTTAAAATAATGGTGAGATAATCCACCCAAGTTAAGTCAATACCAAAGGCCTGCGCCACAAATAATGCCGTCACACCTTGGTATAACGCCGTACCATCCATATTAATAGTGGTGCCCAGCGGTAACACAAAGCTAGAAATCTTTTTATTTACCCCTAAATACTCACTAGCACATTTCATACTGGCTGGTAGCGTGCCAGCGGAGCTTGAGGTGGTAAAAGCAACCGCCATCGCATTGCTAATTCCCTTAAAGAAATGCAATGGATTCAGCTTAGCGAACACGCGCAATACTATGCTGTAAAAGCCTAAAATATGGATTATACAGCCGAGGTAAACCGCAATAATCACCTTGATTAGCGGCCAAAGCATATCAACGCCATACTCACCGGCCACCCAAGCCATTAAGCCAAACACACCGTAGGGTGCAAGTTTCATCACCATATCAGTGAGCTTATACATCGCCTCGGCTAAGCTCTCAAACACTTTAATCGCTGGCTTACCATGGTCACCAATCAGCACTAACGCAATGCCTAAGGCAACTGCAAATACAATCACTTGCAGAATTTGCCCACTGGCTAATGCCGCGATAGGATTGGTGGGGACTATATCAATCAAGGTCTGCATAACCGATGGTGCTTCCTTTACGGTATGCACTATATCGTGATGCAAGG
Source organism: Shewanella profunda (assembly GCF_023283765.1). Taxonomy (GTDB): domain Bacteria; phylum Pseudomonadota; class Gammaproteobacteria; order Enterobacterales; family Shewanellaceae; genus Shewanella; species Shewanella profunda. The sequence goes on along the minus strand of NZ_JAKILG010000001.1, from coordinate 150,753 downwards.
GCGGCACGCCTGCGCCAGGCTGGATAATATAACCCACCGCAAGCCCTAAACTGATTGCTATTGCCGTAGTACAGAGATAAAACGCGAAGGATTTAAAGCCAATGCGCCCCATTTTGGCCGTGTCTTCCATTGAAGTCACACCGACAATCAACGAGCAGAACACTAAAGGCACGATCAGCATCTTGATTGTATTCACAAACAAAGTGCCGATAGGTTTTAAGTAAACCGCCTGCTCACCTAACACCACCCCAACAGTGATACCTAGCACCATACCAATAAAAATTTGTAGCCACAGTGGCACTGACATCCAACGTGACCAAGCTCGGCCTAGCGCTGACGACCTTTGTTTTGACATGTTTTAAACCCTGATGTTGAAATGATGATATGGCAAAGCCCTGTGCATCGCTGGTGCTAACTTATCTCTCTAAATTAGCTAACCGCTGAGTCTAGCATAATGGATAAAAATCTAAGGATGATCTATATCACGTTGATGCCAACCACCATAAAATCCAACAAATATGATGATCCTTAATATTCACAGGAATATGACAAAAATCATCAATTCAACCCCGTTTGCTACTCGCGGTCTAACTCGTTCTACCGCACTACTCCATGTTTAGATGAGTTTCGTGCTAAAGTAAGTCGCAAAAATATCCCTTATAAAACAAGAGCGGTCTTGCCAAACAATCGCCTAGGAGTTGTTGTATGTTAATTCGTAAAGCTAAAGCTCAAGATCTCACCGCCTTAGTGCAATTTAATCAAGCTATGGCCCAAGAAACTGAAGGCTTAGTGTTAGACGAAACCACGCTTACCAAAGGGGTCAGCACTCTGCTTAATTCACCTGAAAAGGGTTTTTACCTTGTGGCTGAAATAAATGCGGAAATAGTTGGCTCGCTGATGGTGACATTTGAGTGGAGCGATTGGCGCGCTAAGGATTATTACTGGATCCAAAGTGTGTATATTCGCCCGCAAAATCGTCGCCAAGGTATTTATGGTAAACTCTACAACGAAGTCAAACAACTGGCCGAAGCCAATGGTGGCGCCGCAAGCTTCCGTTTATATGTCGAGCAAGAAAACCTCGCCGCACAGCAGACCTATCAAGCATTAGGGATGAAGCAAAGTTACTACTTAATGTACGAAGAAAAATAAACCATTCAATACGTTATAAGTAATAAAAAAGGATCGGGCCAATGGCACGATCCTTTTTTTATGAGTCACGATTCAAGTTTAAACCGTGCTGCAACTGAGATTAAACTTAACGGAAGAAACCAAATAGAATCGCCGTCATTGCCAGCAGACCCGCAATGACCACGAAGATATTGCTGATGCGACCACGGTAAGCTTTTAATGCTGGTACTTTATACACGGCATACATAGGCATCAAGTACAGAATCGCCGCGATAATTGGGCCACCTAAGGCTTCAATCATGCCTAAGATACTTGGGTTGATTACAGCCACAACCCAGATAGTGACAAACATAAAGCCTAGGATGAACTTATTGATCTTCGCATCTTCAACGGATTTGCCACTTGAGCGTAGCTGCTTAACGATCACGCCTTTCATGCCTTCTGTGGCGCCCATGTAATGGCCGAAGAAAGAGGACACAATCGCGATAAAGGCGATTAACGGACCAAAGTAGCTAACAAAACCACTTGAATGCACGTTGGCGAGGTAAGATAAAATCGGTAGGTTCTGTGCTTTGGCTTCTGCCAATTGGGCTGGCGATAACGACAGCACACAAGAGAACACAAACAACATCACAAAGCCCACTAACATCATGGAAGTATTACGTAAAATCACATCCGCTTTACGGGAAGCATTCACGCCGTGATCACGTTTCAGTGAAACAGAAAACTGTGAAATCGCTGGTGAATGGTTAAAGGCGAACACTAATACTGGGATCGTTAACCAAACCGTCCCTAAAAATGCGCCCGCTTCAGGCACAACTTGTAAGGCATCCATTTTCCATTCTGGGATCAAGTAGAACGACATAAAGGCCAAAATACCCACCAATGGATACACCAGCAATTGTGTCACTTTCAACATGAATTTCTCACCTGCAACCATCACAGCCATCATACCGAGGATCAATACACCCGATAAAATGAACCGTGGTGGCGATGCCATTCCCAACTGATTGACGATAAAACTATCGACAGTGTTGGTAATACCCACGCCGTAAATTAAGACAATTGGGTAGATGGCAAAGAAATACAGTACGGTAATGGCTTTACCCGCGCCAACACCAAAATGCTCTTCAACCACTTGGGTAATGTCGCTGCCGGGAATGCTCGATGAACACACAAAACGAGATAGTCCACGGTGAGCTAAGTAGGTCATAGGGCCTATGATGACGGCCATAAGTACTAACGGCCAAAAACCGCCCATACCCGCATTGATAGGTAAAAACAAAATACCCGCACCCACAGCGGTACCAAATAAACTCAGCATCCATGTGGTGTCTTGGCGCGTCCAAGATAAACGTCTTGTTGTATCCTGTTCCTGCGTGCTTTGGGGTGTACCAAGAACACTAATCGTATCTTTTTGCATATAAGGTTACCTTACGGTGTGGCTCGCATAAAAAATTCGCCGTAAGGATAACTAAAAAAACCTTCTAAAAGTTGATCTGACACCATTTAAAGTAAGGGAATTTCAGATTAAAGAGATATTGGGATCTAGATCTATTAACCTATGTAATAAGTTTTCAAAATAGCCTCAAAAAAATCACAAACCAATATCTTAAATGCACAATACATTTACCTTGACACCAAAAATGCGACAAATACCATCCGCTGGGAAAACCAACAAAACCATTAGTCATCACAATAACAACAAAAAAGAGACACCAATCTGCAAGTTACAACCAAAAGCAGAACCAGATCACATTCTTATTTGTTAATTTTTAACAGCTTATTAGGGCCTGTTGACGTTTCGAGATAGCCAAACAACTATTTTGCGAGTGAGATAAAAATGGCCCACATTTGTGGGCCATTTTAGCAACTACAGCGTTAATCAGTTCGGTTTTTGTAGTGTCAGTTCAATCGTTGATACTACGGCAGGCGCAATATCAGCCTCTTTAAATAACAAGGGACGAAAGCTTTTCGTGCTTGAATACAACACACTTTGATCGGTAAATTCAGGCGTCAGAATATTGCTAGACTCAGAGTAAGTTAATATTCCGCGGGCTACTGGACCTTCATCGGTAAAACTCACCGCCATCATCCAACTCGAACCATAACGGATCTGATATCCCTTAGCGGTTAGCCCTGAACCTAGGGCTTTACCCGTCACCACATCCATCACTGAAGCGTATTTGTGCTGCGGGATCAAGGTGTCATCGCCAGAAAGGCTGGTCGAAAACACATTAAAGCCCCCCTCGGCATTATGACTACCCGGCCAAGGTAAACGCGCCCCACTCGGGGTGCCATCGGGTAACGATTTTTCTACAAACTGTACATCGCCCAATGGCGCATCTAAGACAAAACCTGCCGCCTCTAAGTTAAGTGATGCTTGGGCTAACGCCACCAAAACACTGCCATCGGTAGCCAAGGTTTTAGGTGTTGTCGCCGCATTGGCAGGATCAAATCCCTGCGTCAGCATAGTTGTTTGATTAAATAGATGAGCAAACTCACGCAGCAAGGCACCACCTTTGCTATCGTTATCTTGCTTACCATTCCATGCCTTTAATGCCGCGCAAGCTGAGGTGACATCTTTAGATAGACTCGCTGAAACCACAACAGGCGTACTGCCTTGAGCATCACATTGAGCAATCAAATCAGGCAACACCAGCTCTGCTAGATAGCTTCGATTCGACAACACTGCCGCTTCAAGCTCTTCTAAACTGAACTTACCATCTGCGCCAGCCGCATCCTGCATTAACGCTAAACCCATTCGAGTGCGTAGTGACAACTGTCCCGCCTCTGCGCCATACATAGGTGAGAAGTAGGTCAGCGGTTCACTGAGGTTGGTTGACCAGAATGAGTCATTGGAGTTTTGCACAAAGTCGCTGCGCTCCAGCTTTGGTGCACGCTCATAGGGCGTAGGACCATCAAAACTGAATAACGAGGTATTACCGGGCAGAATGGTAAAACCTGCTTGGGCTTTAGCCGCTTTAATATCTGGCGAAGTTTTTAGCAATACCACAGCCGACTCCGAAAGCCCCGGCACGGTAGAGTCGTCAATATAGAAGGCATTCCCCTCCCTATCGGCGTACATAGTGTTATTGAAAATGACCCCATCGTAATCTTTAAAGGCCTGTTGGAACTCTTGCTTATTCGTCGCACGGTTCATCGCAAGCCAATGGTCAACAGGATCCATAGTGCCCATATTGGCATCTTGGATCATAAAGGCACTGCCATCATCCCAGCCAAAGGGGGCTAAAGCTGGCGGCGCTTCAACCATGGGGCCCTTTGCTGTGGTGTAAATGTCCTTTTCGGCGACCAATATGCCCGCTGGGCCGGCATTCACTAGAATCGATACCGTTTCTTTAGTGATAGGCATAGGCTGACCATCGAACAAATACTGCATGCGATCACCCGCAACTAACTCAAGGTTATACATCACAAAGTGTTCGGCGGTAGAGAAGGTATGAGTCCAAGCTAAGTCTTTGTTAAAACCGATATTAATCGGGCCAGGCATACCTACCAGCGAGCCGCCCATCATATCGATATGCCCGGGAATAGTGATATGAGACTGCCAAAAGCGCAGGTTACCCGTATGCGGGAAATGTGGATTACCCAGTACCATGCCTTTACCGTTTTCGGTTTTGTCTTTACCTAAACCCCAACCGTTTGAACCTAAATCACGGGGATTGGTGTCTGGCGTCGTCATACGTGCGGCGCGGGCCATCAACTTAGATTGCATATCGGCAACAAACGCCGTTTGATCTTGGCTTGGCGCGGGCCCAACAATCCGCGGCATATATTCCTCTGCATCTCCCGGATTAGCGTAGAAAATCAAATCGAGGAAGTTAGCTGCGCCGGGTAGTAAAGCGATAGAAAACAGATAGGTGACAACATCTTCTGCCACTATGGGTTTTACCCAAGGTTGACCGTTACAGAAAGGTTCTGCCGTTTGTTTACCCGCTTCAACATCGGCAAGATATTGATTATAGCCAGAGGCAAAACCTTGGATCAGCGCCCGCGAGTTTTCACTAAAATTAGGCCACTTAGCTTCGGCTTGTGCTCTGATCTTTAACGCTTTATAGGCAAAGTCAGAGATTAAGTTGCCGTTATCTTCCGCCGTAGGTAGACCCGTAGTGAAATCAATCGACGCGTGAGGACCAAAGTACATAGAACGCTGCGAATTAGCCTTCACAAAACCATCGGCTAATACGCACAGATTATCCTGCGCCTGCGCATAGCCACTACCAAAACCCAAACTTTCTAAGTTATCGGCTTGGATATGTGGTACACCGTAGGTTGTTCGACGAATATTCGCCTTAAGTAGACCGTTAGGGGCAAAGGTTTGAAGCTGGGTTTCGGGTTCTGTCGGTGTGGTGCTATCTTCGTTGTCGTTACAACCCGCGAGCATAACGCCGCAGGTCATACCCATAGCAATGACGAGTTTGTTGAATTTCATTATTATCTCTTAATTTTGATTCCTTCAATGACATAGCCTTACTGCAAATTTCAGTCTGAGTACTGAAGGAGCAATAATATATGTCGCGTCCTGATGTCCAAGCCTGGCTATTTCGCCCCCCATTCAGCAGTATTTTTTACTGAGCTTCACTGACGAATATGGCAGAATAGAAAACCCGATGCTTGAACATCTCTACCCATTTAAGCAATGATCTAAACGAGCGTCTACATCAAAAGCGTAAACAAATAACTTATATGCAACAAAATATTATCAAGATAAAAGTAGGCTCAAAAAACCCTGTAAAAATCAGTGCAGCAGCTAAAGCAATGGCACAACTATTCCCTGATGCACAAATCGATGCGCAGGGTATGGATGCCCCTTCAGGTGTTGCAGACCAGCCCATGACGGATCTCGAAACCCGTCAAGGTGCCATTAATCGTGTACGTTATTGCCAACAACAAAGCCAAAAGCAAAACACTGAGGCCGATTACTATTTTGCGATGGAAGGTGGTGTCGATTGTTTTGAGTTTGGCCCTGCCACATTCGCCTATATTGCCATTGGTCATCAAGATCAGCTTGCCATTGGTCGCAGTGCCATTCTGCCTCTGCCAATGCAGGTTTATCGAGCATTAGAAGCCGGTGAAGAACTCGGGGTGGTGATGGACAAATTATTTAATACAGTCAATATCAAACAAAAAGGAGGCGCCATAGGCTTACTCACCCACGGCCATGCAACCCGTGAGAGCAATTATACCCACGCCATTATTCTTGCCATGGCTCCACTATTAAATCCTGAGTTTTACCTATAATTTGTTATTGGTTTGTTGCAATAAATATTAAGCCTCACTAGATTGTGACTTGCAACCAAAGCTAACTGACTCAGTCTCACTTTATGTCACTCCTATGACTCAACCTGTGGTTTTACTATGGCGAATCTAATACAGCATCTACAACATCAAAAAGCACAGCCTTCAGAACCAGCGCAACCCGTGCTCACGCCTTGTGGATCAACCAGTCAGCTTAGGCACTTATCCCGCTATATGGTGCGACATTTAGGCGTGCTCAATGCTGCCTGTGGTGACTTACCCCTCTCCCCCGTTCAAGCCCATGCATTACTTGAGATAGGCAACCAACCGCTGACCATCAAAGAACTTGCCCATAAACTCAGCATAGATAAGTCCAATGCCAGCCGAGCGATCAAACATTTAGCTGATAAGAATCTCGCCCAGAGTCAAACTCATCCACGGGATAACCGTTGCTTAGTGGTGCAACTTACACCCACGGGGAAAAAGTTGCTCGCAAAATTAGATACTCAGCAAAATCAATTATTTCAAGAGATCTTAGCCCAACTGACTCCGGCACAAACCCTGCAAATAGAGCAAGCCCTAATGCTATATAATCAAGCGATACATCACGCCAAACACCAAAGTGGTTGCCTTATCCGCCAAGCTACAGTTCAAGATGATGCCGCTATTGCCCAAGTGATCCGCGATGTTTCGGCCGAATATGGCTTAACCGCAGATAAAGGTTATAGCGTGGCAGATCCCACCTTAGATTGCTTAAGCCAAATTTACTCCCAAGCGGGTGCGAATTATTGGGTGGTAGAACTAGATGGTCGCGTTGTTGGCGGTGCTGGCATTGCCCCATTAGCCAATAATGCCGGCATTTGTGAACTGCAAAAAATGTACTTTATGCCCGAAGTCCGTGGCAGGGGCCTCGCCAAACGCATGGCGCTTATGGCACTCGATTTCGCCCGCGAAGCAGGTTACCAAAAGTGCTATTTAGAAACCACTGCCAGCTTAAAAGAAGCGGTGAAACTCTATGAAAAATTAGGTTTTGTGCATTTATCGGCCCCACTGGGTAACACAGGCCACGACGCCTGCGAAATGCCGATGCTACTTAAACTCGATAAATAAAAAACCAGTCAACAGGGTACTGATAACACTCAAACGCATGGGTTATCCTTAACGTAATTGGCCAATGGCCAGAGTTGAAAGCGGCAAACTTATCACAAGTGTTTTTTAGTGTTGTTATGTTTGAAATTTGGAATGACAGTCTGGACTTAGTCTTTAAAAGTGAGTGGAGTAGACCAAACTAGGGAGCGACTTTATGCTTTCAAACTTCGTTTGATTGTTTTTAAATGCAAAGTCAAAGTCGTGGGGTGAAGCCCCATGACTTTGACAATTCTAAAATTGAACTCACTGAACAGTACAGCTCAGACAGCAAAGTCATTCACAAATATTGACATCCACTTGGCACCTATCTTTAAAGCGACCTCAATCACTATTGGCTTGAAATGAAACCGAAAGCAGATTATGTTGCTGATTTAAAATGACTGGCAGGATTGCCGATTTGATTATCTATTCTAAGGAAAGAGTATGTTTTTTACATTACTGTTTATTACATTTGCACTATCTATAACCGTTTCATTTCTGGTTGTTTCGATTTTCAAAAAACCACTGGGAGAAATATTTTCTCGAATAATTCAAGATTCAATAAGTGCCGCTTGGCAAAAATATGTCATTTTTGCCACATACGTTGTGGGCATTTCTGGCGGAGTTAGGATTTATGATTTAGAGCGCTACATTACCGCTCGACATAAAGATGTAGAAATTCTACAGCTAACTCTAGAACGTTGGACTATTGAGATCTATCGGACAATTATTGAAACTTTGCAAAGTATCGCATGGATGTATCTTATCGTATTCATATTTGCCCTTATCGCATATGTCATTGTTAGAGGCTTTGAACTTAAAAACGCTAACAAGCAATAAACAAAAATCGCGTTAAGCTTAGCCTAACGCGATTGTTTATTTTCAATCTACCGCTTAATCACCAAAGTCATCGAGTAGGATATTTTCCGGCTCAACGCCTAGGCTTTCGAGCATCCTAATGACTGATGAGTTCATGATTGGAGGCCCACACATATAGTACTCACAATCCTCTGGCGCTTTATGATTTTTAAGATAATTCTCATAAATCACATTATGGATAAAGCCGGTATAACCCGTCCAATTATCCTCGGGCAATGGCTCTGATAACGCCACATGCCAAACGAAGTTGTCATTCTCGGCCGCTAAAGCATCAAAATCCGCTTGATAAAACACTTCACGGGTAGAACGTGCGCCGTACCAGAAGCTCATTTTACGCTTAGTTTTCTTACTCTTAAGCTGGTCGAAAATATGCGAGCGCATAGGCGCCATACCCGCACCACCGCCAATAAATACCATTTCAGCATCGGTTTCCTTCACGAAGAACTCACCGAAGGGGCCTGAAATCGTCACTGTATCGCCCGCTTTAAGATTAAAAATATAGGATGACATCTTGCCCGCTGGCACATTGGCAGAAGGCGGCGTTGCAATTCGCACGTTCAGCATAATGCGACCCTTTTCATCGGGATAGTTCGCCATAGAGTAAGCGCGCAATACGTCTTCATTCACAGTAGAAACAATGTCAAACAAACCGTATTTATCCCAATCGCCACGGTATTTGGCTGGAATATCAAAGTCAGCGTATTTCACTACATGGGCTGGCGCTTCAATCTGAATATACCCTCCCGCTCTAAAGTGAACATCTTCACCTTCGGGCAACTTAAGTAATAACTCTTTGATAAAAGTCGCTTTATTATCATTAGAGATCACTTCGCACTGCCACTTTTTCACCCCAAAGATTTCTTCGTCAAGCTCAAGTTCCATATCGGTTTTCACCGCAACTTGGCAGGCAAGACGACAGCCTTCTTTGGCCTCTTTCTTGGTAATATGGCCCATCTCAGTCGGCAAAATATCACCACCGCCTGATTTAACTTTTACACGGCATTGGCCGCAGGTGCCGCCACCACCACAGGCTGACGGAATAAAAATACTCTGACTCGCTAAGGCGCCCAGTAACTTGTCACCTGCAGCGACCTTAATGCTTCTTTCGGCATCATCATTAATGCCGATTGTCACTTCACCACTTGTGACTAATTTCTTTTTGGCGATAAGGATCACTATCACCAATAAACAGACCACTAGCGTGAACATGCCTATGCCAATTGCCATTTCCATCGTATAACCCTTTTCTAGCTCTTTTCTAAAAAGAATGTGGTTTCACTTTCTCAACTTTTGGCTCGCGTACTGCACCTTTACAACGAGATCCCTGAGAAAGACATAAACCCAAGCGCCATCAAGCCCGTCGTAATAAAGGTGATGCCAATGCCTTGTAACCCTTCTGGGATCGCATGGAATTTCATTCTTTCACGCAGTCCCGCAAGCATGACAATCGCCAACGCCCAGCCAAGGCCTGAGCCCATGGCAAACACCACTGACTCACCGAAGTTGTAATCGCGGTTTGCCATAAAAATCACCCCAGCAAAAATCGCACAGTTTACGGTGAGCAAAGGCAAGAAGATCCCGAGCGAGTCATACAGGCTAGGAATGTACTTATCCAAGAACATTTCTAAGATTTGTACTAATGCTGCTATCACACCGATAAAAGTGATCAATTGCAGATAACTTAAATCGATAGTAGCTAAACCTGCCCAAGACAGTGCACCAGGTGCTAACACTTTGACGTAAATCAGCTGATTTAACGGCACGGCCAAGGTCATCACCACAATCACAGCCACACCTAAACCAAAGGCGGTGGACACCTTTTTAGAAACCGCCAAGAAAGTACACATGCCCAAAAAGAATGACAGTGCCATGTTGTCAATAAAAGTGGCCTGCAAAAATAGATTTATATAGTGTTCCATATCTGCTCCTTAACCCCGTTTCCGCTGGATCACATTGATAGTCCAGATCAACACACCGATCAGGAAGAAGGCACTCGGCGGTAACTTAAACATCTCGTTCGGCAAATACCAACCGCCGTTTTCGATGGTGGTAAACACAGGATGACCAAATAAATTACCCGTGCCGAAGAGTTCACGCACAAAAGCGACGCTTAACAAAACTAAGCCATAACCCATCGCATTACCCAAAGCATCAACAATCGCCAAATGCGGTGGATACTTCATGGCGAAGGCCTCTGCGCGGCCCATGATGATACAGTTAGTAATAATTAACCCAACAAATACAGAAAGTTGCTTAGATAATTCATAGGCGACGTCTTGCAAAACCATGTCGACGATAATCACTAAAGAAGCAATAACCGTCATTTGAGCGATAATGCGCACACTGTTAGGAATAAAACTGCGGATAGTCGAAATGATCAGGTTAGAGAACACCAATACAAAGGTCACCGCCAGTGTCATCACTAGAGCCGTTTGCATTGAGTTACTGACGGCTAACGCTGAACATACGCCCAGCACTTGCATAGCAACGGGGTTATTGGCAAACACTGGCCCCGTTAACATGTCACGCATGGATAAAGTGTTGCTCATTTGGCACCTCCCAACTCACCTTGCACCGCCGACGTTTTTAACTGGTTGAAGAAGGTTTGAAAACCCTCAACCCCAAACCAAAACTCCATTGCGCGCTGTACACCACGGCCAGTCATGGTCGCGCCACTCACCGCATCCACGCCGTGAACATCGCCTTCTTTGGCACCACCTTTAACGAGGCGTATCGAAAATTTGCCTTTGCCATCAAATAATTGCTTACCCTTCCACTGCGATGACCAACTAGGATCTGTCAAAAAATCACCGATACCCGGCGTTTCACCGTGCTCGTACACCACTAGTCCTTTAATGGTGTTGAAGTCGGGTTCAACCGCCACATAACCGTAAATCATCGACCAAAGTCCTTTGCCGTAGAATGGCACGACCACACTCGATAATTTGCCTTCAGCATCGAATACTTTAAATACGCGGGCATCATTCGCACGGGTTTTAATCTTCGCAATATCTTTTTTAGGCGCACTTGAGGTCTCAGGATTAATCGCCGCCATACGCTCGTCAAAATCAAGCACGTTAGCGTCAGAATCCACTTTACCAGTGTCAAGGTTGATCAATAATGGCTTAACAGATTTAGCAAAAATATCTCTAAACTCATTACCTTGGCCTAAGTTAACATCGGCAGCCATCAACACATAACGCTGCACTTCATCACGTTTTTTCGCTAATTTACGCTCTTTCAATATGCCTGCGGTGCCGGTGATCATAAAGGAACACAAAAGGCAGAGCGTAATGGTGAAGATCATGGTCCCCACCACTGTATCTTTCTTAAATACCATGACGTTTTAATCTCCGTTTGATGTTGGCGCGGGCCACCAGATAATCGAACAGCGGTGCCCAAAGGTTGGCAAACAGAATCGCTAACATCACGCCTTCAGCCATTTTGGGGTTCGCTACACGGATAAGCACTGTCATAAAACCAATCAAGACACCGTAAACATATTTGCCTGGACGAGTATAAGAAGTCGTAACAGGGTCGGTTGCCATAAACATCATCGCCAACGCAAAACCGCCCGTAACAAGATGCCAAGTCCACGGCATTGCCATCATTTGGTTGCTGCTAGAACCAATAACATTACATAGGGTTGCAGTGGCTATCATGCCAAGCAGTACACCCGCAACAATACGCCAATCTGCTAAACGGCTAATCAGCAGTAATGCGCCGCCGATTAAAATAGCTAAGGTACTGGTTTCGCCAATGGCGCCCACGGTAAAACCAAAAAAGTTGTTCCACCAATTTGGGTCTCTAAAGGCGCTATACCATGAGTAATCGGCAAAACTCAGCTTGCCCGCCGCGGTTTGTGCCAGTGCAGTCGCACCGGAGAAGCCATCAATGGCCACTAACTGTTTTACGGTAGAAACTTCAGATGGATAGGCAAAGTAAATAAAGGCAAGACCCGCCAGCGCAGGGTTAAGGAAGTTATACCCCATGCCGCCAAAAAGTTCTTTAGCCACTACCACACCAAAGGAAATCCCCATGGCCACCAACCACAACGGTGTCGATACAGGCAGGATTAAGGTAAACAGCAGCGCCGTCACGAAGAAACCTTCGTGTAATTCTTGGCCACGAACCCGTGCAAATACGACTTCCCAAAATAAACTGGTTAGCAGTGCGGTGAGATAAATGGGTAGATAGAAACTTAAGCCATAGAGGAATAAACCGAGTAATCCTGTGTCTTGGCTAAGACCACCAAACAGAGTATTAAAGATTACCAACTTCCAAACATCTGGGGTCGATAAGCCACTCGCCAGCGCAATCTGTGCCTGTAAGCCTACGTTATATAAACCAAATAAAATGGCAGGTAGTAAACAAAGGCCGACTAAGGTCATGGTACGTTTTACGTCAATCGCGTCACGTACATGCACTTGTCCCTTAGTGCTGCGGCCACTGGCAATCACCAATGAACGCAAAAAGCCCTTCATCGATTTACCCGTGGCGTAATACTCTTGCTGTAAATCAGGTTTTTTAGGTTGTGTCGTCATTAACCTTCCCTCTCGATAACATCTAGACAGGCACGTAACTCTTTACCAAAGTCATATTTGCCGGGACACACAAAGGTACATAGCGCCAAATCTTCTTCATCCAGCTCTAATGCGCCCAAGGCCTGCGCCTCATCGGTATCACGCACCACTAAGTCTCGAACCAGCAAGGTGGGTAAAATATCCAGTGGCATCACGCGATCTAACTGACCAAAAGCCATCATGGCGCGAGCTGAACCGCCCTGATGAGTTGTAAACTCGAACAATTTAGTTGCACCAAACAGACGTGATGTTACGGCACGAGTAATGGAGAATTTATCCGAACCACCACGAACCCAAGGGAGCACGTGATGCTGCGCATCTTCTGCCAGTACTGATACTTGGTTATGAAATCGCCCTAAAAAGTCATGCACACCCGTTGCCGTATGGCCTGATAACACTGAACCTGATACCACACGGTTATTAGCGGGTTTAATTTCACCAGCCACGAGCACACTCAACTCAGCCCCAAGCTGAGTACGCAGTAAACGCGGATTCAGCACGCTCGGGCCACCTAAGGCGACGATACGGTCGGTATACAATTGACCTGTTAGGAATAACTTGCCGTAGGCAATCACATCCTGATAGCCAATGTGCCATACCTGACGCTCTAAACTGACAGGCAACGTAAAGTGGATATGGGTGCCTACTAGCCCCGCTGGATGCACGCCTGTAAAGCGGCGAATTTCAAGATTAGGTGAAACATCACTGGCAATGGCATCGCCCTTGTCCTGACATAGGTAAACCTTGCCTTCGGTTAAGCGAGTCAATAGCTGTAAACCCGTCTTAAAGGCTTCGGGTTGTTCGGCAATAATCAAACGGGGATCGGCGGCAAGTGGATTGGTATCTATCGCGGTAACAAATATACCGGCAGGCTGGCTATCTAAAGCTGGCACTCTTGAAAAAGGACGAGTGCGAAGCGCCGTCCACAAACCACTGCTAACGAGTTGTTCCTGCACCACTTGGCGCGATAAGGAGGCTACTTCAGGAAAAATATCAAAACGGATCTGCTCATCCGCATCTAATCCATCGCAACGGATCATTACGGATTGCAGCACTCGGCGCTCGCCGCGGTTAATCGCTACAATTTCGCCACTGGCTGGGGCGGTAAATAAGGCTCCCTTTGTTTTTTTATCTTCAAACAAAGGTTGACCCTTTTTGACCTTATCGCCGACCTCAACCAACATAGTCGGTTTTAGGCCAACATATTCCTCGCCCAGTATGGCCACTTGGGATGGCTTATTACTGGATTCGATGATCTGGCGTGGCTCGCCCGCTATCGGCAAGTCGAGGCCTTTTTTGATCGTTATAATTTGGTTTGAAAAATCTGCCATCACAAATATCAACCATAAAAAATTTTTAGATACCTCTAGGGTATAGGTTTGTTAACAAAGATTCCGATATTGGCGTCACATTCCGCGTCAAATTTGTAAGTTAGATACGTAAACTTACGTGATTTAGTGACGCAGCTTCACATCTAGTCCCAATACAAACCCTGAAATGTAGTTTTATAACAACTTGTACATAAATACAGTGTTGCTGTTTTAGTTATCACTAAGGTTCTCATAAATAAGCAGAAATTTAGATTTCAACACAATTTAATGACAAAACCACTAAAACTTACACTTACCGAACAAACTTCAATCAATGTCTTGCATTAAGATAGGGTAAAAGGGGTTTACTTACTGGTGATTTTTAACGCACTGATATCAGGGACTGTGCTTTAACCTTTGCTTTACAGTAAAAGCTTGATAGCCTCAAACCAAGATAGTTTCCGTAGGAGAAATAGATGGAATACAGACGCATACCGCATTCTAATCTCGAAGTCAGTAAAATTTGTTTAGGCACTATGACTTGGGGCGAACAAAATACCCAAGCCGAGGCATTTGCACAGCTGGACTACGCCATAGGAAATGGCATTAATTTCATCGACACCGCAGAAATGTATCCCGTACCACCTAAGCCGGAAACCCAAGGGGAAACCGAGCGTATCCTAGGGCAATATATTAAGGCCCGCGGTAACCGTGACGACTTAGTCATAGCCACTAAAATTGCCGCACCGGGGGGTAAGAGTGATTACATTCGCAAGAATATGGCGCTGGACTGGAACAACATCCATCAAGCGGTCGATGCGTCTTTAGCACGACTACAAATAGACACTATCGACCTTTATCAAATCCATTGGCCCGACCGTAATACCAACTTCTTTGGTGAACTGTTTTACGATCAGCAAGAGCATGAGCAGCAAACGCCGATCCTCGAGACCCTAGAAGCACTCGCCGAAGTGATCCGCCAAGGTAAAGTACGCTATATCGGTGTGTCGAACGAAACGCCTTGGGGCTTGATGAAGTACCTGCAACTCGCCGAAAAACACGGCCTGCCGCGTATTGTGAGTGTGCAAAATCCCTATAACTTGCTTAATCGCAGCTTCGAAGTCGGCATGAGCGAAATCAGTCACCGCGAAAACTTGCCATTACTGGCCTATTCGCCACTGGCCTTTGGCGCCTTAACCGGCAAATACTGCAACGACCAATGGCCCGAAGGCGCACGCCTGACCTTATTTAAGCGCTTCGCCCGCTATACAGGTTCGCAAATGGCTCTCGATGCCACAAAGGCCTACGTCGATTTAGCCCGCGAGTTCAAACTCACGCCCGCCCAAATGGCGTTAGCCTTTGTTAACTCACGTAAGTTTGTCGGCTCTAACATCATAGGCGCCACGGACTTATATCAACTGAAAGAAAATATCGACAGTTTAAAAGTCACACTATCACCCGAGCTATTAGTGCGATTAAATGAATTGTCAGATCAATTTAGATTGCCCTGCCCCTAGTTGGGTAATTGAGCTGTATGGTGAAGCAATAGCATCAGGAAGATATGACTGATGCTATTAATTTTATACCAGCATAATATCGTTCATATCTATAGTTGGAATACATCATCACATACGGGTGTCCACAGGGGAATTGGCGAGCTAAAACTTGCATTAAAGAGGCAGATCAAAGAAGATCCCTTGGCCTTTTTCATTGCCCTTAGCCTTATCCATGACTCAATCAGCATTGCCTACGTCAAACTCAGTGACTAACACTGCGGCTTCCCATGTCACGCCAGATAACACTGTGGCACTTTGCTCAGCAGAGGCAACGTCAGAAAATGCTCGGATTCGATCGCAATTCCCGGCGTTAAACCAAATGCTTGATGGCTATCCCCTATGTTATCTTGACACCGCAGCCACCAGCCAAAAGCCACAAATCGTATTGGATGCGATGGCGCAGTATTACACCAATGACAATGCCAATGTGCACCGCGCGGCGCATCAGTTATCGGCACGATCGACCCTAAACTATGAGAAAGTGCGCGATCAATTACAGCAATTTTTAAAGGCAAAACGTCGCGAAGAAATCATCTTTACCCACGGTACAACAGAATCTATCAACTTAGTCGCCTTTGGCCTCAGTACGCAGTTAAGCGCGGGCGATATGATATTAATCGACTCCGCCGCCCACCATGCCAATATCGTGCCTTGGCAGGAACTAGCAAAGCGCACGGGCGCAGTCATTAAACCTATCCCTCTGATGCAAGATTGCCGTTTAGATATCAACGCCTATAAAACCTTGCTCGAGTTAAAGCCTAAAATCGTTGCCCTTTGCCATGTTTCCAATGCATTAGGCACAGTTAATCCCGTGGCTCAGTTAGTCCAATTAGCTAAAGCACAAGGGGCAATCACCTTAGTCGATGGTGCGCAGGCAGTAGCGCATTTAACCCTCGATATGACTAAAATCGACTGCGATTTTTACGTATTCTCGGGGCATAAAATGTATGGCCCCACTGGCGTTGGCGTGCTTTATGGCCGTTTTGAATGTTTAGACTCTCTCACACCATTGATGACAGGCGGTGAGATGATAAAACGCGTAAGCTTTGAGGCAACCGAATTTGGTAGCCTACCGAATCGTTTAGAAGCGGGCACACCGCCCATTGCCGAAGTGATAGGGTTAGGCGCCGCTATTACCTTTTTACAAACCGAGCTTACGCCGCAGGTTCAAGCTTATGAAACTGAACTACTTACGTATTTACAAACCCAATTGCGCGCGCTCGGCGAGGTACATTTATACGGTTCCCTTGATAACAATATCGGCGTCGTGGCCTTTAATCTTGCCAACGAACATCATCAAGATGTAGGCATTTTGCTGGATCAACAGGGTATTGCTGTTCGCTGCGGTCACCACTGCGCCATGCCATTAATGCAAAGCTTGAATCTCAAGGGGTGTTGCCGCGCCTCCATTGGCATTTACACTAATAAACAAGATATCGACCGTTTTATAAGCGCGCTAACCTCGGTAAAAGACTTGCTGCTGTAACGAGCAACACTTAGCTATTTATTCACACGTCACTAATACGATATTCAAAATAAGTTAGACAGGATTTTAGTCCATGACAGATTCGACCATACCTATGCCAAACGAGGCCGATTTTCACTATTCGGTGCAAGATGCCGATACCCTGCTGGCGCGTTTTGCCGAGGCCGCTAATTGGCAGGAAAGATATCGCCAAATTATGTTGTTAGGTAAAGATCTGCCCAGCATAAACGCTGAATTTCGCGTTGATATGGCACAGGTGAAAGGCTGCGAAAGTGATGCTTGGCTCTATCACCTAGCACGAAATGGTCGACATTATTACCTTGCCGATAGTGACGCTCGTATCGTCAAAGGACTGATAGGACTGTTACTTGGCGCTTGTCACGGAAAAACCAGTGATGAGATCCAAGCTTTTGATCCCAAGGCTTACTTCACACAATTAGGGTTAGAAGGCCAACTTAGCCCATCACGCACTAATGGTCTCAATGCGCTCGCCAAAGCAATCAAAGGTGCAGCACAATAAGATAAATGTTTTCTACACTGTGGACTGTAATAGCGAAAAAATGGATTTAATCAAAGACTTCAACCCGCTAAATAGGGTATAAAGAAGTTACATTTGCGTTAATTGATAGGAATCGAACATGCCCAACCAGGCTGTCAATCACTACCGTCGCACTCTTCTTAAAGGTCTTGGCGCAGCAACACTGTTAAGTCCCCTCGCCAGCATCCCAAGCTTTGCCGCTGCCCCAAGGCGGTTGTATGTCGATGGTTTATCGTTTCTCCCCGATGACTTACGTGATGTGACTACCTCTAAACTCGATGCCTATCTTTGCGATATTTCAGCCATTGAAACCCTGCAGCAACCCGATGGCACGCAAAACTATAAGCGCACTTATAAAGCTTGTATGGAAAGTATTAAGCTGGCCGCTAAGCGGGTAAGCGATCATCCCGATATTTTATTGCAAGGCCTAACAGGACGAGATATCCAGCTCGCAAGGGACAGCCAACGCACTGCGGTGTATTTTCAAATTCAAGGGGCGGATTGCGTTGAAGAAGATAGCGATGCCAACCAATGGGCGCGAGTCGATGAGTTCCATCAGCAGGGACTGCGCGCACTGCAACTCACCCACCACTATGGCAATACCTTCGCGGGTGGCGCCTTAGATAATGATGCCAATGGCGGACTGAATAAGCCACTGACTGGCCATGGTAGAGAGTTAATCGCAAAACTCAACCACAGCAATATATTGGTTGATCTGAGCCACTCCAGCGCCCAAACTGCTCTTGATATCGCCAAAATCAGCAAATCACCTGTCGTCCAAAGTCATGGCGCGGCGCGTGAAATAGTCAACCATGCTCGCTGTTTGCCCGACGAAGTTATCCGCGCCATTGCCAATTCTGGTGGTGTTTTTGGCGTATTTATGATGAGTTTCTGGTTAACGCCAAATCCTGTGCCAACCATCGATGACTACATCCGCCAGTTAGAATACGTTATGCGCGTAGGTGGAGTGGACTGTGTGGCAATCGCTAATGACTTCCCACTCCGTGGCCAAGAAAATCTATTAGCAATTAATAATGATAATGAGCAAGGCATTAAAGAATATCAAGAGTGGTGGTACAGCCTGCGTACCAAAAACGTATTGGGTTTCGATGTTGAGCCACGGCATGTCGTTATCCCAGAGCTTAACCATATTGACCGAATGAGCCGCATCGACGATGCCCTAGCTAAGGCGCGCTTTAAATCTACCGACCGCGACCGTTTTATGGGTGGCAACTGGCAAAGAGTGCTCAATCAAGTACTAATTTAATATCCATCCCTAATCATAAAATACCGCTAGCCATAGGGTTTCTGAACTCGTCGACGTTGAGGCTACGCGGTGCTTTTGGTGGGGAAGAATCGTTAAGTAATCACCCGGTGTTAAGATAACTGGCTCACCTTGCTCAAATACTAAAGTCGCCGCCCCCTTAAGCAACATGATCCACTCATGCTGGTTTTGATCGTACCATTGGCCTACTGGGGTTGATTGGCCATTGGAAACAATACGCTCAATCGTAACGCTATCGTTGCCCGCAAGTTTTTCAAAAACCTCCGCCGATAAAGCCTCTGGTAACTGACTAAAAAAATTTTGGATCATTTTTTATCCTTTATTTAACGGTCTTTTACCGATTGAGGCATTGAGAAATAACACCATAAACCGCTATCATATGCCCACATAAAGCTCATATTCTATGAGCCTATATCAAGTAAATTTGTTGTTTTGCATATGGATATGGAGATTCCCCACGATGTCGTTGTTTCGCGCGCTAAAAGCCAAATTATTTAATTCATCGGAAAATTACAGCGCCCAGCAAGACACTCCCCCACAAATAGCATCCCCAGAATCCCCTCTCGAGCCCGCTCATTTTCATCGCCACTTTAGTTTAAAAATCCATGCAACAGAGGCACTCGCGACCTCACAGGAACAAGATATCGCTAGGGGCATAAATATCTATCACTACGACTCACCGCAATTAATTGAACTCCTCGGTTGGGAGTTGGTTAATGAATCCTGCTCTTTCCATAGTACTCAATTTGATCGACTAGAAATCAGCAACCAAACCAATGAGCCTGAGCAACACTTTTGGTTAGGCAAGGAAAAAGTGTGCAGTGTCATACCTACAATACCCAACCAACCTAATATGTTATGGAAGGTAGAGCTCTACAATATCGAAGCTTTGCTGATAAGTCGCTTTAATATAGATCCACACTTTATCGTTTGTGGTGATATACAAGATCACGCCAGCCTAACGGGGAAACTTCAGCGCACTTTCCATGAAGTAGAAGATGAACATGGAATAAGTAGCCTAAGAGTTATTACTCAAACTCCCAAATTGACCCAAGTCGTTGAATCTAACTATTTTGGCGAGCGCGATGGTATTTCTCGCCAATTTGATGCCCTTGGCACCTTGTTATTTGAAGGTCATTTTATTCAGGATCAGCAAGTGGGATTACAAACTTGGTTTCACCACACAGGTAAAATTAATTACAGCGAAGATCGCCGCCCTAATGGGATGTTTATTACGCGTTATCATGATCATGGCAATATTAGCGAAACCGCAGAAATCGATAGTGATGGGGCTTATATCAACACCTTAACTCGCTTCTATGAATCAGGAAATGTGCAGCTCACCCGCCCTATGGTCGCCGATCAGATCCATGGGATCGAATATCTATATTACAACAATGGCTCCCTAGAGGCGGAACGCTACTACGACCAAGGATATGAATATCAAGCATTTTGGTATCATTCCAATGGCGTGTTAAAGCAAAAAATGCTCGCCGATAGCGCAGGAAAGACCATTGAAGAATTTTATGAAAGCGGGCAACTGGCTTGGCGTGAACAATTTAATCCTGCAGGCGAGTTGCACGGTGAACATGTAAAATGGTACCCCAATGGTCAACTTGAAGAAAAAATCTATTTTGAGAATGGCAAAGAACAGGGCATGGCCAATTGGTACCATGACAATGGCCAACTCGCCCTTGAGATTTACCTAGAAAATGGTCTGAGGGAAGGTTTGTTTAAAAGCTACTATAAGAGCGGTGTGCTCTCGGCAGAAGGCCAATATAAAAACAACCTCTCGATATCCCCTTTTACCGAATACTACGAAAACCAGCAAATACAAATGTATCTACCACACACCCAAGGCTACCGTGATGGCACCGCCCGCTGGTTTTATGAGGATGGTACTATACGTACTATTTCAGAATATGAAGTGCGCGATGGCCAAGGCTACCTTAAAGAATCCAGCTTCTATAATAAGCAAGGCATACTCGAATCCTATCAAAGCCATTCCAATACTCGCTGCGGTTATAATCTGGAGAATAATCAACGGGAATATTACCAACAAGGGATCCCAGATACACGAATCGAATACTATGAAGATGGTACTATTCGTTGGTTATTAACCTGTATTCAAGACAACTTATTTACTGCTAAGTCACTGTCCAGAAACGGCACAATATTAGAAACAGGCACAATTCAAATCACGGAACAACGCTACCTCGATATTGGTCACTGGCAACGTTTTACCCCTCAAGGACAACTCCTGCGTGAAGTGTGGCTAGATGAGCAAGGACAACTTATCGAAAGCCGTCACTACTTTGATTTTAATGAAAATACTACCGCCCAAGATGATGACGAAGCAGAGTCGCATAACGGCAAAAATGTTAGTGATGGTGATACTGCGGCAAAGCAAGCACAAGAGGAAGCGGTACCAGTGGTTACAACAAGGTCTACTGAAACGCTAAGACTCTCCTATCACTTAAAGTTTGATGACGAAAGCAAACTTTATACACTGAAACGCTATCATCCCAATAGCCATATTGCCGAAGAAGGTAATTTACAAATCCAAGGACAAGAACAATTCTGGGTTGGCATCCACAATCAATACGACGATCAAGGCCGCATAGCACTCTCAGAAACCTATACAATGAACGGAGAGCGGATTGAACAGGCAACCAACACAAGTTCAATCGTGTTGAACTGAATCATTAGGTTAGCCCTAAATATCTGCTCATATTTAAAAGTCCCAAAATGTGGGGGGCCGCATTTTGGGACTGTTGAGTTACAGATTAAAGATGCTTCTGTCCTCTAACTTGACGGTTTTCACCCACCACCATCATTTCGCATTTTGGGCAATCGAACACTAACTTAAGCACATCGTTGCCAATTTCGAGCACCATAGGATCGGCTTTAATCCCCGGCACTTCTTTAGGGCAAAGATTAAAGTTAAAGCGCAAACAATGCTTAGTGATCATTAAGGGGACATCTTCGGTGACGCCGTTTTTCTCATAGGTGTCTTGAATTTCAATCACGCCGTGGCGTTGATAAAAATCTTTGGCCTTTTCATTTGCCACATTACCTAAGTAACTCAAATGCTTAACAGGATAAACTGCATCTTGATTATATTTCCACGGTTTTGGACGTATATATCCCTGCACGCGAGCGACTTCTAATGCTGCGACCGCATCACGGCGCAGACCATTAAGCACAGACGCAGGTAAGAACCACGCTTGGGCCGTATCGATACTGATGCTACGGGCAACAAAGTCGGTACTACCGAGCTTGCCAAGCTGAGTACGGGTATTTTGCAGCGTTTTTTCAATATCGGTCGCAGGGATTTTTTCGGCCACTAAGTTCACGCTGGCGCTTAACCCATAAGTATCCGTTAAGGTCAACGCGAGTCCATCTGTGGTATCGCTCAAGCGCATATCCACGCCAATAATGCGTTTAGATGACTCCTTGGCGAGTAAGGTTTCGAAGGCTTGATTATGGTTACGGTATAACGTCATCCCAACCTTTAAGTCCTTTGGCACCTGCAATATATGCAGTTTCAACCCTTCTGCACGATTTACCCGTAGGCCTTGGAGCTTATCATCGGACTGTTTGGCCATGGCATAATTGAGGGGGAAAAACGCTAAGCCATCACCATTGTTGAACTCATGGGTCGAACTCACTTGGATAAAGTCTTTGCCTATGCTGACCACTTTACCGACTTCTTCGCCTATGTATTTTGGCGAACGAAAATCTTTGATCCCTTGGCTACGTTCATGGACAAAATAATCAGTACTGCCGCGGTTAAAGGTCTTTTCAGGATCTGGGGTAAAAGTGTGCTCGCAGCGGCCGTGGGATGAAGCCACAAATTCGGGGCGGCGCGCAATAATTTCATCCAACTTTTGACGATAGTGGGCGGTGACGTTTTTAACGTAACTCAAATCCTTAAGGCGACCTTCAATCTTAAATGAACGAATACCGGCATCGATTAAGGCTTCGAGATTATCGGTTTGGTTATTATCTTTAAGGGACAATAAATGCTCGTTCTGCGCTAATACATCCCCCGCACGGGTTTTTAAATTACCCGGCAAACGGCACATTTGCGAACATTCACCGCGGTTAGCACTGCGATTACTAAAGGCATGGCTTAAGTTACATAGCCCACTGAAAGCCACGCAAAGCGCGCCGTGAATAAAGAATTCGAGCTGCATCTTAGTATGCGCCGCCACTTCACGGATCTGACTTAGACCAAGTTCGCGGGCAAGCACGACCTGCGAAAATCCCACTTGCTCTAAAAACGCCACCTTTTCAGGGCTGCGGTTATCCATTTGAGTACTGGCATGCAGGGCAATCGGCGGCAAATTGAGTTGCAATACGCCCATATCCTGCACAATCAGCGCATCGGCACCGGCTTCGTACAGTTGCCAAATGAGTTTTTCGGCGTCGGCGAGTTCGTTATCCATCAGGATAGTATTCAGCGCAACAAACACTTGAGCATGATACTTGTGAGCATAAGTACACAGGCGCGCGATATCTTCAACATTGTTGCCCGCCGTTGCCCGAGCGCCAAATGCTGGACCACCGATATAAACCGCGTCGGCACCATGGCGTATCGCTTCGATACCGTAGTCAGCATTTTTTGCAGGCGCCAATAACTCGAGGCGGTTATGGACGTGAGAAAGATTCTCAGGTGTGTAAATCTCTGGCTGGCTCATGGCTTCACAGGCTCAAAATGATCAGTAACAAAAAAGAGCGTGATTATAGCAAGAACTCCAATGTAGCTCTATCAGCAAATCATCAACTAATGCGCTTTCCTTCTGTTCGAGCGGGTGGTTACAACAGGCAATCTTTAGGCCACGCACTTGCGCCCTCAAGCCGAGCAGAGTATCTTTGTCCCGCATTGACCAATAGGCACTATGATGACTGATTTTATTTACCAACCACCTACAACTCCTTGGCTCGATATTCTTTATCAAGATAAAGATATTATTGTCATTAACAAACCTTCGGGATTGTTGTCTGTGCCCGGTCGAGATCCTGCCCATTACGATAGTGTCTATGCCAGAGTAAAAGCCGAGCATCCCCATTGCCAAATCGTTCATCGCCTCGATATGGCAACTTCAGGCGTCATAGTTGTCGCCTTGATCCGCAGTGCCGAGCGGGAACTAAAACGTCAATTCCACGACAGAGAAACCAGCAAAACCTACTTTGCAAGGGTCGCAGGCCATATCAAAAACAATACTGGCAGTGTCTATTACCCGTTGATCTGTGATTGGCCGAATAGACCTAAACAGAAAGTCGATCATCTCGTTGGCAAGCCATCTTTAACTCACTATCAAGTGTTAAGCTACGCCCAACGTTCAACGCTAGTAAAACTCACCCCCATTACTGGTCGTTCACACCAGTTGCGCGTGCATATGATGGCAATAGGTCATCCGATCTTAGGTGATGGTTTTTATGCCGACTCACTCGCTAAATCCTTAGCCCCCCGCTTACTACTACATGCGGCAGAACTCACCATCAAACATCCATACACGGGTGTCAGTATGACTTTTAGCGCTGAAGCCCCTTTTTGTGAGCCTTTGGGTGAACAATGATCACTAAAATCAAATAATACGGGCAAAATCGGTAGCAATTCTCCATAAAAAAACGTAACTTTATGACAATTCATTACGTTATAGAGAGTTTATTTATGGATACCGCATTTCAGCGCGATCAACTCGATAATCATATCCTCGAAGCCCTAATGCAGGATGCTCGCACACCCTTTGCCGAACTCGCCAAACGTTTTGGCGTAAGCGCAGGCACTATCCATGTTAGGGTAGAAAAAATGAAGCAAGCAGGCATTATCACTGGCGCGCAGATCACGGTAAACCCTAAAGCCCTAGGCTATGACGTCTGTTGTTTTATCGGCATCAATCTTAAAAGTGCTGGCGACTATCCGGCCGCTATCGCTAAACTCAACGCCCTCGAAGAAGTCGTCGAAGCCTATTACACCACGGGCAATTACAGTATTTTTGTAAAAGTCATGTGCCAATCTATTGATGGTTTACAACACGTTCTTATCAACCGCATTCAGTCCATCGATGAAATCCAGTCAACAGAAACCTTGATCAGCCTACAAAACCCGATAGTCAGAGCGGTTAAGCCTTAAATTGCCACAATCTAACTGGCTATAAGTGCTATTAAGCACGGCAAAATATGACATAAGTCTTTTTTCCTTCAAAAGTGTTAACCACGCAGCACTTTTGTGTTACAACTTCATTGCTAACACCAAAGAGTGCAGCATAACTATAACAATTCAGCTACAGGCATATGCAGTTAAAGTGCTAAAGGCATTAATTGACAAGGAATGAAGTTGTGAAGACAAAACTATCGATCGCCATATCTACAGCACTGTTATCTAGTACCGCCATAGCAAACAGTGAATTTACCTTTAAACCTTACTCACCTGAAATGTCCTCCCATGATAAATACAGTAAACCTCAAGTTGCTGTATCCAATATTGCAGCTCCGCAGCGTTTTATCGTTGAAATGGAATCACCTGCACTCGCGACTTATCAGGGGGGTATAGGTTCATTTGCCCCAACAGCTTCGACAAAAGAAGGGCAAAAGCTCAACGTACAATCCGCTGAAGTTAAAAGCTATGCCAGCCATCTAGCCAAAGAACAAAATAATTTTGCATCAGCTTTAGCAAAAACAATCCCTAACGCCAAAGTTGAACGTCATTTCCAAACACTTTTTAATGGTGTAACCGTTGTTGGCCAAGGATTGAGTGCTGAAAAACTGGCTCAGATGCCTGGCGTTAAATCCGTCTATCCAGAAACCATGTATGAAACAAACATGGATGCTTCTCACCAAGTGATTAATACCCAAGCAATGTGGGAAGCCGTTTCTGGGATGGAAAATGCAGGTAAAGGAATTAAAGTTGCAATCATTGATGGTGGTATACGCCCCGAGAACCCAATGTTTGCTGATGCAGGTTTCACGGCTCCAAGTGGCAACCTTCCTTCAGATGATTATTGCTCTACCGTTGACGCATCTTTTTGTAACAACAAACTCATTGTGGCTCGTTGGTCACAACCTACCTTCCCCGTTTGCGCTAAAGAATATATGAGCCCACTCGGTTATGGTGGGCATGGTACTCACGTAGCGGGAACGGCAGTCGGCAATAAGGTTTCAACAACTTTCAAAGATATTCCTGTTGAGTTATCGGGTGTAGCCCCAGCCGCATATCTGATGGTCTATAAGGCACTTTATAGCAATCTCGAATGTGAAAGAGGCAGCGGCTCGAATATTATGTTAATGGAAGCGTTGGAGCATGCTGTCAATGATGGTGCAGATGTCATCAACAACTCATGGGGTGGCGGCGCGGGTGGAGATCCTGCTAACAGTCCATATAAGACAATGTTTGAAGCGGCAGAAGCGGCTGGCGTTGTTGTAGTCACTGCCGCAGGTAATGATGGTAATGGTGCACAAACTGTAGGTTGTCCAGGCTGTATTGAATCCGGTATTACGGTCGCTAACACCACTACGGGCCGCTATTTTGCTAATAGTTTTAATGCTGGTGGTGAAGATTTACTGGCGATACCAAGTTCCGATGCAGTGTTGAGCGCAGATATTACCGCTCCTGTTATTGCAGCTGTAAAACTAAACGCTCAGAATGCGAATGGCTGTGATGCCTTTCCTGCTGACTCGTTCAAGGATGGTATCGCATTAATTTCTCGTGGCGTGTGTAACTTCTCACTAAAAGCGACCAATGCTAAAGCGGCAGGCGCAAAAGCGGTTGTTGTATATAACAGCGTTGCAGGCGCTCCGACTACTATGTCTATGCCCGATGAGCCGTTTCCAGCAGTAATGATTGCCAAAGATGCAGGCTTAGCCATTATCGAAGCCATGGGAGAAACAGCAACTACAGGCACTCTAGTCGCAAAAACCAAGCGTATAATGACCCCGGTTCTTGCTGATAATCTGAATAGTTCAAGCTCACGTGGCCCTGATGGCAATCAAAATATCCTAAAACCTGATATAGCAGCACCAGGCACAGATATTCTATCGGCCTTCTCACCAGATGATGGAGGTAAAGATTTCAATGTCATTTCTGGTACCAGTATGGCAAGCCCTCATGTTGCAGGTGCGGCAGCTCTTATGAGCCAACTGCACCCAGAGTGGAGTGCAAATGATATAAAAACTGCTCTCACTTCGACGGCTAAATATGAAGGCATTCTCGATGATGATGCAACAACCCCTGCAACTCCATTTGACATGGGTGCAGGGCGCATGGATTTAGATGCTGCAGCCAAGGCTGTATTAACATTCGACAGACCATCGATAGCATCAGACTCTTGTGTTGGCCCATGTACTTTCACTCGCACCGTTTATAACAAAAGCGATGTTACAACCTCTTGGAGCTTATCAACTTCATCTGATAGCACTGGTATCACAGTATCACCTACTACATTAGAACTAGCCCCTGGAGCCTCAGCAACATTTACAGTAACGGTTGATTCAACCTTTGCAACGTATGACTCATGGATCTTTGCTAACGTACTAATTAACAGTACTGAAGGGTTACAAAATGCTCACTTACCTTTAGCTGTGTTAGCTAAAGAATCAAGTAATGCATCCTTAATTTCAACAAACACGACCAAAGCAGATATTAACGCCAGTGATATAATTCCTCTAGTTGCAACACTCAATAATACACTGTTTGAAAATACTGTTACTTTTACAGCACAGGCGCCGAAAGGGACTAAGCTAACCGCTAAAGAGGATGTGACAGTCACTCTCGCGGGGGCAACCCAAAATGGACTACAGGTAAATGAAGATTTAGGCCTGATTACTTGGGTTGGTTCTCTTAATTTACCTCAGATGGCGACCACAAAAGGGGCTCAAAGATTCCCTAGTATTATTGACTTAGGAACCAATCCTATAGCATGTACGAATGGGTGTGACGAGGTAAGCTTCAGCTACAATGTTCCTAGCTTCAAATATAACGGTGTGAGCTACTCCAGAATTACAATATCAGATAACGGTCTGGCAATTGTTGGTGGAGGAAGCGCTAGCGGTACTTATGCCAATAAACAACTACCTGATGGTGCAAATCCCAATAATATTCTAGCCCCA
This sequence comes from Shewanella profunda, assembly GCF_023283765.1. Taxonomy (GTDB): domain Bacteria; phylum Pseudomonadota; class Gammaproteobacteria; order Enterobacterales; family Shewanellaceae; genus Shewanella; species Shewanella profunda. The sequence continues at coordinate 122,487 of NZ_JAKILG010000001.1, read as the reverse complement.
TTCTGGTCTGACTTTGACTTATCAGATAAAACTGTTGGTGATACTGGTGGTGGCGATCTTGCTATTGGTGTGTTTACCGATGGCGCTGGCGTGACATGGTTAGCTATAGAGTGGAACAAAGGCCAACTCTATGATGATACATCAGGTTCAGCTTATACCTTTAGTATTTGGATTAGAACCGGCACTACAGAAGATGTTGTATTCAACTATATCGACATTCCAAATATACCATCTGCAGTCACCATCGGTGCAGAAAACATAGGAGGAACGATTGGAACCACTTATCACTTTAATGGTACTGGTGGCACCGTGACATCTGGAGACGCTATAACCTTAAGAAATACAACGGCTGGCAATGTTACTATTAATTACAATGCTAAACCAACTTCCCTTAATGTTGGTCAAGCTGATGTAATTGAAACGGACGAGGAAACTTTAGTTTCTATCAAAGTACTAGAAAACGATACTAAACCAGATCAAAAGGTAGCCCAAGCTTCCGTCACTGGCGATGGAATGACGGCGAAAGCACTACGTGTCATTGACGTTATGCCTAAAGGAGCCTTAGGTGGAGTAAAAATAGTAGAAACACCTTCCCATGGTACTGCAGTGGTGAACGCCGAGGGTAATATTGACTATACCCCTAGCTTAGATTTCTTTGGTACAGATACACTCAGCTACACATCAGTTGATGAAGATGGTAATACTGGAGAAGCTGCATTAGTAACGATTAACGTTCAAAATGTTAATGATGCACCAACAGTCGCTCCAGTAGGTTCAACAGGTTTGGAAGGGTCAACGGTAACAGCAACCGCTAATGGTGCTGATATAGAACAAGACACTCTAACCTATAACTGGGTACAAACGAGTGGAACCCCTGTTACCTTCACAAATGGTGGTGAAACTATCAGCTTCACCGCTCCAGCAGGTGCACAATCGCTGATATTTACGGTAGTTGCATCTGATGGTGAGCTAGATAGTACTCTAGGCACTGCGACTGTCACAGTAACAGCCAAACCAACACCCGCTAAAAAGAACGATAGTGGTTCTCTTGGTTGGTTAACAGCCCTACTGTTACCATTGGCGGCAATACGTCGTCGTATGAAGTAACATATTGTTAGACAGTCAAAAGGAGCCTTAGTGGCTCCTTTTTTATTAAGCTTTTATTCTCAAAATATTAAGAACGCAACCCGATCCCGCGTGAGATAAGATAGTAAGCTAAAGCCCACAACGCTACACAAAAGCCCACCATAATGGCGATGGATAGCGGCACGCTGATATCGGCAAAACCGAGAAAACCATAGCGGAACACGTTGATCATATAGACCACAGGGTTAAGTGCCGACACGCCCTGCCAGAATGATGGCAAGAGTGACAGGGAATAAAATACCCCGCCAAGGTAGGTTAATGGGGTGAGCACAAAAGTCGGTATGATACTGATATCATCAAAACTTTTGGCAAAAACCGCGTTAATCAGTCCACCTAAGGAAAATAGCACTGAGGTTAAAAACACTGTCATCACCACTAAACCCGCATGATGCAAGCGTATATCGACAAAGAACATCGCCACCAGTGTCACAATTAGGCCAACACACAAACCGCGCGCCACACCGCCACCTACGTAACCGGCAATCATCACATAATGGGGCACAGGTGCCACCATCAACTCTTCTAAATTACGTTGAAACTTAGCACTGTAAAATGAGCTAGCAACATTCGAGTAGGAGTTAGTGATCACCGACATCATGATTAACCCAGGGGCGATAAACTCCATATAGGATACGCCGCCCATTTCACCAATTCGACTACCGACTAAATTGCCAAAAATCAGAAAATACAATGTCATAGTGATGGCAGGTGGCACTAAGGTTTGGATCCAAATCCGTGTAAAACGATTAATCTCCTTCGCTAGAATACTCTTGAAGGCGATAAAGTAGAGTTGGTTCATGCGCTGACTCCCTGGGGTTTATTCACCAGTTCAACGAAGAGTTCTTCTAACCGATTTGACTTATTGCGCATCGACAACACTTCCACATTCGCCGCACTTAATTGGCGAAATACCTCATTAAGATTATGTTCTTTCGCTACATCCACCTCTAAGGTATGGGGATCGGTTAGGCGACATACCATGCCGTTGAGCACTGGGGCAGTTTGAATATCATGGCGAAGATCGAGAATAAAGGTTTCCATATTCAGCTTACTGAGCAGTGCCTTCATGCTGGTACACTCCACCAGCACACCGTTATCTATGATGCCAATATTGCGGCACAGCATTTCAGCTTCTTCAAGATAATGGGTGGTGAGAATAATGGTCACGCCCTGCTGGTTAATTTGCTTGAGGAATTCCCACATAGAACGGCGCAACTCAATATCCACCCCTGCGGTAGGCTCATCCAAAATCAATAGCTTAGGCTCGTGCATCAGAGCGCGGGCGATCATTAAACGCCGCTTCATACCGCCGGATAATTCCCGCGATTGGCTGTTACGTTTTTCCCACAAATCTAGCTGAGTTAAATACTTTTGTGCACGCTCTAGGGCGATAGACTTTGGTACACCGTAATAACCCGCTTGATTTACCACTATCTGTAATACGGTTTCAAACTGATTAAAGTTAAATTCCTGTGGCACTAAACCAATGCATAACTTGGCATGCTCTAGTTGTTTATCAATATCATAATCAAAGACTTTAACCGTACCTGCCGTTTTCTGAACTAAAGAGCTGATAATGCCGATCGTGGTGGATTTACCCGCGCCATTGGGGCCAAGTAAGGCAAAGAAATCCCCCTGATTAACGGTAAGACTGATGCCTTTGACCGCCTCAACGCCGCCTTTATAGGTTTTTTTAAGCCCTTCGAGTACCAGAGCATGGGCTGTATTCGCCATAGATGTTCCTGATCCTTAACATAACGAGACTAATAAGATGGTGGCAAAAAAACCAAATGCAATACGTCAACTTTATATAAAGGGAAATGTATTGTTAATCTATTGAATAATGGACACTAGTTTATGAACTTTTTCTAATAGGTAACCAGCTAGCAGACACCAATGAACGGCTGCATTTAGCTTGAATCAATCCACTGAACCTTAATAAAGCAAAACTCCCGCATGTAGCGGGAGTTTTAAGTGTTGAAACCTAACAAGAATGCAATTATTCGAGTGGCACCACTTTGGCAATATAGGGCAGATTACGATACTGCTCAGCGTAATCAATACCATAACCAACGATAAACTCATCAGGAATCGTAAAACCGATAAAATCGACCTTAACATCTACTTCTCGGCGCTCAGGTTTATCAAGCAAAGTACAAAGCGCTAAGCTCTTAGGTTCGCGCAGTAGTAGCATTTCTCGGACTTTGCTCAGTGTATTACCCGAGTCAATGAGATCTTCTACTATCAGCACATCGCGACCCGCAATATCCGATTGCACGTCTTTCAGTACTTTTACATCCCGTGAACTGGTCATCGAATTGCCATAGCTGGAAACCGACATAAAATCGATTTCAACATGGCCCTTAATACGGCGACACAGATCAGCCATAAAGACTACTGAGCCCTTTAACAATCCCACCATCAGCAAACGTTCGCTGTTGACATAATGGGCATTGATTAGCTCAGCCATTTGATCCAATTTTTGGTTAATCTCTTCGGCGGAGATCATCACTTCGGTGGTGTGTTTCATATCAGTCTCAATTGTCGAGGTCGCGGTGGGTCTGCTTGTCATAACCCCAGCGACTCGTTAATGCATGGTCAACGCCCAAATGATCAAGAATTCGAGCGACCATGAAGTCTACCAGATCTTCTACCGATTTGGGATTGTGATAAAAACCGGGGGAGGCAGGCATAATAGTCACACCGAGGCGCGAAAGGGTTAGCATATGCTCTAAATGTATGGCACTAAAAGGCGTTTCTCTAGGCACTAGGATAAGCTGGCCGCGTTCTTTGATGACCACATCCGCAGCTCGTTCAAGCAGGTTATTGCTCATCCCTGTGGCGACCGCTGCTAGTGTGCCTGTCGAGCAAGGGCAAATGACCATTTGTTTAGGCGCAGCGCTGCCAGACGCAGGAGGCGAAAACCACTCATCCTTACCAAGCACAACCAGCTCCCCCACTATCGTCGCGTTTTTTTCGGCGAATAAAGCAAGCAGTTGTTGTTTCGCTTTTTCACTATTCGCACTGAGCTGCAAACCATGCTCAGTCGCTAATACCACTCGCGCGGCGCTAGAAATCATCAAAAACACTTGATAACCCGACGCCAACAGGTACTCCAGCAACTTCAACCCGTAGGGCGCACCAGAAGCACCAGTCCAAGCAAGGCTAATCGCCTTAACCGACTTAGCGTGAGCCATCTTAAAGACTCTTCTCAGAAGATGATGGAGTCGACTCTGTTGATTGCGGGCTCAATTCAAGTGCTGCAAGCAACTTCTTATGCAAACCGCCAAACCCGCCATTACTCATTATCACTACGGTATCGCCTGCTTTGGCAGTTGCCGAAACCTTAGCAACAACATCATCAATTTGATGCAATACCATCACAGGAATAACCGAGGCTTCCATCGCCTCTTTCATATTCCAGTCAATGGTATCTGCTTGATATAAAAAAGCTTCATCGGCCTGCATCATAGAATAAGCCAGCGTATCTTTATGCACTCCACTCTTCATCGTATTTGAGCGAGGCTCAAGCACTACGATAATTTTGCTCTGGCCGATCTTAGCACGCATCCCTTTTAACGTGGTCGCAATCGCCGTGGGATGGTGGGCAAAATCATCGTATACACTGACACCATTCACTGTACCCAACAACTCAAGACGACGTTTAGGCGGCATAAATTTCGCCAAGGCATCAATCGCTGCGCTCGGTTTTACACCCACATGGCGCGCGGCGGCAATAGCCATAATGGCGTTTTCAATATTGTGTTGACCAATTAAGTCCCACTCAAGCTCGCCTTGGGACTCCCCATCTAAAAACACTTCAAAACGATGGCAATCATCAGTGAGTGCTTTACCATACCAGCCAGTAACAGACTCTGCTGTATGGTAGTTTTCCTGCTCACTCCAGCAGCCCATTTCGATAGTCTGTTTCACCGCTTGAGCATCAGCAGGCCAAATGATTTTTCCTTCACTGGGTACAGTACGAATAAGGTGATTAAACTGCTTTTGGATAGCGGCTAGATCGGCAAAAATATCCGCGTGATCAAATTCGAGATTGTTGATCACGAGAGTACGTGGATGATAATGCACGAATTTTGAGCGCTTATCGAAGAAGGCACTATCATACTCATCTGCCTCAACCACAAAGAATGCTGATTGACCCAAACGCGCCGACACGCCAAAGTTTTGGGGCACTCCACCAATTAAAAATCCTGGTTCATAGCCACAATCCTCTAAAATCCAAGCTAACATGCTCGAGGTAGAGGTTTTACCGTGAGTACCTGAAACCGCTAGAACCCAGCGTTCAGGTAAAATATGCTCGGCTAAAAACTGCGGACCAGAGGTATAGGGGATCCCTAAATTCAATGCTGCTTCCACACAGGGATTACCACGACTCATGGCGTTACCAATCACGACTAAGTCAGGATAATGTCCCGCTTCACCCAATTGGCTAGGATTAAAACCTTGTATCAGTTCAATGCCTTGCTCTTCAAGTTGCGTGCTCATTGGGGGATACACATTGGCATCCGAGCCCGTTACCCTGTGACCTTTTGCCCTAGCCAATAACGCTAGACCACCCATGAAGGTTCCACAAATTCCTAAAATATGTACGTGCATACTGCTCGCTCTGATGTTTTTGAATTCGAGGCTATTCTAATCCATCAAGCGACAGATTGGCAGGTAAGAACTCGGAAAAGGGCGTCAATCACAAAAGATCTGCAGGGACATTTTACAATCCTATACAGCATCGTAATTTAGTGACCAACAAAGCTAACTTATTCACGTAAGCTAGCATAGAGTTTGGCATGCAGGCTGCGATGGCGATTAAATAGGAACTGGCGCAGGGCTTCACGTTCTTCGGCTTCAGCCCGAAACCTCACAATCGCTAACCCATTGACGTTGCGAACAGGTTCGATATCAACATGCATTGTTTCACCATCTGGGAGTTGTAACTGCACATCTTTACTATCCAGTAACAGCTCAAACTGTTGCTGCGACTTAGCCTTTATAGCCATCCCTGAACTTGACAACGATACAACAGACCATTGTTCACCCTGATCATGGTCAAATATCCATACATTTTCTGCCTTAGTCAAACGCCAGCTTCGTTCCTCCCCCGAAGCATCTAAAACCTCTGGCACACCTAATGTAGGATGCAACTGTCCAAAGTCATCCACTTTCATCCGTAGGGGAAACCAGAGTTTATAGGGCCCGACCTCGGCAAGTAGCGTGAGCTTCGCTTTACCTAAAATAGACGCAATAGCCTGCGGCACTTCAGTCGTAACGGTAAGAACATGATTAACAAGAGGCTCTTCGGTTAAGCAATCTGGTCCGAAAGTAGCGCTGACACATGTGGGTGCAAATAGCTCACTAAAGCAAGCTAACTCTTCCACCGATAAATAAGGCTCATCCACCATATGACAACCACCTAATAATGAGAGACCCGTAGCAAAAATTACCACCAACACCTAGTTTTGTATATTTTTTAATCCATTTTATTTGAAAAAAAAGAAAAATAGGCTATTAGAATGAGTTGACGTTTGGAGATTAAATTTTGTTCGCTCAGGAAAGATTGTGATCGCGAAACGACGTTGATGGAAAAGCTGATGGCTAATTAATCATCATCTTTATAACTATTGGCTGGGGGTAAAAACAGGATACTAAGGCGCTGTTTAAGGGTTAAACCTCTTGCAGTGACATCGATAAACATATCCCTCCACTCGCTAAAGGTGACTTTAACAGGATTAAAACTATTTATAGGCTTAGTAATACCATAGATAACAGTATCGACTTCAGGCTCAAAGGTACCAAAAAATTTGTCCCAAATGATCAGGATCCCTGCATAGTTTTTATCGATATATTGGGGATTACGGCCATGGTGCACCCTATGATGTGAAGGAGTATTGAAAATCCATTCAAGCGGCACAAGTGATTTAACCGATTGTGTATGAACGAAAAATTGTAAACCTAGATTAAGTAATACCACGAAAATGACCCAGTTAGGGTCAAAACCTATTATCACCAGCGGTAGCCAAAACACCCACATGCCCGCAAAGGGATACATTAAACTCTGACGAAATGCAGTGCTAAAATTCATATTCTCAGAGCTATGGTGTACCACATGGGCAGCCCACATCCAACGCACCCTGTGGCTCGCTCGGTGGAACCAGTAATAACAAAAATCCTGCGCAACCATTAACGCAATAAAGCTCAATGGGCCCATTTCAATATCAAACAACTTCCAACCAAAAATCGCCAGATACAGCTTAGCGACCAGCAAACCAGTGAGCAGATCGGCACCTTGATGCATAGCCGCGAGGCTAAAATTACATAGCACTTCTTGGCCGCGGTAACGTGCACTTAAAGGCAGTTTTTGCCGCTTATCGCCCAAATACCATTCAAGCAAAATACACAGAAAAAATACTGGGGCGAGCACTAGTAGCAAAATTTCGGGGTGATTAATTAGTGAGGCGATATCCATATACCTTTACCCTATTCTTATTATTCTCTTATTGTTCCAGCAGCTTCGAGGACTTGATACAGTTAATAATATCAATTAATAACAAAACATGGCTCACTACCAACGGGCATAGTGATCTTCAGTCAATCCAAGGACATTATTGAGTTGGTGGCATCGCCCTGCATTATCAATAATAGTCCCACTAAAAAGACCGATATATTGGCGAAAGTTGCTCTTAAGCAAGATTAAATTACGTTTTTCGCTACGGCAGGTTCGCGCTGAAAATAGCAAATCAACTTGGCCGTTATGGCTATAAATACGCCATACCTCAGTACCTTTAGTCGCATGACGGTCAAATTCAAATTGTACTGGTCCAAGTAAATGCCGCTCACCATTAATCCAAAATACATTTTCATTAGCGCCGGTTTCATTAACGCCAGCCGCTAAATTGAGCCCCATAATACCACCATCGATTTGGGCATTAATGGACGCCCAGCGCCAACTGGTATCACGGCGCATAAAGCCAGCAGAAAAGTCATAACCAGCTAGAGCAGCGTTGAGGGGTTGCTGCTCATGGTCAACAGTTAATTTTCCTGTAACGGTTAAGCCATTGTGTTTTTGAGTATAAGTCCAGCCGCTATAGCCCGTTGGACTACACATGGCCATAGGTAGACTCAGAGGTGATGGATGTAACGTCACATCAGCTTGCAGGTTTTTAGTATCAATGATCAGGCGCCAGCCACCTTCAAGAATATCAAAACTTAACCGCGAGCCCTTACGGCCAATGCCACTTTTACCATTAGCGGGAGATGGCGTCATCTGATAGCCAACACCCAGAGGCTTTAGCCAATTGCGCTGTGATAAACGATTGGCTTTAATGTCATATACATAGCAAAAGGCACTGCCAAGATAGGCAATATCAGCCAGCGCAACACCAATGACATATCGGGGAGTCACCAGAGAGACAAACTGAAACTGCTTGTAGTTAAAGCGTTTTGCCCAAGGAGATGCTGGTTTGTCCATCGTATCGAAATAGGTAAAGTCCGCCAAACCTAAGGTTTTCACTATGCCATCAAAATGACCAAAGTGGGGTAACCCCTTAGGATTGATAAGGCTATCGGGGGCTATTTGGGTTGCTATCGTTAACATGGCTATGCCTTGCAGTGGTAAAAGGATTCGGGAGCATCAATGCTCTCTTATGTATGCATCAAATTTTTACTCTAACCTGTCCCCTTCTGCATTAAAAGAGTGCAACATCAAATTGTTGTTAGTTTGTAACTAAACCCACATCCAAAATTTATAATGGATTAAATTTGAAAATAAAAAAGCGCCTTTCGATAATACGTCGATGGCCTGCACCTTAACTGAATCGTGCAGGTCTGTGGAATCAAAAGTGATTTCTGGTATGCTGTAACCACTTTTACTTGCACGAGAGATCCTATGAAACGGCTATTACTGACTTTGACTCTTCCCTTGCTATTCGTGGGCTGTGCTAGCCAAAAGCCAACTCATATGGCTTTCAGCCCGCAAATTCCAGATGTTAACCAACAAATTTCAAGAACCATACCTATCTCACTGGAAACCCTTGATACCCGCAACGTCGAATATGTCGCACGCTTTATTGAGAAAGGCACAGAAACCCGTTTAGTCAGCCCGAGTGAACCGCCAAAGTTACAACTCGACGAGGTTTTCCGTAATGGTTTTACTCAAGCGGGTTATCAAATTGATCCAGGAGCCAGCAATTCGGTACAAATTCAATTAGAAGAATTGCAGATGGATGTCACTAAAAAAACCTTTGGTTACGAAGCTAAGCACAGTGTACTGATTGCTGTGCAAGCGCGAAATTCTACCCAAGAACTCGTTAAACGTTATAAAGCCAAGGGGACACTAAAAGGCCCTCTAACACCGGATTTTGCCACCTTAGAATTAGATATGAATAAATTACTCGGCCAACTGTCAGGGGAAATTCTAAATGACCCCGAGCTAAACCAGTTTTTACAAAAATAATAACCATAGTCGATAATTTATAAGGAAATCAAAATGCTCCGTTGGATATCTGCACTCATATTCCTGTGTATTAGTCACAGCAGCCTTGCAATCGACATTCAACCAGACACCTTGTATCCCCAAGTCGAGTTTGATACCAGTTTAGGCAAAATCGTGGTCGAGTTAGACAGAACCCGAGCACCTATTACCGTCGACAACTTTTTGACCTATGTGGTGAAAGGTGAATATGACAACACGATTTTTCACCGCGTGATTAGCGATTTTGTGGTGCAAGGGGGTGGACTCAACCCTAAATTGGATGAACTGCCTGCAGGTAAACCCATAGTGAATGAGTCGGGCAACGGTCTAACAAATAGTATGGGCACTATTGCCATGGCTCGGGATAATGATCCGCACTCGGCTACACGCCAGTTTTACTTTAACGTGGCCGACAACACTAAACTCGACCCTTCAAAACGTCGCTGGGGTTATGCGGTCTTTGGTGAAGTGATTGAAGGTAAACCCGTATTGGAAGCCATGGCCGTAGTAGAAACGACCACGAATGCTAAGCTCAATTGGCCAGATTTTCCCGTCACACCAATCATATTAAAATCCGCTAAATTACTGCCCAAAAAATAATAAGAAAAATTCGAGTAAAAGCGCTAATTATACCTCTATACTCAGATAGCAACTGAAAGGAGGCATACGATGACAACAACTGAGTTCATCGATAATAAAGCACCCCAGCTTGCTGTGTATGGAAAAGCATTTTTGAGTGATGAACTCGAATTCCATGAAGTCCAGCTCTATCTTTGGGATACGCTAGAGGAATGGCAATTGCTCAATCCGACAGGCGACGCGCAAACGGAAACCGAGAAAGTGTTTTGGCATTTGCTCCATAGCTTTAACACTTGGCCAGACTGTACTATTCGTGGCAATCAATATCTGCGTAAGCAAATCCATGATTGTTGTGATTTTCTCAGCCTGGGAGGCAGAATGCCTAACGGTTGCATTGGGATAAGACCTTAATAGGCCTAAATAAGACATCCATAGTAAGCAATCAATACGGCGATATCGCAGCTAAAATGGTCCAGCACAACTGGGCCATTTTTTATGACGAAGTGCCAATGAGCAATCGTCTTAGTTCTAAAAGGATTGGTATTAGTCCTTGAACCTAATGGCACCTTACCCGTAAGCTAGGCAGATTCGACACTTAGACTCATACCAATGTCCGCAACAGGTTTTATTCAACGCACTCTCGATGCTCTTAGCGTTTACTATCACAAGCGCGTTTTAATCCTCCTCTTCCTCGGATTTTCCGCTGGGCTTCCATTGATGCTGGTATTTTCGACCCTATCATTCTGGTTGCGCGAAGCGGGTGTCGATCGTACTTCTATTGGTTATTTCAGTTGGATAGCCTTGGCATACGCCTTTAAATGGGCCTGGTCACCGCTGGTAGACAGGCTTTCCTTACCCTTATTAACCCGATTCCTAGGGCGACGACGCAGTTGGATGCTTTTTGCCCAATTATTACTGGTGGCCGCAATTCTCGGCATGTCTTTTAGTGATCCCTTAAAAGATCTCGAACGCTTAGCTATTTTCGCCCTACTGGTCGCCTTTGCTTCGGCAACCCAAGATATTGTGATTGATGCCTTTAGGATTGAATCAGCACCGGAAAAAATGCAAGCAGCGCTCGCAGCGGCCTATCAAGTGGGCTATCGCAGTGCCATGATTGTTGCTACCGCTGGCGCACTCACCATTGCCGCTTGGGTGGAACCAGGCAATACCGCATACAACTTAGTCGCATGGCAGACCTCCTACTTAGTAATGGCAGGATTAATGTCGGTGGGAATTTTAACCACCCTTTTTAGCCGCGAACCTGAAGTTGATACCCGCGCTGCAGATGCCACTGAACTCGAATTAAAACAACGTTTAAGCGCAAGTTATCCTCGACCCATAGCGGCGAGTATTTCCTGGGTTTATACCGCTAGCGTGCTACCTTTTATCGACTTTTTTAAACGCTATGGCCGTAGTGCTATCCTTATTTTGCTACTTATTTCCTGTTACCGGATCTCAGATATTGTGATGGGGATTATGGCGAACGTTTTCTATGTGGATATGGGATTCACAAAGGAAGAAATCGCCTATTTGAGTAAGATCTATGGCCTTATCATGACCTTAGTTGGCGCAGCTTTTGGCGGCGTACTGTTAGCGCGTTTTGGTACTATGAAGATCCTCTTCCTCGGTGCTTTACTGGTTGCGGTGACTAATCTGTTATTCGCTTGGCAGGCGGTCATTGGCTACGATGTGCCCTTTTTAACCTTTGCTATTTCTGTGGATAACTTCAGCGCGGGGATCGCTACCGCTGCTTTTATAGCCTATTTATCTAGCCTAACGAGTAACGGTTACAGCGCGACCCAATATGCGTTGCTATCGTCTATTATGTTGCTATTCCCTAAGTTTATTGCTGGTTTTTCGGGTGCTTACGTCGACTCATTTGGCTATGTAAATTTCTTTGTTGTTGCCAGCATCATCGGTTTCCCGGTATTGATATTGATCCATTTAGTTCATAAATACGCACCGCATCCGAGTTCATCGTTACTGGATAATGCACAGACCAAAACCCATCAATCAGACATCTAGCCGCTGCTCAACTTAACAAAATCATCAAACAAAAAGCCCCCAATGCTGAGCATCGAGGGCTTTTTTATATAGAATACTTTGAATGCCCTTAAACAGGCATCAAATCATATTAGTCGCGGAAGTTATTGAATTGGAAAGGCTGACCTAATTCAGATTGACGCATTAACGCCATAACCGCTTGCAAATCATCGCGGGCCTTACCCGTAACGCGCACGGTATCGCCTTGGATCGACGATTGCACTTTCAGCTTGCTGTCTTTAATCATCTTAACCACTTTTTTCGCGATATCAGTTTCAATCCCCTGCTTAAAGCGTACTTTCAACGAAAATGTTTTGCCGCTGTGTACCGACTTTTCATCCACATCCATGGCAGATGGCTCAACATTACGCTTGCTCAATTGAGTGCGTAAAATATCCACTAACTGCTTACATTGGAAATCATCTTCAGCAGACAGAGTGACCACATGATCTTTATATTCGATTTCAGCATTCTTGCCACGAAAATCAAAACGACTGCTGAGTTCACGACGAGAATTATCTACCGCGTTACGTAATTCGACTTCGTCGACTTCAGACACAATATCAAATGAAGGCATGGTTGCCGCACCTTAGGTGATTGTAAATGCCCATAGTTTACCGACTCCCCGCGGCAAGTTGAAGATTAACTTCACCCTAAGCAAGATAAAACTCGGGATATGGGTGACTTTAGCCACACATTTTCCTATCATTGCCCCACTCTAAGCTAATACAAACATATTTGTGATAACTAAAAATACCGTATTTAAGCTGGCTTTAGCCGTAGCCTTTGTAGTAATCAGTTATCTGGTGTTTTCCAGACCGACCTATTCGCAGAGCATTCCTCATATCGATAAGATAGGCCATCTTGGGAGTTTTTTTTGCCTATCCTATCTTACCTACCTAGCTTTTCGCCCCAAGTGGTATTGGCTATCGCTCTTACTGTCAAGCTATGCAGTACTCATCGAGTTAGTGCAGTCCCGCTTGCCCTACCGTAGTGCATCGATAGGCGATGTGCTTGCCGATTTTGCAGGTATAGCACTGTTCTACTTTTGCCTTTGGGCCTATGGAAAATACTTTCGCGCCGCACAATTGCAGGAATAAAACAGTAAGGTATTTGGTCTACCGATAGTAAGTGATAGTGAGTAAGGCATGCGAAAATGATCTCTGCTAATGTTGAAATCGCAATTTTAGGCGCGGGTGCAGTAGGGCAATTGATTTGTCATCAGCTTCACGCGGCAGGGATCCCTGTCGGCTTTATAGGGAAAAATATCGATACACGGCGGGAACAACAACTTAGCTTTACAGCATTCATACAACCTGAGCAGATGACCAGCAAAGCGCTTGAAAGTCATTACTCGGTGCCAATCATTGAACCCAAGCTGGAAGCACTATCGGGTATAAAACTTATCATTGTTTGTGTTAAAGCCTATCAAGTACTTGATGCTATTACGCCTTTACTCGATAAACTCTCAAGCCAGTGCCATATTTTGCTACTACACAATGGCATGGGGCCACATTTAGCACTAGCGCCACTTATCGGTACTCGCGGCCTTAGTTTGGGCACAACATCACAGGGTGTGTTACGCCATAATCGTTGGCAGATAAAGCAAACGGGGCATGGGTTAACCCAAATTGGTCATTTTAGTGGTCAACCGCTCGATGATCGTTATCGGCATCTGTTATTAGAAGCTATCCCAAATTGTGAATGGGTGGATGCCATCATTCCTTGTCTATGGCAAAAACTGGCGGTCAATGCGGCAATCAATCCCTTAACCGCAATACATAAATGCACTAATGGTACACTGGCACAGCCACAGTTTAATCACACAATTGCAGCTATCCTTGATGAGCTGGTATATGTGGCCGCACAAGATGGCATACAGCTCGACAGGGTATTTTTGCAGGATAGAGTTTACCGAGTGATAACGCTTACGGCAGGAAATTTCTCCTCGATGCACCAAGATGTTGCACATCAAAGACAGACGGAAATAGATCAGATCAATGGCTATATCTGTGAGCGAGCTAAAGTGCACGGCTTAAGTGCAACCACCAACACAGAAATGTGCACAAAAATTAAACAGCTAGAAACATCAAAATCTTCTGGTCACATCTAAAAAGCTAAATTTAACGCATTGTTTATTAAAATATCCACCACTAAAACTCGGCTAATGTTTATGGTTAAGTCAGATGCTCAACATCTATTCCAACATAAACACTTTCACTACTGCACTCATACCAAACAATGAGTTATAAATTGCACCAAGGCAACGCACCAACATGATGCAAATCAATTTAATTTCGCACCATTTTATATCAAATCTTAAACTGTTGCGGTGCGCATTTAGATTAACACAATGATAATAAATGCTTTGTTTTTATGGCCTGATTCCTGCTTTACCCGTGCAACTTGAGCCTGATGTTTGTTGGAGAGTAAAGTTGAAACTGGTCACCACAATTATTAAACCTTTCAAATTAGACGATGTACGTGAGGCCCTTACCCAACTGGGTGTGAATGGTATGACTGTTACCGAAGTCCGCGGCTTTGGTCGCCAAAAGGGACATGCAGAACTCTATCGTGGCGCCGAATACACAGTCGATTTTTTACCTAAGATAAAACTCGAAATGGCCATTCACTCTGAGCAGGAAGAAGCCGTGATCGAAGCTATAATGACAGCCGCACATACGGGTAAAGTGGGCGATGGAAAAATCTTTGTAGCCGACCTAGAACAAGTCGTACGCATCCGTACCTCAGAAGAAGGTATCGATGCGATATGATGAGTCTAACACTCTGCTTTAGATTGCTACTACGCTAAAGAGGCTCGACTAACCAGCGTTTTAGCTCCTCAAGCTTCATGGGGTTTGCTACCCTGCAAATCCCTTATATGGCTGTTGTAACCCTTTGAATATGAGGCTCTAACCTTACAGAGATTCAAAAAACAGTTGAAAATATCCCATATCACTAAACTAGCAGTAATACTAATCAGTATTAGCCAAGTACCTATTTTTATTAATTTATTCTCAAAGTGATTATCTACATCATAATAAAACATCACTAAATGGCAGTGTATTTCATCTTAAAAACAAAAGCCCTGAACGAGTCAGGGCTTTTAGGATCGAAGAATATATTTATGCTTACTTGCTTGTATCAATTGGCTCGAAGGATTTAACGAGATCATCAATAGCTTTCATTTGCTTCAGATAATTTTCTAACTGGTGCAAAGGTAGCGCACATGGGCCATCACACTTAGCATTATCAGGATCAGGGTGGGCTTCAATAAACAGACCTGCTAGACCAAGTGCCATACCACTGCGAGCTAGCTCGGTAGCTTGGGCACGGCGGCCACCAGCGGAATCGGCGCGACCACCAGGGCGTTGCAGTGCATGGGTCGCGTCAAAAATCACCGGATAACCCGATTGCTTCATCTCATCCATACCTAACATATCAACCACTAGATTGTTATAGCCAAAGCTTGAACCACGCTCACAGAGAATGATTTCGTCATTACCCGCTTCGTTAAACTTAGTGATGATGTGGCGCATTTCGTGGGGCGCTAAAAACTGCGGTTTTTTCACATTGATGATGGCGCCCGTTTTTGCCATGGCCACAACTAAATCGGTTTGACGGGCAAGGAATGCTGGCAACTGAATAATATCAACCACTTCAGCAACGGGTGCGCACTGATAGGTTTCATGTACGTCGGTGATCAGCGGCAGATTGAAGGTTTTTTTGATTTCCTCAAAAATCTTTAAACCTTCCTCCATACCAGGACCACGGTAAGAGTTGATCGAAGAGCGATTCGCCTTATCAAAGGAGGCCTTAAATACATAGGGGATCCCCAATTTTTGGGTGACTTCGGCATAGGTTTCAGCAATCGACATAGCAAGATCGCGAGACTCAAGCACGTTCATGCCACCAAACAACACAAAAGGTTTATCGTTTGCAATTTCGATTGAACCTAAGCTTATGATTTTATTACTCATCGCAACTTCTCTCTCAAATGCTGGACTCTGCCCAGCGGTGAACTGAATATAGGTGCTAAGGCGACTAAACCGCAACCATCTGTAAAATTTGGCCGCAAATCCAAGCCATATAGGTCCCTAACACATAACCAAACACGGCTAATAATACGCCCACTGGCGCTAATGCGGGGTGGAATGCCGCTGCGACAACTGGCGCCGACGCCGCGCCGCCTACGTTCGCTTGGCTGCCTACGGCCATATAGAATAAGGGTGCCTTAATTAACTTAGCCACTAATAACATAAAGCCCGCGTGCACTACCATCCAAATAATACCCACTAAAAAATACAGTGGTGTATCAAGTACTTTACTCACATCCATATGCAAACCAATGGTCGCCACTAAGATATAGAGGAAAGCCGATGCCACTTTCGATGCTCCTGCCGCCTCTAAATGACGCACAGGGCTAAAGGACATCGCTAACCCAATCGTTGTGACTATCACTACTAGCCAGAAGAATTTAGACGTTAAGCTGTAATCCTCGGTCCACGGATAGTTGGCTTCGAAGAATGGTCCCAGAAAATCAGCCGCAATATGGGCGACACCCGTAATACCAAACCCAACGGCGACAATGAGCATCAAATCCCGAAGATTAGGAATTCGCGCATTTTCAGCGTGATACTTTTCGACTTTATTTTTTAAAGCTTCGATAGCCGAAGTATCTGCACCGGTTTTGGCATCTATTTCTTTGGCTTTTGATGCCATAAATAGCAATACCGCCATCCAAATATTGGCCACAATCACATCGACTGTCACCATCACAGAGAAAATATTGCCACCCACTTCATAGATTTCTTTCATTGCAGCTTGGTTTGCACCGCCGCCAATCCAACTCCCGGCAAGCGTTGTCATGCCACGCCACACCGCATCGGGGCCATCGACACCGATTAAAGAGGGTTCGATCACCGACACCATAAGCAGGGCTATCGGCCCACCGATCACTATACCTACAGTACCGGTTAAAAACATGATCACAGCCTTAGGTCCAAGACCTAAAATAGCTTTTAAATCAACACTTAAAATAAGAAGCACTAAACAAGCGGGTAGTAAATAACGGGATGCAACAAAGTACAGTTGCGATGTCTGACCATCGATTACCCCAAAGGTATTTAACAGTGATGGCAGGAAATAACACAATAATAGCGCAGGAATAAAACGGTAAAACTTTTGCCAAAAGGGATGGCTACTACTACTGGTATAAAAAACAAAACCTAAAATAGTTGCGAGTATCCCGAGCGCCACCGCGTCATTGGTGACGAATGCTGTGCCTGTCATGCTAATTTCTCCCTGTCGATACAGTAATTATTTTATTTATATTAGAGACTTAACCTTTAAGTCCCTGGGTCAAACTTTCATCTGCCCAGTGTTATTATTTTTTGCTGATTTAATTGAGTTGCACAATTGAATAAATAAGAAGAGCCTCGAAAGGCTCTTCTCTAATGATAAATCTCAGCGTGCTCATTGAGTTCTTTAAGCTGCATCTTCACTATTTCGACCACAGGATCGTGCGGGCTGTTATCAACAAAGTGCTGCAAATCGGCCACCGCCACATTAATGCAGCCTAATTGCTGGGCGATAAAAGCGCGCTCACGATTTAAGTGCACATCATCTGCATGCCATTGCAAAAGCAAGTTACAGCATTCCAATGCCGCCTCAAATTGGTGAGAAACAATGCAACCAGCTTTTAGTTCATGCAGCATGCGGGTAATAAGCCTTTTAACCGAAGCGGCTTTAAAATAGCTTGGTTTTAACTGCGCCGCATTACCTAACTCACCGCGCACTAGTACGTGCAGTTGGTGGCGAGTCAGCTCATTCCCCGTTAGCGGGTCAAAATAGCGCACCTCGCCAGCTATTTTACTGCGCAGCACGCTATTACCCGGTAGCAACAACAATTCAAGCTCTAAATCGAGTTGTTTTGCTAGTAGCATCAATACCGTAGCTAACGTCGTACTATTGCCCTGTTTGCTAATAAGGCAAGTACCTAAATCTGCGGCCTCAACACTAAAGTAATTGTCGCGAGCACAAAAACCGAGGTCTTGATAAAACCAATGCAGCAGCGCATTTAAACGCTGCTGTTGATCGACTAAGTAATGACTTAATACAGCTCCCGCCAATTCAAACCACGCCCATTTAGCCGTTTTAAGGTTTGAAAAGCCAAGGTGAGCACCTACATCCAAAGCCGAATCGGGCAATGAAATGCCATCTTGAAGTGTATATTTACCCATTAACCCAGTAATACCGCTTGTTTAAAATGCGCCAACTTGGCGGCATACACCAACCAACCTATAGCACCTAGGAAAGCAAATACTTTGAACAGTTTGTTTCTATTCGCTTTTATCGCAATCGCACCTAGGACAATATAAGCCACAACTGCACCGATTTTTTCGGTCATCCAAGGATCAACAAAGGGATATTGCTTGATCATAAAGCACAAGGTTAAGCCAGAAAGCAGTAAGAAAGTGTCGATCACATGGGGAGCAATCTTGAGTAATTTCTTATCCATCAATACAGACTGACGTAAATGCAGCACAAAGCGCACGGTAAGCAGTAACACACTCAACGCAATAAAGGTAAAATGCAGATGTTTAACCGCAGGATATAGACTGTAAAAAGTTTCCATTTCGATACTTATGGCCAGTGACAAAGGCGCTAGTTTACCCTAATAGCTACATCATACCAATGCCTAACGGTCTAGATTAACGCGCTCAATTCGATTCAAAATACATAGGAAATCACCATGAATTTAACGTTCATTGACGATGAATCAACCGATTTTGCCGAAGCGGTAAAGCAAAAAATAGTGGAATTCAACCAAGTCCAATGGCAAGGACTTAGCCGTAGAAATCTGGGGCTAAAAATACAAGACCCAGAGGGTAAACTATTAGCTGGAATTAGCGGCAAAACCTTCGGCAATTGGTTTTTGATTGATTACCTTTGGGTTGATGATGCCATTCGCCAACAAAAAATTGGCTCAGGCTTATTATTGAAGGCTGAAAGCAAGGCAAAGGCACGAGGCTGTCAATTTGCCCTACTTGATACCCTCGATTTTCAAGCCAAGCCCTTTTACGAGCGCCACGGTTACCATGTGCAATGGGTACAACAAGCCTACCCCGAAACGGGCAGTAAATTCTTTATGGTGAAAGTGTTGTGATATTTAACGCCAGCAGTAATTTCATGTAGACGAAGATACAAAACGTTTAGCTCAACAAATGGCTGAAAGCCAAGACCGAGGTGACCATCTCAGCACCCATTGTTAAATTTCATTATGAAAGTAAAAAACAGGCTAAATGGAAATCCAAGAGCCAACGGAATTAAGCACTGGCATGGAGGTGATCATGGGCGGTATGCCGCCGTCGAGCCTACTGGGATACTTCTTTTAAAAGAAGCAGACGACGTGTCACTGGAATGGCTGTACTTAATCAAGACTAAGTGACTTAAAAGCTAGATTCCCGCTCAAAAGCATTGCGGGAATGACGGTTCACGAATGGTGAATGGTGAATGGTGAATGGTGAATGGTGAACAAAAAATAACGAATAACGGCTCACAAAGTAAACACCTTCACCAAAAACAAGGGCGAATTACTCCGCCCATTTGCCCATAGTGCATCTATCGTTACTGCCAAAATCCCGCACTGTGGCGACATTTTCATAACCCAGCTCAATTAGCTTAGCTCTGAGTTTTACGGCCTGTTCAAAACCGTGTTCGAGTAGGATATAACCGTTAGGTTTTAAATAATCACGGGCAGTCTTGGCGATATAGTAAAGATCGGCAAAGCCTTCCTCAGCGGCGGTTAATGCACTTTGCGGCTCGAAGCGTACATCGCCTTGGTGCAAGTGTTCATCGGCCTCATCGATATAGGGCGGATTTGAGACAATTAAGTCAAAATCCCGCGACTTTACTGCGCTAAACCAATCGCTCTGGAGGATTTCAACCTGCGGCAACTTTAAGTTTTCACGATTTGCGATAGCCAGCGCTACGGCATCATCGACCTTATCGACAGCGGTAATTTCCCATGACTCACGCTCGGACGCTAATGCCAATGCAATTGCGCCAGTGCCCGTGCCTAAATCGAGCACTTTAGCATAGGTCGATAGGGGTAAATTTAGCGCGGTTTCAACCAGAATTTCGGTATCGGGACGTGGGATCAAAGTAGTGTCGTTGACAATAAAAGGCAGCGACCAAAACTCACGTTCGCCCACAATATGCGCAACAGGAACGCCTTTTTGGCGTTTTTGTACCATTTGCTGAAAGCGTTTCCACTGGTCAATCGTCAGGGCCTTTTCAGGCCAAGTATAGAGATAAGCACGATTTTTATTGAGGCAATATAGCAGAAAAACCTCTGCATCCAGATGGGCGGATTCAGAGGTTGACGCTAACTGCACATAAGCCCATTGCAGAGCTTCAGCGATGCTAGATTGATCTGACAAAATTACCCCTGCTCGTCAGCCAGTGCGGCTAACAGATCGGCCTGATGCTCTTGCATCAGTGGTGCTAAAATTGCATCTAAATCGCCTTCCATCACTTCATTTAAGCGATACAAAGTTAGATTGATACGATGCTCACTCACACGGCCTTGGGGGAAGTTGTAGGTACGCACACGCTCGGAGCGGTCTCCACTGGCAACCAGACTACGGCGGGTCGACTCTTCAGCACTACGACGTTTTTCATCCTCAACCGCTTGAATACGTGCAGCCAAAACACTCATGGCTTGGGCACGGTTTTTATGTTGCGAACGTTGATCTTGGCACTCGACCACAATCCCCGTTGGAATATGGGTAATACGAATAGCCGAGTCGGTTTTGTTAACGTGCTGACCACCCGCGC
Organism: Shewanella profunda; assembly: GCF_023283765.1. Lineage (GTDB taxonomy): Bacteria > Pseudomonadota > Gammaproteobacteria > Enterobacterales > Shewanellaceae > Shewanella > Shewanella profunda. The sequence goes on along the minus strand of NZ_JAKILG010000001.1, from coordinate 101,393 downwards.
CAGATGAGCGGAAAGTATCGACTTTAAGATCAGCAGGGTTAATCGAAATCGCTTCAGCTTCAGGCACTTCATGCATCACAACGACGGTAACAGCCGAAGTATGCACACGCCCCTGGGATTCGGTTTCTGGTACACGTTGAACACGGTGACCGCCCGACTCAAATTTAAGCTTACCGTAGGCACCCTCACCGCTGACTTTTACGATAATTTCTTTAAAGCCACCGTGTTCGCCTTCGTTACAGCTCATCACTTCCATCTGCCAGCGATTCGCTTCGGCATAACGGCTATACATGCGGAATAAGTCACCGGCGAAAATGGCCGCTTCGTCGCCACCCGCGCCTGCACGAATTTCGATAAAGGCGTTGGTATCGTCGTTAGGATCCTTAGGCAACAGCAGGATTTGCAGCTCACTTTCGAGCCGCTCTAACTCCACTTTTGCGACTTTCATTTCTTCCTGCGCCATCTCGCGCATTTCGGCATCATCTTCTTCCAACATTTCCTTTGCGGAGTCGAGATCAGCCTGTGCTTGCTGATAGGCTTTAAAGCCTGCAACCACTTCTTCTAACTGAGAATATTCTTTTGATAATGCGCGAAAACGGTCTTGATCAGCGATAACGGATGCATCACCCAGTAAGGCCAAAACTTCTTCATTACGCTCGAGCAAGCCTTCTAGCTTGCGGATAACGGATTCCTTCATTTAACTCGCTAACCTTAGTTTTTATCTAATCCAAGCGCTGTTCTTAACTGACCGAGTGTATTCAAATCACCCTGACGGCTCGCCGCCGTGAGGGCTTGGGTTGGTGCGTGGATAAGTTTGTTCGTCAGGCGATTGGCTAATTCAATCAATACCTGTTCAGTGTTGCCCCCCTGAGCTAATTTATTCAGGGCGCGTTCTACTAACTCATCTTTTATCGCCATGCTCTGATTGCGATACTCACGAATACTGTCGACCGACTCTAAAGAACGTACCCAATCCATAAACAGATAGGATTGTTCTTCAGTAATTAATTCAGCTTGCTCGGCGGCTTCTTTTCTGGAAGCCATATTCTGTTCAATAATGCTATGCAGGTCGTCCACTGTATACAGAAACGCATCGTCTAAATCGGCGACTTCCGCCTCAATATCTCGGGGAACTGCTATATCAACCAATAACATAGGTTGATGGCGACGCTGCTTTAGCGCTTTTTCGACCATGCCTTTACCTAGGATAGGCAGCGGGCTGGCGGTAGAGGATATCACGATATCGGCTTTAGGGAGATAATCTGGTATCTGCGCTAACGTAATTGCGGTTGCGCCAAACTCTTCGCACATGCCCTGAGCACGTTCTAAAGTACGGTTTGCCACCACCATGGAGGCAACACCATTATCTTTTAGATGTTTGGCCACCAGCTCAATCGTTTCACCCGCACCAATCAACAGCACCTTAGTGGTCGAAAGTGAGGAGAAGATATGCTTCGCCATACTTACAGCGGCAAAGGCCACCGACACAGCTGCAGCACCAATTTCAGTTTCGGTACGCACTTTTTTAGCGACTGAAAAGGTATTTTGAAAAAGGCGGTCAATGGTTAAGGCGACTGTGCCCGCTTCTTTGGCTTTAGCGAAAGCTTGCTTCACTTGCCCTAAAATTTGCGGCTCACCTAAAATCAATGAGTCAAGCCCTGAAGCGACGCGCATCAAATGCTTAACCGCAGTTTGCCCGTGATAATTGTATAGGCAAGGCGCGACATCTTTATGATCTAGGCCATGATATTCTTCAAGCCATTGAATGATGTCAGCCTCATCGCCATTGTTACAATACAACTCAGTGCGATTACAGGTCGAGACGATAACGGCTTCACCCGAGCGCGTACGACTGGCCAGACTCTTCATGGCATCATGAATTTTGTCCGGAGAGAAGGCAACTTTCTCACGCAGGTCTACCGTGGCTGTTTTATGGTTAATACCGATTGCTACAAGGCTCATCTGACTCTTTCTAGATTCTTGGCGACTCTCTTAATAAGGGCATTCTACTGAATTGGCCCAACTAAAAACAGAATACGCTTAACAAAACCGAATAAAGGTCTAACTTGTTACCTAAATTTTCTATCAATCTAGGTAAACATGGATTGCCTCTACGAAGCTAACCCGAAGTGACCGCCGATGGAAATTTTACGATTGGCATTGGTATTCTTTCCAAGCCCTCGTATCATAAGGACTTTGGTATATCAGTCATAGATGAATAATTTGAAGCGCTTCACAGAATCCATTTTCTCTTGTATTGCCTTGAGCACCCTGCTCTTTTTGGGTGGCTGCCAAACGCTGCCTCCTGCAGACGACTTAACGCCAATCACAATCAGTAATCCCAACCAAGCAAAAGCGTGGGAGTTACAGGGCAAACTTGCCATAAAAACCCCCGAAGATAAGCTCAGTGCCAATCTTTATTGGCGCCATAGTGAAGAGCGTGACGAGCTCACGCTCACCACAATGCTAGGTACGACAGTGTTAACGCTAGAAGCGACACCGAACTCTGCCCATTTACATATTGATGGAAAAGACTTTAAAGACGATAACGCCCAAGATTTACTGGAACGAGTCAGCGGTTGGTCGATTCCCTTAGCCGATTTACCTTTGTGGATAACAGGCCAAATCGGCTCGAAGGATCGCGTGTTAAGCCGCGATAGTAAAGCTAATCCTAAACAACTGATTAATGATCTAACACCACCGTCTTGGTTAGTCGAATTTTTAAGTTGGCAATTACAGAGCGGTGCTAATGTCCCCCATCAGTTAAAACTTGAACGTGGCGATTTACAGCTCAAACTACAAATAAATCAATGGCAAGCCCTTGGCAAGGCCGCAATTATAATCGGAGAGAAACCTTAGCATGTCAGCGACCATCTCCCGTAATTGGCCCGCGCCAGCCAAGCTCAACTTGTTTTTACACATCAATGACCGCCGCGCCGATGGGTATCATGAGTTGCAAACTTTGTTTCAGTTTATCGATTACTGTGACATGCTTGATTTCAAGGTCACTGACAGCTCAGAGCTGATTTTGCACTCGAATATGGCTGGCGTTGTCGCAGATAGCGATAACTTAATTCTGCGAGCCGCAAAATCACTACAACAAGTGACAGGCTTTAAAGGTGGGGCTGAAATCTGGCTAGATAAACGCCTCCCTATGGGCGGTGGTTTGGGTGGTGGATCATCGGATGCTGCAACCACGTTCGTAGCGTTAAACCGCTTGTGGAACACCCAATTATCGACCGAAGAATTGGCAGAAATCGGCCTTAAACTTGGTGCCGATATTCCTGTTTTTATTCATGGTTTCGCTGCTTTTGCCGAAGGTGTGGGTGAACGCTTACAAGCGGTCTCGCCACCTGAACCTTGGTATTTAGTCATAGCACCCGATACCCATGTTTCCACCGCAGATGTGTTCCAAGATCCCCTTTTACCACGCAACACCCCAAAACTTGCCATCGACACTTTGATGAGTAAGGTATGGACAAATGACTGCCAAAAACTGGTCGTATCTAAGTACCCTCAAGTTGCCAAGGCCTTGGGCTGGCTGCTAGAATATGCGCCGTCGAGAATGACCGGAACAGGCGCATGCGTGTTTGGGGAATTTACACAACAGCAACAAGCTCTCGCAGCCTTGGCGAAATTACCGTCTGATATGCAAGGATTTGTTGCAAAAGGGATGAATATTTCGCCGCTCATCACGCGGCTCGATCATCCGTAAACTACTTTCTTCTAGGGTAACCACATACGATAACGTCTCGGGTCCTCCCGTCCCTACATCGTCGTTACTCTAGCCACTAAAATATAAAGCAAACGCCTGAGGTTCATACAGTGCCCGACATCAAGCTCTTTGCTGGGAACGCCACCCCCAGTCTCGCTAAAAAGATAGCCGATCGTCTATTTTGCAAACTCGGAGACGCAGTGGTTGGTCGTTTCAGCGATGGTGAAATCAGTGTCCAAATTAACGAAAATGTACGTGGAGCCGATGTGTTCATCATCCAATCTACCTGCGCGCCGACCAACGATAATCTGATGGAACTCATCGTTATGGTTGATGCGCTGCGCCGTGCATCTGCTGGTCGTATCACCGCAGTTATTCCTTACTTTGGTTATGCACGTCAAGACCGTCGCGTTCGTAGCGCACGTGTACCTATTACCGCGAAAGTGGTTGCCGATTTCCTGTCAAGCGTAGGTGTTGACCGCGTTTTGACCTGTGACCTGCACGCTGAGCAAATCCAAGGTTTCTTCGATGTTCCTGTTGATAACGTATTCGGTAGCCCTGTGTTACTGGAAGATATGTTAGCGAAGAAATTAGATAATCCAGTGGTGGTTTCACCCGATATTGGCGGCGTTGTTCGCGCCCGTGCGGTTGCCAAACTGCTCGATGATTCTGATTTAGCTATTATCGACAAACGTCGCCCACAGGCGAACGTTGCTCAGGTTATGCACATCATAGGTGATGTTCAAGGCCGTGACTGCATTATCGTTGACGATATGATCGACACAGGCGGCACTCTGTGTAAAGCGGCTGAAGCCTTAAAAGAACATGGTGCAAACCGCGTATTTGCTTACGCGACTCACCCAGTGTTCTCAGGTAAAGCGGCTGAAAATATTACCAACTCAGTGATCGATGAAGTTATCGTTACTGACACAGTTCCTTTAAGTCCAGAAATGTTAAAAGTGGCTAAAGTAACTCAGTTGACTATGTCTGCAGTACTGGCGGAGGCCATTCGCCGCGTAAGCAACGAAGAGTCTATCTCTGCGATGTTTAGCCATTAATCTGGCGACCTGCAGTAAAAGAAACGCACTCCTTTGAGTGCGTTTTTGTTTTCCCCAAAGGTTTAGATTTTAAAATTGCTTACTGCGCGATAGAGATACTCGGCCTGGGCCTTAAGCTCATCGGATGCTGAAGCGTTAGCATCAGCCGCTTTTGATGATTCTTCAGCAATATCACGGATCACGACGACGTTTTTGTTCACTTCAGCGGCAACCATACTTTGCTCTTCGATAGCTGCCGCAATTTGCGTGCTCATATCCATAATATTACGCACATCATTATTGATAAGTTTCAGCAGTGCACCCGCTGCTGCAGCCTGTTCCGCACTTTCTGATCCTTGCTTTTGGCTGGCATCCATAAGCTGCACAATAGAACGGGTACGGCTCTGCAAGGTTTGGATAATGTTGGCAATTTCCTGAGTCGAGGATTGAGTTCGCATCGCAAGGCTACGGACTTCGTCGGCAACAACAGCAAAACCTCGGCCCTGTTCTCCCGCACGTGCAGCTTCGATGGCAGCATTAAGGGCAAGTAGGTTTGTTTGCTCCGCAATACCACGGATCACATCTAACACACTGCCAATGGTTTCGCTGTCATGCTCTAATTCACTCACAACCGCCGCTGAACTATTAAGCTGTTCGGCCAAAGATTGGATCTTATGAATTGTTTGCTCAACTTCTAGTTGACCACTCTGCGCATTATCGTGGGTTTTCCCCGCTTTTTGCGCTGCAAGCTCAGTGGTTTTGGCAATTTCATCTATGGTTGCCCCCATTTCAGTAATCGCCGTTGCCACCATATCGGTTTCATTTAGCTGCTGTGCTACACCTTCAGAGGCCAACATCGCATTTTCTGAAACATGCTTACAGGATGTATTGATGGTAGCAACCGACTCGATAACTTGTTCAATAAGGTGCTGAAAACTCCCAACCATGCTATTAAAATGCTCAGCAATTTTACCCAGTTCATCCTGCGTTGAAGCATCACATCTTAAGGTTAAATCCTTGCTCTGCTCGATACGGGAAATCACCTGAGTGATACGCTCAACAGGTGTGATAATACTGCGGATAATCAGGTAAGTGATGATAGACAACAGTACCGTTATTAATAAAAACACCATCATGCCAAGATTAACACTACTACTCTTAGCCACTTCAATGGTGTTGAGCGCAAGACTATGCAGCTCATCGGCGCTTGTTTCAGTTAACTTGTTTGCCGCAATCATCCGCGCCATAGTTCCGTCTTTTTCAGTTAACCCAAGTTGTTGTTCTTTACTCACTAACCCTTTGAAATCTTTTTGATATTGTCCAATAAGAACTGAAATTTTACCCTGGGTTTCGCTATCTAAGCCCGATGAAAGCAAGCTATTGTTAAATAGAATAATATTGGCATCGAAGGTTTCAACATAGCTGAGCTCGCGCCGAAGCATAAAATCTTTCTCATTTCGCCTTAATTGCAACATGGCGACCGCCAGGGATGACTGATCATATTCCTTAAGCAGTGACTCTACATTATGGACAGCGCTTCTTAGTGTGCCGTAAAGCCCCGTTTTAGGAGTTAAACCTATCTCTTGCTGTAACTGTACCACCTCACTAAATGTCGACTGATATTGATTTAAATGATGGGAAAAATTCTCTAAAGATTGCGTGGGTACATCGTATTTTTTAAAGATTTGTTCCAGTGCGGGGATAGATTGACTTATCTGAGCATAAACCTGCTTATGGTTTTCGACATATAGTAAGTCTTTACGAACAAAGAAATCCTTTTCATTTCTACGGAGTATTAGCATGTCCCGTTCTAATTCAAGTACATTTTGAGCCGCATGGGAAAGTTCCGATTCCACCGAATTAGAATGGAGTTGTAAGCCAAACATCGCAATTAATGCCGAGATGGATACTGCCGCACTGAGTAACAGCTTTGAGCGGATTAACATAGAAGATCCCCGATATCATCATTTTTACTTAAAAGAGTGAGAAACTAAGCCAGTAGCAGGCAACAGTATCCACAACATTCACTTTTTATACATATAGTTATGTGAGTCAATTGATGATCATAAACCTAATTGGCTTTCACCGCCCAGAGTTACAGTGCTGTGTTTGCGCAAACAGTAACGATGTCGATTGAATCTGAAGAAGTATAGCTCGAGTTTAATTGACTCGTAGCTTGGAATAATGTGGACTCATTGAAATAATACTTTGCTGTCATAAGCTTATATGACACTTTTATGACAAAATGGACAGTTAATACCTATGATGGGGCAGACCCACAGCGACTTGGAATAAAATATTTTCACTTAGTCCAAACCTTTTGCCACTTTCAGGGCGTCAAAACTACAACATTCAATCACCATGACAGGAAAGTACAGTGACGACAGGGATACTGCCACTCAACAGCACAATGTCTGACTTTGATCTTGTCACCCTCGCGAGCCAAGGTAATGGTACAGCATTTAAGCAACTGTACTTAAACCATCATCAACGTATTTATGCGCTGTCTTTACGTCTGTGTGGTCAAGTCGCTCAGGCTGAAGAAATCACCCAAGAGTGTTTTATCCTCGTGTGGCAAAAATTGCCGCAATTTCGAGGCGATAGTCAATTTTCAACTTGGTTACATAGCATTTGCGTGAATCAAGCATTGAGCAGTATTCGTAAACAGAAATCCTTTTGGGCGCGTTTTATTCCAATTGAAAATGACAATGAGCCCCATAGTACGGACGAGGGATATCAAGGTTTGGATAAGCTTATCCTCCTGCTACCTGAACGGGCTCGCATGGTGTTCGTACTTTGCGCCATTGAGGGTTACCAACATGAGGAAATAGCCGAACTGCTTGGTATTGCCGTTGGCACCAGTAAAACCCAATACCACAGGGCGAAGCAATTACTACAGGAGATGCTGTAATGTCGTTACCACCGCGTTCCCGTGAAGAACAGCTCGAACAATTGATCGCTAAAGCCCCCAAGGCGTTAATACCAAAGCAGGATCTTTGGCAAACGATCGAAAAGCGTATGGATAAGCCATTGCACCCTAACACTGATGCACCTAAGCAAACGCGACACTTATGGCCGCAATGGGCAATGGCTGCAGCGATATTGTTAGTCGTATTTTTCGGCTACCAATACCAAGAGGAAACACCAAGGGGATTACTCACCGCACAGAGTACCAATACAGACAGTGATAAAGCGTTGCAAACCCTACTGACACAAATTGCGGCCACACACCAAGGGCAAGTCGACGCACTGGAACACTCACCGAATGTTCCCACCTGGCAGGCCAGCAGTTTTAGCACTCCGGTAGAACAAGGATTAGAGGAACTTAGACGAGCAGGTATGCAGATTTACCAAGCATTACAAGCTAATCCAACCGATAAACAATTATGGCAACTCTGGCTTTGGGTACAACAGCGTGAACTAGACCTATTGCAGCAAGGCCAAAAACTCCCCATTAAAAACTCAACACAAGGAAACACCCTATGAGCCACTTTAATCTAACTAAGACCAGCCTATTAGTCTCAACCTTCTATCTCGGTTTAATGGGCAGCGTGTTTGCGGCCCAAAGTGTGGACAAACAATTGAGTATTAGCAGCGGTACTCAACTGCAAATCAAGGTTCAACGTGGTGATGTGCAAATCCAGAGCTGGGATAAAAATGAAGTCAGTGTCACTGGTACACTCGACGAGCTAAGTGAAGGTTTTGTCTTTGAGCAAAAAGGCAATAACTTAAATATTGAAGATAAAATGCCCCGTCACTACAACGGTAGTGATGATAAAGGCTCAAAACTCACGATCAAAGTTCCTAAAACAGTCAAACTCAGCGCCGACACTATTTCTGCAAACCTGCAAATTGCCCAAACTCAAGGTGAACTGGATTTAAATACCGTCAGTGGCAACATTAGCGCCGATAACCTTGGCGGCAGCCCCTCGTTGCACACGGTTTCTGGCGACATCACCACTAAAGGACTGGAAGGTAAAGTCATGTTAGATACTGTGTCAGGAAAAATCCAAGACACTGAAAGTAAAGGTGAAATCAAGTATCGACTTGTGAGTGGTGATCTAGACAGCAAAACACTAGCCGAAAAGGTCAAAGTAGAACAAGTATCAGGTGAAGTAACAGCGAACTTTAGTACAGCAAAAGACATCAGTGTCAGAACTGTGAGCGGTGATATCCAAGTATCACTGGCAAAAACCTTTGATAAAGCGAATCTTGAAAGCGTCAGCGGTGATATTACCGCCACCTTCGCAGAGCAGCCGGATGCGAGCTTTGACCTAAACGGTGGTCCCGGTGGAAAAATCAAAAATGGCTTAAGCCAAGATGTGCCTCAAAAACAAAAATACGTGCCTAATGAGTCACTCAGCTTCCAAACGGGTGCAGGTACTGCGGATGTCACAATGAATACCATCAGCGGTAACCTTACCCTCAAAAAACCTTAATCACGCCCTGTGAACAAAAATGCCGCTCAAGGTTGAGCGGCATTTCTATGGGAAAACTCATTTTTATTGAAATCACTATATAGAAGCGATTTCTTCAGCAGTTAAGTAACGCCATTCGCCTAATGCTAAAGCCTGGTCTAACTCAATTTGTCCAATACTTTCACGGTGTAATCCCACGACGAGGTTGCCAACGGCGGCAAACATGCGCTTCACTTGGTGATATTTACCCTCGGTAATGGTTAAACGTACCTGTTGCGGATCAATAATCTCTAGAATAGCGGGCTTTGTGAGACCGTCTTCATTACGCAGTTCAATCCCTTTGGCGAAAACGTCAATCAGACCGTCATCCACTGGATCTGCTAATTGTACTAAGTAACGCTTACCGCATTCTTTTTTAGGCGATGTGATTTTATGTGACCACTGACCATCACTGGTGATCAACACAAGTCCTGTGGTATCCGCATCTAAACGACCCGCGATGTGCAAGGTTTCAGGTTTAGGTACATCGAGCAGACTCAACACCGAGGGATAGGCCTCATCTATGGTTGAGCAAATCGTATCGACAGGTTTATTGAGCATTAAATAGCGCTCGCCCACTAAAACAATGGGTTCTCCCTCGAGGCAAACCTGCATTCCCTCAGTTACTTTAAAACCAGAGTCTTTAACGACTACGCCATCACAGCTGATATCGCCACGGTGCAAGGCTTTTTTCGCCAATGAACGGGTGAGAGAGGTACTTTCACAAATAAATTTGTCTAAACGCACGTTAATACTCAACTTCAATAAAGAAAACTGCCATATTATGAGGCCGATGACCTTAAAGGGCAATTTAACTGATTTAATGATCGATACCCAAGCCATCTCAACATCCGAGTTTCAATATATTGAGATTATTTGAGCAATACACCCAAACAGAACTAAGTATTCACTAACTTCAAAAGGCTCGCATACGGTAAGCTTGTGCTTCTAGGTTACATCACAGCCCATGGTAATTTTTAGTTACATATCACTGATAATAAATCTCACCTAAACAGTGTAATCACCTTGTTTAGCTTCCTACTAAAGCATTAACATACGTTTTGTTGCGCCTGAAGCAATCCCATTTAGACCAATAACAGCCCCAGATAGGGGCACAATAATAAACTCGAAGGAAACGACATGAGAAAAGTACTTATTGGGGGACTGTGTGCCTCATTAATCGCAGGCCTGACTGCCTGTAATGACAAAACGGCTGAAGTTAAAACACCTGAAACCACTCAAACTGCGACTGCGGCTGCCGTGACTAAAGCCTTAGGCTCAGGCATTGAATTTGCCCATTTTGATAAATCGGTTCGTCCACAGGACGATTTTTACAAATATGTGAATGGTACTTGGTTAAAAAACACTGAGATCCCAGGGGATCGCACTAGCATTGGTGCATTTTACGATCTACGTGAAAAATCACGTGACGATGTTAAAGCCATTATCGAAGAAGTGGCTGCAACGCCCAATCTCGCCACTGGCACAGATGAACAAAAAGTGGCCGATTTATATCGCTCATTTATGGATACAGACACACTCAACAAACTGGGTGTCACACCAATCCAAGGCGAACTTGATGCAATTAATGCCTTAAAAGACAAAAATGAATTAGTGAAGTACTTCGCCCACAGCCAAATCGCTGGTACGGGTACCCCGATGGCATTTTATATCGATGTCGATGCCAAAAACTCTAACCGCTACGCGACACACCTGTGGCAATACGGTTTAAGCCTGCCGGAAAAAGACTACTACTTTAACGAGTCAGAACGCTTCGTTAATATCCGTAAAGCGTACGTCGCCCACATCGAAAAAATGTTCAGCCTTGCAGGTCTTGCCGATCCTAAAGCTAGCGCAGAATCTATCCTAGCCCTAGAAACTGCCATTGCCGCTAAGCATTGGGATGTCGTTGAAACCCGTGACAGCACTAAAACCTACAACTTGTATCAAGTGAAGGATCTGCCAACATTAGCACCAGACATCGACTGGACAGGTTACTTAACCGTTTTAGGTGCAGATAAACAAGCCGATATTATCGTTAACCAACCTAGCTATATTCAAGGTTTAAACGAAGTTCTTAAAACAACCGATCTCGCCACTTGGAAGACCTATATGCAGTGGCAAGTGCTCACACATGCCGCCAGCAATTTAAGTGAAGCATTAGATAACGAAAACTTCGCATTCTTCTCTAAAACCTTAAACGGCCAAGAAGAGCAAGAACCTCGCTGGAAACGCGGTGTAGCAACAGTAAACGGAATTTTGGGTGAAGTTGTCGGAAAAGTGTATGTAAAACGCCATTTTGCACCTGAAGCCAAAGAACGTATGCAAGCACTGGTTGAAAACCTGCGTGGCGCTTATGGTGACAGCATCAAAGAGCTGGCTTGGATGAGCGATAGCACTAAAGTGGCCGCTGCGGATAAGTTAGCAAAATTCAACCCGAAAATTGGTTACCCAAACAAATGGGAAGATTACAGCAAACTGACAATCAAAGCAGATGACTTAGTCGGTAACGCTATGCGTGCCAGCGAAGTTGAACATGCTAAGTCATTAGCTAAACTGGGCGCGCCAATTGATAAAGACGAGTGGCACATGACGCCACAAACCGTTAACGCTTACTACAACCCAACCATGAACGAAATCGTGTTCCCTGCTGCGATTCTGCAACCGCCATTCTTCAATATGGAAGCTGACGATGCGGTGAACTACGGTGGTATTGGTGCCGTTATCGGCCACGAAATGGGCCATGGTTTTGACGATCAAGGTGCTAAGTTCGACGGTGAAGGCAATATGCGTGATTGGTGGACAGAGCAAGACTTAACAGAATTCTCTGCACGCGGTAAAGCACTGATCGCCCAGTACGATGGTTATGCTGTGTTTGATGATCTGCATGTAAACGGCAGCTTAACCTTAGGCGAGAACATTGGTGACTTATCCGGTGTGACTATCGCTTATCGCGCTTACAAAAAATCGCTTAACGGAAAAGAAGCACCGATTATCGATGGCCTAACGGGCGATCAACGCTTCTTTATCGGTTTCACGCAAATTTGGCGAGCAAAAGCCAAAGAAGAAGCCATGCGTAACCGCGTAGCCACCGATCCACACTCACCAGCGGAATTCCGCGCACTGGGTGCTTTATCAAACATGCCTGAGTTCTACACCACATACGATGTAAAACCCGCTGATGCTATGTATATCGCCCCAGAAAAACGCGTAAAAATTTGGTAAGCCAAATTTAAATCACCGCTCAGCCAACTTGGCTGAGCGACTAAATGGCGCGGCCTGTAATGGGTAGCGCCATTTTTATTTATCTAAACCACAGAGCAATGAATGTGACCCCTGTACAACATGAACAAGTCTTCACTATTAATTCAGCTTTAATTAAGCAATAACAGTCTAATGTGGTGCCCTGAGGTATATCACTCCCAATAAGGAAGTAGGCCGTTATGAATAAGTTATTTCGTACCTTTTTTATTTTTCTACTCTTATTATCAAGCCGTGCAACTGTTGCAAATGCCCTAGATATCAGTGACACGAAAACAGACCGCAGCAATTACAGTGCAAGACAAGCACAAAGCCATGATATTCAAGGTCTGTATGCTCTAAGCAGCCAAACTTTCGACACACCACTCCAAACCTCAACCGACCTAGCAAACTTATATTCACGGGCCTATGAAGCTCAAGCCGAGTTGAGTCAATTACTCCAACAGATTGCAACGCAATCTCAAGCGCACATCATTATCCCTGCTGTAAAAAGCTATCAACGTGCCGCCGATAAAGTCGCGACTAAATTCAACGGTGATGCTAGCCAAATTACGGATCTTGCTAGAGCCAGTATCGTTACCGATAGCATCCAAGAGCTAATGCAGGCCTATCAAGTATTGAGCGAACAAACCCAAGTCATTAGACAAAAAAACCGCTTTGCCACGCCAAAAGCCTCAGGCTATCGCGATCTCAACCTGCTGGTACGCTTACCCCAATCAGGCATGATTGCTGAAGTGCAATTACATCTACAAGATATCGCCGATATCAAAAATGGTTCCGAGCACGAGGTATATGAGAAAGTGCAGATGATTGAGGCGAATGCGATCAAACAACAGCGTCCATTGAGCGAGTTTGAGTTAGCGCAAATTACCCAACTGCGCCAAGAATCACACAAGCTTTATCACAAAGCTTGGCTTAACTATAAACGGGTCGATGAGGCCAGTTTATTAAGAGTCGCCGTCGCCTAAACCTTCCACTCTTGCGCTGGTATCCTGCAAAGGTGCCAGCGCCTTTTTCCATCTTTTACAGCGCTAAAAGTTACCTCAAAATATTGCGCGAAAACCACTCTCTCGCATCAAAGCGCTATTTGAGTATATAATCCCGCGCCATAGCCCTAACCGCAGGAAATGCCATGCACGACATTATTGAGCAACTCCAAGAACGCAGTGAAACCGTGCCCGTTCCGCTCGAATTACCCACATTTGAGCAATTAGTCGAAGTGGAAGAACAGATCCTCATTTCATTGCCAAGGGAGCTAAAGGAATATCTACTTTATGCCAGTGATGTCATTTATGGCGCAATTGAACCCGTTACCGTTGCAGATCCCTATTCACACACTTATCTCCCGGAAGTCACCTGCTATGCTTGGTCAATCGGTATGCCAAGGGACATGATTGCCATTTGTCAGATGGGTGATGACTTTTATTGCATCGACCAAGAGGGTCAAGTGCACTTTTGGAAAAATGGGGATTTTGCCGATATCTATTGGGAATCCTTCTGGGAATGGGTTGAAGATATTTGGTTAAAAAACAAATACTAATTTTTTACTATCGAACTTGAGAACAGCATTATGTCTAAAAATATTGGCTTGAATGCCATCGAAATGAGCTACTTACGCCAATCACTAAGCTTAAGTGCGGCTCAAGTTGGCACGCTTACCAACCATAGCGAAGCCGATGTATTAGCCTGGGAAAACGGCGAACAACTGGCACCTGAGCTTGCCCAAAAGAAGCTATTAGAAATCGACGATATCATTGAGATGCAAGTGCTCAACACCTGCGATGGTATTGAAGAATTATTTAAGAAAGAACCTAAGCGTCAACTCGCCTTTGTGGTATATCCAACCCAAGCCATTTATAACCAATATAATCCTGAGTTTTTAAGCTCACTGCCACTGGCAGAACTTTACAACACATCCGCATGGCGCATTAAGAAGGAGTGCAAATTGGTACTCGAGGTGGATGTGAGTTTAATCCCACTCAATGTTGAAGCCTATAAAGCTTACCGCGAACAGAATGGCATGAGTGAAAGCCGTGAAAGCCGCGCAAAATGGGCAGCAACGCAGCTATAAGCGGCTGAATCCAGACGGTTAATACCAGCATGAAAATTAAGGGCAGATATCACTATCTGCCCTTTTTTACCTTTGATACAGTTAACACCCTATCTTCTATACTAAAATTCTTCAAAGCTATTATGCTGCAAAATCATAGAGTTAAAAAAGCATATCCTAATATGTTAAAAATCTGTATTTTTATCCATAAATAACTCAAGATAATCATCCCAGCATACAGTGCAAACTCAAGCCACATCATGATGTTTAGTAACGGAATTTATGGAGGAAATATGGAAGACAAAATTATTTATCAAGCAGAGTTTGCAGCAAATTTAGGTTGGTATTGGTTGCTTTCTGGGGCAGCCTATTTCAGCTTAAGCATAGTAGGTATTCCCTTGTTATTGCTTTGGTTTCCAATTGGGCTGTGGGGAACTCGTCGCTATATTAACAATATGAGTGCGCAGCTTACCCATAACAAACTTATCGTACGCCGTGGCATATTAACGCGCACCGAAAACACAGTTCCTTTAGATAAAATTACCGATATGGCATTGATCCAAGGTCCGATTATGCGCCTTTTTGGCCTGCATAAACTCACAGTTGAAACTGCTGGACAATCGGGGGCTGGGGCCTTGATAAGCCTAGTCGGCATAATCGATGCACCTAGGTTTAGAACCCGCGTACTAGAACAAAAAGAACGTCTTACTCAACCCTCGCACCCAACAATCCCATCGGTGCAGCCAGATAATGTGTTATTGCAAAACGTGACCGAGATGGCAGCAAGCTTAAAACGGATCGAAGCTTTACTCACCCAAAAACTTAATGGCTAAAGCAGTTTTTATCGTTTTACATTTATGTTCTTATGTTTAAGCTAAAACCCATAGCCTAAGCAAACTTTAGCTCACTTCATTGTCCATCGATTAAATAGGCAATATTAGATAACGACATGACTAAATCCTCTGTTGCATTATCCCCCTCTCATTGGACTGCACACCTTATGCTCGGCATTAAAGCCATGGGGCCAGGTGTTCTTATGGCTGCAGCGGCTATTGGTGCATCCCATTTAGTCGCATCCACTCGCGCCGGCGCCGAATTTGGTTGGCAACTGGCATGGGTTATTCTTGGGGTGAATTTGCTTAAGTATCCCTTCTTTGCGGCTGGTGCACGCTACACCGCTGCCACAGGGGAGAGTTTACTGCACGGTTACCAAAAACAGGGTCGAGGTTACTTACTGCTGTTTACTGGACTCAATGTGATCGCCGCAGTTGCCAGTACCGCAGGTGTGTGCATGTTAACTGCCGCTATGTTGACCCAGTTTATTCCGCTGCCCATCGATTGGTTGGCCCTGCTGGTATTACTGAGTTCATTGGCTTTGCTGATCTTAGGTCATTATCAACTGCTCGATAGACTCACTAAAATCATCATGTTTGCCCTAACCTTAACCACATTAATTGCCGTGGCCTTGGCTTGGGATCACGCTCAACCATTAGCGAGCAATTTCGTCTCTCCCTCACCTTGGCAATGGGCCCATGTGGGATTTCTGGTCGCCATGATGGGCTGGATGCCGGCACCGATTGAAGTGAGTGCTTGGAATTCCCTATGGTTGCTCGAAAAACAAAAAAGCCAGACAGTGACGAAAGCGCAGGCGCTGCTCGACTTTAACTTAGGCTACATAGTAACTGCGATCCTCGCGATTGTATTCTTAGCATTAGGTGCCTTAGTGATGCACGGCAGTGGTGAGCGTTTTTCAGATTCCGGCGCGCAATTTGCGAATCAACTAATTAATCTTTACAGCCAAGTGATGGGCGGCGAGAGTCGTTATCTTATTGGTATTGTGGCGTTTCTCTGTATTTTTAGTACCACAGTGACAGTGATCGATGGTTATAGCCGCACCTTAGATATGGGCTGGCAGTTACTCACTTCAGCGACCAGCTCTGATAAACGTTTCACAGGGATTATGCTCGCCATCAGTGCCTTTGGCTTGTTGCTGATCCTCTTCTTTAAAGGCGCACTATTGCCGCTACTCGAGTTTGTGATGATCTTAGCCTTTATGACCACAGTCATTTTTGCTTGGTTAAACTACCGCTTAATGACCAGTAAACAGCTCCCCGAGGCCGATAGATACGGTGCTAAGATGAAACTACTCTCTTGGTTTGGCCTAAGTTATCTGCTGATTTTCGCGGCACTGTTTATCTATTGGTACAACACCATTAAAGGTTAACGAGTCGACATGTTTAAATTGAAATCCACGGTTTTAAAATCCACGATGACATTCACGCTTACGTGCGCGCGCAATTGAACGTAAACTCAACCTCAATGTTAAATGGGTTTAGTCCGTCAGCCCGCAAACCGTGGCAATAGTTAGGACGGCGTGCATGTCATTTATGCAGGAGCAGTAAATGGCATTAGCTAACTGGCATTAAATTCCCTCTGAATTCTGCATTTAGAGGTGGTTTGGGTATATAATGCGGGCTCTTAAACCAGATAGCGCAGCCGCGCCAAGAGATGACCATGATTAATAATGATATTTTGCGCCGTTTGCGCTTCGTGTTTGATTTTAGCAATGCAAAAATGATTAAAATTTTTGCCAAAGCTGGAAGAGAAGTGCCTGTCGAAGAGATGATTGATCTTCTACGTAAAGAAGAGGAAGAAGGTTATAAAGCTTGTAACGACACGACCTTATGTCAATTTTTAGATGGTCTTATTATCGAGAAGCGCGGTCTACGTGAAGGTGCTGAAATTCCAGCGCCCGTTTCACGTTTAAACAACAACCTCATCTTCAAAAAGCTGAGAGTTGCCCTCGAAATGCGTGAAGAAGACATAGTTGCTGCTCTGGCTTTAGCCGAAGTGCAAATGTCAAAATCAGAACTTAGCGCCCTGTTCCGCAACCCGGATCACAAGAATTTTAAAGAGTGTGGCGATCAAATTCTGCGCAATTTTATCCGCGGTTTATCACTTAAGTATCGCGGCGCATAAGGTTAAGCATTCGCTCATAATATCAAACGCAGCCAAGGCTGCGTTTTTTATGGCTGATTTTCTATAAACAAGACAGTAATAATTCCATCTGAATAACCTCAGAATTCCTGTTTAAAACAATTGGCTTTTTTACTGCTGCAAAAAAAACCACAAATACCTCGCTCCACGGACAACAAAGATCACATTTCATGATAACCTTACGTGACTTACAGCACGTATTGACCACTTAAACAATAACTCAAAAGGTTACCCATGGACGATAATAAACGCCCCCTCTATCTTCCGTTTGCAGGACCCGCCATTCTTGAAGCCCCACTGATTAACAAGGGCAGTGCATTTTCTGAAGAAGAGCGTATTTTCTTTAACCTCGAAGGCTTAGTTCCCTATGCCATTGAAACGATTGAGGAGCAGGCTTCCCGCGCCTACGATCAATTTAGAAGTTTCAATAACGACTTAGACAAGCATATTTACCTACGTAATATTCAAGACACTAACGAGACCTTATTTTATCGTTTAGTGCAAAATAACATCAGCGAGATGATGCCCATCATCTATACGCCGACGGTAGGTTTGGCTTGTGAGCGCTTCTCGAAAAACTATCGCCGCAACCGTGGTTTGTTCATCTCCTATCCAAACAAAGATAGGATCGATGACATTCTCAATAACTCGACTCGCCAAAAAGTTAAAATTATCGTAGTTACTGATGGTGAACGTATTTTAGGCCTTGGCGATCAAGGTATTGGCGGCATGGGGATCCCTATCGGTAAGCTGTCACTCTACACTAGCTGTGGCGGCATCAGTCCAGCTTACACTCTGCCCATTACCTTAGACGTGGGCACAGATAATCCGCAGTTGTTAGAAGATCCTATGTATATGGGCTGGCGCCATCCACGCATCGGCGGCGAAGAATACACTGCGTTTATCGAAGCCTTTATGCAAGCTGTCCACGTTCGTTGGCCAGATACGTTGATCCAATTCGAAGACTTTGCCCAAAAGAATGCCATGCCGATCCTAGAGCGTTATAAGGATCGCTATTGCTGCTTTAACGATGATATTCAAGGTACTGCTGCGGTTGCCGTAGGTTGCTTGCTCGCCGCCTGTAAGGCTGCGGGCACAGAATTGAATCAACAACGTATCGCCTTCCTCGGTGCTGGTAGCGCAGGTTGTGGTATCGCCGAAGCTATCGTGGCGCAAATGGTGTCAGAAGGGATCAGCGATGAGCAAGCTCGCAGCCAAGTATGTATGGTTGACCGTTGGGGTTTATTGCTAGACAACATGCCTAACCTGTTGCCATTCCAGCAAAAATTAGCTCAGAAATGTACGAAGATCCAAAACTGGATCAACTTCAGCGACAATATTTCGCTGCTCGATGTGGTTAACAACGCTAAGCCAACTGTCCTCATTGGGGTATCTGGCGTTCCAGGACTCTTCACCGAAGAAATCATCCGTGCTATGCACAGCCATTGTGCTCGCCCGATTATTTTCCCTATGTCGAATCCAACCAGCCGCGTAGAAGCGACACCAAAGGACATTTTGCATTGGACCTCAGGTCAAGCACTCGTCGCTACGGGTAGCCCGTTTGAGCCTGTTGTCGTCGATGGTGAAACCTTTGAGATTGCCCAGTGCAACAACAGCTTTATCTTCCCAGGCATTGGCTTAGGAGTATTAGCTTCCGGCGCGCGCCATGTGTCCGATGCCATGTTAATGGCCTCAAGCCGTGCACTAGCCGAATGTTCGCCACTGGCAATTGACGGTACAGGTCCACTATTGCCTAAATTGGAAGATATCCATGCGGTGAGTAAGCACATCGCTTTCGCCGTGGGTAAAGTAGCGATAGAGCAAGGTTTAACTCTGCCAATGAGCGATGAGATTTTGCAACAGTCAATTGAAGGTAATTTCTGGAAACCAGAATACCGCCGTTACAAGCGTACGTCATTCTAAGGTTTTATCTTACTAGTTGAATGATATGCTAAAAAGCCCGCCATTGTTAAGTGACGGGCTTTTTCATTTCAGGCGCAATTTTCATTTCAATACAAAACTAAGGTGCCATAACCTGTTTAAAGCTATTGAGCATAGAACGATCGGTGCGCGCTTTTTTCAATTTACGCAGGCTTTCCTTCAAGGATTCATCGGCTAACCGAGTAAAAATACCATTGTATTCCTTCTCTTTGATGGCTTCGTCCGTATCGGCTTGCTCTGAAATCTCTTGGGCAACACGACTTAATTGCAGCCAAGCGTTAGCCATGTAAAAACCATGAAACTCCGCCTGTAGCATCAAATTACGTGCACTGGCAGGTAAAGCATCCCAAGCTTGGCTAAATTTAGTTTCCCTGTCTTCCAGTAACTCGGCACATAGGCTTTGGTAAGCCGCCAATAAACTCTCTGGCAATTTTTCCATGGGGAGTACTTTATTGGCGACATTGTAAGAAATTTGCTCCGCGATTTCGCGATAAGCATCTGATAATTCAATCATAAAAACTCTCTAATCTATGCAGTAATCACTGACCATAACTAAAACTGGCGGCGAAGATAAACTAAAAATACCATTGCCTCTAAAGGCGTCATGATGATGCCCTGATGTTTAAGGCGATGTTTATACCTCGATCGCCAGCTGAATGCAAAATTGCTATATATCAGTGTAATAAGCTGGCAAAAAGCTAATGGTTAGAGCTATGCTAAAATAATGATTAACTAATGGTTTCAACAAAAACAGGAATATTCGACTTTGCCACACCCGTTACGATATTTACCTATCACTCTATTATTGTTTTTACTGGCCTTGAGTTCCGTGATGGCCAGCGAAAAAAGTCAGGCCGATAAAATATTCGAAAAATTCGACCGTGGCGAACCAATGACTCGCGAAGTGATCGAAGAAAATCTTAAATTACTGAGCCAATTGATCCCAAGCCATGATGTTATCCGAACTGAAAAACTCCAACTATTAAAGTGCTGGGATCAATCCGTTGAAAGTGATAATCAAGTTAAATTGGCACTTGAAAATACGACCAAGGCGTTAGCGAGTATACCTAAAACGGCCTCCCCCCATTATGTGACTGATCTGACCCTTTGCCATTCGTGGTTGTTGGAACAAAGTGGCGATATTCATGGCGCTATGGAAGGTTACAATAAAAGTGTGACAAGAGCCTATCAGCAGGAAGATCTTAAGCTGATCGCCGACTCACGGAGTTTACGTGGGGCACTGTATTCCTATATTGGCGATTTTTCTTCGGCATTGGACGATCTTGTCACCGCACAAAATCTTTATGAATCACTCAATTTAACTGGCTGGGCAAATATCAACCTTGCGGGTATTGCAGGGAGCTTTAGACGTTATGGCGATCCCCAAAGTGCGATTAGCTATTACACTAAACTCAAAGAAATTTATGTCAAAAATAATAATCAAGAACTCGCGATTAGTGTCACCTCTGACATAGGCTTAGCCTTAGATGAACTGGGTGAACATCAACAGGCTATCGATAACTACTTAATCAGCTATAACTATTTCAAGGAACATCAGCAAGAAGCTGTAGCTGCCGTTCTAGCGACAAATATCGCTTTCAGTTTAATCAAATTAGATCGTCTTTCTGAAGCAGAAGGTTATTTAGCCAAAGCCGCTCCAATAATTGATGAAAAAGATCCACCGGCCTACAGTTTTATGAAGTTATTTATGGCTGAACTGAAATTTAAGCAAGGGATCTATGCCGAAGCACTAAAGGAGCTCACTCAGGGAGAACAGGTATTCCGTAAGCTTCAAAATGATCGAGGACTGCTTCAACTACTATATCTTAAGAGTGATATATATTTTGCAATTAATAACTTACCAGCAGCTTATCAAGCGCTTCAGGAGTTTGTGACTTTAACTAAACAGGTTGATGGCAATTATCTTTCACATCACACAACAGAATTAAAGGTCAAGTTTAGTACCAATCGTATAGAGTCTGAGAATAAACAATTGATTGAAAACCAAAATCTTAAGGAGCAGGAACTCACTCTCCTTGAAAAGAACAAATCACTACAACTTATTATTTTATTGTTAACGGGATGCATACTCGCCATTGTCTCTGTATTTGCCTATAAACAAGTGCACAGAAATCGCCAGCTACAAATCATCGCCCTAACGGATTATTTAACTCAACTACCTAACCGTCGGCATATCTACGATCAAGCAAACCAATATTTCCAGCAAGCCTTAAAGCAACGAACCCCTTTTTCATTGATTATTTTTGATGCGGATCATTTTAAGCAAATCAACGATAACTTTGGTCATGAAATCGGTGATAACGCTCTTATCACGATCGCGAATGCCACGAATGCATTAATAGGTAATAAAGATCTCATTGGTCGTATCGGAGGGGAAGAGTTTTTAATTATTTTACCTAATACCAATGCAGAACGTGCCTTAACCCTTGTCAATGAGCTTCAAACCCATATCGCACATTTTAGTGCCAAAGAGTTACCTTCGACGCTTAGACTCACGGTTAGCGCAGGTGTTGCTACCTTTGATGCTAGCAATCATAACGCCTTGTCTCAGGATAAAGACTTTGCCAGTCTGTTGAAACGAGCTGATGCCGCCCTTTACGAAGCGAAGAACGCAGGAAGAAATTGCGTTAAAGTCGCTGAATAAATAAGTGCTCCTAATTATGCCTGTACCTGCCACGCTAAGCCGAGCTCAATACCGTTTCAAAGGATATACCTTTAAAAAGCCATGTCTTTTAGTTAACTCGTCGCGATCAACCTAAAACTGGTATCATATTGCCACCTAACGATGTCATTTCAGTATGTCCATGTCGCCCAGTATTCATCCTAAGCCCAATTATCCCGATGCAATTATGCTCTCTCGACTTGCACAGCAAATTAAAAGCTGGGGAAAAGCACTGGGATTTGCACAGGTTGGCATTTGTGATACCGACTTAACCCGTCAAGAGATTGAACTCCAAGCATGGCTGGACAAAGGTTATCATGGCGAAATGGCCTATATGGCAAGCCACGGCATGATGCGTGCTCGCCCACATGAACTACATCCAGGTACAGTAAGAGTCATATCGGTGCGTATGGATTATTTGCCACCAGAAGCTGGCTTTGCGACAAATCTGACCGACCCAAACTTAGGGTATATTTCCCGTTATGCCGGAGGAAGGGATTATCATAAATTGATCCGTTCTCGCTTAAAAAAGCTTGGGGATCAAATAAGTGCAGAGTTAGTCACCCTCGGCTACGATGTTGCAGACTTTCGACCTTTTGTCGATTCGGCTCCGGTTCTCGAACGCCCATTAGCTGAAAAAGCCGGTATTGGCTGGACAGGCAAACACTCGCTCATCCTTAACCATGATTCAGGAAGTTGGTTCTTTTTAGGTGAACTCTTTATTAATCTACCTGTGCCCGTTGATATTCCTATTCAGGAAGCTTGTAACACGTGCGTAGCCTGTATCACCTCCTGCCCTACGGGCGCAATTGTAGAACCTTATATCGTCGATAGTAGGCGTTGTATTTCCTATCTCACTATTGAGTTACAAGGCGCTATTCCCGAAGAATTTAGACCACTTATGGGTAATAGAATTTATGGCTGCGATGATTGTCAGCTTGTATGTCCGGTCAATCGCCAAGCACCACTGACGGAAGAAGCAGACTTTCATATTCGCCCGACATTAAAGCAGCCTGATCTACTTAGCTTATTTGCTTGGACTGAGACCCAGTTTCTGAAACAAACCGAAGGGAGTGCTATTCGCCGAATTGGGCATAAACGCTGGTTACGTAATATCGCCGTGGCACTCGGTAATGCACCAGCAAGTCCGGTGATCCTAGAGGCATTAGCTGCTCGCCAAGAAAGTGCAGAAGTGGATGAAATGGTACGGGAGCATATTCAGTGGGCAATCGATGCACAGCAATCACGTCTTGCTGCCAGCAGCACAATAGTGCAACAAAAAGCACGTCGTAAAACAGCGCGAATAGTACGGATTATTGAAAAGGGTCTACCCCGCGATGCCTAAAACCTCAAGAATACTTAAGGTAAATCAATCGCACACCTTTGGAATCTAGAAAACAAAAAACCTACTGCGAACAGTAGGTTTTTTTCAATCAATATCTATTGGGATTTAGAAGTCGTAACGTACACCGATAGAAACTACGTCATCTTCGATCAGATCTTGTTTCACGCCAGCTTGTGTGAAATCACCTTCATAATGTGCATAGTGTCCATATAACAGTGTTGATTTAACTAAACGATAATCAGCACCGATAATGAATTGATCAACGTTAACATCATCCAAATCTACAGTCATATTGCTAGTAATACCTGATGCATTTTTGAAGTAGCTACCGAAACCAGCTTCGTCTTTACCATATTCCGCTTTCAGGTTTATACCCATTGGTAGTTTGTAGGCTACGTTAACGAAGTATGAGTTACCATCACGGTTATCATTTGTAATGCTCTCGGCATTTTGGAATAAACCGCCAACAGTAAAGTCACCAAGCTTGACCTGAGCAACACCACGGTAAGCATCTACGCCACCGATAGCACTGTTATAAGCTGCGGCTAAATAATAGTTTTGCGCTTTAAATGCTTTATCACCTAAAGTCACACTTAAAGCATACATGCTATCTGAAGTTGTGGCTGTAGCTTCATAGTTATCATCAAATAAATAGGTAGCATTAATGGTAACTAAATCAGCAATTTTTGGTGAATAGTACCATACACCGTCACCACTACGAACTTGGGCGCTCACTAAGCGGTCGATATCAGCGTTAGTATTACCGAATAAGTCTACGTTACCTTCAGCTTGCTTAAATACGGTATCATTACGACCCGCGAACACTGTACCAGCGGCAGTTTTAAAACCTAAGAATGTATTACGAGCGGTGAATGTATTACCAGTGTTATTGGTGTTATCAACACCAAACTCCATTTGGTATACAATGTCTACGCCGTCGGCAACTTTTTCAGAACCCTTTACACCTAACCATGAGAAGTTGTTCTCAAGATAAGTGCCACTTTCTCCAACGGTAGAACCTTTAGTACTGCCTTGTAGGGTAGTGCTTGAATCTGTAGTGGTCACTCCTAGATCAAAACGACCATAGAAGCTTGGGCCTTCGGCTAGCGCACCGAATGAAGCCAATGCCAATACTGATGCAACTGATGCAGAGATGAATGTCTTTTTCATGTTTTGTGCTCCCTCGAACCTAAGTTCTTATCCATTTTTCATGGTTTTTGTGTGGTTTTAAACATTTGCTACTAGTATCAGTAACAAAGTTGCCGCCGATTTTTACAGTTTTACGACTTGCAGGCTGTGTCGTAGATCAAGTTTTTGGCTGTCCTTGCCCTTATTCAGACTTTTTTAGGATATTCCTACATACCTCGATCACAATTTGACATGAAAGCAGTAAAACACCATTTATCACTTACTACTTAAGAGGTAGAACAGACGCGTAGGCCTAAGTGAGTTGGCGACGCTAACTGTAGCATATACTAATGTTGTAGCAAGTTTGTCATAAAGCAGGCTTATGAGTGTTTTTTGGCTATAGGTGGGTAAAAAAAGTGATAGAAACTGCTTTTTTTACCCAAAATACAGTTTTAAAATACTAAGTAATTTATTTAAAAATCAACACGTAAACCTACTGTAAATACAATATCATCTAAGTCCTGTTTCGCATCAGATAGCATAAGGTCACCATCGAAGCGAGTGTCGTGACCATAGACCATAGTCTTAGTAAAAAGACGATAATCGGCACCCACACTGAACTTGAGATGTTGTGCGGCAGAGTTTGCATAGACAGAACAAAACAAAATGTGATCTAGATCAAAATTACCTAAAATCACATTATTTTCAACATACTGTTTTACATATCAAAAACACTCTTTTGATGCTTTTAACCTATAACATTATCAGACTATTCAACAGAAGCCCTTTTGTTACATTTAATTGATATCCATACCTTGATAATGTCCCTATGCAAGCTCGGAGATTGATTTCGATTTTTATGCTAAATCGTTTAGAATCCATGGCGCATTTTTAGTTGTACTGCACAGTACCTGTATCTTGGCTCCAACTGAGCCCTGATAGGGAACAAGCTTTTTCAAGTCTATAGAAGGTAAGTATTTATGACTGAAGCCTATCAGAATCGCTTTAGTGGAATTGGCCGTTTGTACGGACAAAAGGCATTAGCAAAATTTGCGCGTTCCCATGTGGTAGTGATTGGTATCGGTGGCGTAGGTACGTGGGCCGCAGAAGCTTTAGCTCGTAGTGGCATAGGACAAATTAGCTTAATTGATCTAGATGATATCTGCGTCACTAACATCAATCGCCAAATCCACGCACTCACCTCGACTGTTGGCGGATCGAAAGTCGCAGTGATGGCACAACGGATCCGTGAGATTAATCCAGATTGTCAAGTTAATGAAATTGAAGACTTTATCACTATTGATAACCTAGGTGACTATTTGCTTGGCACTAAAGAGGGTGGCAATATCGATTACGTTGTCGATTGTATTGATGCCGTGAAACAAAAAGCGGCCCTCATTGCTTGGTGTAAACGTCAAAAGATTAAGATAGTGACTGTGGGTGGTGCGGGAGGTCAAACGGATCCAACCCAAATTCAACTGACGGATCTCGCTAAAACTTACCAAGATCCTCTGCTGGCTAAAGTGCGTAACATTTTACGCCGCGAATATAATTTCTCTAAAAATGTACAACGTCGGTTTGCTATAGACGCAGTATTTTCCAGTGAACAGTTAGTCTATCCCCAAACGGATGGTTCGGTTTGTAGTACTAAGGCAACGGCCGATGGCAGTATGCGAATGGATTGTGCCTCTGGTTTTGGTGCTGTGACTATGGTGACTGGCACCTTTGGTTTTGTGGCTGTAAGTCGCGTACTGGCGAGACTGGCACAAATCGCCAACGGATAGAATGCTGTTTGTATAGAAATTAAAGATGTATAGCGTTGAAACCCCACAACCCAGCCTGTGGGGTTTTTATCTTCATCCTAGTATTGACTAATCTGTATTGAATCGCATTGAACAAAAGGAAAACGGATGTTGAACTGCGCGCCACCTAATGATGAATCCGCTTGGTAACTCATAGTGCCATTAAGTAAGGTTGCGGTATTAAATGCCGCCGATAACCCCAACCCTGTCCCGCCCTTACTTCTACTTGTCGTAAAAAAAGGTTCGAACATGTGCTCTGCGACTTCAGGCGGTATTTTTATCCCATTGTTTTGTATGCTTACATGGACAAATCCCTCATCAATACCTGCATCAATTTGAATAAGGTTATCCTGCACAAGGGCACCTTCCCGAGTTTGAAATGCATGGGTAAACGCATTAGAGAGAATATTGCTAACCATTTGATTAAGTAAACTTATATTAGTTTTTATATTGAGTTTAGGTTCAACGAGTATAGAAGCTTTAACCTCAAGATTTGGATGCATAAGCAATGACGATTCAAAGATCTCATTAAGTTGCTCGTTTAAGTTAAAGCATTGATGTTCTTCTTGGCTACGATCAATCGCAACCGTCTTGAATTTTTGGATCAAGCTGCTCGCTTTAGTGATATTGCGTACAATAAGTTCACAGCTCTGTTGGTATTCATCCAAAATGGCATTGATTTCATCCAGCGTCGCTTGTTCGCTATGGATCAGTTCAATAAGCTCATCTATATGGCTGAGCTGTGCACTCGCGGCAGTAAGACAAATACCGATGGGTGTGTTTATTTCATGGGCGACACCTGAAACTAATCCCCCCAATGCCGCCATTTTTTCTTGTTCAACTAATACCTGCTGCGCCCGTTTTAATGCAGCGAGGGATTGTTCTAATTCTTGAGTTCTTTCTTTTACCTGCCTTGCAAGTTCTTCTTTATAACTGCGTTCAAGTTTAAGCAGTCGTTCTCTATCCTCTAAGGCCGTTTGCAACTCAGCTTTAGAGTTTTTAAGGGCGCCAAAGGAATTCCTTAGTTGGTTCTGCATGCTATTGATAGCATCGGCAACCTGCTTAAACTCATCAGCTTTTTCTTTTCGATCAAATTGAAGGGGCTCATATTCAGCGTCAAGATTGATCCGTTTACAATAATTACTCAATTTATCGAGATGTTTGGCTATGTTGTACCACACCAAGAAAAGAATAAATCCAGCAACTAAGAAGGTTTTAATCCCATTAGATAACAGAATAAGAATTGCTTTGTTGTAGAGGCGCTGATAAATCGCATCCATATCGACTTGCACTTCTAGCATCCCAACATTGATATTTTCAATGGGGGATTTGTAGACTAAAGGAAAGATTCTATCGAGGGATTGCTCAGATTTTTGCGTACCTGAGCTCCAAGACTGACCACTGTCGTCTTTGATCGAAATGTAGTTAATATCAGGTAATTGAATCAATCCATTTAACTGGGTATTAATCAGCCGCTCATCAATAACCCAAACACTTGCCGCTAACACATCTAAGTTGGCTTTCTCAAGGTTGGAGAAAACTCTATCGATGCGCTGAACATCACCTTGGTAATCATTTACGAGTTGGTAGGCTGTAGTAACTAACGTGATCAGTGAACTAAAGAGGACGATAGACAGGGTAAGATGCCTACCTATTGGACTTTTGATAAATTGGCTAAAGAATGTCAGCATCTTAAATTTTCTATACAGAATAGCGATTTGAGATGTTTATAAGCATAGACCCGATGCCTTGAATTGTGCATTTTATCCACCAGAAAAATCCATCAAATGTGATCCCATATATGGCATTGAATTTGCTTATTAGTCAATAAGTTCAATTTTCTGTCACTGGGATAATGCTATGTTAAAACTCAAACTTGATTCAGTTAAGTTCTTTAACCCTAAAAAAATGATGTTCAAAATCATGCTGTGGTTGATGGTGAGTTGTGTCGTTTTATTATCTATTCCACCCAATGCGTTAGAAATACTGGCTCTCGATAAATTTGTGCCGGAAAACGCCCATTTTGTGGGTTTAGGGCTCATTATTTCTATTGCCTATTTTTTAAGTCGATTGTTGAACTTAGGTTTGGATGAATCCATTCGCCATTTGAGTGATAAACGTATTATCGAAACTATAGAGGCTAAAGTGAATTTGCTTGACCGCGCTGAACGGGCACTCTTACGTGAGTTCTTCTTGCAAGGTGCCACTATTTTGACTCTGCCGCAAAATGAACCTGCTGTGAAAAGTCTGCTAAACGCCTGTATTTTAGAAAACCTAGGTAATGAACGTCATTACGCCATTCAAGGCCCAACAGCCGACTATAAAATTGCAATGAAAGCGCGCATATATTTGAATCGCGATGTGTTACGTCTACCTGCCGGTGAGCCAAGCCAAGAGGAAATGCAGCATTTGATCAAAGCAAGACCGCAATTTTTAAATGGCCTAGTGCAAAATCGCAAGCACGCTATCTAGAGCGTATCGACGTTTGAGGGTTATTTTTACAGCGATTTGACTCTTTTTATGATGAGCAGCTCGTCACTTATTTAGCATAACTACACTTAGTTTCTCGTTTCGCGGGCACAACCTTGCCTGAGTGGACAAAATTTAATCTCAAAACGTCAACTCTCTAATAAAGGATGAAGCTTAAATTTGAATAAGGTTTAAGGCTGGCATAAAAAAATGGGGGCATTTAAGGCCCCCATAATATTTTGCAATTTAAACAAAGAACATAATAAACAATGGAAGCAAAAACTACGGCTGTTGTGCTGACTTCACAATGAACATCCAAGTGATATACGAAATTATCCCTATTGTGCTAAAGATAACAATCATTGAAAGTAAGCCAATAGGGTTACCAAACATTAAATCTAACCAAAATGCCATGACTGAGATCCTCGTTCCAGTGAAGTCCCCTCTAAACTAGCTTCCCTTATTCAAGCAAACACTGATCCGGATCAATAAAAAACCAAGATGGGCATACAAAACGCTAATCATCAGCATAACTATGTGATGCAAATCAAATTTTACCAAAGGAGTATTTAGTCATAGATCAAGGTATTGACTTTGTTTCTTGTCGCGATAGCGGTTAGGATTAACTATCTGAATCACCAAGATGCTAAAGAGATTGGTTCTGGTGCTTAAATTGACTCATTTCCGCAAAACCAGACCCCATTTTTGAAGGAGCCAAAAATGACAAAAACAACGGTTCAAAGGAGCACGATAGTGTATCGTTCAATCTTCGCCCCCCTGCTGCTACTCATTTATCCCCTCTATTGTCTAATCATAGAGCAACGCATTATTGCCACACTCTGCTTACTTGTACTGGCGGCAATATTATTTTTTTATATCCATAAACTGTTTAACAACCTAAGCAAACTTGAAGATGCAGCCCATCATCTAGGAGATGGGGATTTAAGTTATCAGTTAGATGAAAAAGATGCCGGCGTATTTATCAAGGTTGTGCATAGTATCAACCGCATGGGTGAAGACGTCAGTCGAACTATTTTATCTTTGTCAGATACTTGCGAAGGGATGAAAAAAGTTGCCTCGGATATCAAAATCATCAGTGAACAGGCAAAGCAAGGTGTATTAGAGCAAGAACATCAAACTGAGCTAGCCGCGACAGCAATAACACAAATGGTTTCAACGGTACAAGCAGTCTCACAAAATGCGGTTAGTACTGCCAAAGCTGCCGATATCGCTCAAAACTCAGCGAAACATAGCGATCAAATCATGGCGGGCATTGTCGATAAAGTTAATGGCATTACCCAACAACTCCATGAAACTAAAACTGTTATTGAACGCCTAGCAACAGATACTAATAACATCAGTAGCATTATCGAAACCATTTCCCAAGTAGCACAGCAAACAAATCTGCTCGCTTTAAATGCTGCTATTGAAAGTGCTAGAGCGGGTGAGCATGGCCGTGGCTTTGCCATTGTCGCAGATGAAGTACGAAACCTAGCACTAAGAACATCCGAAGCCACAGTCGAGATCCAACAGCAAATTGCAGGATTACAAAAAGGTGCCCATAAAGGGCTTGAGGTCATGTTGAACAACGTCATTATCGCAGATGAAACAGCACTGATGGTAAGCCAAGCGCATCACGCCCTCAGTGATATCGCTGTTCAAGTTGATACTATTACAGATATGTCTCACCAAATCGCTACAGCTTCAGAGGAACAATATACGGTTGCCGAGGAGATAAATAAAAATATTAACGCCATGGCAAAGCTGGCTCTAAACAATGCACGCCGTACAAATAACACGAATTTATCGAGTCTTAAGGTTTATAACATGTCACAGGAAATAGGCTCGCTGCTGCAGCGATTCCATGTGGATGAAGCACTATTTAATTCGAACCAAGCATTAAGTAAGTTATTTGTAAAATGGGGGCCGGAACTTGATATAGGTATGCCTGAAATTAACCGACAACACCAAAGATTAGTCTCACTTATCAATGAATTGCACAGAACTTTAAGTGAAGATTATGGCCTAGAAGCGATAAAACGCATAGTACAAGGATTGGTGGATTACACTGCAAATCATTTTTCCTATGAAGAAGAGCTATTTGAGCGTTTTGGTTATCCTCAAAGTACAAGCCATAAAGAAAAACACGGGCAACTTGTTGGCCAAGTTCTTGATTTTCAGAAACGTGTAGGAAAAGGAGAAGATGTTGCCGATGAATTAATGTCTTTTTTAAAATCTTGGCTGGTTAACCATATTCAAAAAAGTGATAAGGAATATACGCAATTTTTACTCTCCCATGGTGCTGAATAATCTCAAGAGCATGATTTTTGAGCGGTTAAATCTAATTTGTACGTTTGTCTAGGTAAAAGGCTTGCCATTGTCATAGGCAAAGGTATAATTCCCAGCACTTAGAGATAGCCAGCTTTTTGTTGTTTCTAAATAAAATTTAGTTATGCCAGTGTGGTGAAATTGGTAGACACACGGGATTCAAAATCCCGCGCCCTTAAAAGCGTGCCGGTTCGACTCCGGCCACTGGTACCAATCCTTCTAATGAGGGATTAAAACCGACCTAGTGTCGGTTTTTTTGTGCCTGAAATTTGGCAAAAAATATATGTTAAGTCAGGGTTTAACTGACTTTTTCTGTCGATATTTACTGTACCATCGTAAGCATTAATTGAGTTAACTTATTAAAATATATAAAAAAGCCACCGAGATGGAATAGCTTCAGTGGCCTTTAATATACAAAATCATTAGATGTTAAGTAATGGCTCTCCACCCTCACCTAATTCAACACTATCAACCCGCTGCAAGCCACGAGGTAATTTAGCCCCACGGCGACCACGTTCCCCACGATAATGCTCAAGATCACTCGATTTTAAGGTCAGTTTTCGCTTACCCGCCCACAGGGTAACCGAGGTATCACTCGGCACTAGTTGCAGGTGCGTCATTATCTCATCACGGCTCTTTGCACGTTCTGAGGGGATGCCGATAATCTTATTGCCTTTACCCTTAGATAATTGTGGTAAGGCTGCAAGCGAGAACAGCAACATACGGCCTTCATTGGTGATCGCTAACAGTGACATCTCTTTAGTACGGTCGATCAACTTAGGCGTCAATGATTTAGCGTTTGTCGGTAGACTCAGCAAGGCCTTACCCGCCTTATTGCGCGACACCATATCGTTGTAGGTACAAATAAAACCATAACCCGCATCAGTGGCTAACAGGTAACATTGCTCCTCTTCACCCATGAGCACGTGTTGCATCGTTTCACCAGGTGCCATATTAAAGCGGGTGGTGATTGGCTCACCTTGGCTACGGGCCGATGGCAGAGTATGGCTATCTGTCGCAAATGCCCGCCCAGAAGAGTCAATAAATACGGCGGCCTGATTGCTGCGCCCCATGGCACTACACAGATATTGATCGCCTGCCTTATAGGATAAGGATAGCGGATCGATATCATGCCCCTTAGCACAGCGCACCCAGCCTTTTTCCGACAAGACAACCGTCACTGCTTCTGTCGGAGTCAGCTCTTGTTCTGTTAATGCCTTGGACTCATGACGCAATACGATTGGCGAGCGACGATTATCGCCATAGGTTTCAGCATCTTGAATTAATTCTTTCTTGATCAAGGTCTTTAACCGCCGCTCAGAACCCAATAACTGTTCCAACTTTTCGCGCTCGGCTTCGAGTTCATTCTGCTCGGCGGTGATCTTAAATTCTTCTAACTTAGCTAAATGGCGTAATTTTAATTCGAGGATCGATTCGGCTTGTTTATCACTGAGTGAAAAACGGGCCATTAACTCGACTTTTGGTTCATCGTGGAAACGAATGATTTCAATCACTTCATCGATATTGAGGAAAGCGATCATCAAAGCTTCGAGTATGTGTAACCGCGATACCACCTTATCTAGACGATATTCAAGCCGGCGTTTAACCGTATCAACGCGGAACTCCAGCCACTCAGTTAATAGGGTTTTCAGCCCTTTGACTCGCGGACGTCCATCGAGCCCGAGTACGTTGAGATTAACCCTAAAGCTCTTTTCTAAATCTGTGGTGGCAAATAAATGTGCCATTAGCTGATCACAATCGACACGGTTTGAACGTGGCACCACCACTAAACGCACTGGATTCTCATGATCCGACTCATCGCGTAAATCGGCCACCATAGGCAATTTCTTCGCCTGCATTTGACCTGCGATTTGCTCTAAAATCTTGCCGCTACTGGCTTGATGTGGCAAAGCGGTGATAATAATTTCACCGCCATCGACACTGTAAACCGCCCGCGCTCGCAATGAACCACGACCCGATTCATAAATTTTCGCAATATCGGCAGACGGGGTAATAATTTCGGCTTCAGTCGGATAATCTGGCCCAGGCACATAACTCATCAATTGCTCGAGTTCGAGCTTTGGATCATCGAGCAAGGCCACGCAGGCAGAGACTAATTCTCTGACGTTATGGGGAGGAATATCCGTCGCCATTCCCACAGCAATACCCGTAATACCATTGAGTAAAATATGCGGTAAACGAGCAGGCAATACTTTGGGTTCTTTTAATGTTCCGTCAAAGTTTGCGCCCCACTCAACAGTGCCTTGACCCAGTTCACTGAGCAACACTTCGGAAAACTTAGATAAACGCGCCTCGGTGTAACGCATAGCTGCAAATGACTTAGGATCATCGGGCGCCCCCCAGTTACCTTGTCCATCAACTAAGGGATATCGATAGGAAAATGGCTGCGCCATCAACACCATGGCCTCATAACAGGCACTATCACCATGGGGATGGTACTTACCTAATACGTCACCCACAGTACGGGCTGATTTTTTATGCTTAGACTGAGCCGATAAACCTAGCTCACTCATGGCGTAAATAATTCGGCGCTGTACTGGTTTAAGCCCATCACCGATATGCGGTAAGGCCCTGTCCATAATGACGTACATGGAATAGTTCAGATAAGCCTCTTCGGTAAAGCGCCGCAGCGGCATTTGCTCTACCCCATCTAGGCTTAACTCGATTGCGTCACTCATTTTCTTCTAGTTCCTGTGGTTCTTCAGTACTATCGCCACCTTTAAAGAACAAGCGATACACATTACCTTTTAAATCATCTGATATATACATAACCCCATCATCGGCTGATAACAGCGCATAGGGGCGAGCAACGGGAAATTCCCCGTCAAGAAAACTGACTACGGTTTCACGACTCACAACCTGTTGATTTTCAATCTTAAGCATTACCACTTGATAACCGACTTTGCTCGAGCGGTTCCAGGAACCATTTTCGGCAATAAACAGTTGATTGTGGAACATTTCTGGAAATTGAACACCACGATAAAAAGCCAGCCCTGTCGGTGCTACGTGGGCAGGTAACTCATAAATAGGAACGGTAATTTTTAAATTTTTAGGCTTTTCGTAGGCTGGCTCAACGACGGATGTGGCATGTAAATAGGGGAAACCATAGTGGCTTCCAATAGAATCAACACGGTTGATTTCATCGGGGGGTAAATTATCCCCCATCCAATCTCGCCCTTGATCGGCAAACCACAACTTACCGTCTATGGGCGACCAATCAAACCCAGTAGCATCACGCACACCAGAGACTATCTGCTCATTTGCCCCGGTATCTACATTGATAGCTATTATGCTGCTATAGGGTGTTGCTGCCTCACACACATTACAGGGCGCACCGATAGAAATATAAAGACGACCATCGGGACCAAAATTCATTGATCTGGTACTTTTTTTATCCGACCCAGGCAGATCACTGTAGATTTCTTTCGGGCGACTAGGGCGACGCAGGCGCTGCTCTATATCGATAAAGCGCATAATTCGATGCTCAGTCGCAACGAAAAGATCGCCATTGTAAAAGGCTATCGCCTCAGGGGATTTTAAGCCTTTTGCAATGACATAACGCTTATCCACTCGACCATCTTGGTTACTATCGACCAACGCGTGGATAGTGCCGCTTTTATTGGAGCCCACAAATAAAGTGCCATTTGATCCCATAGCTATCTGTTTGGCATCACCCAAATCAGAGGCATAAAGGGATAAGCCAAATCCCTTAGAAACGGTAATCATGACCGACTGAGACGCCGCTACTGCACTGTGAAAGGGGAGTAAAGTCACAGATGTGAGTAGAATAATATAGGCTGAGAACACCTTTAAACAATTATAATTATTAGTTTTTATATACAACATTGTAGTTTCTTTATGCCTATGTTTTATCGTTATCGGCAATAATGCACAACATTAAAGTAAAGCCATGTCACCCTTATCTTCGAGCCAAGATTTACGATCCGGAGAACGTTTCTTCGCGAGCAACATATCCATTAAAGAATCGGTTTCTTCCACATCATCTATAGTCAACTGTACTAAACGACGGGTGTTAGGATCCATCGTTGTTTCCCGAAGCTGTAATGGATTCATCTCTCCCAAGCCCTTAAAGCGCGTAACTTGAACTTTTCCTTTTTTATTTTCTGCGCTGATACGGTCGAGAATACCTTCTTTTTCAGCCTCGTCTAAGGCGTAGTATACGTCTTTACCTATATCGATACGAAATAGTGGCGGCATAGCAATATACACATGACCCTGTTCGACCAATATACGGTAATGCTTCAAAAATAGCGCACAGAGTAAAGTGGCAATATGCAACCCATCGGAGTCCGCATCCGCCAGAATACAAATCTTGCCATAACGCAACTCTGAAATATCACTGCAATCGGGGTCACAGCCAATAGCGACTGAAATATCATGCACTTCTTGAGAAGCCAATACTTGAGAAGCGTCAACTTCCCAAGTATTAAGAATTTTACCACGCAGTGGCATAATCGCTTGAAACTCACGATCCCGAGCTTGCTTAGCGCTACCACCAGCAGAGTCCCCTTCTACAAGGAACAATTCCCCGCGCATAGGATCTTGCCCGCTACAATCCGTCAACTTACCCGGTAATGCGGGGCCTGAAGTCACCTTTTTTCGTGCTACTTTTTTTGCAGCCTTAAGGCGACGCTGGGCATTGTTAATACATAATTCGGCTAAAGACTCGGCTAATTCCGTATTCGAATTTAACCAGAGTGAAAAAGCATCACGCACTATACCTGAAACAAAAGCCGAGCATTGGCGACTGGAAAGTTTTTCTTTAGTTTGCCCTGCAAACTGTGGATCTTGTATCTTAACCGACAGAATAAACGCCGCTCTGTCCCAAATATCTTCTGGTGATAATTTAATTCCACGGGGGATCAAATTACGGAACTCACAGAACTCCCGCATAGATTCGAGCAAACCTTGACGAAACCCGTTCACATGGGTGCCACCAAGTGGCGTAGGAATAAGGTTTACATAACTCTCGTTGATGGATTCGCCACCCTCAGGCAACCAAGTGATCGCCCAATCGGCCGCTTCAATTTGCCCCTTAAAACAGCCGACAAAAGGCTCCTCTGGTAACATCAAGTTATCGCCAATAGCAGCCTTGAGATAATCGGTTAAACCGCTTTCGTAAAACCATTCATGGACTTCATTGGTCTGCTTATTGGTGAACTTTATCCGCAATCCAGGGCATAGTACGGCTTTAGCTCGCAACAGATAAATGAGTTTTGAGTTGGAGAAATTTGCAGAGTCAAAATAGCTCGCATCGGGCCAAAAATGCACTCGCGTACCCGTATTACGGCGACCACAGGTACCAGTGGTTTTTAACTCTTCGACCTTAAAACCATTTTCAAAGGCAATATC
This sequence comes from Shewanella profunda, assembly GCF_023283765.1. Classification (GTDB taxonomy): domain Bacteria; phylum Pseudomonadota; class Gammaproteobacteria; order Enterobacterales; family Shewanellaceae; genus Shewanella; species Shewanella profunda. The sequence continues at coordinate 64,786 of NZ_JAKILG010000001.1, read as the reverse complement.
ATAAACTTGACCATCACGACGAACCGTCACTTCAACACGACGCGATAACGCATTTACAACCGAAATACCAACCCCATGTAAACCACCGGAGAACTGGTAATTTTTATTGGAGAACTTTCCCCCCGCATGCAATTTTGTGAGGATGAGCTCAACCCCTGGAATGCCTTCTTCGGGATGAATATCCACGGGCATTCCACGGCCATCGTCAGTGACTTCAAGGGAGTTATCTGGGTGTAAAACAACTTCAATTTTGGTTGCATGACCCGCTAAGGCCTCATCAACGCTGTTATCTATGACCTCTTGACCTAAATGGTTAGGTCTAGAGGTATCGGTATACATACCTGGACGGCGTTTAACGGGATCGAGTCCGTTAAGGACTTCAATGGCGTCAGAGGTGTATTGATTCGTCATAGTGTCCGCTATAAATTGTTATATCCGGCCATGTTGCGGCTCTGGATGTCGGTTTGTCAAGGTAAGTGTAAAAATTGGCTTATAGTTTGCAGATAGTGCTCGTAACCCACAAAACTGTGATCTCCAGCCGCTTCAATCCGCAATTGGCAATGGTGATATTTACTCAGTGCTTCACGGTAATCGAGCACTTCATCGCCACTTTGCAATAGTACCAAAAAACGATCGGGATTGCGGATAACTGGCGTATTAAATTCAGCGACTTCAATCTTATGTTCAGGTAATACTTGGTAGTTTTCTCCTGTATAAGGATTAAACTGTGGCCCCATGAACTCATTAAACAACTCAAAGGGTTTTACCGCAGGGTTAACTAATACCGCTCGGCCACCATAATGCTCAGCGAAATAACTGGCGAAATACCCACCCAATGATGAACCAATATAGGTGAGTGGTTCATTAGTCTTTAATGCCGCTTCCACATATTCCAGCAGAAGTGCCATTGCGGCCTTAGGAGTATTAGGTAATTGGGGTTGATGAAAGATGACTGACGGATGATGCTGCGCCACGTATTGCGCAGTCATTACCGCTTTATCAGAAAAAGGTGAACTGTTGAACCCGTGAATATAAAGCAGCATAGTTCCTCAAGCTGCGGTCACTCGCATTAATAACCGCTGGAATCATTATCGGGGAAAAAGTGGTTACCCGGTACGCGATATACATTGGTGCCGATGCTACCATCGGCCTTCAACTCCAGCAAACGATAACCGGGTTGCAAGGCATCCAAGGCAAAATAAGGCGATAAAGGCTTAAATTGGATACATGTAGAAGGCGTCGCCATAAGCTGTAGCGCACCATGCGGCCCTTCATAGTGGGTATCAATTCGCTGATGCACATGCCCCCAGAGCAATCCCTTAACTTGAGGATACATAGCAACACGCTTTAAAAACTCCGCGCCATTATCCATACAATGTTGATCTAACCAAGTACAGTTAACCAAAATCGGATTATGGTGCATCACCAGTAAAGTGTAATATTCGGGGTGCGCTGCAATGGCCTCTTCGATAAGCTCGAACTGGCTCTGGGCCATATTACCACCGGGTTTTCCTCGAACAGTGGAATCCAACATTAAAATTTGCCACTTGCCAGCGAGGATACGCTGTTGACCAAAAATCTGCTCACCTTGCATATGCAAATACATAATACGAGGATCATCATGATTTCCCGGAAGATAATGACAAGGCAAACCTACCGGCGTAACAGCTTTAACAAACTGTTGGTAAGACTCAGCCGAATAATCTTGGCTTAAATCCCCCGTTGCTAACATTATGTGTGCAGGATAATCGACCGCCCTAATAGTATTAAGCACACCAGCAAAACTTTTGCTGGTGTTAACTCCCAAAAGCTGAGCCTCAGGATCGGCAAAAAGGTGCGGATCGGTGACCTGCACTATGCGCACACTTTCTCCTTCAGCTATGGAGTAAGAGACTGCCTCTTTCAGCACATTGAATACCCAAATTTTAAGACTGGCATACTAAATGTTGTTGGCTACCAATCTTCAACAACTCTTCCAGGAATGCGTTTACCTGGTACTTTTCATCACTATGATACATGCGTAAATTGGGATAATCATACACTGGGCGTAATTGGTAAATCTGTTGACCAGTTAACACTTCTGCTAATTTAGCATCGTGATAAATTCTCACTAACACCTTGGGAGTATTGATAAACTCGACCATTCCAAGAGGGCGTGATATCTCAACCAGTTGAGTATATTTGGTATTTTCTAAAATACGCACAACTAATATACCAAACTCACCTTCTAGCTGCCATGATTGACCAATAGCGACCTCCAGAGGTAACCATTTCAGCATATAGCCATAATTGCGGCCACACAGTGCTAAGAAATCACTGACATTGGGTCGATAGCGTGGTTTTTGATGTGAAGTGGAGGTAGCCAAATTCTGTCCAACTTAAACCAGTTTCTGATAGTTTAATTGCAACCATTGCAATCCAATTACGGTCGATGCATTGTCTATTTCCCCAGCAACCACACTATTATAAGCGTGCTCACGGCTCACTACATGCAATCGAATATCTTCATGTTCTTCAGCTAATCCATGCAATCCACGGGCTTGGGTTGAATCCACTTCGGCCCAATAGAAATAAAAACGTTCAGTACTGCCACCTGGGCTTGCTAAACAGCTGTTAACAAAATGAATGTTGCTAGCAACTAGGCCCGTTTCTTCAAGCAATTCACGATGCGCAACATCCAGAGCCGTTTCTTCGGGCGCAATCATACCCGCGACTAACTCCATAAGCCAAGGAGATTTAGTGGTCGCTAATGCAGGAAAACGTACTTGCTCGATTAATACGACTTGATCGCGCTGAATGTCATAGGGTAATACAACCACCGCATGGCCCCGCTCAAATACCTCTCGGCACACAGGCTGGCTCCATCCTCCCGCAAAAAGTTTGTGTCTAAAAGTGAACTGTTCTAGCGCAAAAAAGCCTTGATATAGTGACTTTTTATCGAGAATTTCAATATCCATTTGCGAAAAAACAGGGGGTTTCATACTCTATCCTTAAAAGTTAAATTTGCGCCTATTATCAAGGCAATTTGACACATTTTTAAAATAAAATCTGTTACACTTCGCATTTGACTTGCGAGTGTCAGAGTTTTTAGACTCTACATCATTAAGTTTTAGCTGTATCGGGAAGCGTCGGGAAGCGCAAACCGCCTTGGTAAAGGCATTACTTAGTCTAAACGAAGTTAAAATATTTCTCCTTTGGGAGATTTTGTCTAATAAGGACAGCAAATGAAATTTAAGATCCGTTCTTTATGCGCAGCATTAACTCTCGCCGCCTCCGCATCAGCGGTACAAGCAGATGATTTACTGCAAATTTATCAACAAGCACTGACTAGTGACCCTCTAGTGTTACAAGCTCAGGCTCAGCGTGATGCTTTATTCGAAAAAATTGAGCAAAATCGTGCGCCTCTGTTACCAACACTTAGCGCAAACGTAGGGTATGACAAAGCATGGAATGACCCTAGGGATGATACCAGTGGTTTAACGGGTAGTCTTAAGCTAAATCAGATCATTTATGATCACAGTGCTTGGGTGGGTTTAAGCCTCGCAGAGAAAGCCGCTTCTCAAGCTGATTCAAGCTATGCATCAACTTTACAAACCTTAATTACTCGCGTAACTAAAGCCTACTTCGATGTGTTAACAGCTAAGGATAACTACGAGTTCCAAGGTGCAGAAAAACGCGCAATCGAACGCCAACTTGAGCAAACGAAGCAACGCTTTGCTGTAGGTCTAACGGCAATAACGGATGTGCATGAAGCTCAAGCCCAGTATGACTTAGCTTCTGCTAGCGAGATCCTTGCTGAAAATGATCTTGCCAATAGCTACGAAGCACTTCGTGAAATCACAGGTATCGACCACAAAACAATTAATGTACTAGATACAAATCGTTTCTCCGCTACGACTCCAGCCCCCTCTTCACCAAGTGAATGGTTAAAGATCGCTGAATCGAACAGTGTCGATCTGATGACCCAACGTATTGGTAAAGATATCGCTCAGGAAACCATCAGCCTTTATAAAGCGGGTCATATGCCATCCTTGAGCTTAAATGCGGGTTACAGCAAGGGTCTTGAGCAAGAAACAGGTAATGTTAACGATCCTGATTTTGATGATGTGAACGTAGGGGTGAATTTAAGCATCCCGATTTTTGAGGGCTTTAAAGTCACTTCTCAAGTCAAGGAAGCTCAATTTCAATATGTTGAAGCAAGCGAGAAACTTGAGCAAACCTACCGTAGCGTTGTTAAGAATGTACGTAATAACTACAACAACGTAGGTGCCTCTATTAGCTCAATCCGAGCCTATGAGCAATCAGTCATTTCATCTGAAAGTGCATTGAAAGCCACACAAGCAGGTTTTGAAGTGGGTACTCGTACTATCGTTGACGTATTGAACCGCACCCGTGACCTGTATGACTCAAAACGCAAATTGTCAGAGGCTCGTTACAGCTATATCAATTCGATCGTCGCCCTGAAGCAAGCTGCAGGTACACTTAACGAAGATGATGTTATCGCAATCAACAGCGGCTTAAAAGCTGAGTAAGATTAGCGCTAATGTCATTCAATAAAAAACCGCCCTATGGGCGGTTTTTTTATTTATTCTATTGCGGCAAGAAATGATTAAAAAATGATTTCCACACCTGCGAAATAACCATCAAACTTAGTATCAGCACTGATCCCGGAAAAATTATTCACATCGAATAAAAACTCACGGTAGCCCACACGCACGCGCGTATCCACAGCGAGGCCATCAAACTCCCAACCAAGACCGATTGCATAGTCATGAACGCTCGATTCATCAACACCGAGCATTAAATCCGCAAAACCAAATAAACCGAATCCCGGCATACCGACTTGGGCGCTGGCATAACCCATCACAATACCACTATCGACATCTTTCTCTTCTGGATGTCCAGGATCTTGTACACGCAGAGAGCCATTCATCAGCTTGTAAGCGGCACCTAAGTCAAATGACACAATATCATTGTCCAGCAGCTCGTAATAAAGTATGAAGTCAGTGTTACTTAGATCGGTATAACTCGTCACATTACCTGTAAAATCATGCCCATTAAAGCTGAAGTCCGCACCTGACATGTTCCCTTTTTGGTCAAGGCTATTTTCACGAATTTTGAGGTTAGGCACAAATGGCAATGGATGCTCAACGGCAATCCAATAACTACCTTGAGCCGATGAACTGTAATTAAAAGTTTGCTGTGGTTGACCTTTATCAGCAAGAGTTCCGCTGGTATCGGCATGCCAGTAGTCACCGCCAAGTTTAAAACCTACCACAGTTGCCGCTTGGGCTGATGTGGCCATCAAAAATCCTAATACAGCACTGGCGAGGAGTGTCTTTTTCATAATTAACCTTGAGATAGCAAGTTCGTTAAATCAATCACCGCGGCATTCGCACGGGATACATAGTTAGCCATAACCAATGAATGATTAGCGACTAGACCAAAACCACTGCCATTAAGTACAACAGGGCTCCAGACGGTTTGCTGAGTAGCTTCCAATTCACGGATGATTTGTTTTAGGCTCACTTCAGCATTTTTCTTCTTTAAAACGTCGGCAAAGTCGACTTCAACAGCACGCATAAAATTCAGTAATGCCCATGAAGCCCCACGGCTTTCATAGAACACATCATCTATCTTCCACCAACTTGTTTTCACCTGATGGCTTGCTAAATTAGGTGTAGATTGACGCGCAGAATTATCACCAGCTAAGTCCGTGTTTAACCTTTCCTGACCCACACTTGCCGATAAACGCTGCGACATGCTACCTAAACGTTTTTGAATTTCTTTTAACCATTCATTGAGATTGTCAGCCCGAGCGTAGAACTGCGCATCTTGATTGTTCGGATCCACCATACGCGCGCGATACAGCTTTAATAGCTTGACGGCATCACGATACTCGCTTTCCGCACTAGGCACTAACCAACTTGTGTGATCGATATTCAGCTTCGATTGCGCTTCACCTAAATCTTTATCAGCGGTGGATTGTGACTGTGAGCGGCTAAACTCTTTACGCATGATGAGTGCCAAGTCACGGGCTTGCTCTAACGCTCCGAATTCAAAGGCTGGCATGTTATCCATAAAAATGGAAGGTGGAATCACATCGTTAGATAACCAACCGCCTTGTTTATCCAATAACGTTTCAACGGTTAAGATCAGCGATGTTGTGGTGGCAAAACCAACAACATTCTTATTTGTTGCAGTCAGTTCTTGAGGGGTAAGCGTATCGGGTTCAATACTCCACCACACACTCACTGCATAACCAATTAGCACTATAAATAAACCGACTGCGGTGACTTTCTTCCATGTTATTTGCATCAAGCGACTCCTTAATGATGGTGATGATGCTCTTGCTCAGCAGTGTTCTCTGCTTGTTTACTGACGGGCAGTGTTATCGCCATGTTTTCGCCATCGTCAAATTGCAATTGCAATTCGACTTGTTGCTCTAAGACAAGTGGCGCTTTTAAACCAAGCAGCATGACATGATTTCCCGATGGCGTTAACGTCAATGTGCCGTGGGATGGAATATCAAATCCCTCAACATGACGCATTTTAACCATGCCTTGTTCTTCAATAATGGTGTGAAGTTGTGCTTCTTTTGCCACATCAGTTTGAACGCCAATAAGGCGAAGCGCTTTATCTGTGTGGTTTTCAAGCGTAAAGTAAGCTGCGGTATTAGGCACTGTATCAGGCATAGCTCGTACATGCCCCTCGGTCACAACCACACTCGCCAACACAGAAAACGATGCACAGGATAGTGCGAGACAATTAAACATCTGTTTGAATATTGGTTTCAATGTCTTAAACTCCATGTCTACCCAATGTCGTCGTAAAGGAAAACAACCCATGAGTCATATACAGGTTCAGGATGATCAAGGTGTCCGTATTATCAGCTTTAATCGCCCTGATAAACGCAATGCACTTGATCTTAATATGTATAAACAACTGACAGAATACCTGATCGAAGGTGAGGCAGACAACGACATTCGTGCCTTTATGCTCCATGGGCAAGATAATTGTTTCACCTCGGGGAATGATATTGCAGACTTTTTGAAAAATAGTGACTTAGGCACTAATCATCCCGCTGTACGTTTTTTATTTTGCCTACTCGAACTTAAAAAGCCACTCGTTGCCGCAGTTTCTGGATCCGCCATTGGTATAGGCACTACAGTACTATTGCACTGCGATCTTGTGTACGCAGATAACACCGCAAAATTTCAGCTACCCTTTGTAAACTTAGCGCTGGTGCCAGAGGCCGGTGCAAGCTTACTCTTACCTGAACTTGTTGGTTATCAAAAGGCGGCTGAACTGTTGTTGCTCGGGGAAAGCTTCGATGCCAACACAGCCCATAGACTCAATATGATTAACGAGATTATCGCCCAAGAAGATCTACTCAGTTATGCACTAGCCCAAGCTAAAAAACTGGCTAACCAACCGCCGCAGGCTCTGCAAATTACTCGCCAATTGATGCGTCCACATAAAAATCGAGTACAACATCAAATGCATCAAGAGCTGGAGCAATTTAGCGCTAGGCTAAAGAGTGATGAAGCAAAAGCCAGATTTCAGGCCTTTCTTAAAAAATAATGCTCACTAGACAGTTAAGCGTTCACTACTTACATGAGGGTCAAGTGCCCTCTTTGTTGATGGATTAAGCATTAACGTTTATAGAACTGTTTATAATGCAATATCCAAAAAATGCTATCTATAATCGACTTAGATGGGTTTCTTCCACTGGTTAACTAAAAGCGCCAGCACAAAGTAAACCAGTAAACTTACCCCAGGCATGAATATGATAGCTCCAGCCCATACTGCTCTTGTCCAAAAACAAGACCAACCAAATTGCCACGCCATTCCTGAAGCAACACCACAGACTAAACGATCTGAATTTTCCATCCGCATTTGAACTCGTTTCATTTTAAACTCCGCCATCACTTAAATACTCACTTATTTTTCGCTGCAACAGTGCCACTGAAACCAGCAGATAATTCCTGAGAACAACGCGAGGCTAATCACTGGTAGCAGTAGCAAAGTCACTAACGGGGCTACAAACCACATAGGCAGCTCCTATTACTTAGCGCTATATTCACCGGCAGCGGCCGATTCGGTTTTATTGTCGGCACTTAAGCTAAGTTGGCTATTAAAATCGTAGATACTTTCTGCAAGTTGCGTTTGTAGTGATAATATTAATTCACGCTTAGCACTCACTAACAATTCCTGTGCTTGCGTTGTGAGGGTTTGCTCAATTGCAACCGCCACATCTGACACAGGAGCAGCTTGTGCATGCACTGCAACACTACCGACTAACGCGCCTAATAACACACTCACTTGAACTGACTTTTTAAGATTTGAAGTAAACATGATGTCGTCCCTTTCGATTAATTAACTTGACGAAGAGACTATTACAAATGGCGTGCCAACTTGAAATAAACCAATTAACCTATTGAATAATAATTAATTTAAATATTCTTAAATTAAAAAAATAAAAAGATAAAATAAGAAGTGGTGAAAAATACTACTAGCTTTAGCTAATTTCACCACCTTTTAAGATGAACAAAAATCATACTACCATTTCTGTCTGAATACTTTGAAATGCCTGCTTAACGATCTCAATTCCCGCACCATTTTTATGGGCGTTTTCACTTAAATAACGACGCCAAGCGCGGGCACCGGGTAAACCTTGAAATAGGCCAATCATATGTCGAGTGATATGGTTAAGTCGCCCGCCAGACTGTAGATGTGCTTCGATATAGGGCAACATAGCGTCAATAACATCCTCACGACTAATCACGACTCTTTGACTGGCGCAAAGCACCTGATCAACCCGCGCAAGTATATAGGGATTTTGATACGCCTCACGCCCCATCATCACCCCATCGAGCTGCGCCAAATGGACTTGCGCTTGCTCAAGTGTTGTGACCCCCCCATTAATACCGATATTTAGCGCAGGGTAATCACGCTTAAGTTGATATACACGATCATAATCGAGCGGCGGGATCTCACGATTTTCTTTTGGACTCAATCCCTGTAACCAAGCTTTACGGGCATGAATAGTAAAATCGGTACAACCTTTGGCGCTGACTATATCGATAAAGTGTGTAAGAAATTCATAACTGTCTTGCTCATCAATACCTATGCGTGTTTTGACTGTAACCGGAATATCAACAACTTGTTTCATGGCATAAACACACTCAGCCACAAGCTCAGGCTCCGCCATTAAACAAGCACCGAAGCGACCATTTTGCACGCGATCGGAAGGGCAACCCACATTGAGGTTAACTTCATCATAACCTCGCTCAGCTGCGAGTTTGGCGCAGCGTGCTAAATCCTGTGGATTGGAACCACCTAACTGCAGTGCCAAAGGATGCTCTTCTAGGTTATAGGCCAAGTAGTCACCGCGACCATGGAGTATTGCACCTGTTGTCACCATCTCCGTATACAACAAGGCATTCGCCGACATTAAACGCGCAAAGTAACGATAGTGGCGATCAGTCCAATCCAACATAGGCGCCACGCTAAACGTTCTATCGATTGAATTACGGCCTAAGCCTTGGTGTGTTGGGGTTTTATCTAAATTCATTATAATCCGAAAAGTTAATATTTTTGCTAATTTTTACGCATTTTTGCACATTTTAACGTTGTCAGGTATCCTGAGAGGTATCCAAAATTATAGGACTGGGTACCCAAAATGGCGTTCTATGTAATTGATCCTAGAACTCGCGCTGATGGAACTACACGCTACAAATGCACCGTTAGGGTGAAGAAGAAAGGTAAGATAGTTTACAGCGATCACCAGACTTTTACAAAGCAAGCGGCGGCTGAAGCGTGGGCGAAGCAAGAAGTTGCCAAGCTAGAGTCGGAAGGTGTACCTGGTGCATTGGATGATGGCATAACACTGCAGGCATTAATCGCTAAGTACATTGACGATCCGCACATCAGCTTAGGTCGAACTAAGCTTTATGTAATGAATATGTTAGCTGATAGCGACATAGGTAAGCGGCTTGTTACTGACATCAAATCGCATCACATTGTTGAGCATTGTAAATTAAGGCGCGAAGCTGGCGCTGGGCCATCTACTGTTAATCATGATGTCAGCTATTTGCGCTGGTGTTTGAAAATGGCTAAGCCAAACTACGGCTATGATGCTTCAGAAATATCTGTGATTGAAGCTTATGAGACTTTGCATAGCCAAAATCTTATCGGCAAGTCAGAACGCCGCTCGCGTAGGCCAACATCAGTTGAAATTGAGAAGTTGAAAATAGGCTTGCTTGAAAGAGCAGATCAACGGGCTGCACATATCCCTTATATTGATTTGCTGGATTTCTCGATACTGAGTTGCATGCGTATTGGTGAAGTGTGCCGGATAACATGGGACGATGTAGATGAGGCACAAAAGGCCGTGATCGTTCGTGACCGTAAGGACCCGCGGAAAAAAGCGGGGAATCACATGTTAGTGCCTATGCTAGGTGGGGCGTGGGAGATACTGCAAAAGCAGCCGAGGAATGATGCGCGAGTTTTCCCTTACAATGAGCGCAGTGTTACTGCAGGGTTTCAGCGTGTGCGTAATGAATTGGGCATTGAAGATTTACGCTATCACGACCTAAGGCGCGAAGGAGCAAGCCGGCTATTTGAAAAGGGTTACACTATTGATGAGGTTGCGCAGGTGACAGGGCATAGGAATATCAATACACTGTGGCAAGTGTATACCGAGTTATTTCCTAAGCGTTTGCATGATAAGGATGTTTAAACTAATTAAACAAGGATTTGACATGACCGAATATTCAAAAGGCCAACTTGATGGCAAAGTGGTTTCTTTAACTGATAACAAAATTGGAAAATTAGTCGCTAAAGGAAAAGTTATTAGCGGTGATACTGCTGGTATCTTCCTTGATGAAGTTGGGTATATTGAAGAAGGATTTGGAGTTAAAAAAAGCTATTGCTACTTAGAACTCCAAAATTACACTATTAAAGTTCATGATGAATAGTCATTTAATCTAAACCTCTATCTCCACAAATGGCAAATCTGGTGCAGTCCCTAGCACCCTGCCGTCTTGTACATAGATATGATCGCCTACCGTTCCTGAGCCAATAGCGCGGATAGTGTGGCCGCTGGCGCTGCTGGCGGTGACAGTGCCATCCGCATTAACCGCAGACACAAGCATGATCTGACGGGGCAATACCAAAGCTGACTGAAGTTGTTTAAGCATGGGAACCTCTAAGATAGGGGCTAGACTCTATAAAAGCAAAACTGGATCCCCGTGTTCGCGAGGATGACGGAATAAAGATACTAAAAGCTGGATCCCCGCATTCGCGAGGATGACGGCAAAACCTAACTTTCCAACGGGCTGATCAGTGTGATGCTTTGCTCGATATCGATATCACCACGGTCGCTGATGCTGGCTCGGATAGTCCAACTATCACACACGCCTTTAAACACTTCGCTGTTGATGGTGACGCCCACCAACATACCAGGTGTTGCGGGTGGTAAATCGGCCATCACTGGCATCGACAAATTAACACTCAGCTTATCGCCCGTTTCTGCCAGTGCGTTGGTACCGGCTACGCGGGCGGCTTGGTTGTCAACAATCAACTGGGCGCTGATATCAGCCGCGGGGATATTGCCCGCACTGCCTGCACGTTTGACTTTGGCGCTAATGCCCTGCTGTTCGCCACGCAGCCACACCACGTTACACAATGGATTGCGGCTCACTGAGTCGCTATAGCTAGTGATCACCGCATCGTGCAATGCCAGATCTGGCACTGCAGTTGCCATTTCCCACGGTGCAGTAGGCCAGCGCGGGACGATAGTCAGCTTTTTGGCCGCATCATCGGTTAAGATCATGCAGCCCAATTGCCCTACCGCCTCGGCTACTGCTTCAATAGGCGTTTTATTGCCCACGCTAAACGCCCCCGCTGGAATTGTAAAATCAGGGATGCCGCTTAACTCTACCGTCCAGCCTGTGGTTTGCAGCAAATCCCCCAACAAACCCGCAAAGCTGCGGGCGGTAGCGTTGGTGTAACTAAGCGGCAGCTTATAAGGCGCTGCTAGTTCTGCCACTCGAGAGCGGCCTGTGCTGCTATATGTTGCACTGCCGAATACTTTACTTACGCTTGGCTGTTCAGCAATGGCATAAAACTCATAACCGTTGATTGTGATCAGCAATAGCTCATTATGAGCCCGCTCGGCATCAATGCGGCTTGAGAACTCCAAGCTCACAGCGCTGGCCCACTGACCACGGCTGTGGCTAATGTTCACGCTGCTGATCACAATCGGTAAATCGTCGGACACTCGCACGCATGTGATCGTTGGCTGCATTAAGTAGTACCTGCGAATTTGGGGTTCAATCGGGATTTTAAAATCAAGTGGGGGTAATACTGGGCTACTGTCAATTAGCCCGCCGCCATCGTCCCAGTAGCAATAGTTCGGTGATGCAGTAAAGCGCAGCACTACGGGGTTTGCTGTGGCGCCAAGCGGCTCATTAAAGCGCAGCGTGACCTTGCCCTCTGGCGGGCGGTATTTAGTTGAGCACACCCATCGCGGCTCGTGAAAACCCCATTTTATTGATTGCTCTGTATCAACAGCTAATCCACTGTATTTAATTATCAAATCTGTTTGCTGCTGTTTAGCGTCTATCCAACTAACATCTATGTTTGACTGATGTGCTGCAATATCTAACCAGTTGATAACCGTGTTATACATGTGATCAACTGGTGTATTCCAATCAAAACTAATTGCTGTTCCGTGGGATTCTGGTATTTGCCAGCTTACTGCGGTATCTGTGCGCATCTCATCATTGATTAACCAAACAAAATCTGCATGTAATCCAATTGATTCATCCGCTCGATAAGCAATGCTGTGATCAACGGATGATGGCACATCACTCGTATACGCTGACTCAAACTGTATTTCATGATCTGCTGCAAACTCGGCTAGCAACAATGCTTGTTCTATTGCATCGAGTGCGAACCAACCTATGCCGATCTCAATGCCTACCGTGTTGTCAGATGGTAGTGGTTCATCTACAAAACGGATGATGATTGGTGATGTGCGATCAACCCATGGATCATCAAATCGCAACACTACACCATGAAATTCATCGAGTAATCTCAAGCGTATTGGGGATGTAGAGTTACGTAGTAACTTAGAAAAACGTAGGGTTATATGATCGATGAATCGCAATTTTACTGGTGATACACGGTTAACCCATGGTTTTTCAAAATTCATTTACTGACTCATATCAACAGTATTAGCATCAACTAATTCAGCCATAACACCATCTACGAATTTGCAGTCGTAAACGCCGCTATCATCTAGAATGCCAACAATTAGTGAGTTAGAAATGGTGTATATTTGAGGCACCAATATCTTTGCAATTCCAGATGATGGTCGCGTTACAATGTTGATGGGTAATAGCTGCAAACGATCAGAAATAACTAATCGTTCTGCTGCTGAATCCATATCTACTGCTATGAGTCCAACTGGGATTACACCTATTTTTTGAGTAACAATATTAATTATACTATTCATACCACTCCACCGTGTTTATCCACCATTGAGTATTTATCCAGCCAGGCATTAAAAAATAATCTTGGGTGTTAATTTCCAACAATAAAGGCCATGTTTGGTCACTATATGCACTTTGCAGCGATTTTAATACACCGGGAAATTTCCCTCTAATAAATGGTCGAGTTACACTATATGCTTGTTTTATACCTAGTCTATCAAGTACATCTTGTGATGAATTTGATGAATGAATAATAATTGGTTTAAAATTTGCAATTGCCCCAATTTCACCAGTCACTGACGCGGAATTAACAAATACACCTGGCGCTGTATATACATTAACAAACGAACTATCACCATCCGCGTCATACATCTTACCTATTACTACGTTATTTGTGATTTGATATTCTAATCGATATGTATAATTTGAACTGGTCATATCTGATGTTGTACTGGTCATTACACTAATAAAACGACCAGCATCACTAACTATTGTAGTATCTATGTCACCAACAAACATTGTAGGACCATCATTTGATAAACATAAGGGGCTAGTAGTGCGATAGTTAAACATCAAATAAAAACCAGCGGATGTACCTATTAACACCCAAAACTTCATTGTTGTAGCTATTTTGAATTGTTGTTGAATACCACTTTTTACGAATGTATCAAGCGCACTCATACCTGCACACGCTCTAAGCCTAATGTCATTATTATTTGTATCTAGACCATTGATTGACCAAAACTGCACATAACCACCACTACCATCGGCGGTTGAATTGCGAAATGCAACTTTAAATGTTGGGGCATCTTCAAATGCTATACTCCATCCAAGTGCGGCTTTTGCACCATAACCAGTTACTAAACATTTTTTAAGAATATCAATTAACTCACTTGGTTTTCCTGTTGTCAGTTGTGGTGCCCCAGCATCATCCCAACGATAAACGGTTACTGGTAATCCCATTGTTTAATCCTCTTAAATAAAAAGCTGGATCCCCGCGTTCGCGAGGATGACAAAGTAAAAGCTGGATCCCCGCATTCGCGAGGATGACAAAGTAAAAGCTGGATCCCCGCGTTCGCGAGGATGACAAAGTAAAAGCTGGATACCCGCATGGGCGAGGATGACGAATAACTGTTTAAGATTCGTTGCCGCGGAACGCTAGCACGGCGCGGTCAGTGGTGATTTGTGAATGACCGCTTTGCACTGTGCGCAGTAGCATCACGGGTTTTGATGCTGCGAAGGTTTTAAAGCGGATAGCTTCACCCGCATTCCAGCCGCCACCAAACGCACCTACGCGGATGATAAAATACGGGGCTAGAGTGAGCGGGTTAATAGGTGCAAAGTCGTTTAATGTGTCACCCGTGGCGATTTGCCCAAGCCTACGTCCAACGCACCGAAACGCTGTTGCTGAGGTGAATATCAATACCCAATCTTCGTTTATCGCAGTGTTGTTGAGCACTTCAATCGGAAAATCCACCGCGTTTAAATTGCCCGTGGCTGGCGTGCCATCTAAGTCCCAGTTGTTAGCCCACGCAGTCATATCGCGAACAGGGCCAACGCGGGCTTGTAAATCACCGAGATTTTGCACACTCGATACATTGGCGCCGATGGGATATATTTGGCTTAGCGGCGATGCGAGTACCAGCGAGTTTTTACGCACCTCAGTCACTAGCGCAACTTCACCAATGGTATCGGTCAGAACGAATGGCGCGGTAAAACCAGTAAAATCGCTGTTGATAGTAACCACCCCAGTCGCTTTAACCCATGTGTAATGAGTGTTAGCTAGCGTCCAGAGTGATTTGCCTTCGGCGTCAGTGATATCAACAAAGCGCGCATTGGCGCGAACTGACTTGGTTTGCGCTGGCGCAGGGCTTGATAATACTTGCACTTGTGTATCTTGGACTGATACTGGATTCCACGCAGTGAACGCCTCTACTACCCCGCCGTTTTTAATCCGCAAAGGGTTTAAGCCGTAGAGTTCTGGCGGTGGTGATAGCGATACTGTTTCGCTAATGTCATAACGTAGCGTTTTTAGGTCCACGTTCTGAGCAAAAGTCAGTGATACGTTAGTCCCTGTGATCGTACCAGTTACGCTTGAGCCAGTGATCACGCCGTCACTATCACTCGAGCCCGATAATAATGTGTCACCCGCTGTATTGCTCACTTGCACATAGAAGGTGTCGAGCACGGGCGCATCTGTCACTAGTGCAAAATTAGCAATATTGTCAGCACTTGTTGATGACTCAACTAAACAGCTATATGTGATAGTGAACTCACCACGGCTGTCTAAAAATTTAGTGGCAACGCCAGTTTCGTAATCAAGTTGCACTAAACGCACACTCATCTGAGCATCAACAAAGTTACCATCTGAGTTCTCGGTAAGTATTTGTGCACCATAGATTGTGTTAGTGAACGAAACCACCATTTGCGTTGAACCAAGCGTTATTACTTTTGAGGCAGGGAATGTGTCGCCGTAGCTGAATACATCGTATTTTGATGTAGATATATATTCGATAGTGATCGCCGAAATATCGTAAGTACTGAGGTTAGATGTCGCTGTAAATGTAACTGTAGTACCAACGATTGACCTATTCCATGTCACTAATGCATTGACCACTTTTGGCGCTAAAAACAAACCAGTGTTAACAAAATCATCATTGAGCAAATCAGCTAATTCAAAGATATAAGTTTGTTGCCCTGCAATGTATGGCGTGCTCGCCGTTTTAGCGATAATGCCGCCGCTGTCTGTGGTGATGCTGTTGCCAGAGAGGGGATTTACTGTTTTAACTTTGGGTAAAAGTTCGCTCACTGTTGACTCAAGCATGATCTCATTGCTTGATGAAGATGCAGCAGTGAGTTTGCTTACGCCGTGATATTTAATGCCATCGTTATCGCTAGTTAAACGCATTTTAGTACAACCCGTTTCACCACCAATATTGATGTTGGTATCTGGTGTGTTAAATGGAATAGCTGGTTTGAATCGGACAATACCTGTTGCACCTCCTGTGACAGTTTCTAATATCTCGCAAAAATGCTCGAAGCGTGGATAAAGCGCATTTTCAGCCCCAGTGTACTCAACTGAAATAACAATCTTTTGGCCTTGCACCAGCGTTACATTTGACCAATATTCTTGGCCGTTAAAAAAGTAAGATGATTGCAAATAAGCGCGTGGGAACGAATCTTGACCTGCTAATAATCCGATCAAGCCTTTACGGATCAACTGACCAGCACGAACTGAGGATTCCAGAATCTCAACCATATCAGTCATGCGGTCGGCATCGTCTAGCGTGTCAGCCTCAGCGATTAACATGCTCACTAAATCATCGGTTGGTTTTTGGCTGATAAATACATGGGCGTCGAGCAACACTGATGTATCAGCAGTATCAAGCGCGGGATAACACTTAACGATATCAACAGCGCTTACGGCGTGGTCGATATCTGATATTGCGCGAAACAGTTCGTTAAGCTTGCCAGACTCAACCGCCAGCTTAGTGCGCTGACCGCCCGCATCATCGCTTGAGCCAAGCTGTTCTGGCTTAAATACTTTTAAATCTGCACGGGTGATAGTCATATGATATCCATTAAAATGGGTAAAGAAGATCTAGACGCGAGAATCTAGAATCTATAAGGGCGAGCCCGTTCTAGCAGCGAAGCGATCTATCACTACATCGTTAAAAACTTCAGGGTGACATTGGTTAGCTGCGGATAGCCGGCAACTTCGTCAAACACATCTTCGCCGGCGATCGGCGCGCCTTGGGTGTTATCCCAAATCACGTTGTAATCGGTGCCCTCATAAGCGAGGGTAAAGGCGGTTAAGGTACTGGCGGCATGGTCCTGTAATTGCTCAAACTCGCTGCGCACAAGCCAGCCGTCTTTAGTGCCTAAGGTCATGGCATGGCCAGCAGGTATAGCGGTTTGCTGCACCTGCGGCGCACCGTTTAACGCGCGCTTGAGGTTGGCCACAACGCGCACCTTTTCGTTGCGATTCAGCCACAGCAGATCCGCGCCAATCGCGATGGTATCGATGGTGGTCATGGGGTTCCTTGTCGAAAAAAGAAGGTGCCAGGGGTAAAGCCTATATGCTAGGTCCTAAAAGCTGGATCCCCGCATTCGCGAGGATGACGGCAAAAGAGTGAAGTCTATAACCTAGGGCCTAGCACCTTTTTACCCGCCTATCGATTGCAGTCGCTTGATCTCCGCTACTAACTCAGTCACCAGGCTGCGCTTCATTTGGGCGTCAAAGGTGTTGCCACCCACCTGCAACTTCAGCACCACGGTATCTGCGCTATTGCCCCCGGGGGCATTCGCGCTAGATGTGTTCGTGGTGGTTGTAGTGGTTTGCTGGATAGGTTTAGCACTGACAGCCGCGGCGGTTTGCTGCTTGGCCTCGGCCTCGCTTTTGGCTTTAGCAGTTTTATCGGCTTCTTGCTGGGCTTGTTTGGTTTTGCGCTCGATATCTTGCGCTTGCTTTAAGTCACTCAGGCTCTTTTGCAACTTGGTAATTAACTGACTATCACCGTAAGACTTGGCGGTTTCAATTAGGCTTTCAACTTCTTTTAACTCGCTGGCAAATTTACGTTCAGCAATGGCCGTTTCGTTACCCAAGGCAGCATCTAACCTGTCTTGGATATCGAGCGTAGTTTGATTGATTTCATCCGTTAACGCTTGGAACTTTGCCCGAGCCTCATCAATTGCTTTGTTAAGTGGCGTAAGTTGGTTTTCAGAAAGCTTAATCACTGAGTCATTGGCTAAATCAGCAATGCGTCCAAGCTCCTGCAAGCTGAGTGAACCGCTTTCAATTTGCGCAATCCAATCACGCATACGAATCGCGTTATTAATTTCGCGGCGCTCACGCTTTTGATCTGCCCCCTCAATTTGATTATCCAATTGCGCTAACCTTTCGGTCATTTGTTCAATGGTAGCGCTTGAATAATCGTACTCTTTATTGAGGGAGATCATCACTTCACGGGTAGCAACAGCACTACCACGAAACTCATCAATCGAGCTTAACTGTTCAACAATGGCCTTGGCGTTTTCAATCCCTGCAGCGGTGTTTTCCTTAGTCGCCTTGGTATTTTCTTTAGTCGCCGCGGTGTTTTCATCGGTCTTTTTGCTGCTTTCACCCAGCACTTTGCTCAGTTCATCCAAGGTGCCTTTAAGTACCTGAGACTGACTATCGTACTCTTGCTTAGTCACTAACCCCGCTTTAAAGCTACGCTCCAAGGCTTCAAGCTGCACTTGGTATTGCGCCTGCATAATCAGCAGTTCGCTATAGTTGGCGTTTTCAATTTTTGCCAGTTCAGCGGCTTGGCGTTTTAGGTCGGCAAGATTAGCTTCCTCTTTGGCGAGTTTGGCTTTAGTTATCGCTAGTTCACTACTGGTTTTATTTTCATCCTCAACCGCCTTTTGCAGTTCACGAATCGCTTTTTCAGTGGTGAGGATTTTTTCTTGTAAGGCTAATTGCGCATCGGACAATGCTTCGGTTGAACTGGCTGAGCCTTTGGCGCTGGCGATTGACTGATCATAAGCCCGCGCCAAATCTTGTTGGGCGTAGGTTAGTTCTTTCTCAGTGATCAAACCTTTATCATACTGAGACTGTAGTTCTTTACGCTTAGCAAGGAACTCCGTGGTTAGCTCGGTTTGAGATTTTTGGACCTTATTGTTGTTGTCAATTTCAGCACTGTTAACTTTTACCGACTCATTCAACAACTTAAGCATGTTGGTGTAGGTTTCACCACTTATAAAACCTTTATCATAGCTTTCTTGTAGCTCAATCCCCTTTTTTCTAGCTTCATCAAGAGACAGAGTCTGTGCTCTTAATGCCGCAGAATTTTCAGCAAGAGTGAGAGTCTGTTTGGTCGTAACATCCAAGCCCTTAGTTTCAGCTTCGGTTTTTTTAGCGCTGGCATCAGCCGACTTATTTTTTAATGCAATCTCAATATCAAGCTCACGATTAGCGAGTACAATTGCAGATGTTAAGTCACGATATAACGTTTCTGACTCCGCATTATATTTATTGCTATCAAGGATATTTTTTAGGTTTGCTTGTTGCTCTGCGCTGAGCTTATTAATTGCACCCTTATATTGATCAGCCGAATCCAAAAGCTTTTCGTAGGCGAGTGAAGATTCACCCGCCATACGTTTAACAGAGTTTTCAATGTCCTTGAAATCCTGTGCAATAGCCGTTTTGGTATCACCCATTCGTCTACGCAGATTGTCAATCCAACCAGTATCCACTTTGATACCGGACAATGCGGCAGATCGTAACACAAGTTCACCGATCTCATACGTGACACCCTGTATTCCGAGTGCTGTTAAATCAAATGTAGATTTAAGGCTGTTAGTGAGTACCGAAATTCTACTGAAAGACGACTCAAATACGTTGAGATCATTACCAGTTAAACTGCTTGTAAAATTCTCAACACTGCTGGCAAGTTCAAGGAACCCCTCCATTAATTGTGGGAGCCATTCCATCAAACCAATGACACTTTGTTCAACATCATCTATAGCATCACTTGTACCGCGAATAGCGCGGTCCGTGTCATACGAAAACGCCTGTCCAATGTCAGTGGTGAGTTGGTGAAACTTATTTGATAAACGACCAAGTGCAGACTCTTGGGTTGAGTAAGCTTTAATCGCTTCCTTCATATGGTAATCGCCATCGGCATAGGCTTTATTGCTAAGCTCTAATGCAGTTTTCAACCGTTCAGTGCCGCCAGCTAACACAGTTAAAACACCTGTTGCCTCGGTGCCATCAATACCCATGGCCTTAAGCGAATCAGCGACTAAGCCGCCCTCAGCCTTAACCTGTTGTAACCCCTCGAGGAATTTAACTAACACCTTTTCAGGCGCATCACCAAGATCTTGCTCAATTTGCTTGGCAGTTAACCCCGTGATCTTCATTAAGGTTTCAAGTGAGTCACCACCCTTTTTGCTGGCGCTATTAATCTCAGCACCAAGGCGTTGTATTGCCGTGCGCGAACGTTCTGCAGGCTGTCCTAACTCGGCTAAGGTAGCTCCAAAGGCCGCTGCTGCCGCACTGCCTAAGTTAATTTCACGGGTACCTGACACAATCTCCTTTGTCATGTGCACGATATCGGCTTCGGTCACCGCAAAATCATTACCCAATGCCACAACTGATGATGACAAATTGTGGATCTCTGGGATACCTTCTTGAGTCATGCCAAGGATTCTGGCCAACATGGTTGCCGCTTCATCGCCGGCTAAGTTGGTTGATAACCCCAACGCATCAGCCGCAGCCACCAAGCTGAGAATATCTTCAGTCGATTTAGTCCCCAATTGCCCAGCCACTTCGGCCATGCGCAGCAATTCATTGGTACTGTTTGGGGTGACGTTTTCGCTGAGGTTTTTAAGCTCATCGGCCATTTTCACCACAGTTTCACGGGCGTTACCTGTGGTTTTTTCCACCTTGGTAATGGCTGCTTCTAACTCACCGTAGTTTTCAACCCCACTTTTAGCCGCAGTCACCGCTTGCTGAGCGGTAAGTAATGCCGCATAAGCCTTGGCTAAGGTTTGCACCGCTTTGGTGGTTAATGCCGTTTGAGCATTGGTTGATGCCGCAACTGTTTTATTCGTTTGCAATAAGGCGTTATGCACAGTTAGCTTTTCATTCACGCCTTTAAGTGCTTGTTCTGCTGCCGCTTGCTTTAGTTTTAACTCTTTACTGGCATCACCAAGGCGTTCCATATCCACGCCAGCTTTTTGCAAAACAGCTTGCTGCTTACCGAGCTCTTGCTTATTGCGACTCACAGACGAACCAAGTTGAGTCAGTTCACTACTGGCAGTTTTAACTTTAAGCGCATACTCTGCTTTTTTACGGCTGGCCTCATCGACAGCGGTGTTTAATTGATTAAGGCCGCGGCGCTCCTGTTCGAGTTCTTGGCTAAGCTTTTCAGCGCTAGCAGCGGTACTCCGCTGGGTGGTTTCAAGCTGTTGTAAATCAGCTTTTGCCTTTGACAGTGCCTGCGCTTGGGCTGCCGTGGCCTGTGCGCCTTTGCCTTGGGTAGCGCTTAAGCGCTCAACCTCAGCACGGGCCGAGGCAAGCTGATTATCGTATTGCGCTAATTGCGCCGCGGTTTGGTTATATTCGCCCTCTAATTTTGCGGTTGATGCCGCCGCTTCACGCTGGGCGGTTTCAAGGGTTTTAACCTCGGTCGCTGCTTGTTTTTGCTCGCGCTTTAATTGATCAAGCGCAACACTGTTGTCGCTAAACGCCTGCTCATTGCGGCTAATCGAGGCGGTTAACTCGTCAATGGCGCGGATGGCTTCTTGTTGTTGTTTTAAATCATCTAGTTGCTCATTGAGCCTTTCGCTCTCGCGCCCCAACTCCTGCAACGCTTGCTCAGACTTTTTGGCCTCAGCCGAAAACAGATCCTTACCTTGGATAGTTAGATTGACTTCTTGATCATTAAAACTCATGGCATCACCAATGGAATAAACAAACCAAAATAAAAAGCCCACAGCATTGAATAAATGCTGTGGGCTAGAGGGTTAAACAGAAGGATTAAGCGGCGCTACGGACGAAGAACTTAGACTTACCTGTGGCCACGATTGAACCGTCAGCAAGTACACCGCCTTCGATATCAAACGATCCAAAGTCATCGCCGATTAGGTCCATACCCGCTGTCGGGCTTGGGCTCCACTTGAAAAACTTCAGCGTCCACGGTTTACCTGTTGCATCGTTAACACCGTCAATCACCACAGGCACCACCGCACCGGATTCGGTTAATGCTTGCATCGCATTACCCGCTTTTTTGGTGTAACTGACCTTAAGCGCTTGGCCTTCGGTAATGTCACCAGTTGATAACGCACGGATACCGCCTGCGCTCACTACATAGTCAGTGTCTTTGACATAGGTGACTGCGCCAGCTTCGTTTGTTACCTCAGTTACTCCGGTGGTGTCTATCATAAACTTGGTATCGGCTAGGCCGTCCAATACTGCGGTGATTGGCTCATCATCCACTGTGCCAGCCGTTAACACTTCCACTTTACCGCGCAGTGCTAACGCCATGTTAGCGTTGCTAAAGTCGTTCATAGTGAATGACAATTTAACCGATTTTACCTTGGTAATTTCAGCAGCATTGCCGCCACCGCCACGGTAGTTTGGTTGGGTTTTGGTTTCTTGCTCGATGGCAATTTTTACGCCTGAGGCGTTGCCAACGTCACGGCCAGCAACGTAAACGATGCCTGAGCCGATGTAACTTTCAACGACTGTTTCACTCATAGTGAGTCTCCAAATTTAACTGTATTAACAAGGGATAGGGTGAGCACCGCTAACCCGTGTTTTTCGTGGGCTTCGGGCATGATGTACTTGCAGGGTTCTAGCTCTTTAAAAGTGATCACCAATGGCAACCAACTGAGTTTTTCAACTGTGCGTTCATCTTTGTAAAAAGCTGTGCGGATGGCGCGCACAAGGTTAATCAGATCAGCAGTTGGCGTTGGGGTTTTATCAACAGTGATACCCGCCACTACTTGCAGCACCAGATCATCACGATAACTATCAACCCCGTTTTTAGCGACAAAGCCATCAGTAAACGGTTGCAAAAAAATAAACTGCTTATCCTTGGCTACACCTTGCGCGTAAAAACCTTCGCGCACGGCCGCGCCTTCAACCATTTTTAAACGGTCGATAATTGCTTGGATCATGGGGAGTCCTTAAAAAAGGGATAGGAACAGCGAGGCCCTAGGATCTATAACCTAGCGCCTATCTATTCGTGTACTGGCCGTATTTACTTCGCAGATGAGCAATAATCGGCGGCTCAATATCGTCGCGGATTTTGCGGAAACTGCCTGCCACTGAAGGGCCGTACATGGCTTTTTGACCTTTAAGCTTGCGCCAACTGTTATCGCCTTTTTGGCGCTGGAACATGATTTGATTGCCGTTTTTACCAATCACGGTAAAAGTACCTTTAAACCAAACAGGCTGATTGCGCAGTGCGCTAACCATATGGCCGTCGGTTCTTGAACGGCCGTTTTTGCCTGTGCGGGTTAATGCTCTGGCAAATCTGGTTAAGGTACTGGCGCGATAACGGGCGGTGATCACCCCTTTTAAATTACGCGGGTCCACACTTACCGAGAGGTGTTGCTCGATATAACTGCGGGAGTTATAGCCATAGCGGTTAAAGATGGCATCTACCGCCGCCTTTTCACCAAATTTAACCGTGTCTTCAATGGCACGATTAATCGCGGGTGCTTGGGCGGCACGGATGCGGTTCAGCTCCTTTGTTACCGCCTCCATGCCTTCAATCTTTATCCGAGCCATGAGCTAGTCCTCAATCGTGATATAGATAAACGCCACGCAAACGCTATCCATGCTTACCCGCTGAGTGAGTCGGCCTTGTTGGCCGTTGGGGATAAATGCCCCGCTTTCGTCAACACTGCCTAAGGCAAATTGATCACCTGCACTCACGGCGCCCTCACTGAGTAAGAACTCGGCACGGCTGATGAGCTCGGGCACATACTCATTGGCTGAGGCGGCAATTTCGGCGCCGTTATCATCCAAGCTCACCAGGCGAGTAAATGGCACGGTGCCATCCACTGGGGTAAATTGGCACGGGTCAGCCAAGCGCTTAAACACCCGTGCCATTTTACCGTTCACCCGGTCGGCAAAGTTTTTGCCCACGTTAGGCATTGATCTTCACCCAAACCGTGGTGGATGGGTTGCCCGCCGCCACCCATGCTTTACCGACTTTAGTATTGTCGGTGGCGGTGGTGGTGAGTTCTTTTGCCGTATCGTCCCAATACAGATCAACACCTTGGGCTACCACATCGGTGGATTTTTTAGGCAGTTCAAACACGCCTTCGGTGAGTGCTTCGCCTTGTGTATTTTCGGCAATAGCGGCAATAGCTACAACTAACAACATACCGAGCAATACGGCTTCACCGCTGGCAACTGCGGCGGTGGGAGTAAAGCTGATGGTCTTGCCATCTTGAATGTAATTTTTCATGGGGTTTCCTTGAGATAAAGAAGGGACCAGACTCTAGAAT
Organism: Shewanella profunda; assembly: GCF_023283765.1. GTDB lineage: Bacteria > Pseudomonadota > Gammaproteobacteria > Enterobacterales > Shewanellaceae > Shewanella > Shewanella profunda. The sequence continues at coordinate 40,277 of NZ_JAKILG010000001.1, read as the reverse complement.
CTAGAATCTATAAGGGCGCACAACTGCATGGATGCAGGCGGTAGAATAACGCAGGAGCAGTTATCGAGCCCGTTCTAGCAGCGAAGCGCCCTGCTTTATTAATTACACGCCTGTTGATTTCACCAAACCACGGTAATCAAGCGGTGCCACACCTGCATCGATGCGCACTTTAGTAGCCACACCGTCAGTGCTGAATCCATCCATTTGCTCGATGTAGGGCGTGTCGATACCGTCGAGGTATGCCACCTCAATAGTGTCCTCCCCCTGAGCAGCCGCCAGATACCAAGCCTTGTCGCTATTCGCTTTCAAGCGTGGCTCGGAGATCACTTCCACCATATCTTGAATTGGGTTGGCAATACCTGCGTTAACATCAGAACCTTTAACAGAGCTAGATTTGATGATTTGGATAAACTCACGGCGCAGATTAGGTGGGCACAGTGCAAAGGCGGGCTGAATATTCAGCGCTTCTTCGCCTAATGTTTGCGATTCCATGAGCTCAGATAGCGTGCTAATCGCGGCTACCGATGGCGCACCCGCACCTAAGTTTTTGTGAGTGGCATGGAACAGCGCCACGTTATCACTCATCTTGACGTTGCCAGTGATGACCGCCCAGAACAGGTTACCCACGGTGCGTTTTGCCGCTTTACCCATGGCTTCAGGGATACCCATCAACATACTCATGTCGTCGTTGATGATCGCCTGACGGGTTAATGTGAAAATCTTACCGTAGGTCGCCAGCATGATTTTTTCACCACGGTCACCGATAGTGCCGTATTTGTACTCAGCACCTTCTTCAACTTTTTCCAATGCGCTGAAATCATTCAGGCCGACACGATGGGAAATTTTGAAGTCGCTTAGCTGCCCCTTCTTGGCGATACGCTCGAAGGACTCAACCTGAGAAGTCCAACCTTTTAGCACTGATTTATTAGCCACATCTAGCAGAATGTTGCCAAAGTCAGAGCTTGAATGAGTAAACGCTAGGCCAACCATTTGCATCACATTCATGCCAGCAGTGCCAATACCGCGATCGGCCAGTGATGCCCGCGCCAGTTCGCGCAGGTTATAGCTTGCATAACCGTTATCAGCTTCTGCTTTCGCGTGGCCTGAGCGCGCCATTAGCTGGGCGCGGATCGAGTCGCCAACTAAGTTGCCGTTGCCAGAGTGAATAATCACGCGATTTGGCATGGCCGCCGCTGGGGTGGTGTTTTCGCCAAGCTTAGCCAAGATCATGTCTTTGGCTTTATCGGCATCAATGGTCGCATCAGCGATACACTGATTTTTTAACTCTGCAAGTTGCGGGAATGCCGCAAAAGCCGTGTTAATGCCATTCATGCGCGCAGTGTTTAACGCAATCGCCGCCGCTTGAATAGTCGCTGCATCTGGTTGTGCCGCTGGCGCGGGTTGATTTGATGGAGCAGGAACCTGAGCATTTGGCGCAGGTGCGGGTTGTGGTGCAGGCGAAGGAATGTTTCCCTTGGGTGCAAACAGGTTTTTTAGATGTTCAGGCATATTGGTAAAATCCTTAAGACGTTTTGAATTAAGTGATGCCGCCATTTGCAGCGGATCGGTTAGTGTGTTGGCAAAACCTTTTTCCACTGCTTCGCGGCCTGTTAACCATGTTTCAGCGGCTAATAAGGCGTGAAGTTCATCTTCGGGTAAGCCTGTTTTTTGTTGATAAGCCCCGACTAAGTTACCTTCTACTTTGTCGAGTAAATCGGCGTATTTGCGCATATCATCCGCATCACCGAGGGTGCCACCCCAAGGTTTATGGATCATCATCATGGAGTTTTCAGGGATGATGATTTCATCAAATGCCATGGCAATCACACTAGCCATCGAAGCAGCAAGGCCATCGATGTAGCAAACCTTGTGCGCAGGGTGGCCCTTGATCATGTTGTAAATCGCCATCCCCTCAAACACATCACCGCCTGGCGAATGAATACGGGCGGTAATGGTGCCCACTTTGCCTAGGGCCTGTAGATCACGGGCAAACTGTTTAGCTGTAATTCCCCAGCCGCCAATCTCGTCGTAGATCATCAACTCGGCATTGCCGTTTTGTGCCTTGAGGCTATACCAGCTTTTGCTTGGGTGAGACTCGTTGTTAATCTGGCTCAGCGTTGCGGCGGGCGCGATCAGCGTTCCGCTTGGCAGCATTGCGCTTAGCGCTGCTGCCGCTATTGCTATCTTGGTTTTTTTCACTATTTGGATCTCCTAGCGATGGGTCGGGGTCGTTGGCGGTCACCATGTGGTTTTCACGGTTGTATTCCACCTCGCGTTTACGCTGGCGCTTGACTTCGGTTGGGTTGCGGCCTCGGGCGCGGGTCCAATCGGCCTCAGTGGCTACGTTGGCGGCAATCATCATTTCCCAACCCTCGGCCTCTTTGCGCGGGTCAATCCACGGCATGGTTGGGCCGTAGTACACCGCATCAAATAAGGTGCGCATATCGATATCAGGCGGCAACACTAAAGGATCCTGCTTGTTGAGCATTTCCATTTTTAGCCAGTTGCGAAATACAGGGCGCGACCAACCGGCACAAAACCATTGCTGCATAATGCGGTTGGATTCGTCTTGCTCAACTAGCTCTTGGCGCTGGCTTGAATAACTGCCTTTGTAGTCGCGGGCAATGCTGGAATAACTGCCACGGCTACCCGCTGCAACGGCCTTCATTTGGCCGTTGCGAAATTCCACCATATGGACGTTGGGTCTATTACTCTCAATCATCCCAACATCTTCACCGGGCTTGAGATCATCGAAGGTCATGCCTGGGGCGATAGGGATTTCGCGGCTTGACGATTCACCACTTTGGTCTGGTTGAAACATGCTGGCATCACCACGCTTGATATAAAACGCCAGCGCAGCGGCAATCCTTGCGGCTACTCGCTCGGATTCTTCATAGTCCTTTATGTCGGCTAGGCGGGTTAAAATGCCGTGGAATATCGACACGCCGCGCAGTTGGTGCAGTCGCTTGAATAAGCCTAAGTGCATCATGCTCGATGCGGGTATCACTTTGGTTTTGTAGCGAAAGCCAACTTGATCAGCGGGGTGATCCAGCAATACGTGATAGTTAACAACTTGGCCCCAGCCGTTAACCTCAAGCCCTTGGCGTACCCGCTTGGATACGTCATTAAACTCGTAGGGGATAAAGTCGGCTTCTAAGGCTTCAATGCTGTATTGAGTGCCTTGCTCGTTTGGGTGGCCGAACTTCGACACTTTTCCCATCACATGCTGACCGAAAACATCACCATCCCGCAGCGCGCTACGCAGCACTAAGCGTTCAAGCTCAGGGCGGCTAAAGCGGCCTGTGACATCGCACTTAAGCGACCACGCACCGAAACGGCGTTGAATATCGTTGGCTAAGTCATCAAGGATTTCACCGCTAATGCTGCGAGGCTGCGGCTCAACAACAATCCCTTGGGCACCAATAACCCGTTCTTCAAAGCGGTCAAGGATACCGATACTTAAGTCGTGGTTTTCATCTAACCAGCGAGCTTGCTCACGCAGGCTTTTACCCGCAGCAAACACCGCTTGGTTAGCCCCGCGACTTTCCTTTTTAGCGCGATGCGTGCGGCTTGGGCTGGCGGCTTCATACCCTTTCAGGTTGCGGTAGCTCATTGCGGCCGCTTCACGCTGTAATGCTAAACGCGGGGCAAATATCGCCAGCGCATCATTGATAATGCTCATTTAAGCCCCTAGTGAATTAATTTAAGAAAAAATCGGTAAGAGTGGAAAACTGGTAAATTTGTAAAGGAATAACGATCAAAGCCGCCAGATAAACAGCAAAGATATAAATAAGGTCTTTTACATCTTCACCATAGTTAATTTCTCTGGATGGCGGCGGCACTGGAGGCGATGGTGGATTGCGTGTATCAATTACATTTTTCATTAGCCAAATCTCGCGAGTTTTACCCCGCCTTGTGGGCGGCTATAGGCTGATAAGCGGCGTTCCCATTCAAGGCGACCTGCGCGGATTTCGCCTAGATCTTCTGTGGTCATCGTCTTGCCGTTGATCGTGGTTTGCTTACCTGCCAACACATCAAGCTCGGCCTGAAAGTACGTATCGATCATCTGTTGGCATTGGGTTTTGGTCATGCTTTTATCCTTGGCTTTATGGTATTAACTACAGCCAACCGCCAGAACTGCCACCACCGCCACCGTTTAGGTAAGCCGCATTCGCATTGGCCTGTTTTGCGGCTTTAGGTTTAGGGTCTTTTGGTTGCTCGCTTGATGTGGCGATCGGGGTGACTTTTGTAAGCTTGTCGAGGTTGATGCCAAATTTTTCAATGGCGATATACAACGCGGCCAAAGCGTAGACGAAACAGTCCAGTGCCTCGTTGCGGCGATTCCCCGCATCCCAGCGGTAGACAATGCGGCCATCTACCCGCTTAGGAATTTTGCGTTCGGCAGTAAGCTGTTGCAGTTCTATATCGTCACAAACCGCTTCGTTAAGCGGGAAGTGAATTGCACCAGGTTTACGCACATCCACATCAGGGGAGATGCGTAACATCGCCATGATCAACTCTTTGGCGTTGTCGGTACCGACTTCGGTTAAGTACACGCCCTTGGCGGTGCGCTTACGCGGGAAGTTGGCGATCGGCTTGCCGTAGACGTTGGCGCCTTTGATCGGGATTACCCGCATGACGCCAAGCTTTTTACTCATGCTGTAGACTTCATCGGTGTAGTTACCGCCTGAGTCCCAACAGGTAATACCGATATTGAGGATCACCCCATCGGCACGGCTATAGCTTTTTGCGATACGCTCGGCCACTTTGTCTGTTAAGACTTGGCTTGCAGGTTCACCATATAAAATAAAGCGGTCGATTAGCGCGGCCTCTTTACCCGCGCCCCATCCCCAAATGCGGCCCTCATAACGGTCGTCTTGGGTATCGATACCGCAGGTGAGATACACCACCCAGTTGGGCACTTTGCCACTGGGGTACATTTCGCAGCGGCGTTTTAAATCTTCCCACTCTACCCGATCGCCTGTGTCGTTATCCCACGGCAATCCCAGCTTGGTGTTGACAAAGGTTTGCAGCTTTTCTTTATCGCCTTTGGCTTTAAAGAACTCAGTAACCAGTTTCGCCCAGCTGTTGAGCGAGTTATACGCCGACCAAATGTGAATCGAGATGCTTGACGGTGTGCTTATGTCATTGCCTTCGGCATCGTAAAAATCAATAAAATCGCGGGTGCGGATGCCGGTGTTTTCACATATCCAAATCGCGCTTGGGTGCAACTCCATATCGTCGAGCTGATTGTTTTCAATGCAGCAACCGCAGTGCTCGCACAGGTAATATGCGGTGCTTGGGTCGTGCTCGCCCTTCTCATTCTTGCGCCACTTAATGCCGAAGGGTTCTTCGGCCCCACCCCATTTAAGCGATTGCAGTTCGCCACAGTGTGGGCACGGTAAATTGAATTTAAAAAAGTGCGGTGATTCACTGCAGGCCTTTTCGATCTGGCATGTGCCGAGCACTTTAGGCGTTGATCCCCTAATGGACTTGGGGAACATCGACAGTTCGATACGGGTATCACCTAATGAGGTGGCGTTACCTTCGTGCTCGATGGATTCGTCAAAACCCGCTAGCTCGTCATAGATAACATCATCGGTGGAGATCTCACGGTAGTTAGCCGCAGCGGTACCACCGCGCACCATTAGCGTTTTGCCGTTGGTGAAGATTTTATCTTCAAGCGTGCTGTATTTATGTTTGCGCCCCATCCAAGGGGCAAGCGCACGCCAAACGGGGATATCGCGGATCGCCGTTTCAACGTGCTTTTTCATAAAGGTTTTGGCTTGTGCATCACGCGGCTGGTAGATGAGCACGTTGCGCTTTTTGTGCTCAATCTTGTAAGCCGAGTTAGCCATCAGCATTTTGGTGTAACCGACCCGCGCCGACTTCATTAAGTTAAGCGTGCTGATTTGGTCGTTACCCATGGCATTAAGAATGCCAATTTGAAACGGTAAACTTTCCCACTTGCCTTCGGTATAACTGGACTCCGACGACATGTAAAAATGTTCGTCGGCGTATTCTGAGCAAGTAAGCATGGGCGGGCGATAAAATCCACGCAGCCCAGCAGCCACGGCAGCTTTCAGATTTTTAATCTGTGCTGCCGATATACTCATGTAGTAGATCCTCGATACCCGCTGCCAGTTCGGCTACGGTGTTTTGACTTTTAATCACCTCCGCTCTAAAGGCGTCGATATAGCGTTCTGGAATGTCGGGGTATTTGCGCTTCATCCGAATGTGGGTTTGATCCAACACTGGGGCGATTTGGGCAGAGATTCGATTGAGCACAAAGGTACAAAAGCCGACTTCAACGACTTCTTGGCGCTCTTTTTCGTTTTTAAGTTCTTGCCCGTCTGCTTGAGCTTTGGTTAAGCGCCAGCGCTCATAGTCGAGATCTGGCTTTTCTGGATCATCCTCATCGGGTTTGCTGAGGTGTTTTTTACGCTCGTTAGCCACGCGATTAGCGACCACATCTGACATGGTGTATAGGCATTCACGGCCTTTTTTGCTGTGAACGGGCACATCCCATTTATCAAACGCTTGGGTACTGATGCCGAGACTTTTGCACAGGTCGGTTTTATTCAGCAGAACAGGCGCTGTCTCTTGGGGTTGAATGCGGGCCATTGCGTTGTTCTACCTGTTTTAACTGTGCCTTTAGCACTTGTGTTTGCAACTCATGCCGCTCCGCGTCGCGCCTGTCTTTAAACGCTTGATATATCCAGTTAACAAGGAATGTGAGCACTGTTAAAAATATCCCTATCCACAGCGCTAAATTATTCACTGTAAACACTCCTCCGGCTGCGGTTGTAGCGGATGCACTATAAGACGCAGCGGCGAGCATTTTTTGCGTGCCAACTTCGCGGATTGATTCAGTTGAGTTCATTGGATTTGGTCTCACGCCATGTTTCGAGGTTTTGCCAATCGGTATCGCATTTGCTGATCACTGCTAAGAGTTGAATGATGCAATCGGGCAGATCGGCATTAGCGTCTGAGCTACATTCGGCTGGCAGGCACTGGCTCATTAATGATTGCGGCGGTAACACATATTGGGTCTGCTTGGTGACTACGGTGCGCGCAATAGGCGGCGTGCTTGAGCAGCCGCTTAACATCATCAGGCACAGCAGTATTAGCCCAACTTCGGGTTTGTTCATTGGCTGAGGTCCTTAGTTTTTTAATTGCTTCTCGCTGATCGGCAAGCTGGCGATCAATCTCGGCCTTGGCTTTGGCGGCTTGTTGATTGAGTGCTAAGGCAAAGGCGTAATCCTTTGCGAGTCGGTCACGTTCAATGGCTTGTGCTTGTAATTCGTCGGTAATGGTCGTTAGGTCATCCTGCAACATGCGCTGGTTGATAGCGGCAGACTCTAGCTGTGCATTTTTTAGGGCTAGGTCGGTTTTGGTGGCGGTGAGGCTAATACCGAGTAATGCAATCACCAGTATCAGCGCGCCGATAATGTACAAGTGCAAGGTGCCAGTGGCGTTAATGAGTTTTTGGAACATAGAGATCCTTAAGGCATATCGCCTGTTCTTTTTGGCGCCGTACTTCTAAACCAGACAATTTGACGTTATTGGCATAAACGAAACCATTGCAGCCATGTTTGCCGCAGGCTTCGGTGAGTTGACGACAAGCCGCTACCCGTTCGCCACGCTTTAATAGCTTTAGCAAAGTGGAGGATTGAAAGTTACCCGCGCCAAAGTTGTAAATGAGACTGATGTACGCCGCGTGCTCACCTTCGGTTAACTGCACCGGATAAGTAAGGCGGCGCAGCTGGCGATCCGCTTTGCCTAAATCCTCGGCGAACATTTCAATGCATTGCTGGTCGCTAAAAAACTGGTTGAGTTCAAGCTCGGGGCCTGTGTGCCCAAAGCAAGCGGTGAGGATTTGCACCGGATCAAGATAGGTGTGCAAAATCGGCTCACCGTTTGGGGCTTCGGCTGGGGCAATTAAATTCGCCCCTGCCAATGCAACAGCGGAGGACAGCCCCAGTGCCATGAGCTTTTGCTTTAATGACATGGGCTACTCCTTAAGATATTGGTTAGCCTTAGCGCGGCCAACGGTTAGATCAACGGTGAGGTAAGCCGCCTCTAACAGCTGATGTTTTTAGTGTCTTTCAACGTCCGTGGCGGTGAGCATGTCTAAACCACGGCAACACAGACCCACCACGGCCACCATTGCAGCGACCGCTTTTGTTCAGCGGGGGTTGGCTAATATTTAGATTGGGTTGGCAAATGTTAAGGAATTAACTGTATCTATTGTTTTTCCTGCAATGTTTTCAACATAGCAAGTTTGATAATGCTGTTCTTCGTTTGATACGTTGTAACAAACTCCAAGATTTTGAACTGCTGAATCATGTACGATGATTTCTGTAGTGCCGTTACTACGCTTATATTTTTCATATGACTTTGCAGAAACAACAGCAGAAGATTCTGCACCATCATCAAAAGGCACTTTATAAAATTTGAGTGTAAACATAGTGAGTTCCTAAGTAGGTAATTGAGTAAGTAAGTTAGGTAAGTATTAGTACGCTACAGATGCATTAACGGGGCGCGAACCCGAACTACGTCATGCCGTTATCTTTTCAAGATCGGCCACCTTTCGCTGACTGCGTTGCTTTTGCTTAGAGCAAGGCGAACTCTCTTTTGCGGTTACACCTGTGAGAAATCAGGCGGCGGTTATTGATCACCCCGCAAACCGATTAGCGTTATTTCATGATCCACCCCATCTTGAAAAACAATCTCCAAGCCCAGTTTGGTTGCTAACGCATATTCCGCTTTTGCGCCTTTTGAACTCGCCCAGTTATCGAGCAGATAAATCCGATCGCAGCACATCAACATCGGCAAACAAATTGCCATGTACTCGGGTTCGGTTAATCCGTCCGGTAGGGTTGCCGGGTTAAGTACGATATGACCAATCTCGCGCATTACATCGGCAGCCAAATGAAACTCAGGGCGGTTGCAATCAATCAACCCAGTCATAGGGCCAGCGATGTAAACTTTTTTGCGCAGCGAAACACGAGCCATAAAAGCACCAAATAAAAAGGCTCCACGATGGAGCCTTGAGCGGGAGAGAGTGCGAACCAGAAACGAAGCTTTAGCAAGCGTATATAAATCTACCCGATTTTAATGGGCTTGAAAGCGGCAGATCTGCCGCATAAAGCGGCAAATGTGCCGTTCCCAAATTTGTAAAGGTGTGATATGTGAAAACTCGTTCACAGTGTTTTTTTGATTTACTTATCACTTAACTGATTTTAGATTTTAGTAAGTTGAATATTTTAAATTACTTATCACTTAACTGATTTGGTACGCACAGACAACACCATTTTCCCAGCGTTGGCAAAATGGTTTATGGAAAAACCGCGCGAGTTTTTTGATTGAATGATCGAACGATCAAAAAAGATCTGACTAAGTTGTTATTTATCCATTCCACTAATTGCTAAAAATTGGCAACAACCATAAACATAAAAAGATAATTAAAATCAAACTGTTAACCACTTGTTTAGATTTAAAGATTCAGAACTTAAAACCACTACCCTATAAAACAACAACTCAACCACCTAAAATTTTCATATGTAGTGAAGCACTGAGCGTCACCGCCCCCGCAGTGAAGGCGGCCGGAAGGACCCGCGATGATAACAAGTCGCATCTAGCCGAGATGGTAATCGTTCTCACTTGGGATGAGTCACAGCCAACCGCTCGAAGAGGCGGAAGGTTTACAAGCAAACAACTTATCGCGATAGTACTTGAGTTCCGCTATCGACTCCCGAATATCGGCTAAGGCTTCATGCTGATACAGCTTAGCCTTAATCGCATTACGCTCAACCTCAGGCGCCCAAGCTCTGGCTGCTAGCCCTAGTGCAGATATGTCTAGCTGTCTGTAATGCATGTACTCATGTAACTCAGACATCTGACACATAATAAACGAACGGTCAAACATGATTGAGTTACCAGCAAACACCACGCCAGTCTTAGATTTACGGTCATGCTTGGGTATTCCAAGTGCTTTGAGGTGTTCTATAACCATCTGTTCAGCTTGTGACAAAGATACTAATGAGGCACGAACAGCAGCTAACAATCCACTCTTGGTATGCACATCTATGGCCCACTCGTGTGACCTTGCAATACTCTCATCGTCTTGATGTATAACGATGTGCAGTGCTTCACCCACTTGATTTAACTCACTATCAGTCACAATGAAAGCCACCTCAAAGATAGGGTAATACTCCATACCCAACTGACCATTATCTAAGCGACCGTTAAGTCCACCCGTTTCTAAATCACCAAACAAAAAGAATTGATCCATCACTCACCTCACTTAACTAATTGCATTTCGGCTCGTCTGAGCCAGTAGATATAAGACTTCTTACTATCAAAGCCCATCAAGGCCCATTGGCCTTTACATACATAATGGGCACGGATAGCGCGCTTGCAGTTGATTGATAGGCGATCAATCACCATGTCGTATTGAGCAACATGCTTAGGTACATTCAACTCATGCACCACCGCACCACCGCGCGATACAGGATCGTCCAACTTATCGCAGGCGCTGCGGTTACCATAGTTGCGGCCTAGTTCTTGGAAGGCCCAATATCTCCCCCAGGTGTTAAGGCCTGCACGCAATGCCTTCATGTTGACCAAGTCATCACTGTTAACGCCTTGCAAAGTCACCCATAAATTAGACTGCCTCATTCGCCACCCCCGTGATCTGCTCAATCGATAAGTGAAAAACATCATCTAAGATGGCAAGAAAATCATTAGAAGGGACATTGCACTTACCGCTTTCCCAGCGTTGATAAGTCCGACGATCAACCCCGTAAATTTCGGCCACTTCATGCTGACTAAACCCGCGTATACAGCGCCCAGTTTTTAGAATTATTGCTGACCGATTGCTCATAAATTCACCTTAATTTGAGTCATTGCATACTCCATAGGGGTTGATGCAACGATCATCACAGCCACCCGCTAGCCATCTTGGTTTTGTCATGCTGATGATCTACAGACGATCTAGGGATTATCTCGGGCGCAACCTCGTTAAAACCGCGCAAAATTAAATGAGCATGATAAGCATCGAGTGCACTCAACATGCCCTTATCCAAGGTCGAGTGAACATAGGTACGCAAAAGCACAGGCAAGGCATGATTAAGCAGCCGCTCGCCGACCATGGTATCTACCCCCATATCCGCAATAATGGTGCGGCAAAGCTTTCTCAGAGCATGAGAAGTAAACGCTTTAAAGCGAATATCAACACTCCAATACTGCGCCGTGCGAATACTAATCGCCCCATCTTCCCCAGGGAATAAAAACGCCCGCTTACCCACATGCTTAACCTGCCACTGCAAGTAATGCGTCAACAACGCCTTAGCCGTTGGAGTCAATGGCAACCTATGCTCTTGGCGGTTCTTCGCATTCGATGCAGGAATTAACCACCAATCCCCCGCAAAATGTTCCCACCGTGCCAAACGAGTCTCGTTAATGCGGGTACCAAACATCAGCATCAACATAAACAACATCGCCACAGGCCAAATCGCATCACGCAGCGCAGTAAACAACGGCCCTAAGTCCGACTCCATCAACTGCGTTCCAACACACGGGTCCATCTTCAAACTCATTTCCACCCGATACCCCGCCAACGCATTAACCTCCACCAACCGCAAATCAGCCGCCGCACTTATCGCCCGCTTAAAAATCTTCACCGCACTTTTGATATAGTTAGTCGAATAACCCTCAGCCAACATCGGCTTAACCAAGCGGGTATCGACCGCTACAAACGAAAGATCAGCCAGCGGAAAATCAGCAAACATCCCCAACAAATGCTTACTCACCACTGATTTACAATTCGCCCGCCAACTTGGGCTAAACGAACGATTGCCCTCGATATGCGCCAAAAACCACTTAAGCAGATCAACCACAGTCACAAACTCACCGCGCAACACCTCAGCGCCCGCACTACGCTTAGCCATCACCACAGGCAACTGCTCTAAAAACGTCTTAATACACATGCTTGGCCACACACCTTGCTTTTGCCAAACCGTCTTACCGCCCTCATTAACCACCAAAAATAACGAGGCCTTTTTACGGTCCGCAGTCGCCCGCAAACGCAACTGCGGATATTCAGGATCCCGATAATCCCGCGTCACTCCGCCACGCAGCCAGCGTCGCATAGGCGCATCTTTCAGCTTGCCAACTTCAACACCACTCGCGTTAGCCATTGCCTAAGCCTCCAACCGATATTCAAAGGTGTGTTTAGTGCCATAGCGAATACGCTTACAGCGCTTATCCAAAGGCATATCCCTAAAGCGCGCACTTAACGCTGTTTCGCTATCGTATGAACCAAAGCGGGTTAAACACTCCTGTTGGATCTCAAACAGCGTCCAATAACGTGATCCGGTGATAATCTTTGCTAGGCGCTCACGCTGAGTTAACGGCTTAGCCGGTTGAGTTAAATTATTTTCCATGGGGAACTCCTCTAAACTGACTCGCTAACCCATGCAAATAATGGTTAGCAAACAAGCGGCCCTTGCGACCACCCATCCCAAATAACGACTCATACGTCATCGAAACGTCATGCTTTAACGGATCAGGGATAACACGCATACAACGCTGCACAAACCGCAAATCACTCTCACCACCGCGGCAATGCCACATTAGCGGATAAACCCGCTTAACCAGCGTGTCAGCAAAGCCCACCTCAGCCTTAATGCGCTCAACCTCAAGCCGCACTTGCTCAGCAACATCATCAAAAACAACATCATTAACCGCCTCTTGCACAACAGGCCGCGCCGCTGCATCACTCACCAAAGCCGAATAAAAATCGGGCGCATCATCGGGTAATTGCTTAAGTGCCGCCATGCTCACCCCCGCTTACCACGGTAACTGGGCCAGTTGAACGTCACCGCCACCGTAGCCGCATCAAGTAAACGCTCGTAGGCCCGCTCACCCAGCACCTTTTGCAACTCAGCAGTATCTAAATTAGTGATAAAACCCGTGGACTTATGCCCATAAAGCCGCTTATCGATAATCCGTGTTAACCACAGCATTTCGTCAACACTGCCGCGCTGCAGGCCAATCTCATCGATAATTAACAACTCAGGGCGCATAAACTCGGCGATCAAGCGTTCTTCACTCAGCGAACGGTCGTTATAGCTATCACGCACCCGCGCAAATAAATCCATCACACTCAACAACACCACCGAGTGATGTCTTGCCATCAATGCGTTTGCGATCGCAGCAGCTAAATGGTTTTTGCCAGTGCCAGGCGTACCGATAAACAAAAAACCCTTACCAACAGCCGACAACTCAACAAACTTCTCAACAAATCGCTTAGCAACCTCCAACGCCTTGCGCTGATCTGCCCGTTCAACCTGATAATTTTCAAACGAACAACTTAAAAAATGCGCATTCAAGCCACTTTTACCAAACAAAGCGTTATTCAAACGACTACGATGCTCATTCGACTTAATCACCTCATCACGGTGCTGCAACTCACGAAACTTATGCCGATAAACCTCAGGCGAATCAGGCTTGATATGCTCAGGACAACCTAGGCGTTTCAATAATTTGTCAACCTCTTGGCTCATATCTATCATCGTCATAGCTCCGTATTAAACTCGCTACCAACCGACTCAAACCGCCCAGCCGACTCCTGATAAACCGCAATATCCAAATGCGAGTTGTGCCCAGCCTTCGGCAACGGCGTTAACCAATGGCGTTCGCGGATAAACCGAGTGATCCCAATAACAAACTGGCCGTTAGCACTAAAACCCCAACTCGGTTCAACAGCCGCAGCGTTCTTAAGCCACGACACCGCTAACACGCAATCATCATCGGTCAGCTTTTCGGCCTTCCACGCCTTCCACGCAGCAGCATCCGAACCGCCTTTGCGATGCGCTGGATATGCTTTGAAAAACGCATTGAAAACTGATTTAGTGCTAATGACTGGACAAGAGTCTTTTAAAGGATCATTGATAGATTCAAGATTGATAGATTCTGGGTGAATCTGGTTCACTAGGGGTGGTGAATATGATTCACTAGCTAGTGAATTTGGTTCACTAGGGGGTAGTGAATCTGGTTCACCCGATGAACTTAATTCACTCACTGTTTTTAGCGGTGGAAAACTGAAATTAATATGGAAAATATTAGTCGAATTACCCTTCTCGCCAGCCCGATACTCACGGCGTAAAAATCCATCTTCCTCAAGCTTTTTTACATGAGCCATCACACTGCGCCGAGTGATCTCACACTGATCAGCAATGGCTTTATAACTCGGCCAGCACTCGCCCTGATCATTCGCGTTATCAGCAAGCTTAATCAACACCAGCTTACGCAGTGGATTACCCACTTTGGCCTTCATCGCTTTAACCATCAATTCCATGCTCATAGCGCACCACCAAACCAAGTGATAGCCAGCATAAAATTGACGAAATTCCCATGTATGCGTAACATGTAATCGCCTCTCTTTAGGTATTAAGCCCGCACTCAGTCGCCAAACTTTAGCGGGCTTTCTTAAACTTCAACCTTCGAACTATCAAACCGATAACCCGCCTCAAACATCCTTGTTGCAATACCCTCCGCGCTCGTGGTTGGCGCAGTGCGGATCACGTTAGCCATCAATGCAATAGCTTGGTTACGCTCAATGCGTTCAAACTCAGCATCTTCCTCTGGTGTGTGCTCAATATGAGCGCACTTATCAGTTAACTGATTTAACGCATTCCAATTCGGGAACTTTGGTTTAGCACCCACATTAGGAATAGCGGCTTTATCACTCGCGCACTTATCACTTAACTGATTTAATGCAACCTTAACCAAAACCTCATCTGCATAACTCATCGTTTCACTCTCCCTTTTAACGCCGCATCACGTTCAAAATCATCACGGCAATCGGCATCACAAAACACCTTTGGCGCGGCAACTGGATCGCGACACCAATAACAACACCCCATAAACGGCCTAATCACAGGACGTTCTCGCCCCGCCATCGCCACTTGCAACTGCAAATCGGCCAGCTTATTCGCATCATCCACGTTATCTGCCATCTGGCCCCCGCTCATTTTTACGTAGCGCAACAGTGGGGGATTTATCGCAACCAGAACGCGCCAAAAAAGGATGGGCCAACTCAAGCGCCGCAATACTGCCTTGGGTCGTTGCCGCCGACTCACGTAGCTCACGGTGAGCATTAATTAAATCATCATGGCTGGGTGAATTAGCCAAATGAATCACCGCCACTTGCGCCTCGGCGTTCTCTTTAGTCAGTTGTGCGGCCATATCGGACACATGCAACACATGGCCATCACTTAAGCGATCAGCAATCACAGTCACCCCAGTGCAACCAAAAACATCATTCAGATACTGCACCCGTAAATGCTCAGGCAGCGCAGACACTAACGCCTGTTCGATATAAAACAACTGATCTGTTTGCGGATGTTGCCCTTCATATTGCCCAAGCCAGCGAAACAGCTTTTGCGCATTCACCCGTGCGTTGTTATGCACATCATCAGTGCGTGCAAACGTAATCCCCTCAGCCGCCAACACCTCAGCCAACCCCAGGCGATCAACCGCTGCGACTACATCCATCGCTAGCGCTAAACGATTCATTTTCGGCAGTTCTAACACACGGTGAATAGACTTCATTAATAGATTCAAACGACTAACATTCATACGTGAATTGGTTTTCATGCTAAATACCCTCTCTCTGCTAATGTAAAATAAGTTAAGCGGCCTGCTCTGGATTGGCTAACTGCAACGCAGTCGCCTTCAGTTGACCACCCGTTAAACGCTCAATTTGAAAAGCGCGAAGCGCTGGAACGTCATCAGGCCATTGCGTAATTGCCGACTTTGAAATGTTCAGTGCCTTCGCGAGTTTTGCTTTGTTACCAAAGTGCTTTATTGCATCTTTTGTTTTCATCAATTAACTCCGAAAAGTGATCTTTTGAAAGGTTAAGAAAACTATACCATTTTGTCAACAAAAGAAAAGGTAACTTGACCACAATCAAGTTAAGATGGCTTTACTATGATGAATGAACGAATCAAAGAAAGACGCAAAGCGCTTGGATTAACGCAACCAGCGCTTGGAAAAATGATTGGCGTAACAAAAGCCACTATTTCGCTTTGGGAAGCAGGTGCAACCTCACCCAAGGGCGAAAACCTTTATGCATTGGCTAAATCGCTTAATTGCGCTTCCGAATACCTTTTGTATGGTGAAGAAAAACAAAGTAATCCAGAATCAAACGCTGAATGGTTGGGCGGTTTTGAAACGTGGGATAGAAATAGCCCGCTCGGTGATGACGAAGTGGAGATACCGTTCTATATGGAAGTAGAGCTAGCAGCGGGATCAGGAATAGCAGACATCCGCGAATACTACGGCCCTAAACTCCGTTTTTCCAAATCCACACTTAGGCGCCAAGGAGTAAGCGTATCAGAGGCTCGATGTGTTAAAGTTAACGGCAACAGTATGGAACCGGTATTACCCCACGGATCAACCGTGGGGGTTGACACCTCACAAACCAATATTATCGACGGTAAAATGTATGCTATTGATCACGATGGCATGTTGCGCGTAAAAATGCTCTACAAGTTACCAGGTGGAGGCATGCGCCTACGCAGTTACAATACTGACGAATGGCCAGATGAACATATCAGCCATGATCAGCTAAAACACATCAAGATCATCGGCAAAGTGTTTTGGTACTCAGTATTGATCTAATCTGTATATAAACACAGTATTTCAAACATTTACAATCTGCTATCCATATCAAAATATCCTTTGTTATCTATTTGTAATTTGTGATTTCTCGTGTAGAGTGAATTATACGATACAGGTGTTTTGATAGAAATTGTCTAAATCGCTTGTATTTTAGTCAGGGAAATGGATAATGTCGCGGCCTTAGAAAGTGGTCTGTTTACACTACGTAACAGGCCTTTTGCGTCTAAGCTGCTATAATAAATACGGAGTAGTCATTATGAAGGGGGGATCTGCTATGCTAATCGCCACCATCATTGCAAGTGCATTTGGTGCAACTACAGCTAATGTAGAGGCCAGTATGCTATCAAATACCAGCGTTGCAGCTGAAAATTGCCACAAAAATTCGCCATATAAAATATTAGAATGTCGTATTCACGAGCTAAGTAAGATACTGCTAGATTTTAAACAATACCATTATGATATATGTAATGGTGATCAAGCTATTGAAGCAGAAGAATATCAAAACCTGTTAAACCTAGAGTCTACACTTAAAGGTTATAGTGGCTTAATGAAAAGCTTTTTTGCTAAAACTGGCGAAAAAGTACGTACAGAACATGGTGAAGAAGGTTATTTATTACTGCGTAAAGTGGTGGCTACATATGGCCAACTTTATAAAGTGATTAGTAATGTTGCGGCTTTTTATGCCGAGCAACTTGGTGATGTTGAAATTATTACTGATACACACTTCACTCCATCTAAAGAGTTTTGGCTTGCAGCAGTTGACGCTAGCAACAAAGTGTACGGCAGGCACTAATTTTTTAAGGAGTAGTTACGAGTGGTTAGCACAGTAACTTTCATGGAAGGTCTAGAGGCTGAGCTCAAGCGCATGGGTTTTGAGCTCACTCAATTAAAAAAAGACTTAGAAGCCTACTTTGATTCTAATAAGCGAAAAAAACCAGCCTATCTCGGTAAAGATGCCCCATTTTTAAGACCAGAATCGATGTTTGATGCAGAAGTTCACCACCTTCACGTATACGTGAATGGGGTTTCTTGCCATAAAACATGGTTAGCAGGCAAAACGAGTAATTCATACCTTGTTTATACTTCTGGTGATTTAGACCCTGACCAATATCTAGTGATGGACGTCATTCAAGATGATGCCCATAACATTTGTAAAAGTCATTCTCTAATGCGAGGCTATAAACAAAAGGCCAAAGATTTTAGAGATCGAAATTAAAACCCGCATTTGCGGGTTTTTGTTTCGATTAATCAAACTCTTCAACAGTACCGTCAGCAAACACCACTTTCTTTAATTCCAACTCGATCTTCAATTTTTCACGCTCTGCATTGCGTAGTGCTCGGATTGAATCAATAAATTGATTGTATTGCATTTCACCTTGCCAAACGACACTCCCCCCTGCCGCGATCCCATCAGTGAATTTAATATTCAAACGTATAACTTCATTTCCAATAATATCTTTAAACACCAAGACCCCATTAAAACCAGTGATGTCCTTATCAAAAGTGTTTGTGATGTGAATGTCCATGGTCACAGCATCTCCACCAAGCTTTGAGTCAAAATCCCGATAATCCTTAGCAATTAAAAAAACAGGTAACTTCTTAGAATTGGTAAAAACCTCAGGTAATTTAACATCAGTACTAGGGATTGAACTTTGCTCCGCAGGTTTTGCTAATCCGGGGAAAGCACTCACCACCGCTTGTCTTACCTCGTATTTAAAATACTCTCTACCAGCAAAGAACCCCGTGATAAACACCAGTAGCATAATCAAACCACCTTTGGCGGTAACAAAATGCCCAAGATCATGGCGCTCAATAAATTGACCAGCCTTAGACCGAGTAGATTCAGGCTTATACGGGGCTGGCTGGGACGATGCCTGTTCATCTGAAGGTTTGGGTTTATCTTTTTTAGGCTCAGATGAACTTACAACTGGCGGCTTTTGATCGACAGGTTTTATCGTTGATGGGCTGGCAGGTATAGCACCATCATTGTAATTTTTAATGAATTTCTCATAAACAATGTCGCAATTAGGGCATTTCCATTCAGGAACATCCAAATGTTGATCATCTTCACGAATAAACTGGCATGATGGACATGTGATCGGCATAGCTAAATCCTTACTAAAAAATCTCCATTTTTTAACATCTTATTTATAACACCCTCTGCTCTAAAAATCACCAAATCAAAAATAATCAAAAATAAGTCAAGTTTTTTAAACTTTACCACTTGACCAATAAGTCAAGTTATCTTAACTTTATACCTGTACCCACTACAGAGGACAGGGAAATGATACTAGCGAAAGTTCAAACCACCGCAAAACAGCGCACAGAGTTTCGTCTACTGGTCGCCATTCGCTTTGCTTGCCTAATGGCACTCGCCAAGGGCCACACCAATCCAATGGACTGCCCACGAGTGCAAATGCGCTGTGCAGAGCTAACCAAACACCTTGCCTACAACCACCCTAGTCCAGCTTTTTACAGCCAATACATCGGCCGCACTGGCGAACTCGGCAACAGCTTTAGCCTGCGGTTTAACGAACCCAATAAAGGCTTGTACGGCACTGTAGCAGTATGGCGCAACGACCAAGCGCCAACCAACGTGCATCAACTTGCCTGCTAATTGCTCGTTAAACAGAGGAACGGCTATGAGCGCAACCAATATGAGTGCCTTAAGTGATCACTGCGATAAACAAATCGCTGAAACCGAAAAACTGATAGCCGACTATCCCCGCGAACGCATGGCACTAGAACAGGTGATCAAAGGCTGGCGCGCCACCAAACGCCGCCACCTTGCCGTGATTAGAAACGAAAAGCCAACCAACGCACAACCTAAGGAGCAAGCATGAACACCGCATTATTACTTATGGCCCAGTTCAACAAAGTGATCGTGCCGCTTGAACAAATCAGCAAAGAGTATTTTGCCCTTGAGCCACGCACCGCATCGAACTACGCCAAAGCAGGCCGCTTGCCCGTCCCCGCCTTTCGCGGCGGCGAAGGCAATAAAGCCCCGTGGTTGGTCAACGTTAACGACCTAGCCGCGTACCTCGACAAACAACGAGACGCCGCAGCAAAAGACCAGATTAGCAACCAAAGCCGCGTGGCATAGCACTAAACATTAGCAGCAAAGAAACGGGAGAGCACCATGTTTTTCGTATACGGCGTGTCCATGACCATAGCTAAAAAAGAAGCGGCTAAAAAGTGCAGCCTATACGAAGGCGCACACCCAAACCGTCGGGAACTCAGCCCTGCGGAGTACCAAGCCAAGCTAGATGAAATGGCAAAGGCCAAGTTTGAAAAAATGATGCCACAAAAGCTGTCGCACTCGCTCTCAACGCCTTCGCTTTGCGCGCAATACATTGAGCTAGCAAAAAAAACAGGACCAATGCCGTGGACTGCACGTTCGTTACCGCAAACCCACGGGCAAGGTTAACCCCAAGACCAATAAAGAAATTATCTCTTGGCAAGTCTACAACGGCGAAATAGCCGCGTAACACAACCATAAGTGCAGTAAAAACAGAGCAGAGAGCAGCCATGAAAATCATATTCAACAACAAATATTTAGCCATGTTAGCCGCATTTACAGCCAAGCAAAATGTGCGTTATTACCTAAACGGCTTTCACGTAAAGCCGCACCCTGAAAAGGGCGTAATCCTCACCGCCACTGACGGCCATACACTCGTCACCATTCACGATGCTGAGGGCGTTAGTGATGGCGAATACATCTTCCCAATCAGCAAAGCACTGTTATCAGCTGCAAATGGAAAGCAAGTTCCGTCACTCAGAATGCCGACTAAAAACGTAGTAATCATCGATGGCATCGCCATGGTAACGGGGATTGATGATATTCAAGATTGGCTAAATGACTTTGACGATATCAATGAGCACGCCGTCAGGGATTTGGTTACATACCTAGAGTTTATCAACCCCATAGACGCCCAATATCCTAATGCTGGTCGCTTATTCGAGCGCCTTAATAAGCCTAAATCTGTTAGTCAAATCGCCATAAATCCTGAGCTTTTTAGCCGTCTAATAAAGCTAAAACACAACCAGTTAGCCGGTGCCAATCTTTGTTTTTTCGGTTCTGACTCTGCAGCTGTCGCAGTAATGGGTGCTCAACGTGAAATCGTCGTGATGATGATGCCAATGCGACTCGATGAATCAGACCGCATCAAACCACCTGCGTTTGTTCATCACTGCGGCCGTCAGCAACCCGCAAAATCGAAACCATCAAACAACACACCAACCACCGCAGAACAATCAAGCGCCGCGTAAGCACGTTATTCACGAAAGAAGGAATAGAGCATGAAAAACGTAATTAGATTTAAAGCCACTAGCACTTGTCGAGTAGATGCGCGCGGTGCATTGGTTCAATACTGTGATTATCGCAAACTGGAATTAGAGCTAGCTACATTTAAACCAATATGGCAAGCACCTGAAACTATTCCAGCAGTTCCTGTAGGTGAAGAGCAAGAGTTCTGGATTGCTGTTCATAGCCAGCACACCAACAAAACTCACGTTTATTTAGCGCAATACCAAAATAGACCAGTGAATCTTGATGAAGATGGTGAGCCAATAGGTGATGAAGACCTTCTTGTTGATGTTGATGGTGAGTATGTCAATTCTGTCGGTTGGGTTATGAATCGCCAACACACAGACTTTGATAATTACTACGAAAAGATTGATTTCAATAGTGATTATCAATTGCTTGGATGGGCGAACTATCAACCGCCAGCATTCGAGGGTGTAGTTATCGAAGGCGGTGCAGCATGACTAAAGCTGCCCCACGCGAAATGCTCTACTTACTCGCTGGCAGTGAGTCAGAGCGCAAACTCGACTTACTGCTATCGCTAACGCGCATTACATCCGAGCCCACTATTGCCGCATTAAAGCTGCATTACACCACAGGCTTGGAGCCAGAACGCTGCGCCGCTCGCAACCGTATCGAGCTATCAAACCTGATGCGCGCCCAAACCACGCTCAACAACACCATGGGCGTTGTTGAAGCCATCAAAGAAATCGACTGGGAAAAGCACCAAGCCAAGCTCGCCGCTGCCAATGCGCGCATCGCACAGCTCGAAACACAGCTAGAAACCCAATTAGCCAGTTATCAGTTAACTGATTCAATCCCACAGGAGCAAGTTGCATGAGCGTCAACAGCCAATACGCCAGCGACCTGCGCGAACTCAAAACCAAACAAGCCCACTTGCTTGAAGAAGTCGGTGATCAATGGCGCACACCCGAAGATTTGTTTTGGGGGATTAATGCTGTCTTTGGCCCATTCGACATGGACCTATTTACCGACGGCGATAACGCCCACTGTGCGCGCTACTACACCGCTGAAGATAACGCGCTCACCCAAGATTGGACGGCAGACCTAAACGGCGGCAAAGGCTTTGCCAACCCACCTTACTCACGCCCATGTAAAGACGAAGATGGCAACGACATGACGGGCATGATCACCATCATGAACAAAGCCAAAACTGAGCGCGACCAAGGGGCAAAGCTGGCGTTCTTAATCCGTGGCGTGCCGTCCGAGACATGGTGGCCAGAACTGGCAGATCACATCTGTTTCATCAAAGGTCGTGTGGGTTTCAAACTACCTGATTGGTTTATACCAGCCAATGACAAACAAAAAGCCAGCAGCGCCGGCTTCGCAGGTGCGATTGCCATTTTTGATAAAGAATGGCGCGGCGGTCCTATCAGCTACATTCACCGCGACAGCCTCCGCGCTCAAGGTAAAAAGCTGCTCGATATGGTTGAAGCCGCAGCCGAGAAAAAAGCCGCAACTTACATCACTGGGACCATTGAAACGCGCCCAGAGACTGCAGTACAAGGCGAGCCAATCATTGCGCCTCAAGTCAGTGCGCAGATTGATATCGAGGAACAAATAGCGAAGGTGCTAGCTGAGCCAGCTAATAGCGTATGGCCGATTGAAGTTCTTAAATTAGTTCAAAAGGCATTTGAGGAACAACCCAACAAATTCAATGAGCTTAGGCACCGCGTATTGTGTGAAAAGGTTAATAAGTTACGACTCGACAATGTCAGTGATAACGACATTCTAAGTAACTTAATTGCCATGCTCGAAAAATGTGAACCTATGGGAGTTGCAGCATGAAAACTAACTTAGCAACCCAATTCAAGCCGAATCCTATTTATGAGAAAGCCCTAGAGCATGCAGGGAAAATGTCAGTGAAAGAGATTTGCCAGCTCTATGGAGTTGAAGAAAGAAAACTAAGAAGAGCGGCGTGTTACAGAAAAATATCACTCAACTTTGGCCGGACATTAGTGCAAAAGCAGCCATGGCATCTTGATGAAATTAAGAAGCTTAAATCGCTATCAATGACAAATACTGCATTTGAAGTTGGCGAACTACTTGGCAGGAGTAAAGCATCAGTAAAGGGCAAGGCACTTCAATTAGGTGTGTATTTCATGAAGGTTGGTGAAAACAGCCCGTTAGCAAAACACTCAAATCACGATATTGAACTGTGTCGCCAGCTGCATGAAGAAGGTTTACGTCCGTTCCAAATCGCCGAAAAGATGGAAATTGAAATAAGCCATCTATGTCGAGTTTTAAAGTTTGAAGCGCGCTACCTCGAAATAGGAGTGATGGCATGAGAGCGTTCACTACTACCAACGGCGTCGTCACCGTATACGCACCATTCTGGTCCATTCACTTTGATCAGCAACAAGTCGAAGTGACCTACAAGCCTAACAACTATCACGGCTGGGGCATCGTCAGAACCTGCAACGCAGTAGATTGCCAAGACTTTAACCAAGCAGACGCCGATAAGTTCGCACTCAACGCCGAATCAAAACTCAGGATCAATGGAGATACATCATGCGCGGCTTAATCGTAGATAACTTCGCGGGTGGCGGCGGTGCTTCCACTGGTATTGGCTGGGCAATCGGTCGCAGCATTGATATCGCTATCAATCATGACCCTGACGCCATTGCGATGCACTCAGTTAATCACCCGAACACCCTGCACTATTGTGAGTCGGTATTTGATATCGATCCAGTACAAGCGACGGCAGGTAAACCAGTTGATTTGGCGTGGTTCTCACCCGACTGCAAACACTTCTCAAAAGCCAAAGGTAGCAAGCCAGTCAATAAAGAAATTCGCGGCTTAGCGTGGGTAACGGTTCGATGGGCGATGAAGGTACGCCCTCGCGTGATGATGCTTGAGAATGTCGAGGAATTTAAAACGTGGGGGCCGTTAATTCAATGCCCGGTAACGGATGCAATGCATCCCTGCCCTGAGCGCAAAGGCGAAACCTTTAACGCATTTGTCAGCATGTTAAGCACAGGCATAGATGCAGATCACCCCGCACTAGCTGAATGCGTTGAAACCTTAGGCTTGCTCGATACCGCCAAACTGATTAACGGGCTGGGTTATAAGGTCGAGTGGCGCGAGCTACGGGCCTGTGACTACGGCGCACCTACAATCCGTAAGCGTCTATTCATGATCGCCCGTTGTGATGGTCAGCCAATCGTTTGGCCTGAGCCAACCCACGGCGCACCGGATAGCGAAGCGGTTAAATCGGGCAAGCTGCTAGCGTGGCGCACAGCCGCCGAATGCATAGACTGGTCACTGCCCTGCAAATCAATTTTTGGCCGTAAAAAGCCACTGGCTGAAAACACCATGAAGCGCATTGCTAAAGGTATTCAGCGCTTTGTGATTGATGCCAAAGAGCCGTTTATTGTCACTTGCAATCACGGCGGTGATGGTTTTCGCGGTCAAGGTTTAGATAAGCCTTTCAATACCATTACGGCAGCACATGAAGCGCATGGGATTGTGGTACCAACATTAGCGCCATTCATTACCGAGCACGCTAACGCCAGCAATCAACGCAATATGGCAGTTAATGAGCCCTTGCGCACTATCTGCGCCCAAGTCAAAGGCGGTCACTTTGCTGTGGTGCAACCTGTGCTCGCTGCCGCCAATATCTGCAAGCATTACGGCGGTAACTATACGGGACTAGGTGATGACCTAAACAACCCTTTGCCGACAGTGACAACGGTTGATCACAACGCGCTGATCACCAGCCACATGATTAAATTGCGCGGCACTAACATCGGCTTTGCAATGGACGAACCAGCACACACGATCACCGCAGGCGGCTTACACCTCGGCGAAGTGCGCGCGTTCTTCATCAAATACTACGGCAACGAACAAGACGGCGTGGCATGTAACGAGCCACTGCACACCATCACCACCAATGACCGCTTTGGCCTAGTGATGATCAAGGGTGAACCCTATCAAATAATCGATATCGGTATGCGCATGCTCGAACCCCATGAGCTATTCGCCTGCCAAGGTTTCACCCCTGATTACATCATCAACAACTACAACGGCAAATCGACCAAAAAGCAGCAAGTCGCCCGAGTGGGCAACTCTGTACCGCCGCAATTTGCCGAAGCCCTCACCCGCGCAAATCTCCCCGAGCTTTGCACTCAAACCGCCGAAGCGGCATAGGAGTTTTTATGAACCCAATACAAGCAGCAAAAGTTGAACGTGATGAAGGCTATTGGACCCATCCAGATTTGCCTGAATGGGATGAAGGTACTCCAAGAGCAGAATGTGAGGCATGGGCTGCAGCAAATGGAGGTGAATTTGTTGTTATTTGGTTTGAGTCTGACGCCGATGAAGATCTGATTGAGCGTTATTTCGATGATGGCGACATCGATATCAGTGATTGGAACCCAGTTTGCGACAAAGCCGGATCATTCTTACTGAGTATTCACGATACAGAAGATGGCCCAGTTGCCCTGTTCTTCGCGCCGATGGAGAAGGAGGCAGCATGAAATTACCACAAGCTTTAGCCATGGCCGCAAGCCATAAACTAACCATTTTATTACCAATGAAAATGGGCTTTTTTATAACCATTCGTAATGCACAAGACTTTTATGCAAAGCCATCAATCAATGAAGAGTTGATGAATAAATATCAGATCAATGGATTAGATACCTTCGAATGCAACATTGTTGAAATCGATTTAAAAGGCAAGAAGGCGATAAGGGAAATTCAGAAAAACTGGCTTCAATGGGCAGTGACAGAGCAAGACATAAACAACCCGAATTTTCTCGTGATGTGAGGATTTATGAAGCAATCAAAAGTAATCCGTGATGCCTTGCGGAAATGGTACAAGGCACCCAAAGAAACCTCAGGAAGCTGTCAACATTTCCTGAAAAAATTAGCAGAAGATTTAGCAAAGGAAGGTAAGTGATGACAACTAAACGCAGAGTGTTTTTAGACGGCAACGGCTCAAGACAAATCAATGTTGAAGGTCTTGGTGCTTATGTTCCTGCCACCGATCTACTCGATGTTAAACAAAAGCTAGGTACTGAGATTCAGCAATTGAAAGACCAAGTAAACGCAATGCAGTTGGAACAATCAACGCATATCGATGATATCGGCATCGACAGATTCACCAATGCTATGCGCCTAAAAATGGCCTATGCCAGATCAAAAGGTCGCAGCGGTTGGAATGATCAAGCGCTGTGCTCAGGCGATCAATTAGCTGCGGCATTGGTTGAACATTTAAGCAAAGGTAACGATGGCACATTTGAAGATGTTGCCAACTTCGCCATGATGCTGCACCAGCGTAAGGAGTCACCAAGGCTGTTGATTGATGAGCTTGAATCAATCAAAGCAAGTGTAGTGAGTGAATTAGCATTAGTGCTTATTGAAGCATCCGATAATGCTGGCGCTAACGGATATCTAGAAGAAGCACAAGCCATGGCTGATGCGTCAGAACTTATCAGCGCTCACGCTCTGCAAGTAATGAAAATCAAAGACGCGGAGGCAGCATGAGCTTAGATATGGAAGATTTCACGTTAGATATGATCATCGCGCAGGCTAAAGCCGCACAGCTTAAGAAAGAGGCCAATACCGAAAAGCTGCCAGCTTTATTCGACAAAACGCTAGATGCACTGGTTTCGGCCTGTGAAAAGCTCGAAGCAATCACCGCAGAACGCGACCAGCTAGCGGCGTATGTTGAACGCTTTAATAAAACAATGGCTGATCTTAGTGTTGATGCAGATGATTCGGATGATGACCCAATCCCATGTTCTTTGTGGGAATTATTTGAAGTCACTCCAAAACAATGCCTTAACCATGTCCGTGCCAAGGCAGTAATGAACTTTGCTGAATTACCCCGTGATGTTTATCTAAGTGGCACCGTCACTGCTGAACTAACCGTTTATGACGTTTATCAGTTGGCACGTTACCACCTTAAAGCTAACTATGGCTATGACACACAGCCATGGGATGACGATGACGCAACAACAGCGCGTAATGCATTAAATGAGCTGAGCGCCAAGGCTATCGAATCAATTGACCCTGTTAACTTTGTTTCAATAGCTTTGCGACACACAACGGTCAGCGGTGATTTTGACTATCAAGATATTAAGGATGCTTTTAACTTTCTGGCGGCTGAACATCGCCAAGCGGCTAATGGAGGTGAGTGATGGATAAAATTAATTTTTGTAAGCGCCGAGCAAAGCAGATTAAAGCCGATTATCCAGATTGCGCTTATATGAAACGATTAGATATAGCAGCTAAAGAAATGGGATTTGAAAATTTTACCAAACTTCAAAATAAATATAGTAATAAGGATGGTGACTAATGTTTGAATTCACTGAAGATAAAAAAAGTTTAAGGCCTAGATATATTGGCACAATCAAACATAACGGCATTAGAAGATCGTTAATGGTGTTGATGACCTTGCCCACTATTTTCGCGGTTATTTCTTTAAATGCTTTCGGCTTCTTGGTTCATATTATCATGGCATTTTGGAAGCTGATTATACTTGGTACGTTCAAGACTTTTGCTGGTATGTTTCAGGCTAAAACATGGGAAGTATGGCATAAGCCAAGGCAGGTTAAGCATGAAGATGAATGACAGACTTAACCTAGCTATCGCAGAGAACACAGAACTTAAAGCCAGAATTACCGAGCTTGAGCAACAAGTGACAATCCTGAGTAAGCGCCCTGAGTTTGATCTATCAACTGTTCAAGGCCGTGAGCAAGCCGTGATTGCTCGATTAGATAGGATGGGGATTAAATGAATAGCATATCCGAACTGTACTTATCAGGCATGAGCATTGAAGAAGTTTCAGCAGAAACTGGAATATCTATGTGGATAGTCCGTAGTACATTGCGGAAACAGGGTATTAGCAGACCACGTAAGTTAGCGATCAGCATGTCAAAACGTAAAGAGACGCGCAATGATGGCTATCTCGACAAGTTAGAAAAGAAAGAGTCAGCGCTATACATCAAAGCAAACCAGTTGTTTAAACCGCTTTCTAGGTCGCATTAAAACCAAATGAACAAAAGGGCCAAACGGCCCTTTTATTTTATCTCATTTTTAAGCTGCTCAATTTGTCTATCGATAGATGAAACCAACGTGTCGGCCTCTTGCGCTGCAGCGACTTGTTCCTGAGCTAAGCTTTGTTGCCAGGTTGCACCGGCTAAGTTGTTATTCGCATACTGCCGACTTTCACGAAGATTACGTAAGCGCTGGTCACGCGCAGCAATCACCCGCTTACGATCACCCTCAAGCCGAGTGATCTCTCGGGCAATACGTTGCTTCTCAATATAGGTACTGATTTCATTTTTCTTATCAGAAGTAGCGTTTGAACCCACGCTTGATTGAGAAATGCTGTCACTGCTTTTAATAAAGCTACCGACGCCACTTAAATCAACTGGCTGACTGTTTTCATCGCAAGGATCTGCTTGATACTTTCCATCAGCACATTTATAGACTTCGGCAAAGGCCGAAAAAGTAGGACAGACCGTTAACATCACCGCCAGTATTATTAAAGTTTTTCTATCCATAGATCACCTCAATGTTGATAAACAGTAGATTACGCTTTCAGGTATCCAAAACCAACCAAAAAAAAGTGAGGTATCCAATAGGCATCCACGCAAATATTTTATTAATATTTATCAATCAACTAGCTTAAAATCCGTTCAATCCAACATAGGCGCCACGCTAAACGTTCTATCGATTGAATTACGGCCTAAGCCTTGGTGTGTTGGGGTTTTATCTAAATTCATTGGCTACCGACTAAATGATATTTTTGCTAATTTTTGCATCTTCTGCATTGTTCGGGGAACCTATCGTGATCCACTATGGATTGGACTGGGTGCCCCAAAATGGCATTTTACGTTATAAGCTCAAGAGCAAACGCTGATGGTATACCGCGCTATAAATGCACGGTCAAAAGGCAGGGTAGTTTACAGCGATCATCGCAGGTTTACAAAGCAAGTACCTGCCGATACTAGAGGTAAGCTGCGCGTATCGGAATTGCAGAGTAATTGCATACCGGAACCGCTCAAATATGCAGTGCCTGTGCGCGAACTTATTCAGCATTATATTGATGATCCACATATTGTACTGGCGTGCACCAAACAGTTTGTTCTGCGGTTGCCCGCTAATTGTAAAATGGGTAAAGGGTGCCGAAAATGGTCAAGCATCAATGGGCTTCCCCTATAGTGTCAGCTTTATGCTGAACCTAATCACGGGTTGCTTGCATATACATTTTAGTCAGCAATGATTACGCCATTCCAACTAGATTCCCATCAGACTTAGCTAATACTACAAGCTAATTAGCATGCACAAGTGTTGACTTAAAATAAAAAAGAAACCACTAAATACCTAGCCAACCCTTTCGAAATAATGACTCCAAATAACTTATACCCAATGATTAACCGAATTAATCACTCAATTCAGCTGATTCATACTCGCGACAATACTTGCGTTGCCTCAAAACAGGCGGAATATGGTTCGCCGATAACCAAAGAATAAAAGCGGATGCGTAAACATCCGCTTTCTATCATATTGATATCATTATTAATCAACTGATGGGCAATTACCCTAAACGGCGGCGCAGCTCACGGGTCGCATCGACCATGTTTTTCAAGGCGGGTTCGACTTCATCCCAAGTACGGGTTTTTAGGCCACAATCTGGGTTGACCCACAGCTGACGTACGGGCACTTTCTGCGCCGCTTTCTCGATTAAGTGCACCATAGCCTCAACACTTGGGGTGTTTGGCGAGTGAATGTCGTACACACCGGGACCGATTTCATTGGGATACTCAAAATCTTCAAAGGCGTTGAGTAACTCCATCCGTGAACGCGAAGTCTCGATAGTAATCACATCGGCATCCATGGCAGCAATCGCGGCAATCGTATCGTTAAACTCGCTGTAACACATGTGGGTGTGGATTTGAGTCTCATCAATCACCCCAGCAGCGCTGAGTTTAAAGGCATTGACCGCCCAATCTAAGTAGGCTTGCCACTCACTATGTTTCAATGGCAGACCTTCACGGAAGGCGGGCTCATCGATTTGAATAATGCCAATGCCCGCATTTTGTAAATCCACCACTTCGTCACGGATCGCCAACGCCAGCTGAGTCGCAATCACATCGCGGCCGATATCTTCACGGGCGAATGACCAATGCAGAATCGTCACAGGGCCAGTCAACATGCCTTTAACAGGCTTGTCGGTGAGACTTTGGGCAAACTCGGCCCAATCGACCGTCATCGCCTTTGGACGACTAACATCACCATAGATCAACGGCGGCTTAACACAGCGTGAACCATAACTTTGCACCCAACCATTTTTGGTAAAGCCAACGCCCGCAAGCTGCTCACCAAAGTATTCCACCATATCGTTACGTTCAGCTTCACCGTGTACTAGCACATCTATGCCCAACTTTAACTGGCGATCGATAGTATCGCGGGTGACTTGTTGTAATTGCTCGGTATATTGTGCATCACTCAGCTCGCCCTTGCGCCAGCGACTACGTAATCCACGGATTGCCGGTGTTTGTGGGAAGGAGCCAATGGTAGTGGTCGGCAACAGAGGTAAACGATACTTCTGTTGCTGCACTGCTTGGCGTACGCTGAAATCACTGACGCGCTCATAATCGGCAGATGTCAAGGCGGCAACGCGAGCAATCACTTGGCTGTCGGCGGCCTGCGCTTTCGCCTCGCGGCGCGCCAAACAAGTTTGCACAATCTCTTTTGCCGCTATCGATTCAGGTGCCAGTAGCAATTGGCGCACATTGGCCAGTTCGAGTAATTTCTGCTTCGCAAACGCGAGTTGTTGACGCAGCGCGGGCTCAAGCGTGGCTTCCACCTCTAAATCCACAGGGCTGTGCAGGAGTGAGCAAGAAGTACCAATCCACAAGCGATCTCCGAGATCACGGGCAACCGCGCCTATGCGTTCGGCAATCAAATCCACCTCTGCCGCCCACACGTTGCGGCCATTGACCACTCCCACCGACAAAATCTGATCTTGACCAAGCGCATTAGCAAAGATTGCCAATTGATCCGGCGCTGTAACTAAATCGACATGCACCCCCGCAACTGGCAGGGCCGATACCAGCGCCTGATGGTGAGCGATACCGCCGTAATAACTGGTAAGAAGGATCTTCACCTTCGCAGTACTGAGTGCTTGATACGCCTCAGTGATCGCCGCTTGCCATTCGCT
The DNA here is from genome assembly GCF_023283765.1 of Shewanella profunda. Classification (GTDB taxonomy): domain Bacteria; phylum Pseudomonadota; class Gammaproteobacteria; order Enterobacterales; family Shewanellaceae; genus Shewanella; species Shewanella profunda. Next base: position 9,086 of record NZ_JAKILG010000001.1, on the reverse strand, counting down.
ATCCAATTCCAGTGCGAGTATTGGCTCATCGAGCTGTACCCATTGCACACCTTGAGCAGCAAAACGCGCCAAAATGTCAGCATAAGCAGTTAATAAATTGGGTAATAAGCTTAACTTATCAAAATCTTGGCCCACGGTTTTAGCAAGGTACAAGTAACTGACGGGGCCTAGTAGCACAGGTTTTGCTTTATAGCCTAAGGACTGCGCTTCGCTGACTTCATCGAAAAATTGGTCATAGGCAATCGAAAACACTTGGTTTTGACTAAGCTCAGGCACCAGATAGTGATAGTTAGTATTGAAATACTTAGTCATTTCAGAGGCTGGCGCATCTTGACCCGTTGGCGCTCTGCCGCGGGCAACACGGAATAAGGTATCGAGATCGATTACCCCTTCACCACGATGACGCTCAGGAATGGCATTTAAAGTCGCGCTTAAGGTCAGCACTTGATCATAAAAGGCAAAATCGCCTACGGGAACTTGCTCAGTACCAGCAGCAGCTTGCCACTGCCAATGGGTTCGGCGAAGTTCACTCGTCACTTCACGCAATTGCGCCTGAGTGCTCTCACCACGCCAGTATTTTTCTAAGGCAAATTTCAATTCACGACGACGCCCGATACGGGGAAACCCAAGACTATTTAATTGCATACTCTATCTTCCTTTATTTGAGAGAAGCCATATTCGGCACTTGCACCCACAAAATTTGTTTTCTCTTGGCACTTTTCAGCACTTCAGCCTTGATAAATAACAATGGGCGTCTGGACGTCTAGAAGTTTATTGTGTTAGTCTCTATCCCAGCAACAGAATTGATTTCAAGCACAACATGAGCGAAATTCACTTGGAGTGAACATGATCGAACTAAGACACCTGCGAACCTTAATGGCCCTGAAGGAAAGTGGCAGCTTAGCGGGCGCAGCCAAAAAACGTTTTGTCACTCAATCTGCCCTCTCCCATCAAATTAAGGAGTTGGAGCAAAGAATTAACTCACCCATTTTTGTGCGTAAGAGTAAACCGCTGTCATTCACCCAAGAAGGTGCACGCCTGCTGCATCTGGCCGAAGAAATTTTGCCTAAGGTGTTAGAAACCGAGACAGATTTGAAGAATGGGCTGGAAACCGAAACCAATCAGTTGCGAGTCGGCATTGAGTGCCATAGCTGTTTTCGCTGGTTAATGCCTGTGATGGAGCAATTTAGACAAGATCACCCCAGAGCTGAGTTAGATCTGTCGAGCCGTCACCTGTTCGATTCACTCAATGCCTTAGAAATGGGTGAACTGGATATCGTATTAACCTCAGATCCTGTGCCTGGGCATTCACTCGCCTATCAGCATTTGTTTGATTTTGAAGTGAAGTTAGTGGTTGCAAAAGATCATCCCTTAGCAAAAGCGGCCTATGTCACCCCTAAGCAATTGGCTCACTTGCCAATTATCAGTTATCCCGTGCCGTTAGCGCGTTTAGATATTTATCGCCACTTTTTAGAGCCTGCGGGCATAGAGGCGGGCGAGCAAAAAACCTGTGATTTAACCATGATGTTATTGCAGCGCATCGCCTGTAAAGACGGCATAACCGCACTTCCAAGTTGGTCGATCAATGAAGGACATGGACTGAGTCTCGCCACGGTAAAACTCGGCCAAGAAGGCTTAAAACGACCGCTATTTGGTGCCTATCGCCGCCACAGTGCTAACTCTGCATTGATCCAGAATTGGTTACAACTGGTGGCGAGTGAAGGTTTATCCCGCCAGCAGAAGACGAATTAAGCCTAAAAAGTGATCAAAAAAGCCTGCATGCAGGCTGTTTACTTTAAATTGAGCCATCACTAATCGAATCAAGCGACCCTTTATTGAATCCAGCCGTTATAGCGGATTCATCAATAATCCACGCATAGACAAGACACGGCGCAGGATTAACCCTGGGGAATTTGGGTTACGGGTCTGGCGCAGATTGTGGGCAATCATAAACTCTTGGCGCAGATCTTGATCGAGATCTAACGCCTCGAACGCTTCTATGGTTAAGGTTTGCTGCTGTTTATCAATCAATGACTTAATCACACTGAGATGGAAAAATTGCTCAGCACTGGCATTAAGATAAGCAAAGGCGGTGAGCGTAATAATTTGGCCGAAGACACTAAAGAGCGCTAAGGTTTGCACTTCATCGGGATCAATCTCAACGGCGTCCATATCCACCAAACTGTCTACCGCATCAATCGCAATACTTTCTGTTAATTTCCAATAACCTTGCACTAGCTTTTTATAGGGCTGCGGCAGCTCATCGAGGCGTTCTTTAAGATAGAAAGTAAAGGCATAACGGTAAATATTGACTTGGCCTAAACGGATCAACGCTTCTTTCAATGAGCGAGATTTGTGATTTGCCACCACAGCCGCCTGCGCAGAATGACTACGCATTAGCATATGTGCCGCCAATGCAGGATCACTCGAAATAATATCGATCACATTACGAATATCGCCTTCGGCAAGGATCGCTTTTTTAAGGGGAATTAAAATCCCTCTTCGGCCAATCACCTGCTCTTCATTTGCTATGATCGCCCTAACTTGAGTAAAAACTTGTTGCTCAAGATCAGTCATAAGACACTTTTCACCTGTTTATTAACAATAAGATGATTCGATTACGGCCCATATCATACCCAACATTCAAAGAATTTCAGCACTTAGTCGTAGATAGTGTAATGAAGATAACTATAAATTAATACTGTATAGATAACACGAATGATAAAACACTAAAACACTTCTTAATGCCATGTTTTAAAACATTTTTTATCATTAATGCTGTAAAATTAGCAAATACTTAAGTTAGATAACACCTCACCATTTTCACAATAATACCTACTCGACCATACTTAACCGACAGCAGATATCCTCTAGAATTGCACATAAATACAGCTATGACTACAACTCCAAAGCTGATAAAAAATAAGCGGCTAAACTAAACGCTACCTTGATAATCAAACTTTAAAAAACATCAAGAAATATCACATAACCAACTGAAATACATATGTTAATTCTTTAAAAATGACTGACATTTAAATTGATATTATATGACAATCAAATAAAACAAGTTTAAAACACCCAAAAGATCACAATTACACGCTAAAGTTATATGAAAAATTGAGCAAGTGTGACTAAAATCAACAAAAACAATCCATTTGAAAAGAAAAATCAACTTAAGTATTATACGTAGAATATAGTTTTTTGCTCAAAGCTCAGAAATAGTAAGCGTTTTGACTGTTTCAGATAAATTAACGGAGAGAAAGATGAGATACAGTAACTTTACAATTGCTTTTTTGTGCTTTTTTGTAAGTAACTCGTTCGCCATAGAATTGATAACAACAACCGAAAACCAAGCTGCAGATGAGATCAAACAAGAATTTGATATTGATAATTTGTTAATATCGGTAAATAATCGATTATCAGAGCATCAGCGAAATGAATATGATTATGATTTATTACTTACAAATATCAAGAATGAGAAAGAGAACTACAACAAAGCTATATTGGCACTACCTAATGAAATCTTAAAAGAAAATAACGCTAACAACTATTTTAAAGAAATTGAAACCTTAGTTAAAAATATTGATTCACTTGAAAAGAAATCTGTAAGTGATGAAGTTAGAAATAAAGAAAACTATCAGGACATATTAAAACAGTACGATATTATCAACAGCAAACGCATCCAGAAAATCGAACAACTGTCTTCGTTAAAAAAGAAAATTGTAAATCGAATCATAACTGAATTATCAAGTGCTGAGAATATTAAATCCATCGATTTAGAAAGTTCAATGACATGTTCTAAATTTCAATCTATAAATGATTGTTTAAAAGACACTGAAAAGTATACAGTTAAAAACACTGTCAACTCAGATCCCTTTCTTAGTGATAAAAGCGTTCTTCTGTCATATAAAGTTATTGATGCCAGCATGAATATGAATGGTGAGCTGCACTATAAAGTTAATATGACTTTTAAACCGTCATATAACAATAAAATCGAGTCTATGCTCAATGACAAACTAGGTCTGAAGTCTACAGTCGTAACACTCACTAGCAACGTTGATGCTGACTGGTATGTTGATGGAGCTAAGGTGGGCACTGGCAAGAAAATCAATTCTGAAGTCACCCTAGGTAAACATGGTATCGTCGCATTCTATAAAACAATGAAAAAATCTACGATAGAAACAATCGAAACATTAGACGCTAATCTTGTTTTTAACTATCTATTTGATGATACAGATAATCAATCAGCGCTTAAATGATAGATAATAATTAATAATTCGATTACCAGAGCGTGTTGACATTTCAAGATTAAATGTTGTTCGTTCTGGTAATTTCATGGATGTCAATAGAGACAGTTCATTATTTTAGTGAGTCCCATAACTGTAATATTTACTTATATATTCTAGTCTAAAGAGATGAGCATTAAAATCCTCGGCTAGAACAGATAATTATTATACAGATCTGATGCTATATCAAGCACACTAAATATCTAAACAAATAGTTTAACGTAAAAATAAAAAGCCGCCTTTAAATTTATTTAAAGGCGGCTAAGTTTTTTGGCAAGCAATTAGAAGCGGTAACCCAAGGTTAAGCGTATATCACGACCTCGGCCGGAGTAGTAGCCATCATACACTCCATCAACATAGTAACCAGCACTAACATAGTCTTTATCAAACAGGTTATCGATACGTAGGCTAGCAAGCCAAGCGTCACGGTTGTAGTTCAAGGCTAAATTACCGAGCACATAGCTCGCCAGCTTATCTCCTTCATTACCATTATCACCTTCAATAAAGCGATTACCCGTATAAATCGCCTCGGCAAAGACTTGGAAACTATCGGCAAAATCCATACTGACATAACCGCGCCCCGAGTGTTTAGCCACCCAAGACAACTCTTTACCATCATTCAATCCATCGGTAAATTCAGCATCGATATAGTTATATTCAAGCCCTAATTGCAAGGCTTTAGTGATTTGCCAATCCCAATCGGCACTGGTGCCGTAACGGCGTGAAGCGTCGGCATTGACGTTTGCACCGCTAAAAACACCACCAATGGGTTTAGTGGCACTTGAGTCATACACAATTTCATCTTCTAAATCGAGACGATATAGACTCACTCGCAAAGTTTGGTCGGTCAGCACCCAATCCCAACCCGCTTCATAGGAGCGGCCAGTTTGGGGTTTTAAGCCAAGTACGCCCGGCGAGGTATAGGCCTGCTCGTCAACTTTGGCGAAACGGAAGTTATCTTCCCCACGCAGATATAACCTGTGCTCGACACTTGGGCGGTAATTTAAACCTAATTCAAATGCTGTAGCATCTTCATCTAAATCAATACCTTGAGAATAAACATTGCCATCAACTAAATCATCGGTTACCCGCGCATAACGGCCACCAGCAACATAGCTTAAGGTATGGCTTAATGGCACAGTGGCCTGCACATAGACACTTTGCATTTCCTGCACATTATTGCGTTGCATAGAATCAAAATCGGCCTTACCTCGGCTAATATCTAAGCCTGTCACTAAATTCAGCTCACCCTGACGCATCCTGTAATTGGCTAGTGCTTTAGGGCTAAACATCAACAACGAACGCGTATTCTGGCTGTTCGAGCCCCAGTTTAATGAAGAGACTAAAGTATCGCTGTAGTCTACATCCGCTGCGAGCGCCCAGTTTTGGTTAAGTTGATGCTGATACCCCGTACGTGCCGCCGTGGTCATCTCATGGACATATTCTTGAGAGTTTACTGACTGACGTGGATTTTGTTTAAATTGCTCTTTCGTGAGTGAACCCGGATTTTCACGGTCATCATCGTAATAGCTGGTTTCAACGAAGAAAGCGTCAGTGGCGGTTTTATACTGAATACGCCCTAAAATGGAGCCGGTTTCATTGGCATTATGCTGGCGATAATTATCGCCTTGGTTGTAACTACCGGTAAAAAAGTAACGCCACTCCTTATTAATCGCGCCGGACAAATCACCGCGACCTTCATAGGTGTTAAAACTACCGCCCGATAACTGCACGCTACCGCCAGTATTTTCAGGGGACTTAGTAACAATGTTAATCACACCACCTACGGCTTGATCGCCATAGAGCACACCCGCACTACCGGACAAAATTTCAATGCGCTCAACGAGGTTAAGGGGAATGGCATTGAGACTCGGGGCGGCGATATCGATATTGTTAAGCCGACGGCCATCGAGCAAAATCAGCGTGTTGTTAACGGCAGTGCTGGCACTAAACCCACGCATAGCAAAGCTAGTACCGATATTATTATCGGAAATTTGAATACCGCTGCGACCCCGCAATACTTCGGTCAAGCTCGTTGCGCCGCTCATTTCAATCGCAGCAGCGTCAATCACATTCACATTGGCAGCAATATTGAGTGGCGTATTATCAGTGCGGCCAATCACGACCAGATGTTCGTCGATTTTAGCTGTGCTGGTATCATCGGCTGCCATAGCTGGCGCGATAAATGAAAAACTGCAAAGGCTGCCGATCAGCAGCGCGATTTTTGTTGGATTTGTTGCCATTTTACCTTTAACTCCTGCAAGGAAAACGGAGCATAGACGCCACGATACCGTTCATTCAGTCATAAATACTGACAGTGACTATCGTATTTTGAGATCTGCCCACCGAAATCTCAAAAACACCTTTAGGGCCGGTCTCCGGACTTAAGCTATGTTAATCCATTAAGAATAAGGATTAACGTGAGACTCACCTTTGCACATTCTATTATCGAGTCCATCTTGAACTTCGAATGGAATGCGGCAGTCTCTCACCTTTTACCGTTGCGGGGGCAGTGCCAGAATTTCACTGGCTTCCCGATTATCTCGCGGCCTGAGCACGCAAGCACCTCAGAAGGTTGACTAAAAATTTGATACATAGGGCTAGAGAAACTTCATTAATCTCTTTATACCCTATCAACTTACACTAAGCGCGAGCATTATAGACGTCTATACGGATGAAAGTCCATCAAACTCAAGTAAGCGTCTGTTGGCTATCTTAAAGAGATTTAAAAGAAACAATCACTATCACGGTGTAAATAACAGGGAAACATCCCGTTCTATCTTCGCCATGACGGCAATAGGTAAACACTATTCGCTAAACAGCCACATTTTCACTTCGGGCTTTGGTCTTTCCTTACTCAAAATGGCTTGACGCAGCTCCGAGGTTTCACATTGGGCAACAGGCGTAAAATCGAGGGGTTTAATCACGAGTGAATCGGCAACCTTTACAGGAGATTTAGCGAACATATCGGTATTCATCGACCAAGATACCCACTCACCCTTTTCACTGATCCCTACATAAGCATCATCCACTGCACCTAACCAAGTTAATCTCGGAATACGATCTATTAACTTCTCGACATTTTCTAGATTAGCTCTATAGCCTACTGGCACGACCTTACCATCAGGTCGAATAAACACAAATGAAGCTTGTCCGCTGATAATACGACTCCCTTCTTGCCAATATTGGTTGAGAATATCTTGGGCATAGTGAAAACCGTAAAGATAAGCGTAGTCAGTATCGTCGACTATGATTTGCGGTACGGCATTGTCACGCAGTAACAAGAAGCCTGTACCGACGCTGACAATACTGCTCACGCCTTGAATACCCCTTTGTTTGAGCCAATCGATACCGCAGTTAGTTTCATTACCCCAAAAGTGCGCCTCACCCGCTGGACTTAAGATGGCAAAAGCACAGCGATTGGTCGTGATACTCGCCACATCTAGTAGCGCACTGCGAATAGGATAAACATCACTACTATGCCCCCAAGTCACGACACTGCCATCCTTTTTCAAGGCAGCATAGGTACCTTGGGTATACTCGACACTCACTACATCAATGAGTTGCGGGAGCAGCTTTTTCATATTGGCTGAACTTTCAATTTGCCCCCAAATCACAGTACTGCCGTCTTTTTTAAGTGCCGTAAAACTACGTCCTTCAGCAAAGATATCGACTACATCAACAAGCTGTTCTTGCACATGCATACTATTGCCCCCTTCGGGCCCATAACCCCAAGTGTACACCCTGCCTGTAGCATCGAGCGCCGCAATCGCATTATTGTTGGCATAGAGTTTTACGATATTTGTCATACGCTTTTGTAGGATTTTGTCGAGGCTAAGCTTACCCGCATTACCCCAATACACCACAGTGCCATTCTTACGCAGCGCGGCAAAACCATCCTTAACTGGCACAATTTGGATCACATCTTTAAGTTGAGCAGTCACTTCACGACTATCTCCCCCAGTAAAGCTGTTTCCCCAAGTGATCACATCACCACTTTTGGTGATGGCTGCAACAGCCATATTATTTGCAATAATGGATTCGATTGCGGGTAAATCACAGGGAATATGGCGGTATTGCGGACTCGGTTTTTCCCTAAATTGAATCACTTTTCCATTATCAAACTGCACTAATGACTCATTGCTAGTGGCGACCAAAGCCATAGGTTTAGGATCGCTACAACCCGCTAGTTGCACGGCAACCATGCCAGTAAGGAGAGCCATTGGCCAAGTGATTGGATAGCTTTGCATTACTTATTTCCTTGTATTTGCTTGTATATGTTGCTCAATTTGTTGCGGCAATAAAACAACGCGCAATTCTAGCAGCTAATTGATAAAAAGCAGAAAAAGCTCACACTTTGCCTCTTAATTCCAATGATTGACCCGTCCTAAATAGCGTTGACACTTTTCAAACTCATTTTGGAGAGTGTAATGACTTCAACAATTAAACGAACTCAACGTGATTATTCCCTCGCTTTTAAATTGGCCGTTGTCGACCAAGTGGAAAAAGGCGAGCTAACCTATAAGCAGGCCCAAGACAAGTACGGTATTCAAGGTTGCTCCACCGTGTTAGTTTGGCTACGCAAGCATGGAAAACTGGATTGGTCCCAAGGGACACCATCTACATCAATGCGAGGACATTTAATGACTGAGCCCACCACACTGACCCCTGAACAAAAGATAAAAGCACTCGAAGCAGAACTTGAGGATACCCGCATGAAAGCCGCGTTCTTCGAAGCCATTGTCGAAAAACTCAGCACTGACTACGGGATATCCGTCGTAAAAAAGCCACGAGCGAAAC